>NZ_RHOJ01000022.1 GCF_003946485.1 Lacticaseibacillus jixianensis | reverse complement strand
CTGGTGCTTTGCTCGCAAAGCGAGTGAAGTGCCAGGCGTAGCAATGCGCTCTGCCGTTGCGAGCCCGGAACCCGATTGCGCACATATCTGGATGGGTATACCCATTACCTGCGCTACAACCGTGTTTGGTATACCCGGATTAAGCTGATTGCCCGGGTAATATTCGGTGTCCTGCACGCGATACTGCGGCGGGCACTTTTTTGTCAGGGGACGTGCGCCAGGCACAAAAAATCAGCACCGGTGAGGATGCTGATGAGGGTGAAGCTGTGCGTTAACGTGGTTTAATTGTTTCCTGCAGGTCGCCGCTGCGCTTGTAGATGGCGACTTTCGCGTCCTTGTTGCGGGCGATTTCTTTGGCCCGGGCGACGGCATCGGCCTTTTTTTCAAACACCTCGGCGGCGCGCTTGGCTCCTTTGGCCGCGATGGCCCAGCCATCTTCGTGCGGCCGCACCTCGGTGATTGCCGTGTGGAGGCGCCGCTCCCGTGCGGTGGCGGGGTGGTGCTGGTCGTGCTTGGTTGGGGCGGGCGTCTTGCCGTATTGGCGCCGTTCGTAGACGCTTGCTTTCTCGTACCACTTCTTAGCATGGCTGGTGGCAATGGGGATCGCCTGGTCGTCCTTGTAACCGTCCGCAAGCAGTGCGTTGGTGATCGCGATGGCCATCTTGCGCGTCAGTGGTGTCAGGTACTTCATCGATGGCGGGTAGTCAGTCATATCCCAAGGCATACGGGAGCCTCCTTTACAAAGTCGGGTTCTCCCTTAAGTGTACGTAACTCATGATTGGAAAAGAAAGCCAGGAGCCTTGGCGAGGCTGCAGCTTAGGAAATAAGGATGCCTAAGCGCGCGAACTTGCCGCACCTTGTAATCGGGCTTCGAGGTCGCAACGGGGGAGCAGCTAGCTACGCTCAAGGCCTCGGCGGCAAAGTTCACCGCCAATGCCTTGAGCTAGGCTAGCCGTCCCCCTAAGTGCGCGACCTCTACGCACCTTCTAACTGGGTTCCGGGTTCGCAACGCGGGAGTGGCTAGCTACGCATAGGGCCTCGTCGGCAAACTACGCCGACAATACCCTATGCTAGGCTATCCATCCCGCTAAGTGCGCGAACCCTGCACACCTTGTAATCGGGCTTTGGGTTCGCAACGGGGGAGCATCCAGCTACGGTCAAGTCCTCGCCGGCAAAAAACGCCGGCAATGCCTTGACCTAGGCTGGCTGTCCCCCTAAATACGCGAACCCGCCGCACCTTTACTTGATTTCCCCACCGCGCGCCGCGATGATCTGCTGGCCAAACGGGCTGGCGTAGATTGCTGCCAGCTTCGCCGCGAACTCGGTGCGCGGGATCGCCTCGCCAAACAGCGGGCTGCCCGGCTCTAGCAGGAGGCCGAACCGCAGCGGCCCGAGGTCGAAGGGGTCAAACCCAAAGGCGGTGAGCACCTGCGCCACGAGCGGCCGAATGTCGTCGTGGTCGGTGGCAAACGCCATGGCGCGCGGCACGTCCGGGTGGCGGTCGACTTCGATCTCTAGGTCGTGGTAGCCCATGTGGTTGAAGGCTTTGGCCACTTTAGCGGCGGGCAGCCAGTCCTGGATCACCTCGGCGCTGGAATGCGTGAAGCTGGAAATCGTGTTGTGCGTGCCGTCGACTTCCTTCCAGTAGTTGGTGGCGTCCAGGACGACCTTGCCGGCAAACGCGGCCGGGTCAAGATCCTGGTAGCGGCTCAGGGGGATCGCCAGGATGATCACGTCGGCTTTTGCGATCACGTCCTGGTCGGTGGCGCTGACGGCGCCCGGTGCCAGGGTGTCGATGACCCACTTGAGGTCTTGGACCGGGTGGGTGCTGGAGATCATGACGGGCAGGCCGCGGCTGGTGCCGATGCGCGCCAGGGTGGAGCCGAGCTTGCCGGCGCCGATAATGCCAATGACAGGTTCGCTCATTCTACTCGCCTCCCAGCAGTTCTTTGACCCGCGGGATCACGCGCTCGCCAAAGTTGCGGATCGTGGCCTCACGCTGGCTAAGCAGCTGGCCGCCGGTGCCGTACACGAGGTCGAACCGCTTCATGTCCAGCGCCTTCATGTTGCGGGCAATTTTCTGAGCGACCTGCTCCGGCGTGCCGACGTAGTAGGAGCCCTTGTCGATCTCGAACTCGAAGCGATCGCGGGTCATGGGGGCCCAGCCGCGGTCGATGCCGATGCGGTCCATCTCCGCCTTGATGTACTTGAAGCCAACTTCCACGGCCTCGGCCTCATCGTCCAAAATGATGCCGTGGGCGTGCATGCCGAGCGGGCGCTCTGGCTTTTTGAACTGCGCGGCGGCCTTCTTGTACAGGTCCACGTAAGGGCGGAAGCGGATCGGTTCGCCGCCGATGATGGCAATAACGACCGGAATGTCGTAGGCCACGGCGCGGATGATCGACTCGGGGGAGCCGCCAACGGCCAGCGAGGTCGCAATGGTCTCACCCTGCGGCAGCCGCGGGTACACCGTGGTGTCGGTCAGCTTCTGAGTGTACTTGCCGGTCCAGTTCATCGGCTTGCCTTCCAGGAGCTTCTGCCACATCGCGATTTTTTCCTCGAACAGGCTGTTGTAGTCCTCCAGGTTGAAGCCAAACAGCGGGAAGGACTCGGTGAAGGACCCGCGACCCAGCATGATCTCCTCGCGGCCGTGGCTCAGGCCATGCAGGGTGGAAAAACGCTCAAAGACCCGCACCGGATCATCGGAGGACAGCACGGTCACCGCCGTGCCCAGCTTGATCTGGTTAGTCACCGTCGCCATGGCCCCAAGGACGACCTCGGGGCTGGAGATTGCAAACTCCGGCCGGTGGTGTTCGCCAAGGGCGATGCGGTAAATGCCCAGATCATCGGCCAACTTGGCCTCCTTGATCACCTGGCGCAGGGTCTCGCCGCCGTCCAGCGCGGTGCCATCGTCGTGAAAGGCCAGGTCGCCGAACGTGTCCAGGCCGAATTCGTAGTTAGTCGCTGTCATTGTTGTGCCTCCTATTGCTTACTATTTGTAAGTACAATCACATCTTACCCGGCCCCTAGGCGAAAAGCAAGTGGTTGGCGGCGTTTTTTCGCGGGGTCAAAGCGCTGGGCAAACCGGGTATAATTAGCGTAAGTGCGGCGGGCTGAACAAAGGCCGCCGCGGGGAGGCACGAGACGTGAAACGGAGAACGAAAATTTGGCTCGGCTTGCTGGTCGGACTGCTGGTGCTGCTGGCGGCCGGGTGGGGCGCACTCCAGGCCAACACGCACCAGCCCACCCCGGCGGCCGTGCGGGCGAGTCGGGCGGCCGTGCGCACCGACTACGGGCTGGCGTTCAAGGCCAAGCGGCCCGCCGGCGCGAGCGTGATCTTCTATCCCGGCGCCCTGGTCGCCCCCGCCAGCTACAGCATCTGGGCCAAGCAGTTGGCTGAGGCCGGCACCACCGTTTATATCGTGCAGTTTCCGCTGAACTTGGCCGTGCTCAGCGGCAACAAGGCAGACCAGGTGCTGCGGGCCACCAAGGGGCCCGTGGTCATCGGCGGCCATTCGCTGGGCGGCGTGATGGCCGCGCGCTACGCCAAGGCGCACCGAACCAAGCGGCTGGCCGGGGTCTTTTTCCTGGCCAGTTACGCGGATACAAAGGGGCGGCTGACCAAGCGGGGAGTGCCGGTGCTTGCCGCGGTTGCCGACCACGACCGGGTGCTGAACTGGTCCGCCTACCGCAAGGCCAAGGCCAACCTGCCCGCTCAGGCGCAGTTCGTCACGCTCTCGGGCAACCACGCCGGGTTTGGCAGCTACGGGAAGCAGGCCGGGGATGGAACCAGTCCCGTGACCAACGCCGCCCAGCAGCGGGCCGTTGCCAAGACGCTGCACCGATGGCTGACGACCAGGGTGGGCAAAGCGGCGCGCATCGCCGGTCAGGCGCGGCATTAGCCGGCCCGCCTGGCTGGCGCATGGCCCTCACGCCTTGACTTGCGCTAAACTAGAACCAGCAGTTCTTTTGGAGGCAATCTGATGAAGAAAATCACGGCGGGCATCATCGCGCACGTTGATGCCGGGAAAACGACGCTCTCAGAGGCGCTACTATACAAGACCGGCGCGCTGCGCCAGCTCGGCCGCGTGGACGCAGGGGACGCTTTTTTGGACTCAGACGCCCTGGAAAAGGCGCGCGGGATCACGATCTTCTCGCACGAGGCCAAGCTCCTGTACCAAGACCTTGAGCTGACCTTACTGGACACCCCGGGGCACGTGGACTTCGCCAGTGCGACCGAGCAGGTGCTGCCGGTGCTCGACTACGCGGTGCTGGTGGTGTCGGCGACCGATGGCATCCCGGGCTACACCCGCACGCTGTGGCGCCTGCTGGCCCGCTACCAGGTGCCGGCGTTCATTTTTGTGAATAAAATGGACGTCCCAGGCGCCGACCAGGCCCAGGTGCTGGACCAGCTGCAAGGGGCGTTCGGCGACGGCTGCATTGCCTTTGCCGACCTGAACGCAGACCAGCGCGAGGCCATCGCGCTGCAGGACGATGCGGCCTTGGACGAGCTTTCGGCGACCGGGCAGCTGAGCGCCGGCACGATTCGCCAGCTGATCGCCGCGCGCAAGGTGACGCCGGTATATTTTGGTGCGGGGCTGAAGCTGCAGGGCATTGATGACTTGCTGGCCGGGCTGGCGCGCTGGACGCAGGAGCGCCAGGCTGCCGCTACTTTTGGCGCGCGGGTGTTCAAGATCTCCTACGACGATAAGGATGAGCGGCTGACCTGGCTGCGCGTGACCGGGAGCAGTCTCAAGCCCAAGCAGCTCTTGATCGGCGAGCAGAAGGTCAACCAGCTGCGCCTCTACAACGGGGAAAAATACGCGGTGGTCCAAGAAGTCGTGGCGGGGCAGGTCTGCGCGATCCCCGGCCTGAAGGACACGCACCCCGGCATGGGGCTGGGCGGTGAGCCTGACGCCCAGCGCCCGGTGATGCAGCCGGTCATGACCTACCAGCTGGACCCGCAGAAAGAAGACCCCCGGGCCTGCTTGACGGCGCTGCGCCGGCTGGAGGACGAGGATCCCGCCTTGAAGGTGACGTGGAACGAGCGGCTGCAGGAGCTGCGCGTGGCGATCATGGGCAAGGTGCAGCTGGAGATCTTGACTCAGCTGCTGGCCCAGCGCTTTGACCTGCACGTCGCGTTTGGCACGGGCAGCATTTTGTACCAGGAGACCATCACCCAGGCGGTGGAGGGCGTCGGCCACTTTGAGCCGCTGCGCCACTACGCCGAGGTGCACCTGCTGCTGCAGCCGGCGCCGCGCGGCAGCGGGGTGACTTACGCCAGTGACTTGCCGGTTGAAGCCCTGAGCAAAAACTGGCAGCACCTGGTGTTGACCAGCCTTCAGGCCAAGCAGCACATCGGCGTGCTCACCGGCGCACCGCTCACGGACGTCAAAATCACGCTGGTCGGCGGCCGCGGCAGCAATGTCCACACCGTGGGCGGCGATTTTCGTGAGGCCACGTGGCGCGCGGTGCGGCAGGGCCTGATGGAGCTGAAGCAGACCGGCGGCGACCTGCTGCTCGAGCCGTGGTACAGTTTTCGCCTCGTGGTGGCCCAAGACCAGGTCGGGCGCGCGATGGCCGACGTCGACCGCATGGCCGGGACAATGGCCCCACCGACGCTGCCGGACCGCAACGGCAGCGTCACGCTGACCGGCTTTGCCCCGGTGGCGGCGATGCAGGACTACGGCCAGACCGTCAGCACGTACACGCACGGCCAGGGTCAGCTGGAGCTGCTGGTCGCCGGCTACCGGCCGTGTCACAACGCGGATGAGGTGATTCAAGCGCTCGGCTACACCGAGATTGGCGACACGGCCAACCTGCCGGGCTCGGTGTTCTGCGCGCACGGCGCCGGCTACCCGGTCGCCTGGCAGGACGTCCCCGCCGCGGCCCACGTGCCGTACCGGTACACGAAGGCGGAACTGGCGGCGATGACGGCTGAGCGCTGAGGCCCGCCGTCAGCTGAAAAAAGCCGCCAATATTACGGCGACTTTGGTGTGGTCTGGTCCCCCTTCTTACGGGGATGCCAGGCCATTTTCATGTATAGATCCCCGGCCTTCAGCTCCGCCAGCATCTGCGCCTGGCGCTTGGCCTTAGTCGCGGGGCGCTTGGCCTGGGCGATCCAGTTGAGGTAATCGGTGCGCTGGTACTGGGGGCGAGCGGCGTACGCAGCGGCGACGCCAGCCGCTTGCAGCGCCTGGGCAATCGCCGCGGGCACCGGCACGGCGGGGCGGCGTTTCGGCGCGGCCGGAGCGGCACCTCCGAGGCGAAGCGCCACCAGCTCGGCGATCAAGTCTTCCGGCAGCGGCTGGTCGAAGGGAAACCGAATGGCCCCCTTGGAGTGCAGATACGGCGCGATCTTGGCCGGCGCAATGGCCGCCAGCGGTCCGCTGGTCGGGTACAGGGCAATGTCGTGGGCATTGGCGCCGAAGTAGACCAGGTCCCGGCCCGGTTCGTAAAAGGTCGGTTTGGCGTAGCTGATCTTTTCCTGCACATTCGGCAGCAGCTTGCGTAGTAACTGGTACATGGCCCGCAGCTGCGGCTGGGCCGCGGGGGCCGCGCCGTCAATGTAATCGGTGATCTCAGTCATGGGGCGGCTCCTTTCTGAATTCACTGGCGTGGTCAGCGAAAAACTGCGCGTAGGTCTGCACCTCCGGCAGGTCCTGCCAGCGGGCCGGTGCGACCGGCACCCGGTCCAGGTCGTAGATCTTTGCGTGCGGCAGCGCCAGCAGGAACGGCGAGTGCGTCGCGATGACGAACTGGTTGCCGAAAAAGCGGGCCCGGTCGGTCAGGTCACTCGCCAGCTGCTGCTGGTTGGCCGGCGACAGCGAATTTTCCGGCTCGTCCAGCAGGTACAGCCGCTCGTCTTGCAGCTTTTCCTTGAAGAACTGCAGGGCGCTTTCGCCGTTGGAGAACTCGCGGGCGTTCTTGGCTAGGTTGTCGCGCACGTAGCGGGACTGGGTCTTGCGGCGGGCCTCCAGCACCTTTTTCAGCGCGTCAAAGTCGCTGAGGTCATGGTACTGAAAGGTGGCAAACTTGTTGTCCAGGTAGTCATCAAACATCTGGTCGCGGCGCCGGTCGATCTGCTGGTTCAAGGCGCGGGTGCTGAGCATGGCGTCGAAGACCTCGTCGGAGGAGATGACCGCCGAGCCCGCCGGCACGGGAGCGCCGAGGGCAAAGTCGCACAGTGCGAGGTAGTCTTCCTCGAAGCTGGAGCGGTTGTACAGCGTGCCGCGGGCCAGCTTGAGCTTCTCGGCGATCACGTTGAGCAGCGTCGATTTGCCGGAGCCGTTATCGCCGTAGAAAATGGTGATCGGCTCAAAGGTGAGCTGCGGCACGTGCTTTTGCGGGAAGACCTGAAACGGGTAGTAGGTCGAGTACGCCCGCGACTTTTGCTTGATGAAAAAGTCCCACTCGGCGTCCTCATCGGGCAGGGTGAAGCTGCTTAAAAAGACCACAAGCACACCTCCTTTGCTGCCATTGTACGTAAATGGCGGCGGGCGCGCCAGTGACAAAAAAACGCGACCAGGACCAAATGCCCTAGTCGCGTTTCATAAAGCAACGCCACGTAGACAAGTGCCTCCGCAGCACGATTCTAAAAACGAATCGCACAGCGGAGGCACTTGTGCTTTGGGCTAAAACCGCTTTATGTCACAGCCTTTGGGTTAACGGTTGATCGACCGCGCCATGCGGGCGATCGCGTGGCGGGTGCCGCGGATCGCCTTGCTGAGCGGATAGATGGTCTCAGTTGGCGGGACCACGCCCCAGCCGGCATCCCCGATGTGCTGGATGTCGACCCCGTCGATCTTGTTGCGGATCGCGACGGACTCGATGTAGCTGGCGCCGGAGCCTTCTTGGGAGGTGCCGATGGTGCTCATGACCAGGGCACCGTTAGCGTGAGCCAGCTTGACGATCTGCTTGATCTCGTCATCGTCCAGGCCAGGCACCGTGCCGACCGCAGGGACCAGAATGACGTCCGCACCGGCGTCCAAGAAGGACTGGGTGGCTTTGACGGACACGACCGGCTCGTTGACGCCGGCGCCGTGCATCTTGCCGGCGATGATCAGGCCCTTGAAGACCTTCTTGGCGACTTTGATGTTGGCCGCGATCTGGGTGTTGGTGACACCGGTGCCGGGGTTACCGGTCAGGCAGACGAAGTTGAAGCCAAGGCGCTGGACCTCGCTTAAGGTCTTCTCGGACGCCATGCGGCCTTCGGGAATGACAAGGCGGGTTTCTGCCATGTCGGCGTGCGGGTCAACGGGTTCAAGGTTGACCCCGATCGGGCGGCCGACCAGCTTTTGCAGGCGGTGAATGCTTTCGCCGTCGTGGCGAGGCTTAGCGGTTGCCAGGTCGTCTTCGCCGGGGTACAGGCCGAGGATGATCGGGTTCAGCACGTCCATGCCGTTGAGCAGGATCAGGTCGGCGCCGAACGCGGCAGCAACTTCGGAGTACGTGATCCCGTCTTGCGGCGGCGTCAGGACGACATTTTCGGATAGAACGGTGCGGCCTTCGGAGGCCTTGATGCTTTGCTTCAGCTCGGCGCCGTTCATGGCGAGCACTTCGCTGGCAGTGGTACTGATCAAACGTTTAACCATAAGAAAGTTCCTTTCACTTTAACTTGGCAGGGCGGCGTCTGTTAGGCGGCGTTCGCTTCTGCCCCTGCTTCTTCGACGCGCTGAACGCGGTTGACCGTGATCAGGAATGGCAGGTAAATCAGGACATCGATGACGATGTTGAACAGCTGGATCAACGACCCGGCCAGACTGTTGGTGGTCAGGAAGCCTGAGATCAGCGGCGGCATGGTCCAGGAAACCATGGTCCCGGTGGTCAGCGGGACGATCCCGGTGGCCATGACGAAGTACGTGGTCAGCGTGTTGAACATTGGCGCCAGGATGAAGGGGATGATCAGGGTCGTGTTGAGCACGATCGGCATCCCGAACATGGTGGGCTCATTGATGTTGAACAGGCCAGGCACAATGGTCAACGGCGCCAGGGCTTCCAGCTGCTTGCTGGAGCGGTGCAGGAGGACCAGGATCCCGATACCCAGGACCAGGCCGATGGTGGCACCACCGCCGCCCATGAAGACGAAGTTATCAACGAACGGCTCGGTGATGATGTGCGCGCCGTGCGCCAGCGTCAGGTGGCCGGCTTGGGCGAGCTTCAGGTTGGCGCCTGAGTTCATCAGCCAAACGGGTTGGATAATGTTATCGACGACGTTCGCCCCGTGGATCCCCACGAACCAGAACGCACTGTTCAGGAAGGTGATGACCAAGGTGCCGCCGAGCGTATCGCCGAGCAGGCCCAGCGGCTTGGCGAGGATGTGCATAATGAGCAGGTGAATGTTGCCCAGACCGGTCCAGGCGAACAGCGCGTAAAGCGCGCCGAACAGCGTGATGATCGCAAACCCAGGGATCAGCGCGGAAAAGCTTTTCCCAATTGCCGGTGGCACGGTGTCGGGCATGTGAACCTGAATATCGTGATTAATGAACCACTGGAACAGCCAGCCGGTGATCAGGCCGATCAGGATGCCGACGAACAGGCCCTTGGAGCCCAGAAAATCGTACGGCATGCCTTCAGCGGGCACTTTAGCGCCGGTGAAAATGCTCGGGGTGACGACGAAGAACGAGGCCACCGCGATGATCCCGGCCGACTTACCATCGGTCTTGTACTGCTCGGCGTAACTGGCCGCGATGCCGAAGCTCCCGATCAGCCCTAACAGGCCAAACGACCCGTTCGTGATCTTAGTGAAGACAGACAGCAGGGTCACGCCGTGCATTGTCACGCTGCCGATCCATGCGGTCCAGGCAGCAACCGGGAAGTTGGCGAGGATCATGAAGAATGATCCGACAATGATCAGCGGGATGGTGGTGGTGATCCCATCACGAACGGCGATCAGTGGTTTGAACTGACTTAATTTGGTGGCGACCGGCATCAGGTATTTCTCAACGGCGCCGGTGAAGCCGCCTTGCTTTGAATCAGCCATGTTGAATTCCTCCTTTGAAAGCCAGGGGCGCGCGGCCCCTGACCTTCGACACTTATCTATAATGGCATTGGTGGTAATGGGGCGGCCCGTCCGAGTTGACCGCTTTCATTACGGTTCAAGAATAAACAACAATTTATAAATAGTCAACCGCTTTCAAGGCGATATTTTCGGTTTGATAGTTATTAATTATAATTAATGGTATAATGACTGAGAAGAGAACGGAGGGCGCATGATGACGAACAAGCAGCGGCAGTTGCAGCAGACCATAATGAAGCAGCTCTACACGCGCGGGCCCATTTCGCGCAGTGACATCGTCAAACTGACCGGCATCACGCCGGCCACGACGAGTAGCTTGACGGCGACGCTTTTAGCGCGCGGCCTCATTCGCGAGGGGGGCGAGGCGGCCGCTGGGACCAAGGCGGGCCGGCGCAAGATCCTCCTTGAAGTGGCCCCCGGCGGGCCGAAGGTGCTCGGCATCGAGCTGACGGCCTCCAGCTACACCCTGTGTATCATTGACCGCCTCGGTAGGGTGTACGCGACGCGGCACCGGCAGACCGATCGGGATTACGACCTGCACTTCCTGGCGGTGCCGGCGATCGTGGCGGACATTCAGGATTTTCTCAACGTGCACCAGGAGCTGCCGATCACGGCGATTGGCGTGGCGGTGCCTGGGCACTACCTGGCGGCCAAAGAGGTCGTGATCTCGGCCAACCCGACCTGGGGCCACGTGAGCCTGCACCCGCTGAATGAGGCGTTTGCCGACCTGCCCATCTACTATGAGAACAACGTGCACTGCATGACCGTCGCCGAGCAGCTGATCGGTCCGGACAAAAGCGGGCAGAATTTCACCTTCCTGCACGTGGCGCGCGGCATTTTCTGCTCGACCGTCTACAATGGCCACCTTTACGGCAACGAGAACTTCGTCAACGGCGAAATCGCCCACATCATCGTCGACCCTAACGGCGAGCTGTGCGACTGCGGCCGCCGCGGCTGCCTGCAGACCACGGCGAGCCACGAGTGGCTGGTCAAAAAGGCCAAACTGCTGTACCAAAACGCCAACACCACCTACCTACGCCAGCTGGTCGACCGCCCGCAAGACATCCACATGGACACGGTCTTCAAGGCCTTTCAGATGGGGGATCAAGGGGTCGTCTTGATGCTGCGGCAGGCCATCGAGTCGCTGGCCGTCACCCTCAACACGCTGGCTTTGGTGATCGACGCCAAGCGCATCGTGCTGCACGGACAGCTGTTCGACGAGCCGCAGCTGCTGGCGCTGTTTCAAAAGACGCTGGTGGCCAACCAGTTTCAGCTGACCTCCGTTCAGCCGCAGAACGTCACCGTCAAGCCGTTCGGCGGGCAAGACGGCGCGATCGGTGGCGGCATGCTCGCCGTCAGCCAGCAGGTGCTGGGCGGGCTCTGACCGCGCATCCCGCGGGCCGCAGCCGCCGCTTTTGCCCCTTTTTGCAGCGCCTTTAGCGGAAGCCTATAATGACGCTTATAAACAAGAAAAGAAGGCATTCCAGTGAAAATCGAAGAAGGCTACATGCCGTTTCACGGCTACAAGACGTATTACCGCATCGTGGGGGAGAAGACGCCTGGCAAGGCGCCACTGCTTTTGATCCACGGCGGCCCGGGGTCCTCGCACAATTACTTTGAGCTGATGGATGACTACGCCGAGACCGGCCGGCAGCTGATCATGTACGACCAGGTTGGCTGCGGGAAGTCCTCTTTGCCCGAGGACGAAAGCCTCTACGTGCGGGAGACCTGGCGCGAGGAGCTGGTGGCGCTGCGGGAGTACCTGCACCTTGATGAGATCCACATGCTGGGCCAGTCCTGGGGCGGGATGCTGGAAATGTACTACCTGACCACGCTGGACCCAAAGGGCATCAAGTCGGTCATGATTGACGGCTCGCCGTCGTCCATCAAGCTCTGGATCAAAGAGCAGCACCGGCTGATCTCGTACCTGTCCTACGAGGACCGCACGGCGATCGCCGAGGCCGAGCGCACCGGCGATTTCACCAGCCCGAAGTACCTGGCGGCCAATGACCGCTACATGGAGCGCTACTGCTGGGACGACCCGACCCCGGAGTCTCCAGAGCCGCTGCGCCGGCCGACGAACGGCAAGCGGGCCAGCCTGATCGCCGAAGGGCCGAACGAATTCACCGAAAATGGCACGATCTCCGATTTTGAAGTCACTGATGACCTGCACAAGATCCACGTTCCGGTGCTGGTCACCAATGGCACGGACGACCTGTGCACCCCGCTGATCGCCAAGACCGTGTACGACCACATTCCCGGGGCCAAGTGGCACCTGTTTGCCAACTCCCGCCACCTGGCGCTGCTCGACCAGCACGACGAGTTCATCTCCGTGCTCGATCAGTGGCTGAATGCCAACGACTAGGGACGAAGAAGGCGACATGTTGCAAACTGAAAGCAATGACGCGCTCACCCGGCAGCTGCACCACCGCACCATTCGCGCGTTTACCAATACTCCGCTCGACCAGGCACTGCTGAACCAGCTGGTCCAAGTCGCGCAGCACACCGCTACCTCGCATTACCTGCAAAGCTTTTCGCTGCTGTCGATCACGGACCGGCACCTGCGCGGCCAAATCGCGGCCATCGCCAAGCAGCCCTACATCGACCAGAACGGGCACCTGTTCATTTTCGTGGCCGACCAGCACCGCGCCGCAGTGATCGCGCGGCAGGCGGGGGCGACGCAGACCCACCTGGGAGCGACGGACAAGTTCATCCAGGCGGTCTCGGATGCCGTGTTGGCCGCGCAGAACGTGGTCAATGCGGCCGAAAGCCTGGGCCTGGGGACGGTGCTGCTCGGCAGCATCCTCAACGATCCGCGGCGCTTAATCGCGCTGCTGGGCCTGCCGCAGCTGACGTTTCCCGTGCTTGGCCTGATCGTTGGCCACCCCGCCCAAACGCCGCAGGAGAAACCGCGCCTGCTTGCAAACTTGGTGCACTTTGAAAACCGCTATGCCTTGCCGGAGCCGCTGGCACTGGCCGACTACGACCGGGTCATCCGTGAGTACTACGCCACCCGCGACACCAACCGGCGTGAGGAGACGTTCACGGCCCGCATTGGGCGCTTCGCCCGCGTCCTGCCGGAAAAGCGCGGCGACCTGCTGGCGGCGATTCAGGCGCAAGGGTTTCTCGGCGAGTAGCGCGGATCTTGCGTCCTGATAACATTTGCGTTATCTTTTTGACACCAAAGAAAAGCAAAGGCGGATACCGCGGTGTACGATATCGACTTTTACGAAGACGCAGATGGGTTTAGCGAGTTTCAAGCGTTAGGGCGACTTGATCGCTGGCTGGAGCGAAAGGGGCTAGTCTGAAATGACTACTTGGAAAGATTATAAGAAGACCATTACAGCAATTTCACCTTCAGAGATGAGTGTTATTGATACGTTAGCGTATCTACATAGTGAAAGAATTAGGCAAGGGATCTCTCAGCGTACGTTGACAACGCGTATTGGCATGAAGCAGCCACAGATCGCGCGGATTGAAAAGCTGGATTCTTCCCCATCACTTGAGACTCTTCAGCGGTACGCTAGCGGGCTCGGCCTCAAAGTCAGCTTGACCGTCTCCGCCTGAAATAAGTGGACTTAATGTTCCGGCGACGCCAAAAACGACCCTCCCAATTGGGAAGGCCGTTTTTGATTTGGCAGTTCACCTCTGCGATGGTCGGAGATGAGTTAATCAGCTTTGACGGTCGTCTTCCCCAGCAACGCCGCCTGGGCCGCGACGTTCATGATGTTCCACGGCCGGTCGAAGCCGGGCTGGAAGAAGAAGTCGGCGTACGCGAGGTCCTGCAGCGTCATGCCGCCCTGAATGGCCAGGCTGATGGCGTTGATGTTGGCGGTGACGTCGCGCTTGGACATGATCTGGGCGCCCAGGATGCGCTGGCTGTCAGCGGCGTAGGTGAGCTTGAAGTAAACCGGCACGTTGCCCGCCGCGCTCGGTACAAACGGCGGCTGCACCGTGTCCTCGACGTAGACGGACTTGGTTTGCACGCCGAGCTGGCCGGCGTTGCCCGCCTTCACACCCGTGCTGGCGAAGTGGTAAGCAAAAACGGACAGTGCCGAGGCGCCGGCCACGGCGGGGGTCTTCATTGGCTGACCAAGGATGTTCTTGGCGGCAGTGCGGCCCTGCCGCCGCGCCACGGTGGCCAGGGCAATGCGCTGCTTGCCGCCGACCGGCGCGTATGGCACCAGCGTCGCGTCGCCGACCGCGTAGACGTCCTTGGCCGTTGTCTGCTGGTGGTCGTCCACCTTGATCAGCCCCTTGGCGTCCAGGTCGACGACGCCTTTCAGCCAGTCGGTGGCCGGTTTGATGCCCGCGGACATGATCACCAGGTCGGCCGGGTAGGTGGCGCTGTCGGTTCTGACCGCGGTCACGCGGCCGGCGTCGCCTTCAAAGGCCTCAACGCTTTGGCCCATGGCGGGCGTGATCCCATGATCTTGCATGGTTTGCGTCAGCGGGGCGGTGAATTCCTCGTCCAGGTAAAGCTGCAAGGCCCGCGGCAAGACGTCGATCAGGGTGACGTGCTTGCCGGCCTTGGCGAACACCTCAGCCGCTTCGACGCCAATGTACCCGGCGCCGATGACCACCACGTTGGTGATCGCCGGGTCAACGGTCCTGGCCTTCAGCCGCACCGCCCAGTCGCGGCCGCGCATCGCGTAGACGTTTTGCAAGTCGGCCCCGGGGATCGGCAGGGCCACGGGCACGGCGCCGACAGCTAGCACCAGCTTGTCGTAGTGTTCGGTGCGGGTTGTGGCCGCGGCCAAGTCGTGGACGGTGACTTCGTGGTTGGCCGGGTCAAGGCCCGTGATCTCCTGGCGGACGAACACAGCGACGCCTTGGGCTTTGGCGTGGTCTTCAGTTTCGTAACGGACGGCGTTGACGTTTTTCACGACGCCTTCGAGGTACAGCTGCATGCCGCAGGAGAGAAACGAGATGAAGTCCCCGCGTTCGTACCACTGGATCTCAGTTTCCGGGGCTTCCTGCAAAATTCCGCGCACGGCTTCGTAGCCGCCGTGGGATGAACCTACTACGATCACTTTCATTGGGCAAACCGCCTTTCGTTTGGTTGTGAGCTATTTAAGAGCCATCAATCTAACTCGTAATTCCAGCTTACCATACCCGGCGTGTGAACGGTTACACAACATTAGTCAACTTGCTCAACTACCCGCGTTTGCGGCGGCCCTCGGCCCTTTCTTCTCGGCTGCAGGAGGGCAAGGGGAGGGATGGCAAGTGCGGGATCGGCGGTGAATGCGCCTTGATTCACGAGACGCCTTTGAAGAAAAGAGCCGGCCAAAGTCAAAAGGATTTGACACGCTGGTTCCCCGCTGATATGCTGTCGGTGTCAAATCCTTTTGACAGGAGAAGGGGCCCCATGCAAAATCAAATCTTTCGTCTGCGCAGTGCGCTTGGGCTGACCCAGCAGGCACTGGCCGAGCAGTGCGCCGTTTCGCGGCAAACCATCAACGCCATTGAAAATGACAAATACGACCCGACCCTGCGGCTGGCTTTCGCGCTGGCCAAGAGTCTGGGGACGACAGTGGACGCCTTATTCAAGGGGGAATAGCAGATGCTACTTGCAGGACTGATCGGGTTTGGCTTTTTGGGGTTGGCGCTTATTGCCATTGCGATCATGATGATCGCGCTTTATCGCGGCGGGGATGAGCGGCGTCACCTGATCGTGACCAACGCCGCGGCCGCGACTTTTAAAATGATTGCACTCGTCGATATTATCCTGATTGTGCTTTACGCCGCCCAGGGCCACAACGTGCTCAGCGCCGCGGATTCTAGCTACTTTGCGCAGCTGACGATGATGGCGATCTTCTTCACCTATTTCCTTTGGCATTATCAGCGTAAGTTCAGTTAGGCTGATCATTCCGCTCAGTGCGCCAAGCATCTGCACCTTGTAATCGGGCGGCGGCTTGGCAACGCGGAAGTGCTTAGCTACGGCCGCGACTTCACCTGCTGCGCAGGCAAAGCCGCAACCTAGGCTAATCATTCCGCTAAGTACGCCAAGCCTCTGCACCTTGTAATCGGGCGCCGGGTCGACAACGCCCGAGTGATTAGCTACGCCAGAGGCCTCGCCGCCAAAAAGCGGCGGCAATTCCTCTGGCTAGGCTAATCATCGGGCTAAGAACGTCGACCCTCTGCACCTTCTATCGGTTGTAATACCACAGCTGTGCCGCGCCGCTGGCGGTTTGCGTGATTTTAGTCACCGAGGTGTTGTCCGGCTCCGGCAGGGTCATGGGGTCTGTGGGCTTGAGCACCGCCAGCGCGGCGGCCTTGACGGTGAAGCCGTGGGTGACGACTACCAGCGACTGGTCGGGGTAGGCGGCAGTCTGCGCGGCCATGAAGGCGCGCACGCGGGCCACCACGGCGGTGAACGTTTCGCCGTCCGTGGCGTACTTTACGTAAGTCGGCAGGACGTCGTGCAGGATCGGGTCGTACACATCGGGAAACTTCCGCTCCAGCTCGTGGTTGTTTTGACCGTCCCACTTGCCGTAGGAGATTTCCAGCAGCCGCCGGTCCAAGATGATCGGCAGATGCGCCTTGGCGTTCAGAATCGCCGCGGTTTCTTGCGTGCGGGCCAGCGGGCTGACCAGCATCGCGGCGCACCCGCTCATGTCGAAGCTGGCAGCGAGTCGCGCGGCTTGTTGCTTGCCGGTGGCGGTCAGGTGGGTGCGTGCATCGTTGATGATGCCCTGCTTGATGAATAAGGTGTTGGCCGTGGTCTGGCCGTGGCGAATGAAGTAAAAAGTGGTCATAGTATCCTCCCTGAAGCTGCTGCCTGTATTATCGCACACCGCAGGCAGCCTGGCCCCGCACTGATTTACCGGGCGGGAGGGGATGACCGAGGATGGTGGGCGAGGCAGCGGCTGAAGCGGTTAAGCTTGGCCCACCAGGAGGGTGGAGAATGGCACTTAATTTTCAGTTGCAGGGTGATCCGGGCACTGCGGTCGCCATGGCCAGGTACATGAAGGATCAGTTCCCGTTTGTTGGGGTCAAAACGCCGGGGCGCCTTGCGCAAAGCAAAGCGCTGCTCAAAGCGAGTCGCACGGCCAGCGTGCCGGAGCTGGTGACCTGGATCCGCGACTTGTACGCGCGGCCCGAGCGCGAGTACCAGTACGTCGCAATTGACCTGGCCAAGCGCAACTGGCGCCGGTTTTCACTGCTGGAACTGCTGGCGCTGCGCCCGCTGGTCACCGCCAAGGCGTGGTGGGACACGGTCGATGCCTGGCGCATGGTGTACGGCAAGGCCGCCGACGCCGATCCGGCGGTCAAGCGCCAGCTGTTCGCCGCGTTTGAGGCCAGCGAGAATTTTTGGGAGCGGCGCATCGCGCTGAACCTGCAGCTGATGAGTAAGGCGCAGACGGACACGGCGATGCTGCAGCAAGCGCTCCTGCGCGACCAAGCCACGCCGGAGTTTTTCATCCAAAAGGCGATCGGCTGGGCGCTGCGGCAGTACAGCAAAAACGACCCGCAGTGGGTGCAGGACTTCATCGCGGCGCATCAGCTGAGCAGGCTCGCGGTGCGGGAGGGCAGCAAGTATCTGCCGCGCTAGGCTTGTATTCGCTTCCCGGCGCTGGGATAATTAACCAGAAGACAGAAGCGGGGGGCCTTGAGATGAGTGTAAAGAAGTGGAACACAATTTTTGCCATTGTGGTGCCGGTCGGCGTGGTGCTGATCTTCATCCTGACGCGAGTGGTGACCGGGCCGCACACGCGCCTGGTTGCCTGGATCGGCCTGTTCGTCTGGCTGATCGGCTCGCAGGTGTGGCAAAGCCGCGTCACCGTCAGCCGCTACCAGGCGCAAACCAAGCTGTGGACCCTGGCCGCTGAGCGCGGGCTGACCGCGGCCGACCTGCACGAGTTTGCGCCGCAGTACTCCGAGCAGGATCTGGACGAATCCCGGCCGGAGCACCATCGCTTTTTGATCAGCAAAAAGGCGCTCCAGACGCTGCTGGCCAGGGTGCAAGAAGCGCCCGCGCCCGCCCCGAAGAAACGCCACCGCAAGTAGGCCCAGGAGGTGCGAGATGAGTCTGACTAAATGGCGGCTGCTTTACGCGGCCTTGATGCTGGCGACCTTGCTGGTCATGTTAGTGGTGGCCCAGGCCGTGGGCGGCAACACCACGCGCCTGGGCATGGTGCTGTGGGCGCTGTGGGTGCTGATTTCAGGCGGCTACAACAAGCAGCGCATGCGTATCCTGAATGATAAGCTGGATGCGCTTTGGCGGCTGGCCGATCAAAAGGGCCTGACCGCGGCCGACCTGAAGGCCTTTGCCCCGCAGTACGGCACCCTGGACATTAAGATGACCCGGCCCGGCCGGCGGCAGTTTTACCCTGCCATGAAGGCAATCGACGCCATGCTGGCCGGCGCGACTCAGGCCTAGCCCAGGCCACGCAAAAGCGCCCCGAAATTGGTTCGGGGCGCTTTTGCGTGCGGTCAGCTCTCGTGCTGGCGGCCGGGGACGAACACGGAGAAGTGGGCCTTGTCGTAGCGTTGGTGGGTCGTTGAGAACTCAAACGGCCGGCCGTCTGCCAGGTACACGACGTTGGTCACGGCCAGGACCGGGTCGCTGGCGGTGTTGCCCAGGTACTTGATGTCGTCTTCGGTGGATCTGCGGGCGTCGATGCGGCGAAAGGCCGAGCCGATGTGCAGGCCGAGCTGCTCTTCGATGTAGCGGTAGATCGAGTGCGTGAGGACCTTCTCGTCGACGCCGGGGATGAGATCCACCGGCATCTTCGTGTACTCCAGCGAGTACGGGGCGCCGTCGACCTGGCGCGCCCGCACAATGTCGTAGACGGCCTGCGTCTGCGTCAGGGAAAGGGTCTCCTGCTCGGTTTCGGTGGGGTAGCGCAGCTGGAAGTGCACGATTTGGGAGTCCAGCTGGTGGTTGGCGCCCAACAGCTCGGTGGTGCCGACGTACTGGTCCACCCCGACGTCCATGTTGGCCAGGCTTTCCGCGTTGTATTTCACGTACGTGCCCGCGCCCTGCTGGCCGTAAATGTAACCCTCGGTCTTCAGCAGGTCGAGGGCTTTTTGCAGCGTCATTCGCGACGTGTGAAAATGAGCCGCCAGCGTTTTTTGGTCCGGTAGCGCGGCTCCGGGTCCGTAGGTGCCGATTTTGATCTGGTGCCGAATCGCCTGCGCGATCTCTGCGTATTTTGACATGATTGTGCCTCCACTGATGCTTTCATTTTACCGTTTAGGGGCGGTGAAAGCCAAAACAAAAATTTGTAAGGCAATATTTGAATCTTGACTTTACAAGTTTTATGTAAGCGCTTATAATCTAGCCGAAAAGGAGGTTTACTATGACTGAATTGAAGCAGGGCTTTCTGTGGGGCAATTCGACGTCTAGCATGCAAACCGAAGGCGCAGTCCACGAAGGCGGCAAAGGGCCATCGGTGTACGACCTCAAACCGGCCACGGCAGAGTCCGCGGACTGGGACGTGGCCATCGATGAGTACCACCGTTATCCGGAAGACATCGCCTTGATGAAGGAAATGGGGATGAACTGCTACCGGTTCCAGATCTCCTGGAGCCGCGTCAACCCAACCGGCGACGGCGCGTTCAACGAGGAAGGCATCCAATTTTACTCCGACCTCATTGATCAACTGCTTAAGGCTGGGATCACCCCGATGATCTGTCTGTACCACTTCGACATGCCGCTGCACCTCGCCCAGGACTACAACGGGTTCATGGATGACCACGTGGTTGAGGCGTTCATCCGCTACGGCAAGGAGATGGTCCACCGCTTCGCCGACCGGGTCCCGTACTGGATCACGTTCAACGAGCAGAACCTGTACGGCGTGCCGGAAGCCTTTAAGATCAGCGGCTACACTGGTGACAATACACCGCGTGACTTGTACCAAATTCAGCAGCACGTGATCACCTGCCACGCCGCGATCGCCAACGAGATCCATGACCACTATCCGGCCGTCAAGATCGGTGGGATGCTGGCGTACCAAGAAGTGTACCCGAACAGTCCGCTGCCTGAGGACGTGGCGCACACGCGCAAGTTTCTGGAGTTTGCGGATGCCAACCTGATCCGGCTGTTCACGACCGGTCAGTATTCAACGGAAGTGCTGGCGTACATTCACCATCAGCGCTGGGATGATCTGCTGGATCCCGCGGAGATGGCCATCATTGCGCGCTGCACGAGCGATTTTCTCAGCTTCAGCTATTATTCAACGGCGACTTTGGACAGCACCAAAATCCCGGTCAACACTTGCCCGAACTTCTACGGCGTTCTGGGCCACCGGCCGAATCCGTACCTGCAGACCAACGAGTGGGCCTGGCAGATCGATCCGCTGGGCTTCCGCACCGTGCTGACCACGATCTACAACGAGGCCCACGTGCCGGTGTTCCCAATCGAAAACGGGATCGGCGTGCGCGAGGAGTGGGACGGCGAGCATGCGATCGAAGACGATTACCGCATTGCCTACCACCGCGCGCACATCCAGGCGATGAAGGATGCGGTGACCATCGACGGCGTGGACTGCCTGGGCTACTTGGGGTGGGGACTGATCGACATTCCGAGTTCTGCAGGCAACGTCGATAAGCGCTACGGGATGGTTTACGTCAACCGCACGAACCACGACCTGCGCGACCTCAAGCGGGTGCCAAAGAAGTCATTTTACTGGTTTAAGAACGTGATTGCATCAAACGGAGAGAGTTTATAACGCGACCCTAGAGGAGGGACAATCATGGCGCAAGAGAAAACCAAGTCGGGGTTCTTGGATAAGTTCGCCGCCGTATCTGCCAAAATCGGCGGCGAAGTTCATCTGAGATCCCTGCGTGACGCGTTTGCCATTATCATGCCAATGTTTATCCTGGCCGGGCTCGGCACCCTGGTCAACAGTGTTATTTTTCCTAAAATTGCCAGCGGGGACACGCTGGTGCACCTGCAGGTCTGGGGCAGCCTGATCGCTAACGGCACCCTGAACATCGCGGGCCTGATGCTGGCGCCGGCCATCGGCTACTGCCTGGCCTACAACCGGCAGTACAAGAACCCGATCACGGCGGCCATCATCGCGCTGGCCAGCCTGATCATGACGATGCCGCTGTCGCTCAAGCTGATCCCGACCGGCGCGACCAAGGCCGTCGACATCAGCGGGGCCCTCAGCTTCGCCAACCTCGGTACGACCGGCATGTTCGGCGGGATCATCGTCGGGCTGCTGGCCACCGAGCTGTTCATCTGGCTGTCCAAGATGAAGCACCTGCAGATCAACCTCGGCGAGAACGTCCCGCCGGCCGTTTCCTCATCCTTTAACTCCCTGATCCCAGCGATCCTCACCACGTCGCTGTTCGCCCTGATCGCCGCTTTGCTTGCGGTGTTCGGCAACACCGACCTGATCACGCTGATCGCCACCGGGATCCAGGAGCCGCTGCGGGCGCTGAACACGAGCCTGCCAGGCATGCTGTTCATCTACTCGGTCGGGAACTTCCTGTTCACCCTGGGGATCCACCAGACCGTCATCAACGGGACGCTGCTTGATCCCCTGCTGCTCATCAACATGAACAAGAACATGGCGGCGGCGCAGGCCGGCAAGCAGATCCCGTACATTCTGACCAACACCTTCCGCGACACGTTTGGGATGATTGGGGGCACCGGGTCGACCATCTGCCTGCTGATCGCGATCTTCCTGTTCTCGAAGATGAAGTCCAGCCGCGAGATCGCCGGCTTGGCGGTCGCGCCAGGACTGTTCAACATCAACGAACCCGTGATCTTCGGCTACCCGATCGTCTTCAACATTCCGATGATGATCCCATTCGTGCTGCAGCCGGTCATTGGGATCCTGATTGCGTACTTCTTCACCGCGATCGGTTTCATGAACCGCGTCATCGTGATGGTGCCATGGACCACGCCGCCGCTGCTGTCAGGTTTTCTCGCCACTGGTGGGGACTGGCGCGCCGTGGTGGTGCAGGCCTTGATCATCGTCGAAGGGGTCCTCTTCTACATTCCGTTCATGCGGATCTCTGAAAGCGTTCAGGCCAAGACGGCGGCCAAGGAGGCTTAGCCGCATTCATTAAAGCGCAGCGTATTGAGCCGGTCAGGCAACTGACCGGCTTTTTGAATGGTGCGGGGGGCGACCTAAAGCCCATTGGGATGGGGTGAAGGGGTGGTCACGGTTCCCCACTCAATTCAGAGGGGGCGCTTGCGGTTGCCCGGTTGCACATGAAAAGTGGCGCAGCACCCGGAGTTGCCGGTGCCGCGCCACTTTTTCTTACCAATGGGCTTACTTGGCCTGCTTGCGCCAGCGCCTGAGCAGGTCCGCCAAATCCGCGATGTCCTTAGGCGCCGTCTTGGTGTCGTGCAGCTGCAAGTGCGGGAACGCGCGCAGCAGGCGCCGCTGGACCCAGCTCAGGCTCGGCAGCTTGGCCAGATCGCCCTGGTGCTTGCGGTAGTCCTCCAGCCAGCCGTGCTCTTGTTCCAGCTTGGCCGCGGCGGTATCGGCGGCCGCGCGCAGCTCCCCTTTCTTCTCGTCGATGGCGTCGCCAATGCGCTTGGTGGCCGCCCCCATGGCCAGCACGTTGGCCAGCGTGAAGCCGAAGTCGAACATGAACAGCGCCAGCATGACGATGGCGGCAAAAATGCCGTACTTTACGTCGAGGTGGGTGACAAAGCGGGCGACGACGGGATGCACCACCTTGACCACGAAGACCACCCCGAGGCCCCAGAAGGCGGAGATCGGCAGGGCGACGCGGCCCTGGAAGTTCAGGGGGACGTTGTGGTAGTCCCACCAGCGCGCGTGGAACAGTTTTTCCATCAGCCAAGACGTCACGTACTCGATGAGCGTGATCAGCACCGCCGATCCCAGGTACAGGAGCAGGAGGTTGCCTTCAACCGGCCGCAGCAGGGCCAGCACCGCGGTGATGGAGAAGCCGTAGACGGGGATAACCGGCCCGATCAGGAACCCGGAGTTGACCCACCGGCGCTTGGTGACGCTGACGTAGCCCGACTCCCACAGCCAGCCGACGAAGGCGTAGGCGAAGAAGTACAGGACCCACAGGGTGAATTGTTGCTCGATGACTAGCGTGTTCGGGTTCATGGTGGGGCCTCCTGTCTGACGGGGAAAATTATTCTAATTGTACTTTAGCATACCCGCCCTAGGGGGACACGTTTTCACCCGTTCACGCCCGCTGGTATGCGCAAAAAGCCTATCAGACCGGCTTGTAATCGGTTTACTCAGCAGCTAGTATATACCGTAGAGATTATCCTAAATTCGTGAGCGCGAGGTGAGTTTAGTGGCCGAGGCGGAACTTGAGACCTTATCCCCATTTGAACTGAGTTTGTACCTGGAGCGCCAGATCGACCCCCACCAGGGGCTGCCGCTCCTCAATGCCGGGCGCGGCAATCCGAACTGGACGGCCCCGACGCCGCGGGAGGCCTTTTTCCTGCTGGGGCAGTTCGCCGTGCAGGAGACCCTGCGCAGCACACCGCAGCTGACCGCCCGCCAGATTCAGCCCAGTGCCCGGCGGGTGACGCGGTTTGACGCCTTCTTGGCGGGGCATGCCGGCCCTGGGGCGACTTTTTTAAAAACGGTGCGCGAGGCGCCGGCAGACCAGCTGGGCGAGCCCTTCGCCGCCTGGCTGACGCAGGCGTGCGATGCGATCATTGGCGACAACTACCCGGCGCCGGTGCGCTGTCTGCCGGTGGCGGCGCAGCCCCTGAAGGCCTACCTGACGGCGGAACTGTTCCAGGACCGGCAGCTGGCGTTCGACGTGTTTCCCACAGAAGGCGGCACCGCCGGGATTTGTTACCTGTTTGACACCCTGATGCACACCGGGCTGCTGGACGCCGGCGACCGGATCGCCCTTTTCCTCCCGACGTTTGCGCCGTATTTGGAGCTGCCTAAGCTGCCGCACTACCGCTTCGATGTGGTGAAGATCCGCGCCCATCAGGTCCAAGAGGCCGGCGGGCGCACCAGCTACTGGTACGCCGACGAGGAGCTGGCCAAGCTGCGCGATCCGCGGGTGAAGGCGGCGTTCATCGTCAATCCCAGCAACCCGACGGCCAACGCCATGGCGCCGGCCACGCTGAAGACCTTGCAGAAGCTGGTGGCCGGACCACGGCCCGACCTCATGATCCTCAGCGACGACGTGTACGGGACGTTTGTGCCGCAGTTCCTGTCCGTCTTCGCCGCGCTGCCGCACAACACCGCGCTGCTGTACTCGTTTTCTAAGTACTTCGGCGCCACGGGCTGGCGGGTCGGCGCGCTGGCGGTGGCCAAGGACAATATTTTCGATGAGCTGATCGCCAGGCTGCCGAGCAACGTGAAAACGCGCGTCGATGCGCGCTACGCCTCGGTCACCACGGACCCGGACCGCCTCGGATTCATCGATCGGCTGGTCGCCGACTCGCGCGACATTGCCCTGAACCACGCGGCCGGGCTGTCCGGCCCCCAGCAGGTGATGAGTGCCCTGTTCGCTTTGTACGGCCTGGCCACTGAAGGCCGCGCGTACAAGCGGGAGGTCATCAACATCTGCCGCACCCGGGAAAAGCAGCTCCTGGCGGTGATGGGCATGGCCGAACCGCTGCCGGCACTGGACACGGCGTACTACTGCGACATTGACCTGCTCAAGTGGATCACCGCGCGCTACGGGCCGGCGTTTGCCAAGTACCTGCAGAAACACTGGACGGTCACCCAGCTGCTGGTGGCGCTGGCCAAACAGCAGCACGTCATGCTGCTGAAGACAAGCGACTTTGGCAGCACCCCCTGGGCCGTGCGCGTGTCTCTGGCCAACCTGGCGACCAGCCAGTACGAGGAGATCGGCACGCGGCTGATCGCCCTGATGGACGGCATCCGCAGCGCCTGGCAAAAGGAGGCGCTGGCATGATCACCAAGTTTGAGGAAGTGGCCGGCCAGCTCGAAGGCCGAGTGCGCCGCGGGGTGTACTCGACCGCGCAGCGCCTGCCGTCCGAGTACGACCTGGCCAAGGAGTTCGACGTCAGCCGGCTGACCGTGCGCAAGGCGATCGACCTGCTGATCCGCCGCCAGGTGCTGGTCAAAGATCCGGGCAAAGGGACCTACGTCATGGCGACGCCGGCAAAAGTGGAAAGTGGCCGGCTCGGCTTGCAGGGCTTCACCGAAGCAGCCAAGGCGTACGGCAAGGTCAGCCGCACCGAGGTCATGGCGTTCGGACCGGCAGAGCAGCTGCCGCCGGTGGTGCTGGCGGCCCTGCAGCTGGAGAACCGCCGCGACCCGCGGGTGGACCTGCTGGTGCGCCGCCGCTTCTGGGACGAGGAGCCGATGACGATCGAAAAAATTGCGATCTGCCACGAGTACGTCGCAGATCGCAAGCCGCAGGACTTCACCGGCTCGCTGTTTGACCTGATCGAGCGCGAGGTGCCGATCGCCTACTCACAGCAGGAGATCGAGGCCATTTTGGTCGATTCGGAGCTGGCGGAGCTGCTCCACGTGCAGCTGGGCGACCCCTTGCTGCGGGTGAATTCGGTGACCTACACGGCCGACGCCAAGCCCATCTTCTACGACACATCGTACTACCGGGCCGATAAGTATTCGTTTAAGTCAACGTTGACAAGGCAGCATTAAAAGGCTGCGGAGTCCGGCGCACTTAGCCCGACGACTAGCCTAGCCCCAGGCATTGCCGCTGGGCTTTGGCGGCGAGGCCTGGGGCGTAGCTAGGCGCTCGGGCGTTGCCGGACGGAGCGCGACTACAGGCTGTGGAGTCCGGCGCACTTAGCCCGACGACTAGCCTAGCCCCAGGCATTGCCGCTGGGCTTTGGCGGCGAGGCCTGGGGCGTAGCTAGGCGCTCGGGCGTTGCCGGACGGAGCGCGACTACAGGCTGTGGAGTCCGGCGCACTTAGCCCGACGACTAGCCTAGCCCCAGGCATTGCCGCTGGGCTTTGGCGGCGAGGCCTGGGGCGTAGCTAGGCGCTCGGGCGTTGCGCCCCCGGAGCGCGACTACAGGCTGCGGAGGGCTCGCGCACTTAGCGGGACAGGTAGCCGCTACGCATGTCAGCCTGTACGCCATAAATGGCTACAGGCTGAGCATATCCCGGCGCCTTGAAGCCGTTCTTTGGCTTCGAGGTGCAGGGCGTAGCTAGCCACTCCCGCGTTGCGCCCCCGGAGCGCGACTAGGACAGGCTGCGAAGGGGGCGCGACTACAGGCTGCGGCGCGGCGCCCTTACCCACCGCGCCACCCACCCGCAAATTTCAAGGAGGCAACCATGGACACCAAGACAATTAAGCAGTTGATCGCTGATCACCGTGATGATTTTCTCAAGGCGCTGGATGCGATCATGCAGATTCAAAGTGTGAAGGGGGCACCCGCGCCGCACGCCCCGTTCGGCAAAGGGCCGCGGGCCGTGCTGGACGCGGTGGTGAAACTTGGTCAGGAGTACGGGTTTCAAACCGGCATCGTGAACGACGCGATGGCCTACGTGCAGTGGGGCGATGACAACGCCGATTACGTTGGAATCGTCGGCCACCTGGACGTGGTGCCGGCGGGCGACGGCTGGTCGTATCCGCCGTTCAAGCTGAGCGAAAAAGACGGCCGCTTCTTCGGCCGCGGCGTGCTCGACAACAAGGGCGCCAGCATTGCCAGCCTGTACGGCATGAAGCTCCTCAAGGACGCCGGCGTCAAGCTGTCCCGGACCGTGCGGCTGATCTTCGGGTCCGACGAGGAAAGCGGCTCCGCCGATGTCCCGCTGTATTTGAAGCAGGAAAAGGCGCCGCGCTTCGGCTTCACGCCGGACTGCAAGTGGCCAGTGGTGTACGGCGAGCGCGGGATCGTGAACTACCAGATCAAAACGCCGCTGCCGACCGAAACGCTCGACCAGCTCAGCGACATTGTGGGCGACCAGGCGATGGACCACGTTCCTGACGAGCTGACCGTGGCGCTGAACGGCAAGCCGCTGACCGTCAAAGGCAAGCGCACTCCGACCAACGCGCCGGAAATGGGCGAAAATGCGATCACCTGGCTGGCGAAAAACGCCGTCGATGACGACCTGGTCCACGGCCCGCTGAAGGAATACTTCCAGTGGGTGGTTGCCGCCTTGCACGAAAAGCACTACGGTGAGGGGCTGGACATCGCGTTTGAGGACGCCGATTCCGGCAAGCTGATCGTCACCCCGTACAAGCTGACCAAGCAGGATGATGCGATGGTGCTTGAAGTGGCCATGCGTTACCCGGTCACCTATACCGAAGCGGACGTCACGGCCGGCCTAACCAAGGCGGTGCCGGCGGGCAGCACAATCACGGTGATCCGCAGCCTGCCTGGGGTCATGCACGACAAGCACGACCCGTTCATTACGGAGCTGTCCAAGGTCTACGAGGACGTCACCGGCCTGGATGGCACGCCGCTCACCACCACCGGCGCGACCTACGCGCGGGCAATGCCGAACATCGTGGCGTACGGCCCGAGTTTTCCCGGACAAAAAGGCATCGCCCACAAGCAGGACGAGTGGATGGACGAGAAGGATTTGATGTTGAACATGGCGGTCTACATGAGTGCCATCATCGCCATGGGCAACCAGCAGTAAGGAGGAATGGTTATGAGTCAATGGGGCACCATTGCGACCTGGCGCATGGCGCACGAAGGCGTCGTGAAGGCCAGCAAGTTGCTTGCAGCAAACGGCAGCGCCGGGGATGCGGTCGAGACCTTGATCAATGAGGTCGAGGCGTTCCCGTTTTACAAGTCCGTCGGCTACGGCGGGCTGCCGAACGAAGAAGGCGTCGTTGAAATGGACGCGGCCTTCATGGACGGCGACACCCTGGCGCAGGGCGCGGTTGGCGGCATTCAGAACGTCAAGCACGCCGTTTCCGTGGCGCGCGCGCTGAGCCATCAGCACTACAACAGCTTTCGCGTCGGCGAAGGCGCGACCAAGTTTGCGATGAAAAATGGTTTTGAGATGACCAACATGCTGACGGACCGCGCCAAGGCCCGCTGGCAAAAGCGGCTCAAGGAGCTGCAGGCCACGGCCAAGCCGTACGACGGCCACGACACCGTCGGCGCGATCGCCCTGGCCGCCAGCGGCGCCATGGCGTGCGGCACCTCGACGTCCGGCCTGTTCATGAAAAAGGCCGGCCGCGTCGGTGATTCACCGCTGTCCGGGTCCGGCTACTACGTGGATTCGACCATCGGCGGCGCGGCGGCGACCGGCCTGGGCGAGGACATCATGAAGGGCGTATTGTCCTACGAGATCGTGCGGCGCATGGGCGAAGGCGAAACCCCGCAGGCTGCCTGCGACCACGCGGTTTACCCGTTCATCGAAAAGCTAAAGAAGCGCTACGGCAAGGCCGGCGAATTTTCCCTGGTCGCGATGAA
This sequence comes from Lacticaseibacillus jixianensis, assembly GCF_003946485.1. Taxonomy (GTDB): domain Bacteria; phylum Bacillota; class Bacilli; order Lactobacillales; family Lactobacillaceae; genus Lacticaseibacillus; species Lacticaseibacillus jixianensis. The sequence goes on along the minus strand of NZ_RHOJ01000022.1, from coordinate 11,876 downwards.
CAACCAAGGCGAGTGGGGCACGGCCACTAACGTTGAGTTCACCTTCAGCGTCGCGACCGCGGATGCGCCCGCCCGCATCCTGATGGCCAACCCGGGGCCGGATCACACGACTGTTATCGAACCGGTCACTCAAGAGTGGCTCGATGCGTACGAGAAGCGGATCCATGCACCAATTGAGTAAACTTAAGTTAGCACTTAGTTAACCAGGTGAAGGGGGGACAACGGTAATGAAAGCAATTATCATTTTGGATCAAATGCAGGCCGGTCTGGGCGGCAAGGAGCGCGCCGACACGCCGCTGGGCGGCCAGCGCGTGGCCATGGGGTCAGCTGACACGACCGAGAAGGCTCTGGCCAAAAACGCCGGCAAGCTGCTGGGCACGTTTTACTGCGGCACGGCGTATTACACCGATAACCGTGAGTTGGTGCAGCGCAAGTTCACCAAGATGGCCGAGCAGATGGGCGCGGACGTGGTGCTGATTGGCCCGACCTATGACTACCCGGAATTTGCCCAAATGGCGTGCGAGCTGGCGGCCGCGTTTCAGACGCAGACCACGATCCCGGCGATTGCCGCAATCGCCGAGGAGAAAAACGCCGACCTGATCGCGCAGTACAAGGACCAACTGACGATCGTCAAAGCCCCGAAGAAGGGCGGCACCGGGCTGTCTGACGCGGTTGATCACTTGGCGGAAGGGGCCGCGCTGCTTGCGGCCGGCAAAGACATCAGCGAGTTTAAAGCCAACTACTGTTACTAACGCTCAAAGGAGGGGAGTTCTATGCAAAAGAAATTTGAGTCGGTCTTGATGCCGGTAGCCACCAAGCTCGGCAATAACGTGGTGCTGAGATCGCTGCGTGATGGTTTTCTGATCATCACGCCGCTGATCATCGTCACCTCGATTTTCCTGCTGATCGGCAACTTTCCCATTCCCGGCTGGGAGAAGTTTTGGACCGGGGTGCTCGGGCCGCACTGGATGGAGTGGTTCAGTTCCGTTTCCAACTCGGTGTTCAGCTTCACCGGCATCCTGTCGACCATCGGGATTGGCTACGCCTACGGGAAAAACCGCGGGCTGGAAGCCATCCACGCGGCCATTGTGGCCCTGGTCAGCTTTCTGATCCTGACGCCGACCAGTTTCAACGTGGGGAAGACCGCGGTGTCTGCGGTCCAAACCATGTACGTGGGGCCGAACGGGATTTTCCTGGGGATCTTTATCGCAATCTTTTCGGTGGAAATCTACCGGTTCGTCGTGCGGCGCCACTGGACCATCAAGATGCCCGACGGCGTGCCGCCGGCCGTGTCGCAATCCTTCGACGCCCTGATTCCCTCGGCCTTCGTCATCCTGACGTTCTTCCTGGTGCGGGTGCTGTTTTCCCTGACCTCATTTGAGACGGCCTATAACTTCATCTACACCATGCTGCAAGCGCCGCTGAAGCACGTCGGCAATTCCCTGCCGTCAGTGGTCCTGTACAATTTCCTGGCGTCTTTGCTCTGGTGCTTCGGGATCAACGGCCCGACCATCACCAACTCGGTGTGGTCGCCCATCTTCTTTGTCCTCACCCAGGACAACCTGAAGGCCTTCCAGAACCACCTGCCGCTGCCGCACATCTACACGCAGCCATTTATTGATATCTTCACCACGTACGGCGGTGGCGGCTCGACCTTGTCCTTGCTGATCGTGATGTTCGCCGTCTGCAAGTCCAAGCGGATCCGCGAGCTGGGCAAGCTGGCTATTTTGCCCGGGATCTTCGGCATTAACGAACCGATCATCTTCGGCCTGCCCGTCGTGTTGAACCCGATCATTGCGATCCCGTTCATCACGGTGCCGGTGCTCAACACCCTGATCTCGGGGATCGTCATGACCCTGGGCTGGGTACCGCGAACCAACGGGGTGCTGCTGCCGTGGACCACGCCGCCGATCATCTCCGGATGGCTGGCGACCGGGTCCTGGACCGCGTCGGTGCTGCAGCTGTTCGAGCTGATCTTGGGCATTCTGATTTACTATCCGTTCGTCAAGATGCTCGATAAACAGTACCTGGGCGAGGAAGCTGCGGCGATGAAGAAGGAACTTGATATCGATTTCAGTCAAGTTTAAAGCGCATTAACCGTCACTCGGCCGGGCGCGGCGCTGCAGTTAGGGCGTTGCTTCGCCGGTTTCCCTTGACAGAAGACGTTTTCAACAACATACTGAAAATGGTTACAAAATCAAATTAGATGAAGAAGGCACAGTATTTTGGACGAAGATGTCGCACAAACAGCAATGCAAATCATTTTATCCGCCGGCAATGCTAAGTCGACCGCACTTGAGGCGATCGACGCGGCGCTGGCTGGCGATAACGACGGCGCGGTAAAGAAGATCGCGGACGCTAAGGAACAGCTTAACGGCGCGCACAACATTCAGACGTCGCTGATGACGCAGGAAATGAACGGGAAGATGATCCAAAAGTCAATCCTGCTCATTCACGCGCAGGATCAGTTCATGGCCGCGAACACGGAAATCGAACTGGGCGAGCGCATCATCAAAACCATCGCGCTCAAGAATAATAAGTAATCTCACCTGAGAATTGAAGCGGCCGCGTGCCGCTTTTTTCGTGCTCATTGACGCGAGCAAGTGTGAGCACTAGGATGGAAGCGTAACCACAAAAACAAACGAATATAGTTTCAGCAGCGCAAAGGAGTGTTCAAGATGGCTATTGTGAATAATGATTTTACCGATGTCATGACGAACCGCCACTCGATTCGGCAGTTTGAACCCGGGGTCAAGATCGACCGGGCGGAGGTCAAGGCCATGATCAAGGAGGCGACCACGGCGCCGTCTGCGTGCAACCTACAGTCCTGGCATTTCGTCGTGATCGACACACCCAAGGCCAAGGCCGAGCTCAAGGAAGCGGTAATGAAGTTCAACTACCCGCAGGTCGACACGGCCAGCACGATCATCTACATCGCCGGTGACACCCAGTCGCACAAGGTCTACCGTGACCTGTGGAACAAGGTGTACGAGGCCGGGGACATTAGCAAGGAGAAGCTGGAATCGATCTTTAACACCTTCCTGCCGCTGTACGAGCACGCCGACCGCAACTTTCTGACCCTGGACGCCACGCTGGACGGTGCGATGGTGGGGATGCAGCTGCTGCTGGTCGCCCGGGCGCATGGCTACGAGGCCAACCCGTGGTCCGGGGTTGACTTCAAGAAGATCATCCCCGCGGTGGGCCTGGATCCCGCGCGCTACGTGCCAGTGATGGGCATCTCCATCGGCAAGCCGGCGGAAAAGCCGATCGCCAGCCCCCGCTACGACGTCGACCAGCTGATTGACTTCCGGGATTAATTCAAAAAGGTGCGAAGAGTTCGCGCACTTAGCCCGACAGCTAGCCGCTACGCATGTCAGCCTGTACGCCATAAATGGCTACAGGCTGATCATAGCTCCAGGCATTGCCGCTGGTCTTTGGCGGCGAGGCCTGGAGCGTAGCTAGATGCTCGGGCGTTGCGAACTCGTAGCCCAGTTAGGAGAAGGTGCGCAAGGTTCGCGCACTTAGCTGCGAACTCGTAGTCCAGTTAAATGCCTCGGCCCATTACCGAGGCATTTTTTAACCGGCGTGCTAGCTTGTGCGCTGGTCATTGACGAGCCTACATGGCAGCCGCACCGCTTGCCGGTGGGTTATAGTATAACTAAGCAAAAGCAGGAGGCACTCATGGCCAATAACGGGATCGATAACATTCAGATGGCGGAAAAGACGCTGCGAGGTCAGCGCATTGGGCTGGTGACCAACCAAACTGGGGTGGCCAAGGACTTCACGCCTGACGCCCAGGTGCTGGCGGGACTGGGCAGGGTGGTGCGCATCCTGACCCCGGATGCGGCGCTCGTTAAGACGGACACCGCGCCGGTCGTGCGACTGGCCGGACCAACGCTCGCGCCAGCGGCCCTGGCAGGCCTTGATGTGCTCGTCTACGACATGGCCGCGACCGGCGTGCGCTACGACACCAGCCTGGCGCTGGAACTGGCCGGCATGCGGGCGGCGGCTGAGGCGGACGTCCCGTTTGTGGTGCTCGACCGTGTGCTGCCGCTGGGCCGGCTTGATCCCGAAGGCACCCCGCTGCCTGAAGCCCTGGCTGCTGCGCCGGGGACGGCGGGGCTGCCGGCGCTGTACAGCCTGACGCCGGGCGAGCTGGCCCGGTGGGCGAACCCGGCGATCGAGTGCGACCTGCGCGTGGTGCCAGTGACTGGCTGGGATGCGACCGGCACCGTGCTGGAAAATGAGCTGCCCTGGATCGCCCCGGCGCCGGGGCTGGCGAGCCTAACCAGCGTGGCGCTCTATCCGGGTGTGGCCCTGCTGACTGCAGCCAACGTTTCCGTGGGTTGGGGCACCGCGCAGCCGTTTCAGCTGGTCGGTGCCCCGTGGCTGAACGGTGAAAAACTGGTCGCGATGCTGAGCCAAACGCTGGCGGGGCAGAGCGGTCAGGTGCACTACCGCCCGACCCGTTTCACGCCGCTAGCAGGCCAAAACCAGGGCCAGGTTTGCGAGGGCATTCAGATTCACCTGCAGCACCTGTGGCAGCCGCAGCTGTTGAACGTGGGCCTGGACGTCCTGTTTGCGCTGCACGCCTTACACAAAGGAGAGCTCGTCGTTGACGCCAAGCGGCTGGCGGCGCTCACCGGCGTGGTGGATTTATTCAGCCAGGACCTGACGACCCTGAAGGCGGCCAATAAAAAAGCGGGTGCCCAGTTTGCGGAGAAAACGCAGGCGGCCCGGCTTTATCAATAAGATGTGGAAAGTGGCTGAGCCATAAAGCGGTTTTAGCCCAAAACGCAAGCGTCCCTGCATCACGATTCTCGTACTTCAAATCGCGGTGGAGGGGCGCTTGTCTGTCTGGGCAGTGTGGATGGCACGCGACTATGGTTTTTTGCCCTAATCCTTTTAGTTCGTCCCGGCCAGCGCCTTGATCAGCGTTGTGGCCACCGACTTGGGACTCCACGGGTTCTGGCCCGTGATCAGCCGGCCATCTTTCACCGCAAACGGGCGGAACGGCAGCTTTTTCTCGAATAAGGCGCCGCGCGCTGCGGCTTCCTTCTCGTTCAGAAATGGCACGAGGCCGCGCTTTTGCGACAAAATCTCCTCCTGCGTTGTGAAGCCGGTGAGGTGGCGGCCGGCGATCAGGTAGTGGCCCTGGTCATCCCGCAGGTTGAGCAGCCCCGCGATACCGTGGCAGACCGATGTGACGTAGCCGCCGCTTGCGTAGATCTGTTGCGCAATGGTTTGCAGCGCCGCGTTCTCGGGAAAATCGAACATCACGCCGTGGCCGCCGGTGTAGTAGATCGCGGCGTAGTCGGTGGGGTTGATCTCGCCGGGCGCGAGGCTTGCAGTCAGCGCCCGGCGCTGGAAGTCGGGGTCCTGGTAGCGTTCAAGGGCGGCCTGGTCCGCGTACTTCATACCGCGCGGATCAAGCGGGACGTAGCCGCCCTTGGGACTGACGTAATCGAGCTGGTAGTGCGATGAAACGAGGTCCACAAACTCAGTCGCCTCGCCAAGCCACAGGCCGGTGGCTTCGGGCTTCTTCGTAAACTGGGTCGTGTTGGTCAAAACAACGAGGATTTTTTTCAACCGAACTCCTCCTTTAAAAAGGCAGCGTTGTGCCGGCTGGGGCTGGTCATAGTGAGTGGTCAGCGGCTGGTGAGACGTGTGCCCCAATGTATGCGCTTTAATTGTACCGCAATCTGGGAGTAGCGGACAGGCAGGGGAGTCATTCGTGGTAAGGCTCACTTCTCAAGCTTATTTCTTATGCTGACTGAGAACTAGCTTGGCAGTTATCCAGGCCGTAATTCCCGCCGCAAGCGGAAGTACAGTAAATCTCAATTCTGCATTCCACGCTTGAACTTCGGAAATCAAAGCAAATAATGATGTTATTGCGCCCACAATCAATGCAATTAGAATTATTTTACTAAATAGCTCTTTATTCATGATTTGTCCTCCGAAAAATATTCTATAAAGCGTTTACGTAATTGATATACCACATTATGCTTCTAAAGAAGGATTGCTTCAACCAGACAAATTCTTGCAGTGACGAATCAAGAGGGGATGAGGTGTCACCGCGTACTTTACCCCAACCTGATATTAAAAAAGCGGCAAGTAATTCCCGACGCGGGCAGCTGCCCGACGGAATTATTTGCCGCTTTTGATATTCTGATGGGTGCACCCGATCAGTGACTATGTGCGCCAGGCGCCTCTCGCCTGAAGCGTCCGGCAACGCCGCTGGTTTGAAGGCGCATCAAGGTCCAGGCCGCGATGATCAAGACGGCGGCCCAAACGAGCAGGACCGTTAGCGAATGGGTAAAAGGAATCAGCTGGAAGTCTCGGGGGTGTCTGATGACGTCGGTGGCGTTCAGGTAGCCGTTCGGCAGCAGACGCTGAACGTTGAGCGGCACCAGCATCAGCAGCTTGAGCTTGTCGGCGAACATGACCCCGGCAATCACGAAGATGCCGACTAACTGGTTGCGACTGACCAGGCTCAGGCAGAGCGCCAGGCCGGCGATGATCAGAAACCACAGATTGTAAAGGAGCCACAGCTGCAGGAACGCCTGCCATAGGGGCAGAATGACCGGCTTGCCGAATAGCGTGTAGGCGGTGGGAAACAACAGGGTGCCAAACTCGTGGCCGGGAATCAGGGTCAAGATGATGACGCCAATGCCGGATGCTGCCAGCAGGGAGGCATTGATGAGCCCCAGGGTGATGCCGCCGCGGATCAGCGCCTGGCGAAACCGAGTGAGCGGGGCCAGCTGCATGAACGTATCGGTTTCCTCGCGGCGGTCCTTGTAGAAGACGAAGCAGAAGAGCGTCATCGCCATGGCCAAGATGAGGGTGTTCAGCGTCGTGACGTTCTGATTGGACTTGAAGCCGTTGATCCCGAACGCGCTGGCCGCGTTGTTGATGACGGCGGTCATGGCATCCAGCTGCAGCATCCGGTTGCATTGGTGCTTGACCATGTAGGTGAGCTGGGTGACGGCTTGGTCAGGGGAGTCGAACGGCGGATCGGCGATTGAATCGTTGATGGCTTGCTCGGGGTCGTCCTGAATAATGGCCAAAATGCTGCGATTAAAACTGAGATAATCACGCTGCTGAAACTGCCGAAGGATTTTCTTGGCCGTGCGCGTCGCTGGGCTCGTAGGCCGTTTCAACTGCTTATCGTAGGCCACGTTATTGGCGACGCCGTGTTGATAAAGAATGGTCTGGTAGTGGCGCTCCGAAGCCGTGGTGGGCTTGGCGTAAATCGTGTCGGCCGTGGCGCCAGTGTAACTCACACCGCGTGTTCGCACCGTTTCTGCGCGCACCATGGCTGAGCCAATGACGGCCAGCAGGACGATAAACCAGAACAGGTGCAGCAGCCAGGGCTGTTTCTTCCACTCCAGGATCAATTGTGCTTTCATGGTGTCCTCCTTTCCCGGCTACAGCCGCTGCCGCCGGCGCACAATGACGACGCAGCCGCCAAACAGCGCTAACGCCCACCCCAGAATGATGCCGATGCCCGCGCCGATGGAAAAGATCGGCCAACCGGTCTGGTGCAGGATCACCTTGGTGAAGTCGAAATAGCCGACGGGCAGGAACTTGGCCAGCGGGGAGAAAATGCCGCTGCTCAATACTTCCTTAGTGGCGAGGACTAGGACCGCCAAGCCGCCGATCACGTTGATGCCAATATTGCCGGACAGCAGGCTCAGCAGCGCACTCAGCATCATGAGAAACAGGACAGCCGCCACCAGCATGAGGCAAAGCAAGGCAAAAAAGTGGCCGAGGGTCATGATTTGAGCGGTGCGGCCGTCCCCGGAATACACCAGCGGATAGCGCCAAGAACCCCACCCGAAGGTCAAGCCAGCGGTGAGGTAAGTGACCAGACAGACCAAGGCAAAGTTGGGCAGCGCCAGCGCAAGGAAGGTGATCATGCGCGCAACCAGCAGCTTGAGCTTGCCAGTGGGGAGGTTGTTCATGAAGTCGATGGTGCCGTCGTGTTTTTCAGTGGTGAAAAGCTGCCCCAATTCAATGACGAATAGGCCCAAGATGATCAGCGGCGACAGGTGATAAAGGAATTGGAACGGCAGATAGGCCGCCGCCGGGGCGTTGGCCTTGGTGGCGGGCAGCTCGGCGATGTGGTGGGCGACCAGATATTGGTAGAACCTGACTTCCTTCTTGCGTCCGATCAGCGATGGGTCTAGCGGGACGCCAGGATCGCGGATCAGGGTCAAATCGGCCGCGTGACCGGCCTCAGTCTCGCGCAGATTATACTTGGCGTAAGCGAGCAGGGGCTTATTCAAATCATTGATCGATCCCGTGGGCACTGGGCTGACAAGTCCGGCATTGCCCATCACGATGTTCCGCACCAAGTGGACCTGGTCCTGCTTGCGGGCTAAGGTGGCCTTTTGGGCTGCCGAGGGGTGCTTGAGCTTGCTCAGCGCCTTGATCTGGCCGTCGATGGCCACATTGGCGCTGCTGTAGGCTTGCGTTAGCTGCATGCGAGACAGATCGGTAGTGCCCAGCGCGGAGAAGAACGATCCAAGCAGCAGAATGAGGAAGGCGACGAACAATACCACGTTGGTGCTGCTCCTGACGTTTTTCTTCAGGTCGAACGCAATTTGGTCAAACATTGGCGGCCGCCTCCGTCATGAAGATCTGGGTGTACAGGGCCATCATGTCCTGGCCGGTGTTTGCCACCTCGCGGAGCGCTTGGTCCTTCATGAAGAAGACCTGATCGCAGACCCGCCCCACGCTGTCCATTTGGTGGGAAGAAACCAAGAGCGTTTTGCCGGCGGCGCGCAGTCCCCCGAAGATGTGCTCGAACTGCTGAATGCTGGTCGGATCCAGGCCGTTCAGCGGCTCATCGATCAGCATGGTCTGCGCGTCGCTGATCATGTACATGGCCAGCAAGGCGTGTTGCTTCATGCCCAAGGAAAGATTCTTAATGCGCTTGGTGTAGTAGCTTTCCATTTGCAACTGCTTGATCGTCGCCTGAACGTCCACCCTTGAGCGCCACATCCGCTTCACGTACAGCAAGTGATCGCGGACCGTCAGATCAGCGTACAGATGGGCCGAACTTTCCAGAAAAAATAATTGCTTGAGAAAGGCGCTGCGCTGGGTGCGCAGCGAAAGCCCGTTCAGCGTGATGGTCGCGGCCGGCGCAGGCAAGAGACCGCAGAGCAGCTTGAGCAGGGTCGTCTTGCCTGTTCCGTTTGGTGCCACGAGGCCAACAATTTGCCCATCCTCAAGGGTAAAGTTGACATCACGCAAAATGGGTTTGTCTTTAAATGAGAAACTTAATCCAGCAACCGCTAACATTTTAATCACCCCCTTATTTTAATCTAATTATAATTTTTACGGGGGGGGAGAACAAGTGCCTGGCTAAGATTTAACGCGGGAGCTGTGCATCCAATTTTAGTCAGGAGATTACGCCCCGCTACTTACTTGAATGCATGTTTTAGCGCTTACTGGTGTGACTTCGCACGTGCCCCCGCGACGCCAAATGTTTTCTTTTCCCCGCGGCGGCCTGTATACTGAAAACGGATTGAACAAGTTGCCGCTGGGGCTAGCACCTCACCGGCGGCTGCAGTGTCGGCTAGTCAATAAGGAGGGATCCTGGATGAAATCAGCAAATATTGTCTTGATCGGTGACGGGGCAATCGGTTCGAGTTATGCGTTCAACTTGTTGACCAGTGGGGTCGGCGGGAGCCTCGGGATCATCGACGTGAACATGACCCGCGTGCAGGGCGACGTTGAGGACCTGTCCGACGCGCTCCCGTACGTGGCCCAAAAGAGCATCTACGCCGCCAGTTATGCCGACGTGGAGTACGCCGACCTGGTCGTCATCACGGCGGGCGTGGCGCAAAAGCCCGGCGAAACGCGCCTGCAGCTGTTAGCGAAAAACGCGGCCATCATCACCGACATCACCAAGAACATCATGGCCAACCATTTTGACGGCATTATTCTGGTCGCCTCTAACCCGGTCGACGTGCTGACCGAGCTGGTCCTGCGCCTGACCGGCCTGCCGCGCAACCGCGTGCTGGGCTCCGGTACCGCGCTGGATTCGGCGCGCCTGCGCTCTGAGATCGGCCGCCGCTACAACATCGATGTGCGCACGGTCCACGCTTACATCATGGGCGAGCACGGCGACTCGGAATTTCCGGTGTGGGAGTTCGCGACGATCGGCGGCCAGCCGCTGACCGAGTTCGTGCCCCAGGCGCAGCAGGCCGGCGACTTTGCGGCGCTCAGCGACCGCGTTAAGAAGGCGGCCTACTCGATCATTGAAAAGAAGGGTGCGACCTTCTACGGCATTGCCGCCAGCTTGACGCGCCTCACCGCCGCCATCATCAACGATGACCACGCGGCGTTTGCGATGTCCGTCCACCTGCAAGGCGAGTACGGCCTGCGCGACGTGTCGATCGGGGTGCCGGTGATCCTCGGCGGCCACGGCCTTGACCGTATCCTGCAACTCGACCTCAACACCGAAGACCTTGCCAAGCTGACCAACTCGGCGCAGGTGTTGAAAGATAACCTCGCGACTGTCATATAACGGAAGGAATTTCATGCAACTCACTTTTCACGATGTCACATTAACGTTTGAAACAGACGCCGCGGTGTTCTCGCCTCATGGCCTGGACCGCGGCACGGCGGCGATGCTCGAAGCGGCCCACCTGCCGGCCGAGGGTGCCTTCCTCGACTTGGGCTGCGGCTTCGGGTTCGTCGCCACTTTTCTGGCCAAAACCCACCCGGCGGCCCAGTTGACGGCCGTTGACGTCGACCCCGATGCGGTGCGGCTGACGCAGGCGAATGCGGCGGCCAACGGTGTGGCCGTCCGGACGCTGGTCAGCGACGGCTGGGGTCAGCTGAACGGCCAGACCTTCGCGGCGGTGCTGTCCAATCCGCCGTACCACACGGACTTCAAGGTGGCCAAGGGCTTCATCGAAGGCGCCCACCAGCATTTGCAGACCGGTGGTAAGCTGTACATGGTGACTAAGCGCCGGACCTGGTACGAGAACAAGATCAGAAGTACGTTCGGCTTCGTCCAGGTGACCGAGCAAGACGGCTACTTCGTTTTTTACGCGGAGAAGCGCCCTCACCGCAGCGTCGCCAAACCCAATCAGCACGGGCTGTCCAAGAAGCTCGCGCGCAAGGAGGCCAAGCGCCATCAGCATGCAAACCGCCACTGAGATTTTTAACGCCATCATGGCTGACCCGCAAAACGCGGACTTCACCGCAGCCGGGGTCAAGCCGCTGTACAAAATCGACCCGCAGGCCCGGCTGCTCATCATCAGCCAGGCGCCCAGTCGCAAGGCGCAGGAAACCGCAAGCTTCTGGAACGACCCCAGCGGCGATCGCCTGCGCGACTGGATGGGCGTGACGCGCGAGGAGTTCTACGAGTCGGGCCGCATCGGCATCCTGCCGCTGGACTTCTACTACCCCGGCAAGGGTAAGTCGGGTGACCTGCCGCCGCGCAAGGGCTTTGCCGAGAAATGGCATGCGCCGCTGCTCCAGCTGATGCCGCACGCCGAGCTGGCGTTGTTGATTGGCCAGTACGCGCAGCGCTACTACCTGGGCAAACGCCGCCAGAAGACGCTGACGGCCACGGTGCAGCACTACCAGGATTACCTGCCGAAATACTTCCCCCTGGTCCACCCGTCACCTTTGAACTACGGCTGGATGAAGCGCAACCCGTGGTTTGAGGCCAGCGTCGTGCCGGACTTGCGGAGGCGGGTAAGGGAATTGATTTAAGCAAGGTGCGCAGAGTTCGCGTACTTAGCCCGATGACCCGCCTAGTGTGGGCCATTTTTGTATGACGGATTTACAATGCAAGTGCAACAAATTAGCTAAATAGAAAGACTCATAGCCTGAGTCCTTGTAAAATGGAATCA
>NZ_RHOJ01000021.1 GCF_003946485.1 Lacticaseibacillus jixianensis | reverse complement strand
GCTAACCAATACTATAAGATAACAGGTCATCTCGACCCGGCCCGATCTGGGTGGCTAACTTGTTCTTGCAATTTACGAATTATTAGCATTTACCCCACTTTAAATCTTCGTAATTATTATTTTATTCTAAAGAACCGGTCTGTCTTGCCACGACGGACAGCTGCCCCGGCAGCGTGGCACGAATCGCGGTCGGGCCTGGTCTTGGCGGTGGTGGCGGCAGGGAAAATGACCACCACCGCCAAGCGCAGCTGAAAGCGGCGCGACCGCGCGGACGTTTTTTTAAGGCGGACCAAACGCGGACGAATTGCGGATTGGTACTTAAAATGACTTATTCATGAAAATTATATTCGCCAAACAGACTTTTGCTGGCGGGCCGCCAAGCCGCGCCGCGACGGCAACGTTATTGATACACGTGCGGGAAACGTGGGATAAGCAAGAAAAACGCTTGGTTTATCCGATTGCTACAGGTGTCCAAGCCTGGCCAATCTAGGCACCGTTGGTTATTGTAACGTGTTCGTGTCATCATGAACGTAGTATCATTTTTGGCGAATTATCATTTATTATATTTTCGTTGCCATTTTGGGTAAATAATATATAATAATCATGTTGCAAGTGAAGGTTTCGGGGGAGATCTTTGCGGGAGTGTTAGACTGATCGCTGTCATGAGGGCTAATCACCCGCATGTCTGTGTGACTGAGCGACATGGCGATCCCCAGGTACAGGGGATCGCCTTTTTTTATGAGATGAGACGAATCAAATCGCCGGCATCTTTTTCCATCCAAGTCCGAGGGTGCTCCCCCACCTTTCGGCAAGCTGCCTCTGGCGGCTGGCACCAAGCCGCTCGACTACCCATCGAACGGTCCCTCCTCCAAAGGGAAGCCCGGCTCACAATGAGTCGGGTTTTTGTTTTGCACCTGGGGAGCGGGCAGGGCGGCCTCCGCAGGAAATGGGCTGGAACGTGGTGGGCACCGCTTCGAGCCCGCAAAAAGCGCGGTCTCTCAGTCGGGCCAACTTGTAGGCGGCAGAGCCGCCAACAAGTTTTTCACCACTGAGCCCATTTCCTGCTCCGGCCGCCCGGCCCTTGGTGCCACCGTGAACGCGCGCTCTTTAGTTGGCGGGCGGGTTGAGGTGGCCTGGACAGGCTAGCCCTGAGCTAAAATTGGCTGTCGGCGGCAAAATACCCAGCCTATCGGATGAAGATAGGCTGGGCACCATATTATAATCTATAATTTGGACGAGTGATCTTAATACCAGCAGCGACCTGAGCTTCATTGGTATCGAAGAAGAACACATACCCCCTGGCCGCTGTGCTGCAAACGGAACGACTAGAATAGGGAAAGGTCAATATCTAGAAACTCAGTATGAGCGCTCTAGCTCGCAGCATTCGGCAGGGCTGGTGTTATCCTTCTGACTACGGACTGAGGTTTCGGTCCTCGTGTGACAGAAGCGTGTTTGGTCGCACCAATCTTATAAGACATCAGCGACTAGGCTAAAGCCCTCTTGTGTCGCGAAAGAGGGAAGTCTCATCCACCAGAAAACGGCAGCTCAGTCGCAAAACTGAACTGCCGCAAAGGCTATCTGGCTCCGGCCGCCCGGCCCTTGGCACCACCATGAACGCGCACTCTTTGATTGGCGGGCGGGTTGAGGTGGCTTGGACAGGCTAACCCTGAGCTAAAATTGGCTGACGGCAAGAGCAAAGAGCCCGGCCTATCGGATGAAGATAGACTGGGCACGGTACTACAATCTAAAATTTGAGCTGGTGATCTTAATACCAGCAGAGACCTGAGCTTCATTGGTATCGAAGTAGGGCACTTACCCCCTCGCGCGGTGCTTTGAATGGCACGATTCTAACAAGACAGGGCCAATATGCGGTAGCTTAGTATGTTTAGATGAACTCGCCAGAACAGGTATTGTCGCGTGGCCTGCAGAATGGCATGTCAATCTTCGCATGATGAGCAAGACGATTTCGGTAGGGCCAAAATTTTAATGGATTAGCCAGCAGGTCAGGCTAGGCCTTTCTCTGTGGCTGGTTGGGCTCACTCACCAACAACTGCAGCTCAGTCGCACAACTGAACTGCCGCAAAGGTCATCCTGCTCCGGGGCAGGGTGGCCGGAGCAGGGAGGGGGCTCGCTTCGCATGTCAGCCAGTACGGCGTGCCGCCTACTGGCTGAGCAAGCAGTGAAAAACTTGTTGGCGATTTATCGCCTACAAGTTGGCCGACCTGAGAGACTCGCTTGCGAGGCTCGAAGTCGTGCCCACCACTCTAGCTTCGCGTCGCCAGCCCATTTCCTGCGGAGGCCGCCCTCCCCCAGTTAACCTTGGCCCACTGCAAGTTAGCCGACCTTGACGACCGCCTTGGAGACGCCGGCGACCTTGCCCTGGAGCACGGGCTCAACCTGGTCGAGGGTGAGTTCGTGGCTGATCAGCGGATCGACGTTGACCTTGCCGCTGGCCAGCAGGGCGATGGAATCTTCGAACGCGTGCGGATTGATGAAGGAGCCCTGGATGGTCAGCTGCTTTTGGTAGATCTCGTAGGTGTTCATTTCAAAATGGGCATCCGGGTGGCCGACCCCGAACATCAGGACCTGGGCGCCTTTGCGGGTCGCGTTGACGGCCTGTTCCTGCGTCTGCGGCTTGCCGACCGCCTCGATGACAATATCGTAGTCGCTTGGCAGGGTGTCGCGCGTGGTGTTGTAGGTGTGCTCGACGTTGAACAGTTTTTTGTTCAGCGCCAGCTTGTCGTCGATGATGCCGGCCAGGTCGACTTGGTGCACGCCGTAAGCCTGCAGGATCTGAACGAAGAGCTGACCCATGAAGCCGTCGCCGATGACCAGCGCCTTGGCGTAAGGGGTCAGGTGCAGCAGCTGCACGCCGTGGACCGCGCAGGAAATCGGCTCGATGGTCGCGCCGGCCTTGAAGGAGACGTTTTCAGGCAGCTCGTAAACCACGGATGCCGGGGCGGTGAAGTACTCGGCCAGGCCGCCGTCGCGGGTGACGCCGACCGCGGAGAGGTGGTCGCACAGCTCAGGCCGGCCGGTCCGGCAGTAGAAGCACTGCCCGCAGTAGAGGTTGGGGTCAACGGTGACGCGATCGCCGACTTTCACGTTGGTGACCTGCTCGCCCACCGCGGCGACGACCCCGGCGTTCTCGTGGCCGAGCACGATCGGCGGCACTGCGTTTGCAGAACCTGGCAGGCCGTTGTACAGCGCGTGGTCCGTGCCGCAAATGCCGGCGTACTTGGTTTGGACCAAGACCTCGTTCGGCTTGACGTCCGGCTTTGGCAAATCCTTGATTGCCATTTTCTTAACAGCAGTCAGTACTAATCCTTTCATCGCGATGTCCTCCATAAATTAGATAAGATGCGCCCTGGGCAAGCCGTGATGGGGGTCGGCCAGGATCTGGGGGAACGTTTACGCAAAAGCGGTAAAAATGAAGCCGCTGCCGGCTTGATTGAGGCGCAAAGTGATCAATGCGTAAACGTTTACCCAACGCTCATTTCTCATTCTAACCGCTTTCACTCGATTGTAAACCCTTCATCGCGAAAAAGATCAGGTCAGCGAATCACCGGGGGGCTGCGGATACGGTTACGCAAGTTGCGGTGGGGCTGACAAGGCCCGCGGCCAGGGGCGTCGTGGTCCGGAGACGGAGATGGCCGATCCGCCTGCATGTTGACCAAGGTGGCAGGACGCTCGGCCGGGTCCGCGCGGATTTTGGCGTGGGGGCCCAGCCGCCGTGATGTTTGGCCCAGGCGCCAGGACGTAGCCAGGCCTGTCCGGATGTTGCCGCGGGACCCCGGGCGTCCCCCGCCTAGGCCAGCCCCTTTTTCCCGCTTCTCATTCCCCGGCAAGACAGCTAGAATGAAAGGGAGTGCGAATGCGCTTACGCGAAGGCGTACGCAGGTGAGGAGGAGCAATCATGCGGGTGACGATCGAGGATATTGCCAAGCAGGCGGGGCTGTCGGTGGCTTCCGTGTCGCGGATCTTGAACAACACCGGGCGGTTTTCCCAGGCGACGGCCAAGCGGGTGCGGGCCATCGCCGCGGACCTCGGCTACTACAAGAACCGCTCGGCGGCCGACCTGGCGCGCCACACCCAGACCACGCTGGGCGTCATCAACTACCCGGCGGAGACCGACTCCAATTTTCACGTCATCCGCGGCATCACCGAGGAGGCGCGGCAAAGCGGCGTCGACGTGCTGATCATGATCGCCGAGCGGGACGACCAGGCGACCATTCAAAAAGTTGCGCAGGACCTGATCGAGCGGCGCGTCTTCGGGATCCTTTTTCTCTCGCTCCATCCCGACCAGGCGATCATCGACCTGATTAAGCGCGCCGGCATCTACCCGCAGGAAGTCGCCAGCACCTACGCGCTCGACATGTCGTACGTCTCTTCCAACGACTACCAGATGGGTCAGCTAGCGACCCGCACGCTGATTGAAAAAGGGTACACGCGCATCGGCTTTGTCGGCGCGGACCCGGCGCGCGACATCGTCGGCACGCAGCGCTTCGCCGGCTACCAGGCGGCGCTGGCCGCGGCGGGCATCACGTACCGGCCCGAGTGGCTGTTCGTCGGGGATGGCAAGTACAGCTACCAGTCCGGCCTCGCCGCGGTGGCCTACTACACCGAGCACGCCGCCCTCGACGCCGTGTTTGCGACCTCCGACGACGGCGCGCTGGGCGTCATCAACGGCCTGATCGACCGCGACGGCGCCTTCACCCACCAGTGGGGCATCATCAGCACCGATGGCTCGCAGATCTGCGAGCAGAGCCGCCCGAAGATCTCCAGCGTCACCCAGGACTTCAACCTCATCGGCCGCATGGCGGTGGCCGAGGCGGTCCGCGCCATCGACGATCCGCCGCAAGCGAAAAAGCAGATCGACGTGCCGTTTAAGCTGGAGCTGCGGGAGACGACGCCGGGGAAATAGGGCGCGAGCTGGCCGGCATTCAGTCTGCTCGCTAGGCAAAGAACTGGGCCTGCCAATCGTCAAGTCAATGCGTTACAATAGCTTAGTGATTATGAAACTCAATTATCTCACCGCCGGGTGGCTCCCGGCAACAGAGGATGGGCGCTTATGGGTGCCCGTTTTTTGTTACCGGACAGACAAAGAAAAGCGTCAGTCTCGAAAGTTTCGAAAACTGACGCTCACAAACACTGAGACATTTATATAGCTTAAGTGAACTCAACTTTGAGTTTCTTCCCAAGTGCAAATGCAATTTTGCTCATGGTATCGAAGCTAGTATTCTGCCCGTGTTCAATCCGTGCAATTGTTGATTGGGGAACGTCTGCACGTTCTGCAAGTTGTCGTTGCGTCAAGCCCGCACGTTTACGCTCATTCATCAACGCTACTGCGCTCTCAAGTTTAGCGGACTCAGCGTCAAAGCCAGCTTTGAACTCAGGGTCTTTAAGTTGTTTAGCGAGATAATCGTCAAAAAGAATGTTCTTTGCCATTTTACTTACCTCCCAAATTATCGTAATATTCCTTCCTGAGTTCTTTAGCATGATTAAACTCAGACACAGGCGTTTTCTGAGTCTTCTTCGTGAAACCATGCGTTATCACATAACGCGAACCTTCCACATGAAAGTACAAGCCACGCTGGATATTCGATCCTGTTGTCCGAAGCTCAAAGATGCCATCTGAGATTTTTCTGATCCACATTTGGCGCGCTGCAACTTGCAAACCAAACTTCTGGGTCTTGGCAATTATGGTGACCAATTTCTGCTTTTCTACGGGTTTCAAATTGTCCAAGAATTCCAGGAATTCGTCGTGTCCACTTGGACGCGTGTAAAACTCGAACTTAGGCTTTTCCATGAACTCAGTATACATCAAGTCGGTCATAATATCAATATATGCCATCAAGATCAACCACAGTAAAGTATCTCAATGATACAACCTAGTCATATTTAAGAACGTATGAATCATATAGCGACTTAAAGATATCCGGTAATGTAACTACTTCAACCGCTGGGATTTTACTTGATGAGTGTCGAATATTAGCAATAATTGTGTGTAATCCGATATCGATCAATTTACCAGTTTCAATCTGAACAAAACGGTCTTCCGCTTTTAGAAAGACGATTCCACTAATCAGCGATTCATACTTCTTAGGAGACAATCTAAGAGATTGACGACGCGGAGTGTCCTCAGGTACTATGAAACTACAATAGCGGTGTCCCTTTTCGGAGGGCACTTGGGGCCAGGGACTAGGAGAGACGGTAATAACCGTTTCGATCATTCGCTGGTCTTTTTTGACGGTTTTGGTAAGTCCTTGCCGGAATCCTGCTTGCCTTTGGGTGGTAAATCGATGCGGTTGCTACACTCAACTTGGGAAATCGATGCATTAGTTGATGAGCGAAATGATAGGCGCCAGCGGGCATTACGACCAGTGTCTTCACGAGAAGACAGCTATGCTTTAACCTCTGGAGGCTGGACCATGTCACTTTGGTCCATCGAATCGTTGACACGCCACTGTGACATTATCGACATCCCCCACCAGTACTACCCAACGCAAAAGGCTTCTCGAGAAACTGCTCTCGAGAAGCCTTTTTAAGGGGGAAAAATAGGGAGTGCTAAAACTGGCTGTCCGACTAGGCCTTGCGCTTAGCCAGGGCGCCCAGGCCGATCAAGCCGAGCAGGGCGATCCCAAGGGCGGCGATTCCTGCGTGCTGGGCGTCCCCAGTCTGAGGAAGGGTCTTGCCGGCGGTCCGACCAGCTGGCTGGTTCAGCCCGGTCAGCGCGCTGCCGTTAGCATTGCTGCCAGCGGCGCCCTGGGCAGGCGTGCCGCCCACGGTGCTTTCCGGCGTCACGGTGACAGAACCACCCAGCGAGCCCTTAGGCGTCGTGGTGTCACCGCCCAGGCTGCCTTCAGGCGTGGTTGCTCCTTCTGGGGTCGTGGTGTAGGCCACGATGAGCGATGCGCCCGGCTCGTTTGGCACGGTCAGGTTCTGGTTCGGTACCACCGTGTAACCCGGAATGTCTGGCAGGTCGCCGGCACTGATTGGGGTGCCAGGGTTGCCGACCAGGTGAATCGGGTTGCCGATCGGCTCGCCGTTCGGGCCCTCAGGCTGAACGGTGTACGGGATCGTGTACGGCGGCACGGCGACCTTGGTGATGGTGTGGCTGTACTTGACCGGCACGGTCGTATTCGGCGTGCCTGGGACATACAGCGGCTGGTTCGGCACAAGGTCGTAGCCGGAGCCAGGAAAATCAGGGATGTTGTCCTTGGAAATCGGTTCGCCAGGGTTGCCGACGAGCTGGATCGGGTTGCCGATCGGTTCGCCGTTGGGCCCTTCAGGCTGCAGCGTGTAGCTGATGGCGAACGGCGGCACATCGACCTTGGTGATGGTGTGGCTGTATTTAACCGGCACGGTGGTATTCGGCGTGCTTGGTACCTTCAGCGGCTGGTTCGGCACAAGATCGTAACCGGAGCCAGGAGTTTCAGGGATGTTTTCCTTGGAAATCGGTTCGCCAGGGTTGCCGACGAGCTGGATCGGGTTACCGATTGGCTCGCCGTTCGGGCCTTCAGGCTGCAAGGTGTACGCGATGGCGAACGGCGGCACATCGACCTTGGTGATGGT
Source organism: Lacticaseibacillus jixianensis (assembly GCF_003946485.1). Taxonomy (GTDB): domain Bacteria; phylum Bacillota; class Bacilli; order Lactobacillales; family Lactobacillaceae; genus Lacticaseibacillus; species Lacticaseibacillus jixianensis. Next base: position 35,094 of record NZ_RHOJ01000021.1, on the reverse strand, counting down.
GTGGCTGTATTCAACCGGCACGGTGGTGTTCGGGGTGCTCGGCACTTTCAGTGGTTGGTTCGGCACAAGGTCGTAACCGGAACCAGGGAATTCAGGGATGTTTTCCTTGGAAACTGGCTCGCCAGGGTTGCCGACCAGCTGGATCGGATTACCGATTGGCTCGCCGTTCGGGCCTTCAGGTTGCAGGGTGTAGGCGATGGCGAACGGCGGTACATCCACCTTGGTGATGGTGTGGCTGTATTCAACCGGCACCGTGGTATTCGGCGTGCTTGGCACCTTCAGCGGCTGGTTCGGCACAAGATCGTAACCGGAGCCAGGGAATTCAGGGATGTTTTCCTTGGAAATCGGTTCGCCAGGGTTGCCGACGAGATGGATCGGGTTACCGATTGGCTCGCCGTTCGGGCCCTCAGGCTGCAAGGTGTAACTGATGGCGAACGGCGGCACGTCGACCTTGGTGATGGTCTTGCTGTACTCGACCGGCACTGTCGTATTCGGCGTGCTCGGGACCTTCAGCGGCTGGTTAGGAACAACATCATAACCGGTGCCAGGAAAATCAGGGATGTTGTCCTTGGAAACTGGCTCGCCAGGGTTGCCAACGAGCTGGATTGGGTTACCGATTGGCTCGCCGTTCGGGCCTTCAGGCTGCAGGGTGTAGCTGATAGCGTACAGCGGCACATCGACCTTGGTGACGGTCTTGCTGTACTTGACCGGTACCGGCGTATTCGGGGTTCTTGGTACCTGCAGCGGCTGGTTAGGAACAAGATCGTAGCCTGTGTTAGGGAAGTTGGGGATGTTTTCTCCGGAAACCGGTTCGCCAGGGTTGCCGACGAGATGAATTGGGTTGCCGATTGGTTCGCCGTCCGGGCCTTCAGGGACAAGCGTGTACGGAATTGCCGAAAGATTATCCGGTTGGTCGACCTTTTCGGCAGTCCAAGTCTGGATGCCGTCGCTCAACTTCACTTCGTAGTATTTCACGGTCACGGTTTGGTTCTCGCCATTCGTGAGCGTGCTTGCTGGGATCGTCGCCTGGTCTGGAGCAAAGTCCTTAACGAACGGACTGATTACATAAGGGACCTGAGCGTCGGTTGGGGTTGATTTCCAGTCGTTATTGTACGTAACTTCGTGCGTAATCGCATCCTCAGTCCCTGTGCGGCTAAAGGTGACGGTTTGGGTTACTGACTTTGATACCGTCTCGCCACCATCAGCTTTGACATAGTTAATGGTTCGGGTGCCCGTAGCAGTCAATTTTGTCGAATCGGCATCGTGTGGGTCCTGTGGGGTGACCGGCACGGTGTCATGTGCCAAGTGGATGTCGATTACTGGAGCGTTTGGTGCGAGCGTGTAAGGAATCTTGTCAGCTTGACTCTTAGCTAGGACATATCCCGCAGGTGCAGTAGCGGTGTAGGTCTTGGCTTCACCTGTCTTACCAGTCTGTGATACCGGACCGCCTACCTTTTCGCCGTCCTTATCATCGTCCACATACTGGAAGAGTTGTGTCTCATCCGCGGCAGTATATGTGACGGTGACGGTAGCACTTGGTTTGCCGTTGGCATCTGGGGTGCTAAATGACGCTGCTGAGACAGTTTGCTGATCTGGAGTGTAGCCTGCAACCGCTGGGCTATTCACGGCCTCAACAGTGCCGGTTGACCAATCGGAAAAGACAACTTTCTTGCTTACCAGATCTTCAGTACCAGTCCGTGTTAAAGTGGCAGTTTGGGTTTGTGTTGCCGGAGAAGGCACTTTAGTCGGGTCGTCGCTATTGACATACTTGATCTCACGAGTGGCTGTTGCACTGAAGGCCTTTGGATCAGCGTCATGCGGATCCTTCGGGGTGACTGGCACAATGTCATGTGCCAAGTGGATCTTGATTACAGGTGCATTGGGCGCAATGGTGTAACCAATCGCGTTCTTTTGGCCATCAGCCAGGACATAACCTGCGGGTGCAGCAGCGGTATAGGTCTTGGCTTCGCCTGTCTTACCGGTCTGTGACACCGGACCGCCTACCTTTTCGCCGCCCTTATCATCGTCCACATACTGGAAGAGTTGTGTCTCATCCGTAGCGGAGTATGTGACGGTGACGGTAGCACTTGGTTTGCCGTTGGCATCTGGGGTGCTAAATGACGCCGTCGGGACGGTTTGCTGATCTGGAGTGTAACCTGGAACCGCTGGACTATCCACAGCCTCGACGGTACCGGTTGACCAATCAGAGAAGGTGATTTCTTTGGTCGCCAGGTCCTCAGTGCCAGTTCGTGTTAAATTGGCAGTTTGTGTTTTTGTTGTCTGAGAAGGCACTTTAGTCGGGTCGTCGCTGTTGACATAATCTATCTCACGAGTGGCCGTTGCACTAAACGCCTTTGGATCAGCGTCGTGCGGATCCATTGGGGTGACTGGCACAATGTCATGTGCCAAGTGGATCTTGATTACAGGTGCATTGGGCGCAATGGTGTAACCAATCGCGCTCTTTTGGCCATCAGCCAGGACATAACCTGCGGGTGCGGTAGCGGTATAGGTCTTGGTTTCACCTGTCTTACCGGTCTCTGATACTGGATCGTCAACATTTTCGCCGTCCTTATCATCGTCCACATACTGGAAGAGTTGTGTCTCATCCGTAGCAGAGTATGTGACTTTGACGGTAGCACTTGGCTGGCCATCGACATCTGGGGTGCTAAATGACGCCGTCGGGACAGTTTCCTTATCCGGAGTGTAGCCTGCAACCTCTGGACTATTCACGGCCTCAACGGTGCCAGTTGACCAATTAGAGAAGGTAACCTCTTTGGTAGCCAGGTCTTCAGTACCAGTCCGTGTTAAAGTGGCAGTCTGTGTCTTTGTTGCCGGAGAAGGCACTTTAGTTGAGTCGCTGGTATTAACATAAGTGATTACCCGAGTGGCCGTTGCACTAAACGCCTTTGGATCAGCGTCATGCGGATCCTCTGGGGTGACTGGCACAATGTCATGTGCCAAGTGGATGTCGATTACAGGGGAATCCGGTTTGAAGGTGTAATCAATCGTCTCCTGTTGACCATCGGCTAGGATATATCCGGCAGGTGCGGTAGCGGTATAGGTCTTGGCTTCACCTGTCTTACCGGTCTCTGATACTGGATCGCCGACATTTTCGCCGTCCTTACCATCGTCCACATACTGGAACTGCTGTGTGACAGTCTGAGTCGTCTCTGTTGACCCCTGTTTTTTGAAAAACAACGTGACAGTTTGTGAGCCTTTGGTAAAGCTGGTGACGTTGCCTTCCGTCCGATCGTAATCATAACCAGCAATGGTCTTGTCTTCGGTCGTTAAAGTGAAGGGAGAACCGGCAGCCCCGCCGACAGTGGTATCAGCTTTAAGTTGAGTACCATCCTCGGCCTTATACTTGATGGTGATGGTCCCTTGGGTGACTTGTTGAATGTACAGGTGTTCACTGTAAGAGTACGAAGTTGTTGCGCCTGGAGCCAGCGAAAGTTTTGGCGTCTCATACTCAATTGCTGAATCTGGGCCCGTCCAGCCGCCAGCCAGTTCTGCAGCTGCAGCTTCGTCCATTGCAGGGCTGTGTAACGCATCTCCATTAACGTGACCTGAAGCTGGCGTTTGCATTAACATATCAGTTGTTATATAGCCGGGCCAGCGCCCTGCGATCAGAGTATCGTTGTCGGTTGGCGTTAAATATAGGGTTAAGCCAGCGGGATTATCTGGTCTGATGTTAGTGAGGTAAGCCGAACCATCACCATTCGCATAAACTGAAACACCATCATCAGGGGTTCCAGAGACAGTATTGTCGCTCTTGTTGATTGTCGTGATTGCAGTGTCGAGGAGGGTCCCAAACTTGACATTCTCTATCGGTGTCTTGCCGTTATTTGTTACAAACACAGTATGGTTAAATGCGCCACTAGCATCAATTGAGAGAATCTCCGTAATGCCTACGCTACCATTCCCGTCTACATCCTCGTCACTAATATCTTTGCGGATGTATTCTTTACCATCGGAGCCTTGACCCGCGTAGTATGTTGCCTTTGTTTGTACCGGCTGTTGTACTCGCACATATTTGCCAGTAGAGTCTCGCAGATAGTAACTGCTGGTCGTCGTAAAAGAAGTTGGGTTACGAAAAGCGTAACCATAGGCGTAGTTCGAATTCGTGTCATCTGCGACCGTGTTATAAATTAGTGGTGCGCTCTCTTGAGTATCGATTACTCCTGGAATAGGACCACTGAAAGCGGTGAAAGTGTACGTCGTGTCGCTGTCTGTGATTGACTTGGATAGTGTCGGGTACGAGTCTCCTGCTGACGGATTTACAGGTGTCCAGGTCAGCGAATTCAGCCACGTTGCTGAAACTGGGTCCACCGCGGTCTTGAACTGTTGCGTCTGGGCTGTCGTCTCCAGGCGGGCAGTCTCCGCTTCCGCCGGCTTCGCGGTACTCGGTGTTGCGGCTTCCTTGGCAGGCTCCGCACCAGTTGCCGCTGGTGCAGTCGATTGTGCCACTTCGGCCGTCTTTGCTTCATCTACGTTGGCCTTTACAGCGCTTTGGGCTGGTGTGGTGTCCGCGGTTTTCACGGAATCACTCGCAGCGCTGGCCGCCGCGGTCGTCGCATCCGCCTGGCTACCTTCATCCGACTGGTCCGCCTTATCCGCACTTGTACCTACAGCGGTAGCGTCTTCGGCCTTCGCGGGCTGCTCCGCCGCATCCGAGGCGGCAGGGGCGCTTTCGGTCGCCACGATGGCTGGCTCGCTGGCGGCCGCGCCAGTGGTGGCAGCTTGGGCGGACTGGCCCTGAATTGACATCGCAGCACCCACTGCGATGACCAGGGACGTTAACCAAACGCCCTTACCCTTGAACAACTTAACGCGTGAAGCAATTTCAGGCTCCTGGCGTAACGGATTACGCTTTGAGAGCTTACGAAAATCTCCAAGCATATGAATCCCACCCTTCCAAAGTCAATTCTTAAAAATAAATATGTTAATGCCTATCTAACGACCTCATTATATGTATAAGAGCGGAATAGTTCAATTGATTTACTAAAAATAAAGTAGCTGAAATCAACCGTTTAGAGGATTATACACCCTGTTTTGAGACGGACTGATACCTAGAGCGACGGCAGGTAGCGAGGCTTTGCAAGATGGTTAAGGCAGTAACCTGTTTCGGGATGAAATAACAAGCTAACTCGCCAGTTTGGGCGAGAGTCAGCCAGTATCCCGTCATTTGTTACTTCACCTAGACGCAAAGACAGCGCGGCCGCTTCCTTTTCCGGGAAGCGGCCGCGCCATCTTTTCATCTGCTCAGCTGTAGCCATTTAGCCATTGATGGCATACCGGCTGCCAAGCGAAACGGCTAGTCGTCAAACACCGACTCCCCGTTGCTGGCGATGATCTGCTTGTAAGCCTCGAAGCTGTCCTTCTTGCTGCGGGCGAGGGTGCCGTGGCCCGCGTCGTCGCGGTCGACGTAGACGAAGCCGTAGCGCTTGCTCATCTGGCCGGTGCCGGCGGAGACGATGTCGATCGGGCCCCACCAGGTGTAACCCATGATGTTGCAGCCGTCCTTGATCGCCTCACCGATGGCCCGCACGTGCTGCTTTAGGTAGGCGGCACGTGCCGGGTCGTGGATGCTGCCGTCGGGCTCGACTTTGTCCTTCATGCCCAGGCCGTTTTCGACGATGAACATGGGGCAGTTGTAGCGGTCCTGGACCAGGTTGCAGATCCAGCGCAGGCCGAGCGGGTCGATCTGCCAGCCCCAGTCGGTGGCCTTGAGGTACGGGTTCGGCCGGCCGACCACGCCACCGGTATCGCCGTAGATCGGGGTGCCATCGGCATACGTCGAGGAGCGGTAGTAGGAGAAGCCGAGGAACTCGGACGGGTAGTCATGGATCAGCTGGAGGTCATCCGGCCCCATTTTTAATTGAAAATTGTGTTCCTGGAAAATCCGCTTGGCGTAGCCGGGGTACGCGCCGCGCAGCTGGACGTCCGCGGAGATGAACGTGCGCCGCTGCAGCTGCATGGCGCCGAACACGTCCTTGGGCGCGCAGGTCGCCGGGTACACCGCGGCCTGGCTCAAAGACAGCATGATGCCCATGTGCGCGGTCGGCATCAGCTGCTTGGCCAGGCGCACCGCCTTGGCGTTGGCCACGTACATGTTGTGCTCGGCCTGGTACATCTGCGCCGTCTTGTGGTCCGCGTCGCCGGAGACGGCGATCGCCGCGGCTGCGTAGGGGATGGTATGCGTATTATTCATTTCATTAAATGTCATCCAGTAATGAACAATATTACCGTAGCGGGTAAAAAGCACCCGGCAGTACTTCTCGTACAGGTCGATCAGGTGGCGGTCCGTCCAGCCGCCGTACTTGTCGTGCAGCGCCAGCGGGGTCTCGTAGTGGCTGATGGTGACGACGGGCTCCATGCCCAGCTCGTGCATCGTCTTGAACAGGTCGTCGTAGTACTTCAGGCCGGCCTCGTTGGGCTCGGCCTCCTCGCCGTCAGGAAAAATGCGGCTCCAGGCGATCGACGTCCGGAAGCAGTTAAACCCCATCTCCTGCATGTACTGCAGGTCGCCTTGGTAGCGGTGGTAAAAATCGATCGCCTCGTGGTTGGGGTAGTACTTGCCGGGTAGCGGCTTTGGGTCGACCTCGCCGCCCAGCCCGTGTGGCGTCACGTCGCTGATCGACGGCCCCTTGCCGCCGGCCTGCCAGGCCCCTTCCGCCTGGTTCGCGGCAATGGCGCCGCCCCACAAGAATCCTTTAGGAAAAACAGTCATGTCTCTGCCTCCAAGAAAAGTTAATGCGCCGAATACACGCTGCCTCTATTAAAGCACTGCCAGAAGCCGCTTTCAAAAAAGGGTGTGAACCCGGAGCACGACTCCGTGAATCGGCAGCTGTCCCGCAGTCGCGTAGTCGCGCTCCGGGTTCGCAACGCCCGAGCATCTAGCTACGCAGAGCGCCTCGAAGCCAAAGTGCGGCTTCAATGCGCTCCGCTAGGCTAGCTGTCGGGCTAAGTGCGCGAACCCTCCGCAGCCTTACCTCTCAGTGATCCTTTCCAGCACCTGCGCCACCGGCCGGGCGTAGCTGCGCCCGAACTTGTCCAGGTGCACCATCAGCAGGTACAGCCGGTAAAAGTCGAGCCGCTGGCCCGCGCCGGGCGCAAGCGGCAGCGCCGCCGCGTAGGCCTGGTAGAAGCGCGCGTCGAAGCCGCCGAACACGGTGGTGATGCCGAGGTCGAACTCGCGGTCGCCGTACAGCGCGGCCGGGTCGATCAACGCCGGCTGCCCATCCGCCGTGAACATGAAGTTGCCGGACCACAAATCGCCGTGCAGCAGGACGGGCCTACTTTCATGCGCCGCCAGCGCGGCCACGATTTTCGCTCGGGCCGCCACGTACTGGGCGTGGTCCGCCGCGTCCCACAGGCCCTTGCGCCGCAGCGCCCGGTCCAGCACGTCCAGCCGGTGGTCGACGAACAGCTCGGCCCACGTTTCGGTCCACGCGTTGTCGAAGCTGACAGATGTGCCGGCGTAGGGCTGCTCAAAGCCGAAGCGGCCGGTCGGGCTCTTGACCTGGTGCATTTTCGCCACGAGCCGGCCCAGGTCCGCCTGGTCCCCGGTGCCGCTGGCCAGGTAGCTCAGCAGCAGGTAGCCGGCGCCAGCGATCGTGCCGTTGCCCAGCACGCGCGGCGCCGCGATGCCGTTCGCCGCAAACGCCTTCAGCCCGGCAATCTCCCCGGCGTAAAAGCTGGCGGGCTGATGCGGCTGCACCAGCAGGAACAGTGTGCGGGTGGCAGTCTCCAGCCGATACGCCTGGTTGACGTCGCCGCCGTGCACGCCCTGAAATGCCGTCACCGGCTCGATGGGGAGCTGGGCAAGCCAATCTTGATCCATAGTGATCACCTCGCGTCCATTCTAGCACCGCGGCTGGCGAGGGCTCGACATATGCGGAGCAGCCAAGCAGGGCAGGCGAACGCCTCGTTTGCGGAAGCGGAGAGCCTCACGCAAAAGCGCGCCCAAATCGTGCGGCGGACCGCGTTTCCCGGGGAAGACACAGGATAAATATTCAAATTGGTGCAGCGTTCGGCCCCAAGCCGTGCGGGGACTGCGGCTACGTGAATTCCTAAAATTGGCCGCAATGGGTGCGCGGCTCGGCTAAATTGGCGGCCACTCAAATTCAACTGCGGTCCAGTAATGCCGCTCCGGTAGGCTTTTGCCGCTGATCCCGCGCCAATTTGTCAATTTGTCGTGTCGGTCTGGCCGCAAAGTCGGTAAGTCTCACGATTTGGCGGCCCCTGCGCGGGTTTGTGCCGCGCAACCCGGACGATCGGTGCTGCCCAGATGCAGTCGGCCATGAAGCCCGAGACCGTTATCCACGCCTGACCATCGGCGCAAATTTCGGCGGCGCAAAAAAGCCGACAACGAGTGTCGGCTTGGTCATAAAGCGTACCGGTCTGAGGTTGCCCCAAGCCGGCACGCGAAGGCGTTCGCAACGCGGCGAACAGCATTTTCCCAGTCAGTCCGCGTGCCGCCAGCTCTTGTCCGTCAAGATCCGGGCGCAGGCGAGGCCGAGGGGCAGGGCGACGACGACCATCGCGGCTTGGACCAGCCAGGTGCCGCCGACGTCGAGGTTGGAGATGCCCAGATTGAACATCGCGCGGTACATGTACAGGCCCGGCACCATGATGACGATGGCCGGCACGGTCAGCGAGATGCGCGGGTAGCCGTTCTGCGAGTTGACCAAGGACGCCAGCAGCCCCGACAGCAGCGCCCCGAGAAAGGCGGCAGCGGCCGCTGGCATGGTGAAGCCGACCAGCGTCAGGCGAAGGGTGTTGGCCAGGGCGCCGATGACGCCGGCCGTGGTCGCCATTTTCACCGGACTGTTGAACATCAGGGAGAAGCCGAAGACGCCGCAGAAGCTGGCGACCAGGCGCAGGCCGAGCAGGGGCCAGAAGCTCAGGCCCAGCGGCAGGAAGTTGGCCGGCCGCAGCTGGATCAGCATCGCGACCACCCAGCCGGTGAGCGTCGCGACCACGATGGTGAGGATCGCGAACATGCCGCGCTCCAGTCCCGACCGCATGTCGAGCTTGGCCATGTCCAGCCCGGAGGTGATAAAAGGGAAGCCGGGGATGACGAACAGCATCGCCCCGATGTACCCGGCCTCGTGGGCCGCCGCGACGTGAAAGCCGAGCCGCAGCAGCGCCAGCACGCCGGCGTAGGTCAGGCACGCCGCCGCCACGCCGACCGAGACGTTGGCGAACAGCGTGATGTGCCGGTCGAGCATCAGCCGCCGGACAAAATTGCCGACGCCGGCCCCGAAGAAGGCGCAGAACATCTCGATCGGCCCGCCGCCCAGCAGGAACACGAAGGCCGCGCACGCCAGGGCCGACGCCAGGCCGACCTGCAGCGGGGAGAAGTGCCCTTTTTTCAAATCGATCTTGTCTAGCTCGGTGTGCAGCTGGTGGACAGTCAGGTTCGTCAGCGTCTCGGCGAAGTTGCTGACGAAGATCTCCATGGCGTGCAGCTTGTCCGTGTTGACGCCGCTGCTGGGCAGGGACATCGTCTGCGAGTAGTGGTGGCCGTGCTCAAAGCAGGTGTACTCGATCGAAATCAGCCCCACGTCGGCGGCGCAGGTGAGCCCGAGCGGCCGCGCGACGGTGTTCATCGCCTCGCGCACGCGCCACGCCCCGGTCCCGGCGCCCAGCAGCATCAGCCCCACGCGGCCGACAATGCTGGCGCGTTCGGCCAGGCTGGCCTCCGTCACCAGCAGGTCGTCGTCCTTGACGAAGTTGTGCCAGTGGATCGTCATGTGATGGTGGGCGTCCGGCACCAGGTCGGACGGGGATGTTTGATGCGCTGTCATGATGGCCTCCAAGGGAAAAAGTTTACGGTTAAGGTTACCACCGAAAAGCCCGTTGTGAAAGCCGCCACGCCACTTTCGCCGGATGAGAACGGTTCCTTTTTGGAAAAGTGGTGAGACGGCCAGATAGGGTGGCTAAACCCGCAGGAATGGGCGGGGACAAGCGGCCAGATGGGGGTGGCTAAACCAGGCTGGAGCGGTCGGGGTCAGGCCAATGGCGGGTATAGTTTGCAGCCCGCGGCCAATCTGCGCTTAAGGGCCTTAGCCGCGGCAGAAAACGGTTGGTCCTCGCCGCAGGCACGCCATCCTTATCGCAAAATAAGCAAGAAATGTTCAACCGAAACGATCCTAAACAAAAAGCCGCCTTTCCTGAAATTTCCAGGAAAGGCGGCCACGCACTTGTTTGGGGGGAAGTGCGGTTCGAATCCATACCAAGGGCACCATCCCTTGCGAAATGGTGTCCCGACCCTCGGGGTTTCCCCCGGGGGATTTATCTTTCCCGGTTGCCCGGGCCTACTACCGCCTTGTCGTTGCCGCCAAGGGTCGCTGTATTCAGTTAGGAGTGGTAGTAGCGTCCTGTCATGCGTCCTGAAAGGACCCCATGCTATTCACATGGTCTTCGTCGCCAAACCGATCGGAAGGCTCAGCATGCCTGATCTCCCCCATCACTGGGGTTGGACTGTCAGGCAGTTTCCGGGTGACTCTGACGGGGTTGTTCCTTCCTCGCCCTCCCATCATCCGCGTACAGAATAACGCGAAATGAAACCGCTGTCAACACTTTAATTGTCAAAGTTTTGTAAATTATTTTGAATGTAATTTCACAATCATACTCGCATTCTCGCGTCGTGGTCTTCGTGATATCGGTTTTTAGATGACTGGCCGACCAACATCAAATTCTATTGTTGAGTATTGCACAAGTCGAATTAGTTTCTTTTGACTGTTAAGGGGGTTAAGATTTCGCTGACAAAAACAAAGGAGTGATGTCAATGAATTCTGTTGTCAATATTCTCGATGTAGAGGGTTGGGTCATGAATGGCTACGCCCGGTTCGTGATCGACCCTGCCGGCGACGTGGTCCTCATGCCGATGATTGTCATCTACGCGGACCAGTTCTGGGATAAGCATGGCGGCGAACTGCCGCTGCCCGCTCAGCCCATCGAGCTGGAGTTCAACCAAGTCCTGGCGCGTCAAGATACGGTATGGACGCTAGGGGAACGTTTAAGGGCAAGGGGGCGGGTTGTGATGCTCAACGTTGCCCGGGCCACTCAGCAGCCAATCATCCGCCAGACCCGCGAGCGCATCGCGGCGGTGGACCGCAACGGCCTGATTACCTTCGACACCGGGTACTACCTCATGACGCTCCACCTGGCCCGTGCGGCTGTGCTGCGCGAGGCGTACGAGGCCGGGGAGATCGGCCTGAATGCGTTCCAGAACGCGGAGAATCGCATTTTTGCCCGCGATAAGCACGTCTGGCTCGAAGAGTTGGCGCGGGTGCACGACAAGCAGCTCAGCATCCGCCGCAAAGCGCTGCCGGCCCTGCTTAAGGGCAGCCGGACCGCGTACGTCATCCGCAACCCGACCAACGTCCAGCGCTCCGTCCTCACCCGCGCGCGGATCAAGACGCCTCGGGCCAGGGACCAGGATCCCCGGCGGCCGGGCAGTCAGGTGTTGTTCTATGCCACTTCCCGCGAGCCCAAGGTCGATAAAAAGCAGACCGTGACCGCGGTGCAGCGGGCCAAACAGCTTGAGCCTTTGCACCGCTTCCGCGAGAGCTGGCTGCGGGCGGACCAGCCGGCGGGCGTCTTGCCCCCGCCACCCCCATATTTAGTTGAGAAGCAGCAGTCATGGTTAGCATACGAGAGGAGCAAATAACCATGGTAAAGTATTTCTTCGAAGGTCGCATTACAGGCGGCCAATCAGCACCCATTCTGACCAAGGACGGTCGTCTGGGCACGCTCGACCTGGTGCGGATCACGATCACCGTGGCCGATCCAGACCTCGATAATCCATCGGAAAAGCAGTACGCAGTGGCCGACCGGATGGCCAGCTCGCCGCAAAATGCGCAGTTCTACCTGCCGTTTACGCGGACGTTTGCCCAGTCGACGGCCCGCATCGGCGAGTCGATCAGCTTCGCCGGCACGCCGCAGCCGATTGTCATGCTCACCCAGAGCAACCGCCAGCGCGCCTACATCGCCCGGGCCAAAATCGTCGACCGGGGCCGCTGGTGGCGGATGGACGACCCGCCCAAGAACATCCAGCACATCGCCGATGGCCTCGACACCCGGTTTGAAGCGGGTCTTTTGACCTTCGGCGCCTACCAGTCCCAGTGGAAGCAGATCACCAAGGTGAATGGCGTCACCCCGCGCGGCGTCCTCGGCCAACTCGCTGAGCAAAAGCAGATGTGGATGAACCTGATCCGGCAGATGAGCAACGACGACACCAACCAGGTCCGCCAGCTGATCATCCCGACGCCTGGCGAGGCCATGAACGTCACCACCACGCTGCCGGGCGACGACCTCCTCAACACCGACCCGGCGCTTTACGACACCGTGACCAAGCGCCACCAGCAGTTCGCCCATTGGCTCAAGCTGATCCCGGGGCAAGCTTAGCCGGGCCGTCTGTCAGCCCGCTTGACGGGAAAAAGGAGGCCGCACATGACAACGTATTACTTTGAGGGCCGCATTGCCGGCGGCCGCACGGAAACCGTGATGACCCAGGACCGCCGCTACGGCGATCTGAACCTCGTCCAGTTCGTGGCGACGGACGCCGACCCGACGCCGGAGAAGCCCACGGCCAGGGAGTTCAGCCGCGCCTTTAAAATGACCCGGCCGCCGCTCAACCAGAAGCTATACCTCTTGTTTGACCGGTCGTTCGTCGAATCAACGGCCCGCATCGGCGAAACCATCAGCTTCGTCGGCGAGCCGCAGCGGCTCCTGATCATCGCCCCCGCCAACCGCTACTTCACCGACGCCGTCCAGTGGCAGAACCTCGACCTCGGCCGCTGGTGGAAAACCGAGGCCCCCGACCAGCCGCGCCTGCGCCTCGGCGAGGAGATCGACGAGCGCTACCAGGCCGGCATGCTCACCCTCCCTGACTACCAGGCCGAGTGGCGCGCCCTTACTAACCGCGCTGGCCAAAAGCGCCGCGTCGTCAGCTCCCGCTTCATCGCCCAGCGCCGCCGCTGGCACGCCCTGTACCTCGACATGTGGGCCGAGCCCAAGAACGAGGTGGCCCAGCTTATCGTCCCGGCAGCGGGGGAGGACATCGTCGTGACACAGCGAATTCCCGGCGACGATGTCCTGCGGGTCGATTCTGCGCTGTATCTGGAACCGTATGGGCTGATGAGTGCGTTTGGGGATTGGCTAAGGCTGGGGCAGAAATAGGGATAATGACCAAAACGAGCGCCTCAGAGCCGTAAGAATCGGTTCTGAGACGCTCACTTTGGTGTCCAAAAAAATTGGACTTTTATGTCTTCTTGATTCTGAATTAAAGATATTCTTTTAGGCCAGCTTGTCTCACGATAAACAAGGTAATTTTCTTTTGTAATTTAAGGAGTTTCTCAACCCAGCCGATTCGCTTCAAGACAAAACTATAGAATTGATCAACGATTGTACATAGGGACCATATAGCAATGGCAAGAAAGAAGGTCAGAATACCAATAACAATTAGAGGTTGGGGTTCTGTGAGTAGATGCTGAATCCAAGAGTTTCCGAACAAAAATTTAATCGTAAATTGCAAGAACAAGTTACCCACCCGGATCGGGCCGGGTCGAGATGACCTGTTATCTATGGTATTGGGTAGCTAGCCGCGGCCGCCTTGGCTTTTCTTCTCCGGACTCGCTAGCATTCAGCATTGAAGACTTCTTCGGTGGTCTGAAGGTCTTGGTTGCGTCGTGGCAGTTGGTTGATCTTATCTTCGACTTTGGCTACAGCGGCGGGGCTCATCACATTTAGTGACTGACCGACCCTTAGGAAAGTCTCTGCGTACCATCTTGTTGTGAACTTCATTAGTACCTCGCTCACTGGACCGGTATGGATGTGCGTAGTAGATCGTTGCCACGCCGTTCAGCATGATTCAAGCTCAGCAAACTCGGAGCCGTTGTCTGCCGTAATGGTATTGATGATGTCTCCATATTCACCGATGATACCGCGCATCGCGCAGATCACTGAATCTGTATCACGGCCGTCGATAAGGAGAATAAACTGGAAGCGTGACTTACGCTCAATCAAGGTCATGATGACACTCTCTTGGCCGTTGCGCTTGCCTACGATCGTGTCGAGTTCAAAGTGACCAAACCCACGTTGGCCCTCGACTCGCTAGGTCGGTCATCAATACTTCTGACTTGAAGAATGCCCTTGTGGGTCATATTGGCATTCCGTTTTGTACGCCGAATGGTTTGCTCGAGCAGATCAATGTTCTTGATCTCTAGTAGCTGGGCCTCAATATAGTTGTAAAGCGTAGCCGTGAAGATCATTTGGCTGGCTGGTAAAGCTTGTCACGCTTCGCTCACCCAACCACTGTGTCAAGGAGACCAGCCATCCTCCTTGAAGCGTGCTGTGAAGTAAGCGATGAAGTCAGCTGCCTGAGTAAGCTTAAGTGGGTGCTGGCAGCGGCGCCGATTCTCAACATATCGCGCCTGTGCGGCCTCAGGGCTGTAAATACGTGAGTACTGGCGTTGAACATTAACTTTCTTAACCTGATTAATCTCACCACGAGCAAGCGCATTAGCCACCGTTTGACGACAAACGACGATCATCTTTGTATTGCACGATTAGACTTCTTCTCAGCATGTAAGACGGCAATTTGACTGCGTTCCACGGCAGTAAGATGGTGACCCTTGGGGCGAGACATGGTAAGCTGTTCTTGCATCAAGCCGATACCTCTTTCATTGTTTGTGTCGGAACTTCAATGATAACAGGTCGTGTCGACTTGGTGTCTTTTATTCTCTCGGTGTAGCGTCAATAGTGGCTAACTTGATTCTGAAACGTGGGTGACGTTATTAATTCTGTTTGATGAGAGAGATTAGACTGGTGAATTTTAGAAACCTGCCACCCTGTCGCGAGGATGAAGATGTTCTTTACTTCGTGGGCTTATAAGTAGTAGCACAGCACTATTTGCACAACAGTGTCAGTAGGTAGACAACACGAGTGTTGGGTTCTCTGGAGCCATTAAATAAAGGCCTCGCAGAGTGACGGAAAGGTCCATATCGAGATAGGATTTATGCGCGCCGTTTTTTGCGTGTTAGTTAATTCTAGACTTAGCGGGTACGAACTTTGTGGAATATTCGCAGCGATTACTCTCTTTGGTCTGGTGGGCATGATGGTAAATTGTGCGACCTAAAATGAAAGAATATTATACCCGGCATTGCGGATACAGATTCATGGCGTGCTTCCTCATAATCTTATTAGAGCCATATGCCGTCGATTTTTCAGAGCCTATTAGAATACTTAGTTCCATTGTTTGGTTTCCATCATAGTTAGCTGTGTACAAGTGACTAAGTAAATGTCTCTTCAAGCTCAGTTGACGTGAGAGTGATTAAAGATTATTTTTAGTTATATAATATTAGGGGGCTTTGGGTACAACTCTCACGATTTGAACGTGTAGTAACGTACTGACAATTAGAGTCTTTCCAAAGAATACAAATTATACAGTCTGCATCGGAGGGCCGAAATGCGATCAGAAATTGGTGTAGTAATTCTAAATTACATGCAATTTGAATTAACAAAGCGATGTGTCGAGAGTGTACTTCAGTCGCAGGATGTTTTGCCAAGGATAGTGATTGTTGATAATAATTCACAAGATGGCTCAGTTGAGAACCTTTCTAGAGCTTTTCATAATGACAATCGGGTAACGGTTTTAGAGTCAGGTGAGAACTTGGGTTATGCTTATGGTAATAATATAGGTCTTGATTATTTATGCAGAGAGGGACTGAATTTATTCTGCATTCTAAATAATGATGTGTCCGTGACCAACCACACATTTATGAACTTGGTTCGAGTATATCCACATGATAAACCTGCTGTAATTGGTCCTTGCTTATTGGAGGCCGATCAGGGTGACGGCTCAGTGGAGATTCAATCGATAGGGGCCTCTATTAATCTTTGGAAAGCGACTTCTGTTCTAAAATTCAATGGCAGACAGTTTGATAAACAGTTACGTAGTCGACTACCACAATTGATGGAAGCTGACTATATCTCTGGTGCGTGTATTTTCTTTAGTTTTCAAACACTTCGGACTGTTGGTAAGCTTCCTGAGAATTATTTTCTGTACTTTGAAGAGACCGAATGGTGTGTACGAGCTAAGAGAAAGGGCATTCTAGTTGCGGCAACGCCTAACGCAAGGGTATACCACGAGGGATCTAAGTCCGTTGGTAAGTCGTCAAAGTTACTGACATATTATCTGAATAGGAATTCGTTTTTGTTTATTCGACGCAATGGATCTATGCCGCAGCGAATTTTTTTCCCCATCTATCGGTTACTTAGGTTTGCTATTAAACGCGAAAGAAACTCATGGTACGGAATCCTGGCTGGTCTAAGACGAGAAGAAGGTGTCGCAAATGGTTGAGTCTGAAATGTGGCACCAAACTGTTGGGATTTAGTCCCCTATCCTATCTCAATATTTGTTGGTTACCTGAATAGGACGCTAGCGTCCTGAGAGCGGTTAATTAGGAACAACATTACAAACCTGACACCCAGTTATCGAGCATTTCACAATCGATAATCGCAAAAAATAAACGGTAAATGAAAAAAATAATAAAAAACTATTTATATACTTCTGCTTACCAGATCTTTACTATCATAATACCAATTATAACTTTACCTTACGTGTCCAGGGTTCTTCTACCTAAAGGAATCGGGATAAATTCATGGGTAAACGCGATTAACGCCTACTTTATTCTGTTTGCCGTATTGGGTATAACGACATATGGTCAGCGAGAGATAGCTCTGAACCGAGATTCGCATGAACGGTTATCTAAGGTATTCTGGGAATTAGAACTGGCTTCGTTCTTTACTAGCGTTCTCTCCTTGATGGTGTATATTGTTACAACCTTTGTGATATCGCAACATATTTCTTTGATGCTCATCTACTCAATAAGTATTGTTGCCTGCTTCTTTGATGTTTCATGGCTGTTCTCAGGAATAGAGAACTTTCGAATACTCATGGTACGAAACTTTCTAGTCAAGTTAGGATCGCTACTACTTGTTTTCGCCTTCGTGAATCGGCCATCTGATTTACCGGTTTACGTTTTCATTCAATCGGCGTCCACACTAGTCTCTAACCTCACACTTTGGCCGGCTGCGATCAGGCTGGTGGGGTGGCCGCAGCATGTATCACTGAATTTGATTTTTGTACGGATTAGGCATTCGGTACATTACTTTATCCCACAGGCTTCAATCAGTGCGTACGTGACCTTGAACAAAATTTTACTTGGTTTCTTATCCACGAAAACAGCTACTGGGTACTTTGATTCGAGCGACAAGTTATTGAGAATGATATTTTCGTTATTTATAGCCATGTCGACTGTGATATTGCCGAGGATTACTAACCTATATGCTAAGAAGCTGAGAAATAAAATTCGGATATTTATTGTTAATATATTGCAAGCTTCTCTATGGGCAATAATTATTGTTATATTCTTAGTTGAGGCTAATTCTCGACTGATCGTATTACTAGTTCTGGGCTCAAAGTTCAAAGACATGATTCCTGTGATTCAGATGGCCGCATTCATGCTAATCCCGATGGTCGTTTCAAATGTACTAGCAAATCAATTTATGGTTCCCCTTAACAGGATTTCAGAGTATACAAAGTCAGTTATTATTGGCGCGTGCTTTAATATTATAATTGAATTACCTCTTATATTTTACTACAGCGCGATGGGGGCAGCAGCAGCTTCTGTTTGCTCTGAGGTTGTTGTTGCCGGTATCCAGATTTACTACTGTAGGGAAGACTTTGAATTTACTCGAGTCTTTGAGTCGGTATTAGGTGTTTCTATTATTGGGCTTGTCCTCTTTGGTATTGCTACTGTAATGAACGGAACTATCGCGAATCTCTTCCTGGCAGCTATTATCTCAGTGGCTCTCGCTCTGCTCTATTTATTATTTACGTTTAAGTGGCTTAAGGAGAGAATCAATAATCTTATTCAAGCATCTTAAATAACAACCTGCAAAAAAATATTGCAGTGTATATTGCGCTTTAGTAGCTACAAATTCATGTGGGCCACGAGTAACGATGACATATTATCTGTGATTCTTGGTTTCTTAGTGCTAGTATAGGCGCATTACAATGCCGATATTTCGCGAGAGTTGCGTTTTTCAAGTGAGGCCTTCGGATAACGATTGAATGAATTAACTCATAGAGCTAGATTTGGTGATGCTAATATGAATGTAGTTTTGTATATTGATTGAACAGGTTGCCTGTACTTGTGACGACAGCGTTTGAGGCTGTTGATTTGGATTGAATGGCAGGGCATGTAAAGATCGGCTGTAAGATCGTGTTACAGCCCTTAAGCTAAGAATCACGTGGTATTTTTCGGGTTATATTTTTTGTGGGGAAAGGGAGAGAGTTTAATTATGCTCGTACAAACGAATATTTTTACATCAAAAGGTGGTACACGATGAGTAAGGTTAAGGTGATGACTGTATTTGGAACGAGACCAGAAGCTATTAAGATGGCTCCAGTGGTTCAGGCATTGAAATTAAGACAGGACGAATTCGAAGAGGTCACGGTAGTAACGGCCCAACACAGACAGATGCTTGATCAAGTACTTGAGATATTTAAAATAAGGCCGGATTATGATCTTAATGTTATGAAAGAACGTCAGTCTCTGGACGAGTTGACGAGTAACGTCGTAGTACATCTAGGAAAGATTATTGACGACGAAGAGCCAGATATCATATTAGTTCATGGGGATACGACAACGACTTTTGCTGCCAGTCTAACTGCTTTTTATCATCAGACCTCTGTAGGGCATGTGGAGGCAGGCTTACGCACCTGGAATAAATATAGCCCCTTCCCAGAAGAAATGAACCGTCAAATGACAGACGTACTTTCGGACCTTTATTTTGCTCCAACCAGGCAATCAAAAGAGAACCTTCTGAAAGAAAATCACTCGGAAAAGAATATCTTTGTTACAGGTAATACTGCTATTGATGCGCTGAAGGAAACCGTACATGACGACTACCATCATGCCGTTCTGGATCTTATTTCTCCAGGTAAGAGAATGATTCTCGTAACCATGCATCGTCGGAAAAATCAAGGTGAACCGATGCGCAGAGTTTTCCGTGTTATGCGAGATGTTGTTGAGCGATATAAAGATGTTGAGATTATTTATCCAGTCCATTTAAACCCGGTTGTTCAGGATGCGGCAAAACAAATATTGGGGAATCATGCACGCATACATCTCATTGAGCCCCTAGATGTTGTGGATTTTCATAATTTAGCTGCACGAAGCTATTTTATCATGACCGATTCAGGCGGTGTTCAAGAAGAGGCCCCATCTCTTGGGAAACCAGTTCTTGTATTACGGGATACAACGGAGCGTCCAGAAGGTGTTCAAGCCGGAACATTGCGTCTGGTGGGAACCAACCCAAGTGAAGTTAAAAAGTGGATGATAAAGCTGCTATCTGACCATTCTACTTATAATGATATGGCAAATGCCAAGAACCCATACGGCGATGGAAGGGCTTCAGAGCGTATATTAAATGCAATATCCTACGCACTGGGGACCTCGCGGGAAGAACCAAATCAATTTGAATAATAAGCCATGGATGAAATCAGTTGACAGATAATTATTCTGAAGGTCGCGGCAATGGATCTGTTTCGAAAATGAAATCAGAGCCCTGATTTAAAATCCAAGTGCAACACCTGATCTATCAGACCAATTTGCACAAAAAGGCCATGAAGACCTATTCTTGTTAGCGATTAAACTTCAAGAAAGAGGAATCTTCATGACCCACACTCAGACTACCACCACCAACTCTTACCAACAACTTGGATTTGATGAAAGAGGCGCTATTGAAGCAATGCACACCCAAGGCTTCTCCTGCCGAGGCTTTGCCCTTGAACTTCATCGCAGTCCCAGCACGATCAGTCGTGAGTTACGGAGTGGTGCCGTGAATCACATGAACTCAAGCAGACAAATTCATGCTCAGTACTTCGCTGATGCTGCGCAAGCTTGGCACGAACGGGCGCAGCTGAACAGCCATGAATACGGGCCACTTGATTTCTGTGACTACTTCTTCAAGGATTTGGTTAAGGCGCTACGCCAACGGCCTCGTATCCAAAGCAGCGACAGCTTTGTGTATGCCTTCCAGATGCAGTTTCCACATCTGTGCTGCCCGTCTACGTCGATTGTCTATCGATGTATTGATCAGGGACTATTGCCTATGACTAATATCGATCTGCCCATGAGGTTGCGCCATCCAGTTAAGCATCCTAGTTAGCGACATGCCCGAATGAATAAGCATCGGCTTGGCGCTTCGATAGAACAGCGGCCAAAGGCCGTTGATGACCGTTCCGGCGTCGGGCACTGGGAAAGTGATCTGATCAAAGGTCTACGCGTCGATAGCGAACCAGCCCTGATGACGCTCACTGAGCGATAACTCTAGAACGGAGATTCTCGTCATGCTTCCCAACTACTGGTCAGAAACCTGCCAGGTAGCACTTCAAGCCGCGATTGATGAATATGGTGCCAAAGAATTTACAACGATCACCTTCGACAATGACTCAGGGTTCGCGGCACTGAGCGATTGTCGAAGGAACAGACATTTACTTTGCTCTCCCGTACTCTCCCTGGGAACGTGGCTCCAACTAGCATGCTAATGGCCTGTTGCGCGAGTATTTTCCTAAGGGTAAGTCTTTGAAGGGAGTAACGCTTGATCAAGTACAGGCTGTTCAATCAGCGTTAAACCACCCCCCTCGACGCAGTATGGGCTGGCTCAGGCCCTGTGACTGTTATCCCAACATGGCTTAGAACTATACCGCTGACAAGAGCTGGTCACTAAGTGTTGCACTTGATTTGACAAACGGGGAAAATAATATTGGAGGATAATTGTGAAAGAAAAGGTAAAGGTAATGACCGTCTTTGGTACACGGCCTGAGGCTATTAAAATGGCTCCCGTAGTAAAAGCTCTGAAATCTCAAACGGAAGAGTTTGAGGAGGTCACTGTTGTAACGGCTCAGCATCGTCAAATGCTGGATCAGGTCTTAAATATTTTCCATATCACGCCGGACTACGACTTAAATGTTATGAAGCAAAGACAGACTTTGGATGAGTTAACGAGTAATGTTGTTCTACATTTAGGAAATATCATGGATCAAGAAAAGCCTGATATTGTTCTTGTGCATGGAGACACCACAACCACTTTCGCAGCTAGTCTATCAGCTTTCTACCACCAAACTATGATTGGCCATGTGGAGGCAGGCCTGCGAACTTGGAATAAATATAGTCCGTTTCCTGAAGAAATGAACCGGCAGATGACGGATGTTTTGTCTGATCTGTATTTCGCTCCAACATCGAAATCAGAGGATAACCTCTTAATGGAACATCATCCCAGGGAAAATATCTTTGTGACCGGGAATACTGCAATTGACGCGCTTAAGGAGACAGTTCATGATAATTATCATCATGCTGTTATGGATCTTATAGATAAGAATAGACGAGTAATCTTAGTCACAATGCATCGACGAGAAAATCAGGGTGAACCTATGCGAAGGGTTTTCCGTGTAATGCGAGAGATTGTAGAAGAATATACTGACGTTGAAATTATCTACCCAGTTCACTTAAACCCAGTTGTTCAGGAGATAGCTAAGGACATACTCGGGAACCATCCTAGGATTCACTTAATCGATCCTGTTGATGTTGTTGATTTCCATAACCTAGCTGCGCGTAGTTATTTCATTATGACTGACTCTGGTGGTGTACAAGAAGAAGCTCCATCGTTAGGAAAACCCGTACTTGTTTTACGCGATACGACAGAACGGCCAGAGGGTGTTGCGGCAGGTACGCTTAAATTGGTCGGAACTAATCCTGAGGCGGTCAAAGAATGGATGAATAAACTCTTATCTGATAAGTCCACATATGATGAGATGGCTAATGCTAAGAATCCTTACGGTGACGGTAATGCTTCCCGAAGGATTCTCCAGGCAATTGCGTATGCTTTTCATTTGCAGAATGATAGGCCACAGAGCTTCAGTTAACGTATTCATATCAGGTGAGCACAAAGAAAACGCCACGCCCTACTGGAGGACACGAAAATTGATAAATGACTTTGACGCATTAATTAAATATCGAAAGGCAGACAGATTAGCGCTTTCCATTCCAGACTCAAGACGTTATCCGAGGCCTTTGGCCGATGATATTTGGAGATTTGAGATCCTACTTAGGAAGTATGAATACCATCTCAACCTGGGACATTCATTGAGGGTATCCCTAATCAAAATTCCTTTTTTGAAATTATCTGAGAGTCTTGGCTTCTCAATCCCGCCTAATGTTTTCGGCCCTGGACTGTCCATTGCACATTTTGGGACGATTGTTGTAAATGATAATGCAAAGGTTGGATAAAACTGCAGAATTCAAGAAGGCGTTACTATAGGGGCAACAAATGGTAAGAAAGAAGCTGCCTTAATAGGCGATAATTGCTTTATTGGCAGTGGAGCAAAGATTATCGGTAACATTCGGATTGGAAACAACGTTGCGATTGGTGCAGGTGCTGTGGTTGTAAAAGACTGCTTAGAAGATTCCGTGACTCTTGCTGGTGTTCCGGCCAAGATTGTCAGCCACAATGGGTCAGCCTCAAATCTTCCTCCGTTCCAGCAGACTAATCAGTGACTTCAATTTATTCTTGATAGATATTGGGTACCATAAATGGGAATCTTCCCCGTTCTTAGGCGTTTTTTTGGCGAGTATACTTAGTGGCTGTTTAATAATTCTATACTCCAATACACTGGTGATTTTAGAACGGTATTATCGTATAATAACTGCGTATATTTTACCGGATTGCTGGTATTTACCGTGTGTTTCTGAAATTCGCTTGGAGGTTTTATCCACGGTTTATCGTCAAAGGCCTCATCAATTTTCCTTTGAGTCGTTTGGTTGCGGTCTGAGTACACCACTCAGTCCAGACAACGAGTGGGTTCAATTGGCCGATGTCTTCCCCTGGCAGGCTTTGGATAAAACATACCAATTAAAATGTCCCAAGAATTCAGGACGCGCAATGAAGCCGTTTCGAATACTTTAAGGGGCTGGCTTGATCTAAGGGGGGATGAAGATTACTGATCGAGGCGTCGTTAATGCGTTTCACGATACGCCGGCTTATCAGCACTTCGTCGGCCTGTCCGAATGCCAGGCTAAAGCGCCGTTCAGTTACTCCAGCTTGTGCTACTTCTGCAAGCGGATCGTGGATCTTTCTGAATTCATCCGCAATATCATTAACGACTGGCTGCGTGCCAAGATTGAGGCCATCGTCGGCTTCAGGGTCAGCGTGATGATTACTGATGCCACCGCGGTTCCATTTAAGATCCATTTTCCGCAGGACACGATGCTGCTCAATCAGGCGTGGTAGAGCTTTGAAATCTTGGAGATCGACATGGCCCACCAACTTAGTGTACCGAATCCACGGATGTATAAGCGCGAAGCCAAAAAGCTTTGGACCGCCTGCTCTCGTCATCCAAAGCGCCAACGCAGTTCAGTATACAAGCAAGTTAAAATTCAGAGTCAGAACATTCGCCGTGACCCGCGGTTTATAAATGAATTCATCGATGCCGGGGCGACTTTGAATAACAAACAGGCCACTCGCCTTGGCGTGATTCGGATTTTGTTTGACTACCAGTGGCATATGTATGCCAACAAGATGTATCACGTTGAAGACAGAATCGTCAGTCTCCAACAGCCTTACATGCTCCCAATTCAGCGGGGCAAAGCGAATGCAAAAGTCGAGTTTGGGGGCAAGGTCGACTTCCTGTTAAGTGAAGGAATCATTGCTCTAGAGCGCTTCGACTTTTCTGCCTTCACTGAAAGTGTCGATTTTAAGGAAACGCTGGATCGCTATTACGAGCTGTATGGACAATACCCGGATAAGGTGCTGGCTGACACGCTGTACCGCAATGGAAAGAATATGAAGCTGTGCAAAGACTTAGGCATCAAGATCTTCGGACTAAGGCTTGGTGCAAAACCCAAACACGCTTCCGCTGAGCAAAGACTCAAGGACACCGATGCTGGAAAGCGGCGAGGTGCGATCGAACGTCGCTTTGCCTTTCTGAAAGGATCAGTAGGGCTTGATTTGGCGAACTCTCGAATCGCAGAGTCACTGGCAGTTAAGATCAACCAAGCCGTGGTACTGAGCAATGTCTTGACCCTTCTGAGGGTATTTGCTGTACCAATTTTAATTTTGGCCCAGTACGAAGGTGACCCCCATCAATTACGCTACAAAGTTACTACCAAGGTCAAGGATATGGCGGTCTAGTGAAACAGCCACTTAATTATGGATATACCCGCGAATTATAGTAGTTAAATTGAATCGATGGACTCACAAATCGTGACAGTAGAAAATGTCAAAGCCGTATTCGATGCTAGGAATAGCCTGTCTGGAACATGGTCAGAGTAGTTGCGCAAACAACTGGGATTGACCTCAGATTGCCACTCTACTTCCATATCAGGACTTGATTATTAATATTTTGAGAAGTCAGCCGCCAGAAACAAAGCCTCATATCCTGGTGGGAAGATCAACGTCTTAATAAGTATGCAATGACCAGCTAACAAGCTTTACCAAACTGACTAAAACTATAACAATAATGGAGAAATTAACGTGGCTCAAATATCAACAATGCAAGAAGTCCGCTTGGGAAATAATCCGAGAATCAAACTTTTAGGTGCCGAAGTTGACGTCTTAGACGAAAGTCAAACCGTCTCGCTGGTTAACGAATACATAAAGACTAACACTCCTTTGCATCTCATAGGAGTTAATGCAGACAAGATAAACGCAATGCAGAAGGATCCAGAATTTAGTGAAATTGTGAATAGCTGCGGCGTTATCAATGCCGACGGAGCATCACTAGTTCTTGCTAGCCGTTTCCTGGGAGAACCTCTGCCAGAGAGAGTTGCTGGAATAGATCTAATGCAACGTCTTGTGGAATTAAGCGGCAAAAACCAGTACAAAATTTTCCTGCTGGGAGCAAAGGAGTCGGTTGTTCGGCAAGCAGCCAAGGTGCTAAAGGACCAAAATCCAACCCTAAAAATTGTCGGAGTTAGAAATGGGTACTTTCGCAGAGAAGAATGGCCCCTAATATCAAAACAGTTAAAAGAGCTAAAGCCAGATCTTGTTTTTGTTGGGATTACCTCGCCATTGAAGGAGTACCTAGTGGAGTTTCTGCAAGCCGATGGAAATAAAAGCGTCTTTATGGGTGTCGGAGGTAGCTTTGACGTAATCTCTGGAAAGATACCTAGGGCACCATTGTGGATGCAAAAGTCCAATCTAGAGTGGCTCTTTAGAGTCGGTCAGGAACCGAAGCGTCTACTAAGACGATATCTCTTCGGAAATATCACCTTCATCTGGCACGTGATTAAAGCGAAGTTATCTGGGAACGTGAAGAGGTAAGAACAATGCGCATATTACATATCTCAAGAACTATGGGACAGGGAGGTGCGGAAAAAATTGTGTACCAACTCTGCCGAGATAATAAAGAACAAGATCAGATCGTGATTTCATCTGGTGGAGTATATGTACCCAAGTTGAAGCGATTGGGAATTGCTCATGTAACCATGCCAGATATCGACTCAAAAAATCCATTTACGATGGTAGCCTGCTTTCTAAAGATTTGGTTAACCATTAGAAAATACAAAATACAACTAGTACACACCCACCATCGCATGGCTGCGTTTTACGCACGAATAATTTCCGCTTTAACTGGTATTCCAACCGTCTACACAGCCCATAATATATTCACGAATAGGCGCTCTCTTGTCCGATTTTCCCTAAAAGAAACACAAATTGTGGCCGTAGGACAAGGTGTTAAAAAAAATTTAGAAGGATTTTATGGCATAAATCCAGATTCGATCCAAGTAGTTTATAACTCGGTGTCCGTTCACCTAAGTGGAAGCAGAAACAATGAATTAGCTAGATTGCGCAGTGAAGGTAAGTGCTTAGTCGGTAGTATCGGTCGATTGACTAAACAAAAGGGAATGGATGTATTCATTGATTCTATTGCACTTGCCCGGAAGAAGAATCCAGCTATCGTGGGCGTCATTATTGGCGATGGAGACGACAAAGAAGCTCTTAGACAACAGGTTGCATCTTTAAATTTGAACAATTACATTATATTTCTCGGCTACCAGTCACACATATATGATATTATTGATCAACTCGACTTTGTTGTTCTATCCTCAAGATGGGAAGGCCTCCCTTTAATTCCTATTGAGGTGTTTTCGCAGGCAAAAGCAATGATTGCGAGTGATATTCCAGGAAATAATGAGTTAATTGAAAATAATCAGAATGGACTGCTAGCCAAGAAGGAGTCAAGCATAGATTTTGCAAATGCCATTTTGAGACTAGCTAGCAGTAAGGAGCTACGTGTCAAAATCGGCAATAAAGCAAAAGAATCATATATTAATAATTATCAGTACAAAAAGTTTATCGACGGATATAATGAAATATACTACGCTGTTCTTAAACGTCTCCATAGGAGTTAAAATGAAAAAAGAAAAGAATAAGACCATACGGGTCTTTTATATGGTTTATAGCCTGACGAGTGGCGGGATTGAACGATACTCTATAAATCTGTTCAGAGGTATAGATAAGTCAAAAATCGAGCTTGATTTCATTACGAAACTTGACCGAAGAGAGTTCTTTGATGGAGCTCTGAATAGAGCAGGTGGAAAGAAGATTCCCCTTGCTAGAGGCGCAAAACCCGGCAGAGTCAACCAGGCTATAACTATTTTAAAAAACACAATTCATACAGCCAGGAAGAACTATGACATAGCGTATTTTAATTTAAGTTCACCCTCTGCCGTATTCAAGTATCCTCTCATTTGTCGTTTTTGCGGTATTAAGAAGATTATTATACATTCCCACAATTCATCCGAAGTTGATCTCAATTTAATTCACAGAATGGCAAATTCGCTAGGTCGCCGTTACATTAACCACATCGCAAACAAAAAATTTGCCCCTTCAAGAGAGGCCGCATCCTGGATGTTTGGAGAAAAGTCAGTTGCAGAGAAAGACTATGTGTGGGTTCCGAATGCTGTGGAATCTGAGGATTATGCTTTTAGTAAGTCCAAGAGGTCTCTTGCGCGCCTTGAGCTAAATCTCCCGGAAGATTCATTTATAGTGGGCCATGTCGGAAGATTCGTTGAACAAAAAAACCACATTCAACTTATTAACATCTTTGAAGCGTTGCATAGGTTGAACAATAAGGCAATTCTCTTATTGGTTGGAGTTGGCGAATTACAGGATGCAGTTCGAGAATATGTGGCTAAGAAAAACTTAAGCAAGTCGATAAGATTCTTGGGTGAACGAGCTGATATAGCTCAACTTATGCAAGCGATGGATGTTTTCCTCCTACCGTCATTATATGAGGGTCTTCCCGTAGTTGGTATTGAAGCCCAAGCAGCCGGACTACCCTGCCTCTTTTCTGACACAATCTCCAAAGAAGTAGGTATTACAAAGAATACCAGCTTTATGAGTTTAAAAAGCTCCCCTCATGAATGGGCGAAGCGGATTCAAGAATTGGGAAGGATTCCAAGAACTGACACTTCCAATGACATTAAAGCATCAGGCTATGATCTTTCTACAACTGTGCAGCTGGTCGAAAATCAAATAGAAACCTTGGCTACTACCTGACTCTTTGGAGATGTTAAGTTATGGACCTATTGTTCGTCTTTTTAATCTTAGAAAATATTTTCGAGAAATATATTCCCGCATTAGGCTATTTTGACGAGACCGTGGCCTTAGTCATGCTTGTCCTCTTCCTAGTTAAGATATCACACAAAAGAATGGCTAAGGACTACTGGAAGATCATTCTACTAGGGGTAGGTTTTCTATTTATTGGTTTTTTGGGAACCTTTTTGAATCACTATCAAACAAATGCAGTGGCCATTCTTAAGGATATTTTGGCGGTTAGCAAATTTTTTATTGTATACCTCTATAGTTCAGCATTTATGAAGAACAATAATCCTCGTGTCCAAAAAAACATTATCCGATTCAGCAAAGCGTATCTTCTTACACTACTATTCTTTTCAATTCTGAATCAGTTCGCAAATATCGGAATGAATAGTGGATACCGTGGACCAATTAAAACATTTACCTTCTTATACTCACATTCCACATTCCTGGTCGCCTCAGTTGTAATCCTATGCACAGTCCTCATTGCTAAGGGAATACGCATTAATTCCCTATACCTGGTAAGTGGGTTTATCGTCTTATTCTTTAGCATGAGAACAAAGGCCTTCATGTACATGGCTGCTACAGTTATCCTTGCCATCCTTCTTAGAGGCAGATATCACAGAGTTGCCTCAAGGACCACATCTACTCGAACTAGAAGAAGGCTTGTTCTTGCTATAATTATCATTCTTAGTGCCATCTACTATCTGGGACGCAACAAATTAATGAGCTATCTTAGTTGGGGCCTGATGGCTGCTAGGCCCGCACTCTACATTGTTGGTTTCCAAATTGCCAAACAGAGTTTCCCTTTTGGGGCAGGTTTTGCCACGTTTGCCAGTGCTATTTCAGCTGAGTATTATTCCCCCGTTTATTCCCGATATGGTATTGCTAATGTTGATGGAATATCTCAGACAACTGGATCAGACTATGTATCTGATACCTATTGGCCGTATATCTTTGGCCAATACGGCTTTCTCGGGACGGTGCTTTACCTATCTGCTTTAGCTTATATCTTCAAAGACATTCTTAAAAAGTTTCAAAACAAGTATTATTCTCTAGTCGCAGCACTTTCATTGTTTGTATATGTAATCGCCGGTTCGTTCGTTGAGTCGATGTTTACTAATGCTACAATCATACTTGTTGCGCTAACACTAGGTTTTTATTTGCCGCGGGCTGACAGTAATTCTTAATTACACGAGTGCCCACACCTATGTAAGATGGAAGGAAAATGTTTAATATGAAGATATTGTTTGTGGTTGGTTCATGCTTACAGGTAAATTCGTCAGCAAATCTCTGCCACATTGCTTATATCAATGGTGCAGTGCAGTTGGGTCATGAGGTAGACGTCCTTTCTATGAGCAACAAAGGAAGTATTGTAGATAACTCAATTAAACTGCCTGAAGTGAGAAATTGGTTCAATTATGATCCTCCAAGCGTTAACAGTAATCCAATTACCATTAATGCCGGTGCGAAAAAGACGGCTTCATCTAAGAAAATTTCTTTAGTCACTCTTATGAAGCGCACCGTTCTTCGTTTTTACGGCATCTATGGTCGCACAGCTAGCATTTGGATGCGAAGAGCAAGCAGGTTTTATAACTCTGAGAGCTATGATGAAATCATATCTTTGGCAACACCTTATTTCTCTCATCACCTTGCACAAGAATTACTTAGGAAAGGAAATGTTCACGCGGAGAAGTGGATACAAATCTGGGAGGATCCTTGGCTTGGAGACCTTTATAGTCAGTCTAATGAATCGCGTCAGTTTAAAGAGGAGGAGAAACTGTTAAGTGGTCCAGATCGGATTATATATTCAAGCCCTTTAACTTTAAAGTATCAGAAGAGGGCGTTTCCTCGGTTCGCTTCTAAGATGGAATGGCACACGCTTCCATATTATTATAAGGAGAAAGATAGCGTGAACGATATTCCGAGCCAGGAGATTTACGGATACTTTGGTGATTACTATTCGTTCAGCCGGAACTTAAAGCCTTTTATGAACGCACTGGAAGCAAGCGGCGAAAGTGGAAATATAATCGGAAATAGCGACTTGGCTTTGACCTCAACTGACCTAATTCATGTTCGCCCACGAATTAGTCTAGCTGAGTTATCAAAAGTGGAAGATGGAACCACTGTTCTAGTGTTTCTGTGCAATTTGCATGGTGGACAGATTCCCGGGAAAATATATCAATATTCATCAACCAACAAGAGAATATTGTTTATACTTGACGGTACTGCAGAAGAAAAAAAGGTGCTATATAAATTCTTCTCTAAATTCAATCGCTATATCTTCTGCGACAACAATTCTGATTCTATTCTAAATGCAATTCACGCAATCAAGAACTCAGAATATAACGGTATCTCAAATAAAGAAGTCGCAGCTTTTAGCCCTGCTAACACGATGGAAGATATTCTTGGAAAATAATTTATCTCTGATTATTATTGACGCACACTTTATACCAACCCGACTTCAAGCAAGCGCGACAAATAATTCCAGACACGGGCAGCCAGCCCGCCCTCCGGAATTATTTTGGCTTCTTCGTCAAGAAGAGTTGATAATATTTTTCTTGAGCATCTGGATCTCAAATGGTTTAGGTGCTCTCCATAGGCACCCAATGACAGACCGGATATAATTGCCCCTTGCTAGGCAGTATGATTACCACACCAAATCTAAATTGGTGAGGTAATGTGCGTGTGCAAACTCGCTTCCTCGGTCGGGCGGAAACGGTTCTCGTTCAGCCTCGTGGCTGCTCACTTAGCAGGGCCACCATTGCTTTCTCGACCTGACTGGCATTAGCCGTCGATACTCGCACTGAAAGCAGATAACGTAATCTACGGTCGACTAAGGTGACTAGAGCTGAGTGTCCAGTCTTGCCGCGGACCGTGTCACCCTCCCGATGACCAAACCAGCACCGATTCTCCGCTGATAATGGGCGGTCAGGGATTGAAGGCGCTTCGTTGAACCGCCCACGTCTTTCATTGACGGTGCCTTTCACCTTACGCGCCTTACCGCGATGGCGTAACTGCCGAGCAATGCCACGAGCACCATGGCTTGTAAGCGGAACGCCAAGGTTGTTGCGGTAGATGCCGCGATAAATCGTTAGGTAACTGATCTGAATCGGACTGCTTTCGTGGCGTATACGTCCGGCAATCTGTTCAGGTGACCAATGCAGCTCGACGATGTAACGGACCACGCGCTCGCACACTTGATCATCTGCGAGGATTCGTGGTCGGCGAGAGTGCTCACGAACCTTCTTGTCACGCGTCTGAGCTTCCGATACAGAGTAATTCTCCCAATCGCCATTGTGAGCGACTTCACGGCTGATGGTGTTCCGTGAGCGCCCCAGAGATTTTGCAATGACTTCTTGAGTCAGACCATTATTGAGACCAAGCAGTATTGTTTCGCGTTCCTTTAAGGTGAGATGATTGTATGGACTCATAGTCGAGTTCTCCTTGTTGTGGTCTTGTGGTGATTCCGTTTTACAAGGACACAGGCTATGAGTCTTTCTATTTAGCTAACTTGTTGCACTTGAAGTGTAAATCCGTCCTCTATTTCCAACCATGTATTCGGAGCGTCGGCAGAAAGTATCGATTCAGCGATCAAGTAATCACTGAATATTCAAGTTTAGTAACTCAATTTACGTTCAATTTAAGACTCGATAACTATTAACTATAACGTCTAAGCGACCTCCAACGGCGCATATTTGAGAGTTATATAATTAATCATAGCTTCAACCAAATTATCTTACAAATTCGAAGTGGCCTGATTTCGCTACTCATGGCATACTGGGGAAGATGGTATTAAGAGAAGGCTAGCATACAAAGGGGATCGAGTTATGAAGGGCATTATTTTAGCAGGTGGCTCGGGGACACGGCTCTATCCGATTACTCGGGCAATCTCAAAGCAACTGATTCCGATTTACGACAAACCCATGATCTACTACCCGATGTCCACGTTGATGCTGGCGGGGATTCGGGACATCATGCTGATTTCCACCCCCAAGGATCTCCCAAGATTTGAGGAGTTGTTTGGGGACGGTCATGAGATCGGGCTCAATCTCAGCTACAAAGTGCAAGAGCATCCCAACGGCTTGGCTGAGGCATTCATCCTGGCCGCGGACTTTATCGGCGACGATTCCGTCTGCCTGATCCTAGGGGACAACGTCTTCTACGGTGGCGGCCTGTCGAAGATGCTGCAACGTGCCGCAGCAAAGGAAAAAGGCGCGACGGTGTTTGGCTATCACGTCAACGACCCAGAACGTTTCGGCGTGGTCGACTTTGACGAGCACATGCACGCTAAGTCTATCGTGGAAAAGCCGACGCACCCGGCGTCTAATTATGCCGTGACGGGGCTCTACTTCTACGATAACGACGTGGTGAAGATTGCCCAAAACATCAAGCCATCCGCGCGTGGGGAGCTTGAGATCACCGACGTCAACCAGGAATACCTGCGGCGCGGGGAGCTCGACGTTGAACTGATGGGCCGCGGCTTTGCCTGGCTTGATACCGGGACCCACGAGTCCCTGCAGACGGCCTCGGCGTTCATCGCCTCGATCCAGCACCGTCAGAACCTACAGATCTCCAACTTGGAAGAGATTGCCTACCGGATGGGCTATATCGATATCAAGCAGGTCGAGGAGCTGGCGCAGCCACTGAAGAAGACGGAGTACGGCCAGTATCTGTTGCAGTTAGTGAAACAGGAGGAGAACAAATGAGTTTAAAGATCATTCCCACAAAGTTGAAGGATGTCAAAATCGTTGAAACCGACGTTTTCGGTGACAACCGCGGTTTCTTTACCGAAACCTGGACCCGTGATAAGTTTGAGGCGGCCGGGATCACGACTGACTTTAATCAGGACAACCAGAGCCTTTCGGCAGAACCTGGCGTCCTGCGCGGCATGCACTATCAGATGGCGCCTTACGCGCAGACCAAGCTGGTCCGCGTGGTCACCGGGGTCGTTGAAGACGTGCTGGTCGACATCCGTAAGGGTTCCCCGACCTACGGGCAATGGGAAGGCTACATCCTCTCTGAGTTCAATCACCGCCAGCTGTTCGTACCGAAGGGCTTTGCCCACGGCTTCATTACGCTGACGCCAAACGTGAACTTCTGCTACAAGGTCGCGGGCGTGTACGCGCCAGACGCCGACCGCGGCATCGCGTTTGATGATCCTGATATCGGCATTCAGTGGCCGATGCCAACGACGCACCTGATCATGTCGGAGAAGGATACCAAGCACCCACAACTCAAGGATGCCGAGAACAACTTCGTCTATGGGGAGATCTAACAATGAAACTTATGGTAACCGGGGGAGCCGGGTTCATCGGCTCCAACTTTGTGCGGTACGTCTATAACAATCATCCAGACGTTCAGATCGTCGTGCTGGATAAGCTGACCTACGCCGGCAACAAGGCCAACATCGAAGACCTGCTGGGCGATCGGGTGCAGCTGGTGGTCGGCGACATCTGTGATGCCCCGCTGGTCGACAAGCTGATGAGCGAAGTTGACGCCTGCGTGCACTACGCCGCTGAAAGTCACAACGACAACTCGCTGATCGATCCGAGCCCGTTCCTGCACTCCAACGTGGTTGGGACCTACACGCTGCTGGAGGCCGCACGTAAGTACGACGTGCGCTTCCACCACGTCTCTACCGACGAGGTCTACGGCGATCTGCCGCTGCGTGAAGACCTGCCAGGCCACGGTGAAGGCAAGGGCGAGAAGTTTACCACGGAGAGTCGCTACAACCCCTCCAGCCCGTATTCTTCCACCAAGGCGGCCTCAGACATGCTGGTTCACGGCTGGACCCGCTCGTTTAAAGTCCGCGCCACGATTTCCAACTGCTCGAACAACTACGGCCCCTACCAGCACATCGAGAAGTTCATTCCGCGCCAGATCACCAATATCCTCAGCGGCATCACCCCGAAGCTATACGGCACCGGTAAGAACGTCCGCGACTGGATCCACACGGAAGACCACTCCCGGGCCGTTTGGACGATCCTGACCAAGGGCAAGATCGGTGAGACCTACCTGATCGGTGCCAATGGCGAACAGGACAACAAGACGGTGCTTGAGATGATCCTCAAGCAGATGGGCAAGTCCCCAGACGACTATGAGCAAGTCAAGGACCGGCCCGGCCATGACCTGCGCTATGCCATTGATTCAACGAAGCTGCGCACCGAGCTCGGCTGGACGCCGCAGTTTACCGACTTCGAGTCCGGCCTGAAGCACACTATCGACTGGTACACCGAACACGAAGACTGGTGGCGTGCCGAAAAGGACGCTGTCGAAGCCAAGTACGCCAAGCAGGGCCAATAAGCCAACGCAAAAAGCGAAGCGCGCAGTCGCTTCGCTTTTGTGTCAAAACACGGAGATGAAATTGATGAAGAAGATTTTGATTACTGGGGCTAATGGTCAGCTGGGCACCGAGCTGCGTCACATGTTGGACGGCCGCGGGATCGCCTACCGGGCGACCGACGCCAAGGAACTGGATATCACCGATGAACAGGCGGTCAATGCCTACTTTGCCGACTATCAGCCGGACGTGGTTTACCACTGCGCGGCCTACACGGCGGTCGATAAAGCCGAAGATGAGGGCAAGGCCATCGACGAGCTGGTCAACGCCAAAGGCACCGAGAACATGGCCAAGGCGGCCGGTGCCAATAATGCGACCCTGATCTACATCAGCACTGACTATGTCTTTGATGGCGATAGCGATGAGCTCTACACCGTCGACCATCAGCCGGCGCCGCGCAACGAATACGGCCGCACCAAGTACGAAGGCGAGCAAGCGGTTCAGAAGTACGCCAAGCAGTATTACATCATCCGGACATCTTGGGTGTTCGGCGAATATGGCCACAACTTCGTCTACACCATGCTTAACTTGGCCAAGACGCACGATCAGTTGACGGTGGTGAATGATCAGTTTGGCCGGCCGTCTTGGACCAAGACGCTGGCCGAGTTCATGTTGTTCGCGGTGGATCAAAACCTGGATTACGGCATCTACCACCTGTCAAACGAGAACAGCTGCAATTGGTACGAGTTCGCCAAGGAGATCCTCAAAGACACCGACACCGAGGTCCTGCCCGTGACGAGTGCTGAGTACCCGCAGAAGGCATGGCGGCCGCGGCACTCCATCCTGGATCTGAGCAAGACCGAAGCGACGGGGTTCAAGATGCAGACGTGGCAGGAAGCGCTGAAGGAATTCATGGCAGAAATTCATGCCGATTGATTAACAGATGAAAATGGAGGCTGAGATGAAGAGAGTCCAACTAGTAGATTATTTAAAAGGATTCAGTATCTTGACAATAGTCTTAATGCATTTATTACAATTGTATATTGCTAAGAACCCCAGTTTACAATTCAAGTGCAACACCCTGACGACTAGACCAAAAAGGCCATGAAGACCTATTCTTGTTAGTGCTA
>NZ_RHOJ01000020.1 GCF_003946485.1 Lacticaseibacillus jixianensis | reverse complement strand
TTGTTTGTTTTAGCTAACAACATTATCAATCTAAATCCCCGTGTCGACAATCTAGGGGGTCACTTCATATTATCTAGGTTGAGGCTTTACTCGCAAAGCGAGTGAAGCTGCGACCGTAGCTAGCCACTCCCGCGTTGCGAACCCAAAGCCCGATTACGCAAGCTGTCTCAGCTTCCCGGCTTCGGGCCTACTTCCAGCCTAACGAAGCCCCGCCGCCCGGCGCAAGGCGCACGACTTGCACGAAAAAAACCGCCTCGCGGATTTCGCGAAGCGGTTTGAGCGGTTGAGTTATGCCAAAGCGTCGGCGATGGCTTGTTCCTCTTCCTCGCTGAAGTTAAGGTTGGCCAGCGCCTTGACGTTGTCGTCAAGCTGGCTGACCTTGCTGGCGCCGATGATGACACTGGCAACGACCGGTTGGCGCAGGTCCCAAGCCAGCGCCATTTCGGCAAGCGTCTGGCCGCGCTTTTCGGCGATCGCGTTCAGCGCCTTGATCTGGCTGAGCTTGTTTTCGACGTCCGCAACGTGCAGGAACGGGCTGTCCTTGCGTGCGGCGCGGGAGTCGGCCGGAATGCCGTTGAGGTAGCGGCCCGTCAGCATGCCCTGCGCCAGCGGGCTGAAGACAACGGCCCCGGTCTGGTCCTTTGCCAGCGTCGGGAAGAGCCCGTCTTCAGGGCCGCGGTTGAAGATGTTGTAGCGGTCCTGGTGGATGATGTAAGGCGTCTTGAGGTCCTTGAAGATGGCCGCCATTTTCTCCGTCTGCTCCGGATCGTAGTTGGACAGCCCAACGTAGAGGGCCTTGCCGCTTTTGACCAGCTGGTCGAGGGCGAGGGCCGTTTCTTCCAGCGGGGTGTCCGGGTCGAAGCGGTGGGAGTAGAAGATGTCGAAGTAGTCCAGGCCGGTGCGGGCGAGACTCTGGTCGCAGCTGGCGATGATGTTCTTGCGGGA
Organism: Lacticaseibacillus jixianensis; assembly: GCF_003946485.1. Taxonomy (GTDB): domain Bacteria; phylum Bacillota; class Bacilli; order Lactobacillales; family Lactobacillaceae; genus Lacticaseibacillus; species Lacticaseibacillus jixianensis. The sequence continues at coordinate 43,266 of NZ_RHOJ01000020.1, read as the reverse complement.
GCCCCACTCGCCGTAAGGGCCGGGCCACATGTAGTAGCCGGCCTTGGAGGTGATGACGAGCTCGTCGCGGTAGGGATTGAAGTCCGCCTTAAAAATGCGGCCGAAGTTGCTTTCGGCACTGCCGGGCTCCGGGCCGTAGTTGTTGGCGATGTCAAAGCAGGTGATGCCGAGGTCAAACGCGTGCCGCAGCAGGTGGCGCTGGTTCTCCAGCGGATCGACGCTGCCGAAGTTATGCCACAGCCCCAGCGACAAGGCCGACAGCTTGAGGCCGCTGTTGCCCACGCGGCGGTACTGCATATGATCGTAACGTGTTGGTGATGCGAGATAATTTTCCATGTGTGCTCTCCCTTTGCAGTATTAGATAACGCTTTCTTACTGTACCGTTACTTACATTAGCACTACCGAAAGCGGCGTGCAAAGCATTTGGCGGGTGGTGGGGAAAGCCGCCACGCGGTAAAATGGGATCACATTCAAGCAGGAGGTGGCACCATGGGTTACATCGAAGCGCTGCGTCAAATTGTCGGGCACCGGCGCCTGATCCTGAACGGCAGCTGCGCGGTGTTGGTGAACGCGGATGGCGCACTGCTCATGCAGCAGCGCAACGAACCGGCGAAGCGCTGGGGACTGCCGGGCGGGCTGATGGAGCTGGGCGAAACGACGCGGGAGACGGTGGTCCGCGAGGTCGCCGAAGAAACCGGCATGCGTCTGGACGCCAGCGCGCTGACGCTGCTCAACGTCTATTCGGGAGAGGGGATGCGGACGGCGGCAAACGGGGACCAGTTCGACATGGTGACGACCGCGTACTACGCCGAGCACGTGACCGGCACGCCGCAGGTGGCCGACGCCGAGTCCCTGCAGTACCGCTGGGTGCCGTTTGATCAGCTGCCGACCAACATCCCGGCGGCCCACCGCCACGCCATTGCGGATTACTTGGCGCGGGCCGGGCGGTAGAGCGCAACAAAAAGCGCGGGCAATCACGTGATTGACCCGCGCTTTTGCTGTCCTGGCCTAGCTGGCTTAGCTGGCTGATGTTATCTACATATCGGCGTGCATGTGGACCGTTAGAAACCGCCACAGCGGCGGCGTGATCCCCAGCTCATCCAGCTCTGCCGGTGAGACTGTGTAGCGGATCGCAGCCTCGTCGCCGGCCGCCACCTTCTGGACCCAGAGCGGCTCCCGCAGCATTTCTCGGCCGAGCGCGACCAGGTCGATTCCCGCCGCCATCACCTTTTCGGCGTCGGCCGGGGTCGTCACCGACCCAACGGCGATCAGCGGCAGCCGGCCGGCGACCTGGCGCCGAATTTTCACAATCACCGGTTCGGTGTCGGTGGGGTCGTTCAACGAGGTCTGGAAGGCCCGGCCCTGCGAGACGTGGAGGTAATCCAGCGGCTGGTTCGCCAGGGTGGCGACGAACTGCAGCGTGTCCTTCAGGCGAATCCCCGGCGTCTCGATTTCTTCCGGGGAGATGCGATAGCCAATCAGAAACGGCCGGTCAGCGTACTGGTCAACAACTTCGTGCACGCGCTTGATGATGGCCAAGGCGAAGCGCTCGCGGTTGGCCAGGCTGCCGCCCCATTGATCGGTGCGACGGTTGCTGTGCGGGGAGAAAAACTGCTGCATGAGGTAGGTGTTGGCGCCGTGCAGCTCGACCCCGTCAAAGCCGGCGACAATGGCCCGCCGCGTCGCTTGCCCGAAGGCTTCAATTACGGCAGCGATTTCTGCTTCAGTCATCGCGCGGGGCGTCTCGGCGCCTGGCCTTACTGCCGCAACGGCACTGGCCGAAACCGGCTGCCTGCCGCGCAAGATCTTCGAATTGGTCATGCGGCCGGCGTGGAAAATCTGCAGGACGGCCCGGCTGCCGCCTTGTTTCATCGCGCTGGCCATGCGCGTGAGGCCGGGCAGGTACCGGTCTTCGGCGACTGAGAGCTCGCCTTCAAAGCCCTTGCCGCCGGGGGTCACGTTGGCGACAGGGGAGATGAACAAGCCGGCGCCACCGCTGTGAATGCGAAAGTAGCGCAGCTCGTCTTCGGTGACGGAGCCTTCCTCAAAAGCGGAACACTCGGTCATCGGCGGGATGACGACCTGGTTTTGGACCGTGACGCCGTTTTTGAATGTGTAAGGGCGGAGAAATTGGTACTTGGTCATAGGAATCGGCTCCTTTCTTAAGAGACACTCCCAGTATAGAGCAGGACGGAGGCTGCGAGCGGGCCAAAAAAACCTGCCCATGAGTCAGGCAGGCGAAGCGGATCAGCCGCGGAAGATCGGCTTTTGGTACTTCTCGAACCAGCCGGAAGCGAGGCTGCGTTCGGCCGCGAAGATCAGCTGGCGGCTCGGGTCGGCTTTAACGGACCAGTTGGCCGCCGCAAATTTGCTGCGAATCGCATTGGCGTCCGCGGTCGTCTTGGCCACGAGGATGTACATTTTGGTGCCGTGGTCGTTGGTGAAGGCGACGGCGCTGGCGATGCCGCTGCCGTACTGGCGCTTGAGTGCAGTCAGCGCGGCGCCGGTGATGTCCTGCTTGTTTTGAACCGGCAGCCCGCGGTTTTCCACGTCTGCCAGGTGGCTGACGGCCGAGCGGGTGCTGGTCTGGCTGGTGCTGGGACTAGGGCTGCTGGTATTTTGGCCGACCCCGCACGCGGCGAGCAGGGTGAGCGGGATGACGGCAACCAGGACCAGTTTGGCGAAGGTGGATTTCATGACGAGACCTCCTATTTAGGCTTTGCTCAAGCATACGAAAAGCCAGCAGGGAAAACCATCCGGCGTAAGGCCTATCTTCCCTGCAGGACGCCGAACAGGACGAGGTAGCCGGCAAAATCGCCAATACGCTTGCGGTTCACTGCGGGGTCGCCCAGCTGTTTGAGCCAGTCAGGCGCCCCGCACTTTGTCGTGTGGCGGCTGAGCGCCTGCAGGGCCTTGATAAAGCTGTTGTGATGCGCGGTGCGGGCGGCATCGACGGCGTTCCGCTCTGCGCGTGACTGCAGATTCCATCTGACCCGAATCGACGCGTACGCCAGAGCATCCTCAAGGACCATTGCCCACAGGGTGGCAAAGTCCTCGTCGGTGTCCGCGTTGCGCGGGTGGAGCGCTTGGTAAATCTGGTAAGCCTCGGCTTTGGTCAGCGCGTCGGGCCGCTTGAGGTAGGTGGGTAAGTCGAACATCCAATCAACTCCTTTGTTGCCTTTATCATACCTGATTTGCAGGCGGTCAGCGCGGCGGGTTGGCCTTTGCGCGTTTGAAAATGACCCGGGCTCGCTTGGGACCGCACCGAGTCCGGCGGGCGTTCCGCTTGTTTAGCGTGCCTGATTGGGTATAATAACAGCATTAATTCAGGCCGGCCGGGGCCGGCCGATGGAAGCGAGGGTGCCCCATGCAGTTGATCATTGCGCCAGCGAAAAAGATGCACGTGGATCACGAGAGCTTTGCCCCCGCGGCCTGGCCGCAGTACCTGGCGCAAGCGCAAACACTGCTGGCCGCGCTGCGCCAGCTGTCTTACGAGGAGGCCAAGGCGCTTTGGCAGTGCAGCGACCAGCTGGCCAAGCCCGACTATCAGTGGCTGCGGCAGATGAACCTCCGCGACCAGCCGGGCCCGGCGGTGATGAGCTACGTGGGCATCCAGTACCAGAGCATGGCCCCGGATCTGCTCACCGCGGCGGGCCTGCGTTACCTGAGCGACCACCTGCGGATCCTGTCGGGGTTTTACGGGGTGCTGCGGCCGTTTGATGCCATTGTCCCTTACCGGCTGGAGCTTGGCAGCAAGCTGGCCGTGGGGCAGGCCGCGAACCTTTACCAGTTTTGGGGCGATAAACTTTACCGCGCGCTCGACTGGTCGCAGCCGGTGGTCAACCTTGCGTCCAAAGAGTACGCCAAGGCCATTACGCCGTATTTGCAGCCGCAGGATCAGCTGGTGGAAGTGGTGTTTGGCCACCTGGAGGACGGCCGGATTAAGACCCGGGCGACGCGGGCCAAGATGGCCCGCGGGGCGATGGTGCGCTTTGCCGCCGAGCATCAGATGGCCGACCCGGCCGCCCTCAAGGCGTTCAGCGATCCGCGCTACCAGTATTCAGCCGCGCTTTCAACGCCGAATAAACTGGTCTTTCTCAGCAAAGAACCGCGCTAGACCGTTAAGCACTTGAGAAAAAAGCCCCTGCACCAAGCGGCAAGGGCCAACGATCACGGTCGGTCAGACTGGGTCATCTGGTCAGTCTCGCTGGCCGCATCAGCTTCGGGCGGCAAGCCAGAATCTTTGCGGCCTAGGCGCTTCGTAAGCTTGGCCGGCAGCTGCTTGAGCCCGTGGCCGACTTCTCGTGCCAGGATCCGCCGCGCGGCCTTGTTCGCGATTTTGGCGTCGCGTTTTGCTGCCTGCCGGGTCGCCACCAGCTGCTTGCTGGCCGCCACCCCCTCAGCGCTGACGTAGTAGGCGCGGACAAACGTGTTTGGCGCTACCTTTGCGTTGGGTTTGGGGCTGGTCGTGAGGATCACATCGGAGCGGGCCGCCGCGTACTGCGGGGCCGGGGCGAGGAGCACCAGTGCGTGCTGAAGCTGGTAGTGATCTAGCACGCGCTTGGCCTCCGCTAGCGGCAGATCGATCAGCGCGGGCATTTTGAAGTCGCCCTTATGCTTGGCCCGGTGGGCGTCAAGCGCCTTGGCACTTTCGTCGACGACGCCGGGGGCGACTTTGCTGACGGTGTCGGCGACCGCGCCCACGCCGGACAGCACTTGGTCCAGGGTGGCAATGGTCTTGCCGGCGAGCCTGCGCAGGCCGCCGGCTTTCTGGGATGGTGAGCTTGGCATCGGTAATCCCTCCTTATTCCGGTTACCTTCTGCTTTAACTATAGCAAGGCCAAGGCGCCGCCAGCCACTTTGCGCCACCCGCGACCGGTTGGCGCAAAAGGCCCGCATCCTGGCAGGTGGCTGTCAGCGGTGCGGGTCTTTTCGGGGTCTAGATTAATGGCGGGCAATCAGCCGGCCGACCATTTGGCCGAAGCCGTAGTCGGCGACGATCTTGCCCTGGTGGTGGTGACCATCGGTGGCAATTTTGACGACCGCGGCTGCGCCTTCTGCCACCGGCCGGACGAATGGGCTCTTGAGGTGGCCGTTCAGGTCCGTCGAGACGCCGCCTGGCATGATGCCGAAGATGTCGACTGGGATCTGCTTGCGGGCAAAACTCTGACCGAACAGCTTCACCATTTGGTTCATTGCGGACTTGCTGATGATGTAGCTGAAGGGGTGCCAGAAGCGGCTTGGACTGGTGGGAATGGTCATGTTGGCAATGCGGCCGTGATTGCGCGCGAGCAGCGGCGTGAACGCCTTGATCATCTCAAACGTCCCCATGACGTTGACGTTCAGCGTCTCCCGCAGAGACTCTGTGGTCACAGCCATGGGCTCGGCGGTCATGTCGCCGGCAATGCCCGCGTTGTTGATGAGCAGCCGCAGCTCGGGATGGTGGTGCGCGGCGGTCAGGGCAGCGGTGTGAATGGTGGCCGCATCGTCCAGGTCGATCTGCAGCCATTCCGCCCTGATGCCTTCCTTAGCGAGCTGCGCGGCGGCCCGTTCCCCGCGCGCCTGGTTGCGGGCGCCCAGCAGGATCAGCCAGCCGCTTCGCCCGAGCTGCCTTGCCACTTCAAAGCCGATGCCGCGGTTGGCGCCGGTGATCAGTACTGTGTTTGTCAATATGATGGCCTCCATTAAGAATTTAATAATCAATTCTAACACGCTGAGGGCTGGCCGTTGTCTAAAGTGGAGGCGGCTTGTATGATGGAGGCACACCGTGCAAGCGGGCGGACAACAACTGTGAGGGATGAAGACTTGATCGAAAAGCAAACTGTTCAATTGATGCAAAAGGACCTGACCGGGATCACCGACCACCAGGTGACGGCGGTGCTGAACCTGATGGCGGACGGCAACACCGTGCCGTTCATCGCGCGGTACCGCAAGGAGGCCACCGGCAGCCTTGACGAAGTGCAGATCCAGGCCATCGAGGAGGCGTACCACCGCGCCGAGGCCCTCCAGGACCGCAAGGCGGCCGTGATCAAGGCCATCGAGGAGGCCGGCAAGCTGACGCCCAAGCTCTCGCAGCAGATCCAAGCGGCGGCCAAGCTGCAGGACGTCGAGGACCTTTATCTGCCTTACAAGCAGAAGCGCCAGACCAAGGCGACCATCGCCAAAGCGCGCGGCCTTGAGCCGTTTGCGCGGTGGCTCCTGACTTTTCCCACCGGTCCCTTGACCAAGCGCGCCAAACAGTTCGTGAATTCGGCCAAGGACCTGCCCAGCACGCAGGCCGTCTTGGACGGGGCGCATGAGATCCTGGCGGAGCGCTTCAGTGAAATGGCCTCGGTCCGCAACTGGGTCCGCGGCTACACGCAGCGCACCGGCAAGATCGTGGCCACCGTTAAGGCGAAGGGTAAGGCACTCGACGAAAAAGGCGTCTACCAGCAGTTCTACGATTTTACCGACCGGTTCAAAGGCATGTCCGCCACCCGCACGCTGGCCTTGAACCGCGGCGAAAAGGAGAAGATCCTGACGGTCAAGGTGACCATCGATGCCAGCGCCGTCATGCACTTTTTTCACTTCAAACTGATCGGCGACCGGCCGGAAAGCCCCGCCACGGCATTCATCGAGGACGCCTACGCGGATGCGTACAAGCGGTTCATCTGCCCGGCCATTGAGCGCGAGGTGCGCGGCAGCCTGACGGAGGCCGCTGAGGCGCAGTCGGTCAAGGTCTTCGGCCAGAATCTTTACCACCTGCTGATGCAGGCGCCAATCAAGGGCAAGGTCGTGCTCGGGTTTGACCCGGCCTACCGCACCGGCTGCAAGCTTGCGGTGGTGGATCCCAGCGGCAAGCTGCTGGCCACTGCGGTGATCTATCCGCACAAGCCCGCCTCCCCGCGCCAGCGCCAGGCCGCGGCCGGTGAGCTGACGGCCTTGCTCGAGCGGTACCAGGTGACCATGATCGCCATCGGTAATGGCACCGCCAGCCGCGAGTCCGAGCAGTTCGTGGCCGCGACCATCAAGCAGCTCCCGCGGAAGATCTTCTACGTGATCGTCAGCGAGGCCGGGGCGTCCGTATACTCCGCCAGCCAGGAGGCGCGCGACGAGTTCCCCGACCTGCACGTCGAGCAGCGCAGCGCCATCAGCATCGCCCGCCGCCTGCAGGATCCCTTGGCGGAGCTGGTGAAAATCGACCCGGAGGCCATCGGGGTCGGCCAGTACCAGCACGACCTGCCGGCCAAGGCCATGGCCAGCGAGGTCGACGCCGTGGTCGAGCGCGCCGTTAACCAGGTCGGGGTGAACCTGAACACTGCCAGCTACCAGCTGCTGGCGCGGATCTCTGGTCTGTCCAAGACCATCGCGCAGAACATCGTGGCGTACCGCGACGAGAACGGGCCGTACACTAGTCGGCCGCAGCTGAAGAAGGTCCCGCGCTTGGGCCCCAAGGCTTACGAGCAGGCGGTAGGCTTCCTGCGCATCATCGGCGGCAAGCAGCCCCTGGACAACACCGACATTCACCCGGAAAGTTACCCGGTGGCCAAAGCCCTGCTGAAAGCGGCGGGCGTGGCCGCCAGTCAGCTCGGCGAGCCGGCCGCAGCGACCAAGTTGGCGCAGCTCGACCTGGCCCAGTTTGCGACCGGGGCCGTGGGCATGGCGACCGTGAAGGACATCGTCGCCAGCCTGACGCACCCGGGCCGCGACCTGCGCGATAACATGCCGGCGCCGCTTTTGCGCCAGGACGTGCTGACCATGGAAGACCTCCAGCCGGGGATGAAGTTCCAAGGCACCGTGCGCAACGTGGTCGACTTCGGGGCGTTTGTCGACATTGGCGTGAAGCACGACGGCCTGGTGCACCTGTCGCGGATGGGCGCTAAGTTCGTGCGCGACCCCAACACGGTCGTTTCGGTTGGGGACATCGTGGACGTCTGGATCGTCTCGGTCGACCTGCAGCGCGAGCGCATTGCGCTGAGCATGGTGGCGCCGCAGGACTAGGCAACGGCAGCACCGGCTAAAGTGAAACTGAATTTCGGACGGGCAGGCTGCGCAAAGGCGGCCTGCCCGTTTTGCCCAAGATAAATAACAAATCACTTGTAATTAGTAAGCCAATGAGCTATATTGCCTGTATCGATCAAACCAAAAGAGGCGAGCAAAATGAAGAATATCGGCTTTTTGAGCTTCGGCTTCTGGCAGAAAAATAATTCGCTGGTCACCACGGCCGCGCAGAGCTATCAGGAATCGGTGCAACTGGCAGTCGCGGCGGAGAAGATCGGCATTGATGGGGCGTGGTTTCGCGTGCACCACTTCGCCGACCAGATCGGCACCCCGTATCCGCTGATGGCCGCCATCGCGGCGAAGACGTCAAAGATCGAGATCGGCACCGGGCTGGTGGACATGCGCTACGAGAACCCATTCATGATGGCCGAAAACGTCATGGCCACGGACGTCCTGTCGCAGAATCGCGTCCAGCTCGGCGTCGGGCGGGGGTCGCCGGAGCAGGTCCAAGACGGCTGGCGGTACTTCGGTTACGACTACACTGAAGAGGAGATCAAAAACATTGCGCGCGCCCGGGCACTCAAGTTCCTGGAGCTGCTCAAGGGCGAGCGCTTCGCCGAACCGAACGCACAGCCGATGTTTCCGCAGGAGCCGGGCCTGCGGCGGCTCGAGCCGTTTTCCCCGACGTTGCACCGGCGCGTCTGGTGGGGCGCCGGCAGCCAGGCCACGGCGGTCTGGGCCGCCGAGCACGGAATGAACCTGATGTCCTCAACGCTGGTGAACTACGAGTCTAACGAGCCGTTTCACATCCAGCAGGCCAAGCAGCTGCGGGCCTTCAAGGCTGCCTGGCAAAAGGCCGGCCACGACTTTGCGCCGCGCACGCTGGTCACCCGCTCGATCATGCCGATCGTCAGCGACCTGGACCGCCAGTACTTCGCGGCTGGCACGCAGACGCAAGACGAGGTGGGCTACCTGGCTTACCACCAAAACCCGACCATTTTCGGCAAAATGTTCGTCGGCGAGCCCGACCAGCTGGTCAAGGAGCTGGCCGAAGACGAGGCCATCAAGGAGGCCGACACGGTGCTGATCACCGTGCCGTCAACCCTGGGGGTGGCGTACAACGTGCACATCCTCAAGACCATCATGACCGACATTGCGCCGGCACTGGGGTGGAAGTAGCTTGGCCGTTGACCTCGAACAGAAAAGGTTGAACTTTGCAAAACGCTGCGATGCTGCAGCGTTTTTTTGTGGGGCTTGAAGCCAGTAGAAATTAGACTCAGAGTTTTGAAATTGGGGAATGGCAACGCGTGAATAATTTTCTCGGTAGGAATATTGTTTGTGTGCAGTACACTTGGTATAAGCACACTTATCTACGCTGAGTTAATGGTTAAAACGGGAGAAGGGGATACTGACTATGAAACCTGATGACGTGCGGCAGACTAGGCTCAAGAAAGCAGAACAGATCGCCCCACCATTACTTGATTTAGACGGCCAACAGTATTCAACCTCGTATCAGTTTGAACCGAATCCTGTAGAGCGGTTACTTGGTGAATCAGAAACAGTTCGCGCTGACTTTGATTCAAAGACGACTAAGGCTGATCGCTTAGATTATGAGCTGGCGGCCGCCTGCGGCTTACTTAGCAGTATTCTCGATATCTTTTGGACTAAGGATTTCTCGCTTTCCATGGCCCATCAGGTTGGTACGGATGATGCAAACAAAATTGTGATGAAATTTGCCCAGCGGCTAGGATTTCACGGTGATGATCTGACAAAGGCCATTCGGTTCTTGGAACGATACAAGATGCCAGGAGATAAGGCGACAGCTGCGATGGGCGGAGGTCTGCAGCATCATTTGCGTGATTTCACCCACCATCCCACCCTGGTGGGGCTGTTCTTCTCGATACTTGCTCAGTTTACAGGCGTTGTTTACGGCACTGACACTGATGGCAACGCTTTTGGTGAGCGGATCGATCCGGCGGAAGGTTTCGTCGGTCAGGACTTTGTCCAGAAAATATCGCTGGGGACTTTGCATTGGTTTCTGCACCTAATTAGTGATTTTGATGGATCAAGCAATAATGCAGGAAAGGGCACAGGCATCCCTGGACCAATTTTAGCAAGCCTCAAAGAATTGTCGGCGTTGCCATTTTTTGTCAATCTTCGCAAGCATGACAATGCAGAAACGAAAGCTTTCACAGTTTGGTTATCAAAGCTGTTTAATGGCACGGCTTTTAAGGACAGTGACGGTAGGCCAATTCGCTTTGATTTGCGCACAGAAATGGGGACGACCAAGTTACTGTTAAAGCAGGCAGGACCGGTCGTACTGAATGAAGTCTTAGTGCGAGTGGCTTATTCGGTTCGCCGATTGCTAACAATAATCAAAGAGTTGCCGGTAAGTGAAATGAAAGATTTAATGCAGATCAATCCGCAGACCTTCTTGCCGTTTAACAATCGTGCGATCAGCCGGATGTTAGTTGTCGCTACCGGCGTCTTTTCTGCCGTTGATATTGGGCAGGCAGCCATTGCGACTAGATTTGGGAAGCAAACATCAGTTAAGACCTTTATTGCGAAGGTAAATATTGTCGGTTTAGGCCGCTTTGCGGTAGCCGTTGTGCGCGATTACGAGTACCTTCATCAAGATATTCAGGAAATGTATACCAAGTATCAAGAACACGTTTCGGTCATTCACCGTCCGTACATCCAAGTGCCTATTCTGGCCCAGGCCTCATTGAGCGCACGGCAGCAGGAGCTGCTTTTGTCCCTAGAAGCCCAGCTAATTCAGGCAGATATTCTAACGACAAACCAGACTAAGCAATTGCCGCTCAAGCAGGAGTGGTATCAGACATGGCACAATGCCATCGCCGCTCGGATGACTTTGACTGCTTCGGCTGAGGCGTTGCTTGACGACTTTCAAGAGGAGTGGCATCAGAGTTCAAGTCCCACCTGGCTGTATGCCTTGTTGATGGAAGCTCATGACTTTAAGGGCTACGTCCCGTTCTCCAAAGAAAACGTCAAGAAATATCGTGGACTGCATTATTCGACTAAATGGTTGACCGCGGAGTTCATTCCGCAGTTAGAGGCTCGGATCCCGGTGAATTATGAACGGCTGATTAAGACGTATGAACGTGAACGTCATATTCTTAATAACCGCGGGAAGACGGTGGCAGTTGGCGCTGCAGTCACGGCAGGATTAACGGTAGCGACGGCGGGGACTGCATACCTATTCGCACCGGTCATTGCGACGGCCATGCTCGGTAGTTCTTTTGCGGGTCTGTCGGGAGTGGCCCTTACCAATGCGAGTCTGGCGGCATTTGGTGGTGGGTCATTGGCAACTGGCGGATTGGGAATGGCTGGTGGGGCAGCATTATTAGCAACTGGCGGTGGTGCAATTGGGCTGGCGAGTGGCGGACTGATGAGCGCAACCTCCCTTGTTTTCAGCGATGCCCGGACGGATACGCTAGGTTTGATGGCGCGGCTATTGACAATTTTGAGTACGGTCCCTGATTTTGAGGATCGCCAAGGCGCGATCGAACAAACAGATAAAAACGTGCTGTTGATGATTGAGAGACTAGAACACGATACAACAATGCTCCATGAAGCACCCACGGACGAAATTCCCGTGAAGGAAAGAAAGCAGCAGGAAAAGATTAGCGGTCGTAGCCTAATCTATTTAAGACGGGCACACGCTGAGCTGAACAAAATGCAATCAAAAAAGTCAAAGGGTGACCTATAAGGGTTCAATTTGATCCGGGCAGGGATTAATTATGCTGTAATCAGTTTGTCCGTAACTGAACGAGGACACGCAGCCGCCGCAAGCGGCTCATTGCCAGATCCGCTTATTTGGGTGAAGTGATCTTTCGTGGACTGATTAAGCGAGAGGAAGGGATGTCAAGCGGCAGGCCGCTTGTTGCCAGAATGATGATTGTGGTCACCAGTTGGCTTAGTCTGCTGGTCGGGGTGACACTGCGAATGCGCTTTCCGCCACCCCTTGAATTCTGATACAATAACCGCATGCGGCCAAGCAGCCGCAATAAGAAAGGATGTGCGCGATGTTGAGCATTGTAGTGGGTGCCGTCACGTCACCGGAGGACTACAAAGCATAGTCTTCCACGATCATGGAGATACTTAACAGTAACCAATAAAGTCCCACAATGTGTTCATTTGTCACACTTTGTCAAACTGCAGTAATCAAGTGGAAGGCAGAATGACTAGTGTGCCAAGATGATAAACTCGTGAAAAGTTACTGACTGATGCATGGAGCCGGGATAACGACTTTCATCTTGTCTTGACAATGCGATTTCATCTTCATTTGCTATGATTTTCATAGGTGAAATGGAGGTGAAAGCATGTTGAGAACGCACAAGATTCGTTGTTACCCAAATGCGACCATGCGCCGCGCATTAGCGCAGGCATGCGATTACCGCCGCTATTGTTACAATCAAGCCCTCGCCACGTGGAATGAGATGTATGGCGCGTCAGTGGTGCTGGCGGATAAGACGGCACGGCCCAATGAACGAAAGGTCCGTGACGAATTGGTCGCCAACAAGGCGGACTGGCAATATGCCCGTTCAGCACGGATCTTGCAACTGGCCGTCCATGACTTGGCCTTGGCATGGGCGAATTTCTTTAATTCCAAGATGCCAGACCATCGCAAGCCGCGGTTCAAATCGAAAAAGCGCAGTCGATGCAGTTTTAAGACTGATCGAGCAGCTATCGTGAATGGCAAGCTGCGGCTGGATAAGCCGCGTCGTTATCGTGATCGGTGGTACGACATCCGCTTGGCCGAAACGCCGCGCTGGCCAGGTGCGCTTAAGCTGACTTCGATCGTCAAGGAAGCGGATGGCTACTACGCTTGTCTAAGCATTGATGTCACGCCACCAGAACCGTTGCCTGAAAATGAACGGATTTGTGGCGTTGATGCCAACATTGGCAAATTCGTTTATAACAACGGTGCGTCAATGGCTTACATTCGCGGCCTGACCGAGCAGCTCACCGGTTTGTACAGTCGGGTATCGCTGTATCAGCGCCGGCTTGCCCGCAAGCGTCAGGCAAATCCAAATCACTTCCGTTCTAACAATTACCGCGCAGCGAAAACCAAGTTGCAGCGGACCTACCAGAAGGTGACGAGGATTCAAGGCGACTTCGTGCAGAAGCTGACGACCATGTTGGTGCGACTTAATGGCACCATTGCCATTGAAGACCTGGATGCCTTGCATATGAAGATGAATAAACGACTAGCGAAGAACTTACACCGCTCGTTGTTCGGTCGCTTCAAAGTGCTGATGAAAGACAAGGCACCATGGTACGGGCGTCAGTTAGTGATGGTCGATAGGTTCTATCCGAGCACACAGCGGTGTAGTCGTTGCGGCATGGTGAAGACCGGTGATGACAAACTGACGCTGGCAGGTAACGCCCTTCACGGCACCAAACATCACGAGTTTCATTGTTACGGCTGTGGCGCTCAACTTGAGCGCGATGAGAATGCCGTCCAGAATTTGATTCAATATGCTCAGGGGCAGGCTATGTCCTGAAGGTTCAAGAGCCAGTCAATGTTGCGAGGTGCATACCGACGTAAGAATACTGGCGTTGACGGGACCAAGTAAAATCATGAATGTACAACTACGAAAGGAAAAATATAATCCTTTACTAGTGTCATTAGACATTCTTCCACATTTTATATAGCAGGACGGAACACTGAATTTTAAAGATTACGGCGCGCACGCTGAGCAGGCCCTGGCAGCAGGGCTGAGCCTGGCGCGCGTCATTGAAACGAGTCATCAGCAGTACACCATCGTTGCAAAAACAGGCCAGTACCGCGCCCAAGTCGCCGGGCGGCTCGCCAACTTGGCGATGGGGCCGGAGGATTTTCCGACAGTCGGCGACTGGGTCCAGGTCAGGCTGCCGGATCACCCGGCGGATGCCGCGATGATCGAGCGCCTGAACGACCGCCACTCGGTTTTTCTGCGCAAGGTTGCGGGCCGGCGCAGCGATGCGCAACTGGTCGCGGCTAACGTCGACTGGCTTCTGCTGTGCATGGCACTGGACGCCAACTTCAACCTGCGCCGACTGGAGCGTTACTTGGCCGTTGCCGCCTCGTCTGGCGCGCAGGCCGCGATTGTGCTGACCAAGGCCGACCAGGCACCGGCTCTGGCCGGCCAGCTTGAGGCCGTCGCGGGCGTGGCGGGCGTGGCGCCGGTGCTGGTGTGCGACGCAACGCAAACAGCCGGCCTGGACGCGCTCGAGGCGTTCATGCGGCCGGGGCTGACCTACGCCTTTCTGGGCTCATCGGGGGTCGGCAAGTCGACTTTGATCAACCACCTGCTGGGCGGCGGCACGCTGGTCACCCAGGCCGTGCGCGAAAGCGACGCCCACGGCCGCCACACCACCACGGCGCGGCAGCTGATGCCGCTTTCGAACGGCAGTGTCGTCATTGACACGCCGGGGATGAGGGAGCTCGGGCTGCTTGAGGCGGACGTGGACGCCACGTTTGCGGACATCCAGGCGCTGGCTCAGCACTGCCGGTTCTCCGACTGCACGCACCAGCATGAGCCGGGCTGCGCGGTTCAGGCTGCGGTGGCCAGCGGAGAACTGGCGGCCGAACGGCTGGCCAGCTACCAGCGGCTCAAGCTGGAGCAGGCACAAAACAACGACCTGCGCGGCAAGGCCCGCGAGAATGCGAAAATCGATCGCATGTTTGGCGGCAAGAAGCAGATGAAGGCGTTCATGAAAGAAGTCCGGCACCGGCGCCGGTAAGCCCGGCCTGGCGTAGTGAAAGCCACAATCCAAGTATAAGAAAACTGGTCAGGCGCACCTCGCCGAGGAGGCGGCCTGACCAGTTTTTATCTACGTTGAGGGTTATTTGGTGTTCAGAGCCCGCGCTTCAGCCGCGTTCAGCTGGCCGCAGGGGAGCCAAAGTTCTTGAGGTTGGCCAGGGCGATGCCACCGCCGACGATGATCACGATGCCGCCGACCCAACCCAGCAGGGGGATCAGCGCCACGCCGCCGCCCACCGTCAGCAGCACGCCCGCGGCCGGCTTCACCTCGGCTGAGCCCTTGTAGTAGGTCAGGGTGTAGATGCCCAGCGCCAGGGCGGCGAGTTTCAGCAGCAGGAAAATGATGCCCCAAGTGGACGTGTTGTTCGCATTGCCGTTGGCGACGTCCCCAATCGCCGAGGCGGTGATCACGAACGGCGCGACGAGCAGGATGATGCCTGCGACCAACCCGTAAATGCCGTCGGTCTGGATCAATGTTTTCGTCTTCATAAGTTTCTCCTCCTAAAATGATAATGGCCTTAACAAAAAGAACGCCTTATTATAATTTGCGGGGTCACAGCCCGTCAATTATTAAGGCTTCTGCTCGCGCGGTGCCGTCGAAATTCGCTTTAAAAGGGCGATGACGACGATGTTTCAGGTGCAAAAGACGCTATCGCCATTTTCGGCGAGCACAGGGCCGATTCTGTTAAACAGGAAGGCCGATTTCCTCGCGCCCAAGAGCGAGAAAATCGGCCTTTCTGACTCTAACTCGGCGTTTCCGGCCAGGCGGCCCCCACCCAGAAAAATCATTCTGAATCGTGATGCAAAGACCAGTCGGCGTATGCAAAAACACCGGCAGCGTCTTGGGCGCTGCCGGTGTTGTTACTGGTCGCCTGATTCACTCAATCGGCGGCCTTATTTAACGATCCTGAAGTACACCTGCGCGGTGGCCTTGTACATGATGACGTACAGTACGGCGAACACGGCGAGGGTGGCGGCGACAATGCCGGCGAACTGGCCCCAGTTGAAGATTTGAAACAGGGTCAGCACCCGCTGGATGAACGGCGCGGCGATGGCGGTGTGCACGCCCGCCACGATCAGCGGAATGTAAAACAGCGTGAGCAGCTGGGAGTTGATGGTCTGTTTGACCTCGCGCTCCGACAGGCCGACCTGCTGCAGGATCCGGTAGCGCTTGGCGTCGGCCAGCCCTTCCGAGACCTGCTTGTAGTAAAGGATCAACGCGGTGGCGAGGATGAACATGATGCCCAGCAGGATGCCCATGAAGAGGAAGGCGCTCATCCAGTGGAGCACGGTCCGGCGGTTGTCGGCCGCCCCGCGGACGTTCATGGCGCCGAGTTTGGTGCGGTCGATCGCGTGGGTCAGCGCAATCTGGTGCTGATCGGTGCCCTTCAATTGGAGGTAGACCGTGGTTTGCGGGGCCGCCAGGGTGGCCGCCGCAAAGTGCGCGACCTTGCTGCCGAAGGCCCGGACGGCGTGCGTCATGGCCGCTTCGTCCTTGAAGACGAGCAGCGCGTTGCCCATGGCGGCGGCGTTCGGTTGGTAGGCCATCTTGGCCGTACCGCGCACGCGCAGCGGCTCGGCGCGGCCAAACTGCAGGGTGGTCTGCTTCAGCGGCCGGGTGCCGCCGAGAAGGATCTCGTTTTTAACGAGCTGCAGGTGGCGGCCGGTCATTTGGTTATAGTGGGCCAGCGTCATCAGGTCGCTGCTCATCAGGCCCGGTTTCGGCCCAAACAGGCCGGAGTAGTCCTGGTCTGAGGCAAGGCGGACCCGGTTGCCGACAAACCGCAGCGGGACGCTGGCACTGATCGTGGCCACGGTGCGCTTGACGATCTTGACGTGGTGCTTGGCGGCCAGGGCGGCCACCTGTGCCTGGTTCTGCGCCGGGGTGATCGCACTTTTTTTCGTCTCGGCGCTGGTCGCTCTTAGGTAGGACAGATCAGCGGGGTCCGTGGCGGCGACGATCTGCGGAACGCCGCAGTACAAGGTGATGGTCGTGGCGATCGTCACCAGCGTCATGGTCGCTAGGATGGTGATGGAGGCCAGCCCCGCGCCGTTTTGCCGCATGCGGTGGATCATGTTGGCGACGTTGATGAAGTGCGCGGGCTGGTAGTAGTAGCGCTTGTTTTTGCGCAGCAGCTTGAAGATGAACACCGAGCCGGCGATGAACAGGGCGTAGGTGCCAATGATCACAAGGACGACGGCAATGAAGAACCACTGCAAAGCGCCCAGCGGGTCGGTGATCCCGATCGCGGCGGCGTACCCGGCACTCAGCGCGACCAGGCCGATGATCAAAAGCAGCCAGCGCGTTTTCGGCTCGCGCTCGCCCGCGCTGGCCGCGCGCAGCATCTCCAGCGGCCGGTGCTTGCGCAGCCAGTTTGCGTCTAGCAGCACGAGCAGCAGGTAGATCAGCGCGATAATGCCGGCGGCCTGAAGCAGTGGCACAGCGTCAAGCCCAAAGGCCACGTGGCCCGGCACGCCCAGCATCTTGCCGAGCACCAGGTAGCTCAGGCGGGAAAAGGCGATTCCAAGAAGCACGCCCAGGGAGATGCTGATGGCGGCGCAAAGCGCCAGCTCAGCTTCGACCATCAGCCGCAGCTCACGCTTGCCGAACCCGATCACATTGTAAAGGGCCAGCTGCTTGGTCCGTTGCTTGAGCAAGAAGCCGTTAGCGTACCAGGCCAAGATCACGCCGAGGATCACCATGACGATGGCCCCGTACTTGAACATCTCGGTGGCCGCGGCCTGCACCCCGACCCCGTTATTGCCAAAAATCGCCCCGGCGTCCGCGTGCACCGACAGCATGATCACGTTCATGATGGCGAGCAGGGTCATCGCGAGTAGGAACGGCACAAAAATGCGCTTGTGGGCGCGCAGGTTGGTGGCGGCTAAGCGAAAGTAGAACATTAGTCGGCCTCCTTGCCCGTGTGGGCGGCGTCAGCGCTGGCGGTCTTGCCAGCCTGGGTGGGGGTTTGCTTGGCCAGCATCGCCGTCATGGTGTCGCTGATCTTGACCAGCAGCTCGTCTTGGCTGAGGTCGCCGCGGTACAGCTGGTGGAACAGCCGTCCGTCGCGGATGAACAGCACGCGCTGGGCGTGGCTGGCGGCCACAGCGGAGTGGGTGACCATCAGGATGGTCTGGCCCGCCTGGTTCAGCTTGCCGAACAGGGTGAGCAGCTCGTCGGCGGTGTGCGAGTCCAGGGCGCCGGTGGGTTCGTCCGCCAAGAGCAGCGCAGGATCGGTGATCAGCGCGCGGGCGGCGGCGACGCGCTGCTGCTGGCCGCCGGAGAGCTCGTACGGGAACTTGGTCAGCTTATCGGCCAGCCCCAGCTGGGGCGCCAGCGCTAAGACCCGCTTTTCCATGGCCGGCACCGGCGTCTTGCTGAGCACTAGCGGCAGAAGGATGTTGTCCTTGACGTTGAAGGTGTCCAGCAGGTTGAAGTCTTGGAAAACAAAGCCGAGGTGCTCGCGGCGAAACTTCGCCGCGCGGCTTTCCGGGATCGTGCTGAGCTCGGTGCCGTTCAGGTCGATGCTGCCGGCAGTCGGCTTGTCCAGCGCGGCGATCAGGTTGAGCAGGGTGCTTTTCCCTGACCCGGATTCGCCCATGATGGCGACGTACTCACCGGCTTCGACGGATAGCGAGATGTCGGTCAGGGCCTGGACGGCGTTGGCGTTGAAGCGGGTATGGTAAGTTTTGGCGACGTTTTTGAGTTCTAGAATGGGCATGTGTGACTCCTCCTGCGGCAAACCGGCCGCACGCTTTGATGCTTCAAGCATAAGGCTCCAGGCGCGGGAAAAATACTTACGAAGTGCGGCCGCAACCTTACGCTTGTGTAAGCAAGGCAGAAAACACCACCAGCGCAAACGACGCTGGTGGTGCAAGGTCACTCGCTAGGCCAGCTCTGCTGCGCCAGGTGGATGAACACTTGGGTGCCGCGGCCGACCTGCGACTGGATGCTCAGCTTGAGGCCGAGTTTCTCCGCAATGGTCTGGCTCATGGAAAGGCCCAGCCCGCTGGCCTTCTGGTTCATCCGCCCGTTGTAGCCGGAAAAGCCCGGTTCAAACAGGCGCGGCAGGTCGCTGGCGGCGATGCCGATGCCGGTGTCGGCCACCACCACCGCGTCGCCCTTGGCGTAAACGTGGACGCCGCCGGTTGCGGTGTACTTGGCGGCGTTGGTCAGGAGCTGTTCGAAAATAAACCGGAGCCACTGGCTGTCCGTCACCACGGTGGGCAGGGGGTCGACCTTCACGGCGAGGTTTTTCTCAATGAACAAATCGGCCAGGTCGCGGACCACCTGGTTGACCAGCGGCGTGAGCGGTGTGGGCTGCAGCACCAGGTCGCGGTTGACGTCGTTGAACTTGATGTAAGTGAGCATCATCTGCACGTACCGGTCGATGCGCTTCAGCTCCGTGCGGGCGGGCGCGATCTTGACCGGCGGCACCTGAAGCAGGAGGTCCAGCGCCGCCAGCGGGGTCTTCATCTGGTGGCTCCACAGGGCAAAATTATCACTCAGCGACTGCGTCTGGCGCGCGGCTTTGGCCTGCGCCGCCGCGCGAGCCTGGTTTTGCGCGGTGATCAGCTGCTGGTAGCGCCTTTCCTTTGCGTCAGCGGCCGCGGGCAGGTGGCCGAGCGGGTCGTCGGCGGGGACGTGCTGCAGCTGGCTCAGCTGGGTGCACCAGCGCCAGGCGTCCAGCGCAAGCAGCGGCACCAGTACCGCGGCGCCGATCACCACGCCGTCGAGCAGTGCCACTTGCGGCAGGTTTTCCAAGAAGGTCAGACCGGCGGCGAGTATGAGCACGACGAGCAGGACCAGCCAGACGATGGTGCGGGCGCGCAGGTAGGCGGCAAGTTTACGCATTGGCGCTCACCGCCAGTCGGTAGCCGGCGCCGCGCACGGTTTGGATGGCGCGGTCCAGGCCGATCGCCGCGCCTTTTTGCCGCAGGCGCGTCATTGTGACTGCCAGGGTGTTCTGGTCGATGAAGGCGTCGCTCTCCCAGAGCTTGTGAATGATCGTCTCGCGGGCCACCACCGCGCCGGGCGTCTCAAATAGCAGGCGCACGATGCGCGTCTCGGTCGGCGAGAGGTCCACACTTTGCGCCGGCTCATCGCCTTGCGCAGCCAAGG
The DNA here is from genome assembly GCF_003946485.1 of Lacticaseibacillus jixianensis. GTDB lineage: Bacteria > Bacillota > Bacilli > Lactobacillales > Lactobacillaceae > Lacticaseibacillus > Lacticaseibacillus jixianensis. Next base: position 23,394 of record NZ_RHOJ01000020.1, on the reverse strand, counting down.
TCACGCGGTTATCCAGCGCGGCCAGCGTGAACGGCCCGGCCTGGTATACCCCGTCGGCCTGCTGGTACTCGTAGGTGCGGCGCAGGAGTCCCTGGATCTTGGCCAGCAGGACCGGCAGCTCGATCGGTTTGGTGAGGAAGTCATCCGCCCCCATGTTCATCGCCATGACCAGGTTCATGTCATCGCTGACGCTGGTCAGGAAGATCACCGGCACCTTGGACGTGCGCCGCAGCGCCTCCAGCCAGTGAAACCCGTTGAAGAACGGCAGGCGAATGTCCATCAGCACCAGGTCCGGCGCGCTTTCGGTGATTTCGCGGTCAACATGGGCAAAATCGCGCACGACGGCGGTTTGATAACCCCATTTGGTCAGGTATTCCGCGATCGTGCCGGCGATGGTGGGTTCGTCTTCAACAATAAATATCGTCTGGGTCATGGCTGCCTCCAACACGTTCTGCCAGTGAATTAACTGGTTTCAGTGTAGCAGTTCTTCGCGGTCCTGGGGCCGGGCTTAGGACTGAATCGCCGCAAGGGCGGGGAAATAACGCAAAAAAGACCAGGGCGGCTTGCGCCTTGGTCCGATGATACCCGGTTCTTTGGGGCCATCCCGCTCGGCAAGTGGCGCCGGGGCGGGGGGTTACTTGCGCATGATCATCTTAACGGCCTGGTTGATGCGGGCCTCTTGGTCACCTGCGTCATCCGCCAGCAGGCAGTCCTTCAGGTTCTCGGCGACGATCAGGCCGATCAGGTTGTCGAGGCTCGAGCGCACGGCCGTCAGCTGGCTCACGACGTCTTGGCATTCGGCGTTATTCGCCATCATGCGCATGGTGCCTTGCAGCTGCCCATCGGCGCGCTTCAGCCGGTTTGCCATTGCTTTCGTGTAGGGGAGGGTCATGATTTTACTCCTTCCAGCAGCTCCTGGCGCACCTGTTGATACAGGCCAATTGCGCCGTCCAAATTCTGAACGTGGAAGCCGTGCTGACGCAGCAGGCGCTCGGCCAGGTAGCTCCGCAGCCCAGTCTGACAACTGACGATGTATTCCTGGCTTAAGTCGAGCTCGCCTAGCCGCTGGCGCAACTGATCCAGCGGCAGGTTGAGGGCGCCTTTAAAGTGTCCCTGCGCGTATTCGGCTGGCTCGCGCACATCGATCAGCTGCTTGCCCGCCGCCAGTGCGTTCTTGAGCTCGTGCCACTGGATGGTCTGGGAAAGCCCGGTCGCCACGTTTGAGGCAACGTAGCCCAGCATGTTGACGGGATCCTTGGCGACCCCAAACGGCGGGGCGTAGGTTAGTTCGAGCTCGGGCAGATCGAACACCGTCAGGCCTCCTTTGATGGCGGTGGCCAGCACGTCGATGCGTTTGTCCACCCCATTTTCACCGACGGCCTGCGCGCCATAGAGCGCGCCAGTGTCCGGGGCAAAAATGGCCTTGAGCCAAAGCGGCTTTGCGCCGGGGTAGTACGCGGCATGGTCCTTGCCGGAGAGGTGCACTACCTTGACCTTCAGCCCGAGCTTTTCCGCCTGGGCCTCACTGAGTCCGGTGGCGGCGGCAGCTTGGGCGAACACGCGCGCGATAGCGGTACCCAGACTGCCGCGGTTCTTCGTTTTGATACCGGATAACCCGTCGGCCACTTGCCGCCCCTGCCGGTTGGCGGGACTTGCCAGTGAAATCAATGCCGGCTGATGCGAGACCTGATTGATGACCTCGATCGCGTCGCCGACCGCGTAGATATCAGGCTGCGAGGTTTGATAATGATCGTCCACGGCAATGCCACCGGTCGGGCCAAGCTTGATGCCAGCTGCTTGGGCCAGGGCGGTGTCCGGCTTGACCCCCACGGCCAACAGGATCATGTCGGCGGGCAGGGAGACGCCAGAATTTAAGATGACGGTCCCTTCTTCAATTTGAGCCGCCGCGTCTTTAACGTGCAACGCCACGCCGTGCTGGCGCAGGCTCGCTTCAAGGGGCGCCGCCATTTCCTCATCAAGGGCGGGGAAGACGTGAGGACCGGCTTCGACCAGGCTGACGGTCAGGCCGCGTGTCACCAGGCTTTCGGTCATTTCTAGCCCAATGGCGCCACCGCCAATCACCACCGCGGTTTTCGCCTCACTGGCCTGCAGGAACTGGTCGATGCGGTCCATGTCGGGGATGCTGCGCAGGGTGAAGACGTTGGGCGCTTCCTTTAGCCCCGGCAAAGGCGGCACGACCGGCTTGGCGCCTGGCGCCAGGATCAAGGCGTCGTAGGTTTCGGTGTAGGTGCCGGTCGCGGTCTGGACGGTGACGGTTTTGCCCGCCGGATCGATCGCCGTGGCGGTGCTATTTTCGCGCACGTCGAGGTTGAAGCGGGCCTTCAGCTTGGCCGGCGTTTGCACCAGCAGGTCGCCCTTTTCGGTGATCTCGCCGCCGAGATAGTAGGGCAGCCCACAGTTGGCAAACGACACGTGCGGTCCTTTTTCCAGCACAATGATCTGGGCGTCTTCTTGCAGTCGCCGCAAGCGGGTGGCCGCAGACATGCCGCCGGCAACGCCGCCGATAATCACGTATTTTTTCTTCATGATATCGTCCTCCCTTGCCATGCTAGCATACCACCGGCGACGTTGGTGACGTCCAGTCCGCGTGCTTGCAGCTGCTTGTACGCGCGTTTGGAGCGCGCGCCTGAGCGGCAGATCACGTAGAGCTTCGCGTTTGCCGGCGGGGTATATGAGCCGATGCGCGCAAGCGGGACATTCTTGGCCCCGGCAATATGCCCGGCGCGGTATTCTGACGGCTCGCGGACGTCAAGAAGCTGGGCGCCAGGGGCGCGGAGCTGCTGGGCCAGTGCTTGCGGCGTAATACTGTGAACAGGTGAGAATCCGAACATCGTTACACCTCCAGTGGCTTTGGCCATGCTGAAGTGCCGCCCGCCACGTTGATGACGGCTGTGCCGTGGGCTTGAAGAAACTCTGCCGCACCAGCAGAGCGGCCGCCAGTTTGGCAAATGATGTAGGCGCCATCCGGGACTTCTGGGTAGCGCTCGGCAAGCTCGCTGAGCGGAATATTTTTGGCGCCGGGCACATGACCGGTGGCAAATTCAAAGTCTTCGCGAACGTCAATGATGGTTGGGTGGTTGGCCAGCTGATCGGCCAAAGTGGCAGCAGTGATGTTTTTCATGGGTTCCTCCTAGAATGAGATTAATACCGGTGGGGGTATTTGATATGGTTTAACCATATACCCGGGTGGGTATATTGTCAAACGCGTTCGAGGATTGTTGCCACGGCTGCCGGGAACTTTGCCGTTGCGATCAAGCGGGAGGCGTGCTTTGCACCATCAGCAATAAGCGTCCTGTGCGCTCGTTTTGGCTTGATGACATTTTTTCTTGTAACTGGTACAGCCATTGAGGCGGAATACCAAGTCCACTTGGTATTCCGTCTTTGCATCTCCAGGTAAAATACAAGCAAGTAATCAAACTGGGGGTGAAGGCAATGGAACCGTTAGCAGCCAAATTTGGCCGTGAGTTGTACCGGCTCCGGCAAAGTCGCGGCCTGACGCGCAAGCAGGCGGCCATCGAGGTCAATCTCTCGCTCAACGCGTTGTCCAGTATCGAAAACGGGATGGCCTTGGTGAAGCTGGATACTCTGGTGCGGATGCTGCAGGTCTACGGGATCGGTGTTGATCAGTTTATGCGGGAGATGGCCGAGCCGGCGGTCGCCCAGCCGCGTCAAGCCGCGGAGTCGTTTCAGTTTGCGACCGGCGCGCGGTACTTTATCCTCGACACGAAGGGCGAGGGCACGGCCAATAACTACGCGGACAGCGATTTTGTCGCCTATTCGTGGCACCCCCGGCACTTCGGCAAAGTGCGGGAAGGGGACTGGTTTATTTACCGGCGGCCGCAAAGCGCCAGCGAGACCAACTCCTGGTACCTGTTTGGGGCCGGTCAGATCGGTCAAATCACGCCGCTGCCAGACGGGCGAGTCACCGCGCAAATCGAGCACCCGTTTCCTTTTCCCGCGTACTTGCTTGCGGATCCAGACCTGCAGGACTTTAAGTGGGAATTCAAGGACCGGGTGCGGCCGGACTGGCAACGTTTCTTTAACCAGTATGGCATGACTGAGATCAAGCGCGGCGATTTCGTGAACCTCCTTGCGCAGGCGCACGTCCCCAATGACGTGGCGTTGCTGAGTGAAAGTGGCCACGTGTACCAGCAGATTCTCGAAGGCGAGTACCTGTTCACCGAGCGCGCGGCCACGATGAAGGTCCGCATCGGCCAAAATGTGCTAGCTGAGCGGGTCAAGGCCAACTATGCGTACCGCTGTGCGGTCACTGGCATCAACACCCGCTCGCTGCTTGTGGCTTCGCACATCATCCCGTGGAAGGACAGCGCTCGCAAACGCCTTGACCCGGGCAATGTGATCTGCCTATCGCCGCTGTGGGACCGGGCCTTTGACCAGGGCCTTGTGACCTTCACCCCAGACGAGAAAAAGGTGGTGCTGTCGCCGGCGATCCAGCACGACCCCGCCCTTGAGCGGCTGCTTGTGCCTTACGCGGACCGCAGACTGTTACTGCCGCGGCATGCGGCGCCTGAGGCCGAAGCGCTGCAGTATCACTACCAGAACATCTTCAAGCACTGACGCAGATCCACTTAAAGCGAAGTCGGCTGCCAGTCGCAGACGCCCGCCAGAGCGGCTGAGGGTCGCGGCGGCCGCGATGAAGCCAGCCATCTGGTGGCAGGCGGTACTTGGCCCGGTCCCTGAGCCGACGCGAAGTCCCCGATGAACGGCGACGGCCCGGCCGGTGACGAGAATTGCGGAGTTGGGCGACGCGTGCGGCGGCCGCGAATTTGCGCAGGCTTCGCCGCATGAGTCGCCCTTTTTGATTTTCGGTTGCGCGGCGACGCTTCCGCAGAAAATTGCCGCAATTTGCCGATTTCCAGAATTTGACACACGACAAATTTTTGAATTGGCGCGGTGAAATCTGGCAGCCCTTGGGGGCCAAGGAATGGGGCGGATTGACCAAATATGATAGGGTTTAACTTGCTCAGTGATGGGCAGAAGAGTCTAGGCGCTTCTGCCTCAATCGGCCATATTTAAGGGCCGCCGGCAAACGCTTGCGGCCCTTGGCTTTATTCCGCTGGCCGCGCCTATTTTCAAATTTGTCGTGTCTTGATTTCGAGAAATTGGGATTTTGAGTGATTTTTGTTGCCCCCTCGGCGATTAAGCCCGGGCCGGCCGGAGCACCCAGATGGTCGCGCCGGCAGCGTTATTGGCGCGCACCTGGCGAAGGTACGAGACCATCGCCCGGGGCTTCACGGCACCGCCAATTAGCGTGATGCCCGCTTTCCTACAGCCAGGCGGGTCTGCGGCCGCGCAGGCTTATCCTGGCTGGTGCTGCCAAATAAGAGTGATATATTTGTCGTATTAAGGCAGAGGAGGAGAAGGATGGCGCGCGGGGCGGCGGCCATCTTAACAATATGAGCAGAAAACAGTTATTCACGCTTCTTTCACTGGCAGCGTTGTTGGGGCTAGCGGGGTGCGGTAGTCGCGATCAGCCGGCTCAAGACGCGGCCCAGGGGAAGCCAAAGCAAGCATCGGTCAGCAAGAAACCAGGCAAGCCGGTAGCAAAGTCTTCTCACCAAAAGCAGGCGAGCACGACCAGTCGGCAGGGCAAGATGAATTTCGGTCAGATCGCCAAGGGCAACTTTGCCAGTCTGACGGGTAATTGGCGCCAAATCGCGTACTCCGCCAACTTTCAAAATGGCACGCAGGCGGGCTTGATCGCTGGCGGCACGGACACGATGAAAGTGGCGCCGCGTGCGCTGACTTTTGGCGACGTCAAGGTGGACGGCGCTTCGCTGACCGACGCTACCGGAAGCTACGCCCTGAAGTATCAGCAAAAAGCCGGGGTCCTGACCGCCCTGCTGAAAGATGACAGCGTCGCGATCAACTGGTCGGTCACGTATTACCCCGTGGGCACCACCGCGGCGTTCAAAACAATTACCGGCGATGCCCAGAACCGGCAGAACATCGTCCAGCTTTGGACGTCGAATAATTCTTACACCACCGTCTTCGCTGAGAACGTGAGCGATGCGCAGATGAAGCAGTACCAAGGGCTGAATGTCGATCAGATCGCGGCGGGCGATTACAGTAGTTTGGCCGGGGTGTGGCGCAACCGCACCGACGACAAGACCCTCACCGTGACGAGCAAAATCGTGACCGCCCCGGCGTCAATGAACCTTGCTCAGAGCAAGGGGGTCGCGCTTGCCGGAGCCGACCAGAATGGCTATCCAGAAGTCATTTCTGGCGGTCCGGTCACGCAGGGCTACATCCAAGGGGCGTTGGGCTACTTCGATCCTCATTCAATGAGCGCACCGAGCCCCTTGAGCATCGTCCCCAAGGGCGTGCAATTGCCGAGCCTGGGCCAAACTGCCGACGACTCGGACATGACCCAAGACCGCCTGATCCTTGGCGGCGGCCAGGGCGGTTTTGCCTCGCAGGCGTACTATCGCGCGGATTGACGCAATAGCCGGTCTGGCGGCTGCGCGGGCTCACGGATGCCACGCCGGCTTTGCGCAGTCACCAGTAAGGAAGGAGAATAAACAGAGGGAGGCGGTCGCTGCTTGGCCGCCGCTTTTTTTGAAGGTGCAGAGGGGCGACGCACTTAGGGGGACAGTTAGCCTAGCGGTCCACTTTGCCTGCGCAGCAGGTGAAGTGGGCAGCGTAGCAAACTGCTCCCCCATTTTCGCCATTTTCTGAGCAAAAACGGCGCGATTTTGGCGCAATCGGCACTTTTTCCATGCCCCCAAAACGGGCCTGAAATAGCCCGTTTTTCGCTCACATTGTGGTGGCTGTCACAAACCCAAAAGTGGCCATTTTGGGTCAAAAGCGGCTGTTTTGGGGCTGGTTTCGACCCTTAAATTGCCGCCAAAGGCCTCTCACTCGCCTGCCACCTTGGTCTGACGTACAATCTAGTCAGCAATCCGCGCACTGATGAATGGAAGGAGTGACCGTAATGGCACAAAATGCTGAGATCACGGTTGGCGCCGCGCTGGAATACCGGCGGCGCATGGCAAAGGGCAAATTCCTAGTCGATCTAACGCCGGTAACCGCGGTTGAAATCAGGTTTGAGAGCGGCGAAACCATCACGCTGCCGCCCGGGGCGATCGCGTCGTTGATGTTCTACAAGAAGCGGCCGCGCCAAGGCGGCCGCCAATTCGTGGCGGACGGGTTTTGGCTGCGGGCGGCGGACGGGGAAACCACCAGTATTGCCCAAAGGCTCCTGACCGGCCACCGCCAGCCGCGGACGCGCGGGGTGGCGCGGCTGCGGGATGATGCGAACGTCGCGGCAATCACGCTGAAACAGGAGGGGGCGGCCGCCGAGTATCTGATCACGTGGTCCGCCCTGTCGGCGCCGCGGGCCGTCAACGTGGCCCAATTTTTTGCGCGGGCAGAAGACCAGCTGATCGTCCTGGCCATGGCCCCGGAGACCTACCTGCTGGGTGAGCTAGCCCAGGCGGCGCAGCAGCGAGATCACCGCGCGCAGATCGTTAGCACGCTGGTGCAGGGGCTGGAAAGTGTCGATGAAGCGGCCGCGGCCGCGCTCGTCGACACGGTCTTAGATGAGCTGGTCAGTTTTGCTCCGCTGGCCGTGAAGCGCAGCGACCAGCACATTGTGGTGCACCATGCCGCGGTTGGCTACAGCGAGGATCCGGGGCTGGCCTGGCAGGCAGTTTTCTATGACGACTACGGGACGCAGGAGTACGGGGGAATCGACCTGTTGAGCTATCCGGAGCTGTTGGGGATGGACGTCCGGATCGAAGGGGAGGTCTTCGAGGGCTTCGCCTGGCTGCTTTGGCAAATCACGCTAGAAGGGGCCGAGGCCGTCGCGCGCGCCAAGAACATTCAGGCGTTTCACGCGTCGCTGGGCGCAAGCGATGCGCAGGACGCCGCTTTTCACCAAGCCACGGCCAAAATGCGGCGCTTCCTGGATGATTACGCCCGCCAGCACAGCGCAGATCCCGCGCTGCCGGACGTGATCCAGACTTATTGGCCGCTGACGGAGGGGATGAAAGCGACGCTGGCCGGGGATGCCAGCACTGGCAATGTTCTCACCAAGCAGGACCCTAAGCTGATGGCAAAGTTCATGAAGCAGTTCGGGGATGCGTTCGCGCGGTTTGAATAAGCCCAACCGGCAAGCTTGACGCGCTTTGAAAGCAGTGCGGTGCTTGGGTGGTTAACTGGCCAACAGCGACCACTAATTCATGCCTGCTCAACAGTGAGCTTAGTGATATGATTGACCCATAAAATGTGGAAGTAGGGGAAAATATGGGTAATCATTTTCTAGAAAAGAGATTCCGGCGCACAACTAAATGGCTTTTATTCCTTGCCTTGAGTCTGGCGGCACTTCTAACGATCGGGCTTCCGGCCACCATTGTTTCCGCCGACGGGCAGGCGCCACTACAGACCGTGATCGAGAGGGGAAATCAGAAGAATGGCTATGATCTGATTCTCAGAAACACGACGAACAACCTTTATCGCAACGTGACCGTTAAGGCGGCCTTGCCCAAGGCCATCGATCAGCGGCAGGTGGTGCTCACGTGGCACGTCAAGGCGTTTGGCACCGCCGACCAACACCGCCTCCACTTCACCCTCGACCCCAAGCAAAACAGGGTGGCCGTCAGTGAAAAGGGCGCGACAATTGCGTACGCGAAACAGACGCCTTGGCTGTGGCTCACGGTCGGGCTCGTGGTCAGCGGCGGGGCCATCGGCGGCCTGCTGGTGTATCGCAGGCGCAAAGCCGCCGCGCTGCTCTTAGTGATTGGGGTAGTCGGCGGCGGCCTAGCGAGCGCTTCGCTTCAGGTCAGCCAAGCCGCTGATCGGGCCAGCAACAAGACCCCGTTTGTGCTGAACGGGAAGACGTATCAAATTAAGACAACGATTGATTACGAGCGGGTGGCGAATGCTCAACTGCTACCGTTCGTGCTGCGCTTTGATGGCGCCGCCAATCAACTGACGTACACAGATCTGACCACGCACGAGACGCAAACTGTTGCCGCGGTTGCCCATGTGGCCCAGACGCGGTTGATCAGTACGCACAAGTACCAGGTAAAAGGGCAGGGCGTTGCTGGTGAAGTCAGCCCGGGTGGCCCAGACCATTTCACCGTGAAGGCTGACGCCGGCCGGCTTCAAGCAGGAGCAACGGTGACGAAATCAGCGGGTGAGGCCGTGCTCCGCAGCAATGTACGCCAGGTGGGTTTTGCCAATGAACGCTACACGATCGAACCGGCGCGGGCCCGGCTCATCATTGCTGGTTCCGCCAGTGATTACCGCGTTGGGGACGTGCTGTACGTGCCGCCATTCGGGTTTAATTACGGCGGTGCGGCGGCGAAGGTGACCGGCGTCGACGTCCGGCCTAGCGAGCTAGTGCTCACGATTAAAAGCGCTGCCCCGCAAAGCGTGGTGCACCAGATTCGCACCACGCCTGCTGGCGGCCAGGCGGACGTGGCCAAGGCGGTGTTTGTCCCCGTAGCGGATGTCGCCGTCAGTGGGCGCAGGGCCCCAGGGATGAGCATGCAGCAGGCCGGCTTTTTCGGCCTGCAAGTGGAAAACCGCGCCACCACGGCGAAAGACTTTAAGGTGACGTTTCCGCGCAAGCAAGAAGAGGAGAAAACAGCGCCCGCAGAGGAGCCCGCCGAAGCGAGTGGTTCTAAGAAGGCTGGCAAGAAACATCAGCTGCCTGGGGAAGCAGAGGTGGTGGACGAGGCGCACCTGGAGGGCACGCTCGGCCTGACCGTCGACGCGGACTTTTTGAAGGGCAATTACGACGCCAAGGTCGACTCAGGCCTGAAATATGACAATCATTTTAACGCTCAGGTCACGGTGGATCCGGACAGCTCGGCGCTACTGAAGAAGCTGGCCGACGGGAAACAGGTGGGGATGATCATTATTCCCACCAATGTCCCGATGGTGACCGTCCACATCCCGTTTATCATCGCCCTGGACGCCTCCGGAGAAGCAACGCTGACGGTCGACCTCAACGCAGCCGCGGCGCTGACGGCGGAAGTCACAAACCAGAAGGGCAAAAAGCCGGCCAGCGTGAAGCCGGATCTGTCCTGCTCGTTTAAGGGCAACGTGGACGTGAACGGGACGCTCACCCCCGCGGTCAAGACCAAGCTCGAGCCGGTGATCCTGGGCGAGCCACTGGTCGCCATCAATGCGTCAGCCGGGGTGGAAATCAAGGCCGATGCCAGCTTTCACTGCAGCGGCAGCAAGGTCTCGCCGACCGCGGCCGCCAAGCTTGGGGCGCGTGAGCATGCCAGCGTTGAAGGCAATTTTGTCGCGAAAACGTCCGCGGAAACCGAAGTGGGTCAGCTTTTCCACGTGAAGGACGTCAAAACCGATGAGCGCACCTTTAGGCATCAACTGTTCAAGTGGCAGGCCGATGCCAGCCAGACAGCGACGCTTGGCAAGCCCGCCGGTGACCCTTCGCCGGCGGCTTACGCCAAGGGCTTTAAGGCGATCACGGTGCCTGCGAACATGCGCGGCACGTGGTACGGGTACGAAGCCTATAGCGACACGCTGACGACGATCACCTTTGGTCAGCACACCATTGCTCAAGTTGATGGCACGGCTGACGACGGGCGGGTCTATTCGCTTTATGACGAGGCCGTTCGCACCGCCGAGGATCAACACGCGCGAGAACAGGCGAATGGCGGCTCGCTAAGTCCGCAGTATACGGCAGGGGACCGTTATCGGGCCGATCACTGGTGGGCCGCCTCGCTGGCGCCGTTCAACGGCAAGGCGGGGCTGCGGGTCTGGAACACTTGGTATCCTTCAGATTCCGGCAAGTTTTACTGCATTGAGCAAAAGCAGGTGGCCGGTAAAACGGTCGCGGTGTTGACCGAACCGGAGTACCCAGACCAGATCGAGACCTTCTACCATGATAAGGCGCAGGCAATCAATTCCAGAGAGTGACGGCGCAGTTGGTTCGTGCGGCACCCGGATTAAGCCCAGCAGGTCACTGCCGGGCTATTTTTGACGTCAGCGCCATCAGCGAGACGCTAATTCGAAAAAAATCTAAATAGTGGTTGACGGCCGCATCCGGACCGACTATATTCTAATTAGAAATTCTTCTAAGTAGAAACTGATCAACATTGAATGGAGGCCGCGATCATGGCAATGAGTGACACGTTAAAGGCCATTTCCGATCCGGTGCGGCGGCAGATCCTTAACCTGCTGAAAAGTGAGTCGAAGCCGGCGGGGGAGATCGCGGCGCAGTTCGCCCTGACTCCCGCGACGGTGTCGTATCACCTGAAGCTGCTCAAGCAGGCGGGCTTGATCTCCGAGCGGCGTGAGAAGAATTTTATCTACTACGACCTGAACGCCAGCGTGTTCGAAGAGGTGCTCAACTGGATATACAGTTTGGGAATTGGAGGCGATTCTGATGACAAAAAATAAATGGGTCCTCATGGCAATCACCAGCGCCGTCATCTTGGCCACGATGCTTTATGGGGCAAGCCAGTACGCATCGCTGCCGGCCACCATGGTGACGCACTGGGGCATCGACAACCAGCCAAACGGGTGGATGCCCAAAGCGATGGCGGTGTTTGGGCTGCCAGGCATCATGCTGGCGGCGCACTGGCTGACGATGGGCGCGACCTACTGGGCTGACGCGCACGGCAAAGGGGCGCCGCGCATGGCGCGCGTGCTGGTGTGGTTTTTCCCCGTCATCACCGTGGTCATCTACGCCGTGACGATCCGCTACGCTCAGGGCCAACCGGTCAACATTAGGCTGTGGGCGATCGCGGTGGTCAGCGCCATGTTCATTCTGCTTGGGAATTATTTGCCAACGGCACCCGCCAGTTCAGCACACAAGGGGTGGACCGGGTTCGGTTACCACGTGCCGTGGACGATCAAGAACCCAGCGGGGGTCCTGAAGGCGACCCGCGTGCTGGGATACGTCATGGTAGCCGGCGGGGTGCTCATGCTCGTGACGCTGCTGCTGCCGCCGGTGGCCTCGGCCATTGCGCTGGGGCTGGTGATCGCGGCGATCCTCGTGATGTTGCCGGTGAGCTACCGGTGGACCGGGCGCGCCAAGCAGAAGTGAACTAAGTCAGAGGCTGCGCAGCGAGTCGCCGTTCTGCCCGCACCGCCCAGTGAAGCCGAAGGGGGCTTTGTCATGTCAACTGAACATCTACACCCGTATCTGCCACTGCTGATCCCGCTGATCATTGCTGAGGTGATTTTGACGCTCACCGCGCTGGTCAGCATTTTCCGCCACCAGCATTACCACTTCGCCAATCGCCTAGTCTGGGTGCTGCTGGCGGTGCTGGTCCAACCGTTTGGCGCCATCGCCTATTTTCTGATTGGCCGTGAAGAACAATGAGAAACCTCGTTGAGCTGCACGACATCAGCAAGCGGTTTGGGGCAAAGCAGGTGCTGGACCACCTGACGATGGCGGTCCCGGAAGGCAGCATTTACGGCTTCGTCGGCAAAAATGGGGCCGGCAAGACGACGACCATGCGGCTGATTCTGGGGCTGGAGCGGATGGACGCCGGCACGATCATGTTCAACGACGCGCCGGCCGGAGACCCACACCCCGAGAGTTTCCCAACCATCGGCTATCTGCCGGATGTGCCCACGTTTTACGACGACATGACGCCACGGGAGTACCTGACGCTTGCCGGCCAGCTGGCCGGGATGCGCGGGGCGGCGCTTGCTGACCGCTGTCAGACGGTGCTCAAGCTGGTCGGGCTGCCGAGTGACCGGCGCCGGATCCGCGGCTTTTCGCGCGGGATGAAGCAGCGGCTGGGCATCGCGCAGGCGCTGTTGACTGAGCCGCAGCTGCTCATCTGCGACGAGCCGACTTCCGCGCTTGATCCCAGCGGCCGCAATGATTTTCTGGCGCTCCTGGCCAGCCTGCGCCACGACATGACGATCATCTTTTCTACACATATTCTGAGCGATGTGGAGCGGGTGGCGGACCACGTGGGGATCCTGAACGGCGGCCAGCTTCAGGCTGAAGGCACTCTGGCCGAACTGCGGCAGCGCTACGCCCGGCCCCGGATCGCGGTGCAGATGGCGGACGCCTTGGCGGCGGGGCAGGCCGCTACGGCACTCGGCGGCCCGGCCACCGCCGCTGGTGCGCGCGTTGACGTCCCGTACGCCGGCGAGGCCGCTGCCGCGATGAAAATGGTGATGCAAGCGCTTGCCGCGGCCGACCTCATTCCCGTCGCCCTGGCCCAGCAGAGCACCACGCTTGATGACATCTTTATGGAGGTGGTGAAATGGCCAACGTGTGGTTCTTCCTCAATAAGGAATGCCTCGTTGCTTGGCGCCGCTACCGGTTTCTCGTGCTTGGCTTCGTTTTCCTGCTCGTCGGCCTGGAAAGTCCCTTGATCGCGAAGCTCACCCCCACGCTGCTGAAATCGACGCTGAACGTGACGGTCAACTTGCCTACGCCGACGAGTCTTGACTCGTGGCAGCAGTTCTACAAAAATATCACCCAAATCGGGATTTTCCTCATAGCGGCCATGTTCAGCGACACGGTTAGCCGTGAAGTCAGTCGGCGCACGCTGGTGCCCTTCGCGGCGCGGGGGCTGGCGCGCAGTGCGGTGCTGGTGGCCAAGTACCTGATGGGGTTGATCCTTTGGGGTGGCTCGGTTCTTCTCGCCTTTGGCGTGACGTGGGGCTACACGCGGTACTACTTTCCGGACAGTCTGGCCAAGCATCCCGTGCTGGGCCTGCTGCCGCTGCTGCTGTTCGGCTTGCTGCTGGTCGCGGTGACGCTGTTTGGGTCGACGCTCACGAGCAGCGGGATGGGCGGCTTTTTCACGGTCGTGGCGGGCTATGTGGTGATGGCGCTGCTCAGTCTGGTTAAGCCGCTGAAGGCCGGGCTGCCGCTCAGACTCGTGGCCGATAACCTTGCAGTCGTGCGCGGAACCATGCCATTAGGTGACCTGGCCCTGGCCAGTGGCGTCACCGGCGGGCTGACCGTGCTTTTTCTCCTGGCGGCCATCGCCGTGTTTAGCCAAAAGCGCCTGTAGGCAGGGGAACGCGGCTGCCGCGTGAGGGGCCTGACTTGGTCGACTAGGGCAGAAAAGACCGTTCCAGTGTCGTTAGCGGCACCGGGACGGTCTTCTCTTTATATACGTTACGCGAAAATTTGTTTACTGAAGCCAAAGTTCAGCGCAATTACGACGACCTGGTCAATGATTTTAACGAGGAGCGGGGCGCCGTGCAACAGGGTGAGACCGACGAAGAGAATCGCCGTGTCGGCCAACAATGAGGCGCCGCGGAGGCTGAAGAAACTGATCCCCTCCCTAAGCACCGTGCGCGGGGAGGTGTCAGCGGAGCCGAAGACGACGAGTTTATTGGCGGCAAAGGCAAAACCCACGCTACCGTCTCGCGCCCAAATCACATCGTAGTCCTCCAGCTCAAATTCAGTCGTCAGCGAATCGGCTAGGGCGGCTTCGTCTTCGACCAGTAACAGGGTTGTTTTCAATCCGATCCCTCCCGCGGAAAATGGCTGTCAGCCGCGTCTACAATCGGCGCTTGAACAGTGGGTTTACTCGGTACTCGCCTCTAGGATAACCTGCAGGTCACACATCTACTAGCCAGGGATACTGAAGCGTTTCTGAAGAAAGTTCAGATACTCGCCGGTTGAAATTAAAGGCCGAAAACCGTTTCTGCGGTGCCGTGAGCGATGGCTTCACGCTGAGCGGCGGTGAGGTCAGCCTGTGCGAGGAATTGGCGGACTTGATCTTTTGCCTGAACGTAGGGGTAATCTTCCGACCACATGATGTGATCGGCGCCCATTTCGGTGAGGGCCAGTTGCATCTGCGGGGCCGTGAACATCCCGGACGGGGAAATGTAGACCTGGCGCTTGTAGTAATCTGAGAACTTCAGCGGAAGTGTAGACACGAGGCGCGAAAACCCGTCGATCCGTTCCAGGAACATCGGCACGAATTCTCCCCAGTGACCTGAGGCGATCTTGACGTGAGGATACTTCTCCAAGATGCCAGCCGTGATGAGGCGCATGATCTGAATGCCTTGCTCCATGTGCCAGCCCCACATTGCGCCCGCCATCATCGTCGCCCCCATTTGACTGTAGGCCTTGCTGTCGTAGAGTACGGCTTTTTGCTCATCGGTGATCACGCCGGGATGGAGGTACAAGGTCGTCTTCAGCTGGTCGGCCGCCGCAAAGATCGGCTCAAAACGCGGGTCGTCTAAAAACTGGCCATTGACGCTGCCGCTGATGATGCCGCCTTTCATGCCCAGCTTGGTCACCGCGTAAGTCAGCTCCTCGGCGGCGCGTTCTGGGGTATTGGCCGGCAGCGTGGCCAGGCCGGCAAACCGGTCTGGATAGTGGCTGATGTTTTCGGCCAGCGTCTCATTTTGCGCGTGCGCGCCGCTGGCGGCGTACTGATCGGGCAAGACCTGCGGCGAGTTGCCGGCATCTGAGATGACCTGCATATCAATGCCGTGTTGGTCC
Source organism: Lacticaseibacillus jixianensis (assembly GCF_003946485.1). Classification (GTDB taxonomy): domain Bacteria; phylum Bacillota; class Bacilli; order Lactobacillales; family Lactobacillaceae; genus Lacticaseibacillus; species Lacticaseibacillus jixianensis. The sequence continues at coordinate 7,937 of NZ_RHOJ01000020.1, read as the reverse complement.
ATGTAGGTGACCTTGGTGGCAAAATCCACTAGTGCGGGCCGCAGCTGATCTTGAAACGGGTTATTGTTTGCCACAGCTGAGTGCTGATTGAAGGCCTCGATGTTCTGGTCGGTGTCGTAGTGTTCCTCAACGGTGATTAATTTCATGACAGTGCTCCTTTTATGAGTGTGACTAGTGGCTAGGCGAGACCGGCAGCAGTCATACTGAACTGCCAGAGGTCCAAAGCCGCTTCCTTGTCGTAAGACAGCGGCGAGGAAGGGATCGGGTTATCGCTTCTGCGGTCAAAGTATCTGGCGGGGCCGTGGCCAAATTGCGGCTCACACATGAGGTCAGCCACCATACGCCCGGAGTCTTTGGCAGTGCTGAGGATATCGGCATTTTGCGCCAACATTTCCGGCGTGAACCGGGATTTGTCTTTCGCCAGCCCGGTTTCAGTCATCAGACCTGGATTGACGGCGTTGACGACCACCCGGCTTGGTTGAGTGGCTAACCGCCGCGCCAGTTCGTAGGTGAAAAGCAGCATGCAAAGTTTGGAGTAGGAGTAGCTGCGGGCATCGACGACCGGATCGCTGCCGCTGTGCGCCACGACTTGAGCCCCGGGCCAGGTCAGGTCTTCTGGCACAGCATGGCGGTCGCTGCTGACATTGATGATCCGGGCACCTTCTCGCATCAGGGGCAGCAGCAGCTGCGTCAGGAGAAAATGACCGAGGTAGTTCGTTTCGAAGATATTGTTAAAGCCATCGGCGGTTTCTTCGACCGTCCGCCCCGCGATGCCGGCATTGCAAATTAGTCCGGCCAGCGGCTGGTTGAGCGCTTTGAAGGCCGCCGCAAAGGCCCGGACCTTGGCCAGCGAAGCGGTGTCCAGTTCGAGACACAGCAGGTGGGCGTCAGGGACGACTTTCAGGATGGCGGCCCGGGCTGCCTCGGCCTTTTTCATGTTGCGGCAGGCCATGATGAGCTGCAGGTCTGGCCTGCGTTCGGCGATCTGCTTGGTGGTTTCAAACCCAAGGCCAGAGTTGGCCCCGGTGATAATGATGGTGTTTGGCATGAGGAAGGCTCCTTTTAATTGATCTGGTGGTTAGAATGGCTATTGCGCGTTGGCGAGGCCAGCTTGGACCTGATCCAGCAGCCGCAATAACAGATCCTGCTCGTTTTTGGCCAGTAGCGAGCGGATGCGGTTCTCCATTTCGATAAAAATCTGTCGCACCGCTGCCGCCGTTTCCTGACCGGCAGGTGAGAGGTAGAGCTGCTTTTGCCGTTCGTTGGTTTCCTGGACGCGGCGAACGATCAGCCCGCTGGTTTCTAGCACCTTCAAGATATTGGTGGTGGTGGCGCCAGGTTTGCCGAGGTGTTCAGACAAGGACTTTTGGATGGTGCCAGGGTGGTCGGCGATGAAGTTCAGTGCCCGCGCCTGGATCGCATTGAGCCCAAAAGTTTTGAGCTGCCGATGGATCACGTTCTTTTCGCTTTGTGAGACTTGGAAAATCTTGTCGACGATTTGGTCGTCTTCGCCTAAATTCATGATCGTCCCCCTAATTTTGCAGTGACCCACGGCGCGGGTCGCCCGCTTATATTTACAAGTATTCATTTGACATTCATTGCTACGCCAGCTAGTATAACAGATGCAATTACAACTAATCAAGGGGGATCACCATGTCACTCACACTTTCACAACAGCGCGCCACCAAAGAAGAGTTCAAACAGAATCTCGCCCTCAGTGGGTTGGATATTCAGACCATTGCCGCGGCGCTTGGGACCTCTAAGCCAATGATCGAAGCGGACCTCCAGCTGCGGCCAGCCCGGCTGGAGGATCCCTGGATCCTGCGGAATTACCTGATTGAGCAGATCCAGACGCAAGGCAAGCAGCCGGTACCATTCACCGCGTTGAAAGGCGATTATCACCAGTATTGGTTTCTTGATGGTGAGCGGATCGACCGCGGCCTCATCGATTAACCACCTGGTATTGGCGGCCAGCATGAGCGCCGTGGACCACCGACTTTGGCAAAAAGGGTTGCCGGCCACCTTTTTTGATGGTAGGGTACTTAGGTAGCCGGCAACTAAAATGCCGGTCAGAAAACAGCTAACGAAAGCAAAAAGGAGACTATTGCCATGAGTCAAGTATTAGTGATAAAAGCCCATCCGTTCGGTCCGGACCGCTCACGCAGCATGCGGGTGTTGGAAACGTTCATGAAGAGTTATCAAGCAGCGCATCCTGAAGACACGATCACGGAACGCAACCTTTACCAAGAAAACTTTCCGGAGCTGGACGGTGAGATGCTGGCCGCCTTCACCCCGAACGCGACGCCTGGGGCTGACACTCAGGCTAAGCTGGCTGTCTACGGTTCGGCGTTAAGCCAATTCAAGGCGGCGGACAAAATTATCATCGCCAACCCCATGTGGAATCTCGGCATTCCGACCAAGTTGAAGTCCTGGATCGACGCCATCACGGTCGTTGGCCAGACCTTCCGTTACACTGCCACCGGGCACATCGCTTTGCTGCCGGGCAAAAAGGTGATGCACATTCAGGCGGCAGGTGGCAAGTATGCAGGTCAGGATCCGGCGACGCAGTACGTACACGCAGCGCTGGAGTACCTGGGCTCCGAAACGGTCATTGATCTGCCGGTCGAGGGGATGGATCACTTCCCGGACCAGGCGCAAGCCATCGTGGCCGCTGCCGAAAAGCAGGCTGAGGCCATGGGCCAAACATTTTAATCAGGACAGAGAAAAGCCACTGAGACTAGTCGTCGCTCAGTGGCTTTTTGGTTAGTGCCGCCGTCATTTTGGCGGCAAGCCTAATGTATTCGGCCTGCTCCGCGGGTGACAGTACGGCCGTTGATTGACGTTCTACCGCTTGACACACGGCCTTGACCCGCTGAGCCAGGGTCAGGCCAGTGGGGGTCAGGGCTACTAAGGTCACGCGGCCGTCCTGCGCGGAAGCGTGGGTAGCGACGACCTTGGCCGCAGCCATGCGGCGGACGGATTTGGCAATCGTCGAGTGGTTGACTCCGAGCAGCGCAGCCAACTCTGTTTGTGGTTTCGCCTGGGCGCTGTCCTTCAGGAGCGCCATCAGCAGCATTTCTTGGCCCGGATAAACGCCTAGGGCCCGGAGCCCCTCCTCGGTCCTGGCCCGGTGCGCCGCGACGACGTTTAAAGTCGCTGCCCCGACCGGAAATTCATTGAAGATCAGCATGTTGCGCCTCCTTGTCCGTTGCCGGCAACATACTAAGAATATCAGGATTTCTTTTTTTTACAAACTTTGGCGCGGAGTTGACCGGTGAGGGAGCGAGTGGTTCAAGCAAAGTTGATCGTTCTCAACGGATGCTGAGATTTTATGTATTGGCGGTAAAGCCCGGCCCCCACAACCGCAGAATTTGTTACCTCGCTTGATGCATCCGCAAATGACCCCGCGGCGCCTGCGTTTGGGGCGAAAGGCGCTTTGCGTCTCAGCCCCTCGATACATTGGGGCTGGCCTAGCTTCCGGATCGCGAAAATTATAGAACCTGGGTTTCAAGGAAACTAAGCACCCCCTGCGATTCGTTATCCCCAGTCTGTGCGGCTGATGCTTCCTTCACGTTTGGCTGCGCGTTTGCCATTGCAACGCCCAGGCCAACTTCACGAATCATTTCCAAATCGTTGCCGCCATCGCCAAAGACTACCATCTCGGCTAACTTGGTATCTAGCAACTGACCCAGCTCTTTTAGCCCCGCAGCCTTGTTGATACCAGGCTGAATCAGATCAATATCACCATGACCACTACTGGTTGGTTCCGCTAATCCCCTGAGCTTTTCTGCTAATTCGTTCACAATGCGCTCCGTCATTTCAGGTGGGCACGAGATGGCAAACTTTAAGACGTCATCGTCGATCTGATCATAGCGATCAATTACGTCAAGGTGATGGTAATAGTTCCGCATCTGCTCAACATGGGCGGCATCGACGGTGCTCAAAGCGTACGCGCTCTTCCGCCCGCAAATCAGCATCTTAATGTTTTGAACAGTGCCAAGCTGGTTAAGAATCGCCGTGACTTGATCTGCTTCAAAGTGGTGCACGATCAACTCTTTCTCCGGCGTCCGAATATATGCGCCGTTTTCTGCCAGGTAGATGATGTTAGCGTATTGAGTAAAGAACGATCGAAGCTGGTAATATTGGTTACCGCTAGCCACCACAAACTGAATGTGTTGCTTATTCATCTTCTCGTGCAAAGCCGCGAACTTGACCTCGTCGTAGCTCATATCGCCGCGCAAGAATGTCCCGTCCATGTCAGTCGCAATTAACTTGATCATCACTGTCTCCTCTACATTGGCTGTACCCAGTCAGGTTCTATCATGCTGGTCTTTGTCGCCCGAATAGAAGACTCACTGTACAATCTGGTACAATTTGTCCGATTCTTCGCATGCTTGCCATCCGAACAAAGAAATCGTAGCATATTCGTAATGGCGCTATGGATCAGGATTGAAGCCAATTCACGGCAAACATAACTGGGGGTGTTTCGGTTGGTCATTAAGTTCGAGCAGGTGCAGCAATGGCCGACGCTCCCGTTCAAGTTTTTCCAACACCAACCAGGCTTGGATATCGCCGTTGATCCACACTGGCATACTGGGATCGAGCTAAACTTTTTGGTCGCAGGCGGGCCGTTGGCGTTCACGACAAATGGCGAAACCACAGTATATACTCCTGGTGATTGCTGGGCGGTAAACCGGCGAAACATTCACAGTGCTTCCGGTGATAAAGGGCTTGCTTGGGATGAGTTTGGTTTTATTATCGACGAGACTTTTCTGCAAGGTAAGTTACCTTCCAGTCAATCTTGGGACCTTCAGCTTCAAGGACAAGCATCCGCAAAACGCAAGCTAAACGAATATCTACAGATCTATAATCATGCTTTGGCGATCCGCCGCCTCATTGGCGCTGGCGTTGATGAATACAACAGGCTTGAGATTTTAAGTCACTTCTATCAACTGCTGACGTTTCTTGGAAAGAACTTTGCGCATTCAGTCAAGGATCTACCCGTCACGGATAATCCGCAGTTGGTTAGCAACGTGATGGCGTACATCCACGACAAGTTCGCAGAGGATATTCACAGTTCTCAGCTTGCAAGCGACGCACACGTCTCATTGCAGACCCTCAACCAGCAATTCCAGAGCAGTCTGGGCATGTCGGTTCACGAGTATATTAGGCAAATCAGGTTGATCAATGCTCGGAAGATGCTCATTGAATCTAGCCAGAGCGTTGGCTATATCGCAAGTGCTTGTGGATTTGGGAGCATTAAAACCTTTCAGCGGAATTTTCACGACTGGACCAATAAAACGCCTTCTGACTTCCGCAAGTCTCCATACGACGTCGACCTCAACGACGCCAATTGCCTTCAATAGTGTCGCTTTAAACGTCAGCAAACATGCTAAGGTACTCGCAGGATTTGATCCAGCCGCACTAGTGTGGCTTCCTGAATTCAAATCAGAAGTGAGGCCTTTTTATGTCTAATCATCACAACGCCTCATCGCTCGCCAGCATCTTAAGCTTGTCGGCGGTGAGCGGTGTCTCGACCATCGTCACTGGCATCACCCCCCAATTGCACCAACAGTTCAGCAGTGTTCCGACCACGGTGATCGAGTGGACGGTCACGGTGGCCAACCTCAGCGCGCTGCTGACGCTGATGGTGAATCCCTTTTTAACAACCAAATTCGGAGTTCGCCGGGTGGTGATTTCCGGGCTATTAGTCAGTGGGATATTTGGCGCGATGCCCGCCTTCATTACCAACTTCTATTTCCTGTTCATTTGTCGCGTTCTTTTGGGGCTGGGGATCGGCCTGTTCTCACCGCACGCGATCAGCATGATCGCTCATGTCTACAACGGTGATTTCCGGGCCCGGCTTTTAGGCTATCAAACGGGAATCTCCGCGCTTGGAAATGCGGTGTTACTGGCAATTGCAGGCCTCGTCATCACTATTAGCTGGCATGCAGTGTTTGCAATTTACATGCTATTAGTCCCGATTGCCTTATTAGCCTTCAGGTATCTGCCTAATGTTGCGAGCGGCGAGCGGCAGAAAAATCAACCTAAAGATAAGCTGCCGCGACTGCAACTTGGCTTGTGCATACTGGCGTTCTTCACCTATCTCATTATCTGGGGCGTCCAACTTAAAATCCCAGTTCTGTTTTCAGCACAGCATATTGGCACCGCCGCCGTTGCGAATTGGACACTATCGGCCATGAATATTGGGGGCTTAGTCGCAGGGCTCACTTTTGGCAGGTTACACAAGCGGTTCGCCGGCTTCACGCTTAGCATTGGCTACTTTGGTGCAGGGCTGTCCGTCCTTGCGATGGTCCTGTTTCAAAGCCCGGTAATTGTTATCATGGCTGCAGTCTTCTTTAATTTCATCTATTCGTACACCGGTCCCTATATTGTCTATCGCAGTAACTTGGGGCTGTCCGATCAATTGATCAATCAAGTGAGCAGTTATTTGACAATTGCGACGATTATTAGCGCTTTTTTTGCACCAGTGGTCTGGAATTGGATCGGTCGCTTCGGGCCGGGGGATTTAGCGGATAATGTCCTCGTCTGGATCGCGCTGCTCCTAGTTCTGATCGCGATCGGCAGCACCGTCTTTGCGCGTCGCGAGAGGGGAGTGAAAAACTAACCTTGCCGACCAAACGTCTGTGGATAAAGATCGAAAACGCACCTCTGGAACCGCATCGCCACCTTACTTCATCAACTCGTCAAGCGCTTGCGCGAGCTCATCTTTGCCTCTCATTGGTTTCCCAACAAGCACCTTAATCCTGGGTTAAATATAGGCGGCATACCAATTTCTGGTGTTGAGATTGTTTTAACGGCGCTTCAATTCTTGATCTGGCCAAGACCCTAAGATTGGCGGCGGCCGGCCCTGCCGAATGCAGTTCGAACTGCAACGGCAGGGCACCCCTAGCCCAAACGCCGACTCGTATACGTTGCCAATTCCACCAGTGATAACAGGAATGCGGATGCGGCTCATTATTTCAACTACTTTTCAGCTTAACAACAATAAGGAGAATATTATGAACGATAAGCAAAAGATGCACTCTCAAGCGTTGTACAATCCCGATGATCCCGAAATTTCAAAAATTCAATTAACTTGTTTGGAACGGCTCTACGATTTTAACCAAACCAGACCAAGTGAGCAGAAATTACGTCAGCAGCTTCTGCATGAGATGTTTGCAGAAATTGGCGAGGGCTGCTATCTCGAACCACCTTTCCACGCTAACTTTGGCGGCAGGCACGTTCACTTTGGTGATCGGATCTACGCCAATTTTAATCTGACACTGGTCGACGATACGCACATCTACGTTGGCAGCCGCACAATGTTCGGCCCCAACGTCACAATCGCCACCGCGGGTCATCCGATCCTTCCAGAGCTGCGGGCGCAGGGTTACCAGTACAACGCACCGGTCCGCATTGGTGAGAATTGTTGGATCGGCGCTTCGGCGACGATCCTGCCAGGCGTTACCATTGGCAATAATGCTGTGATTGGCGCTGGCAGTATTGTCACCAAAGATCTGCCTGATAACGTGGTTGCCTACGGTGATCCATGCAAAATCGCCCGTCAGGTTAATCAGCATGACCGTGAATACTACTTCAAGGATTTGAAAATCAGTTCGGACCTCTTAGCAAAATACATGGATTAACTAGTCAGCTTGCATTGTTTGCGGAGGAACCACAATGATAAGCGGTCGTATTGCCTTGGGACTTTAATTTTCTTGGCGCAGCGGCGAGCGTGGCCAACTTGATTTAAAAACGCCGGCTTGTATTATTCCAATCAAGAGAGTGGAGAAGGGAAGTCGTTTTTCCGTGCTCTAAAGCGACCAGGACATCTTGATTGAATGGACAAGCGCCGCGCAAAAAACTATCTGAGGGCGCCGCTCTGCTTTGCCCTCGTAATCATGATATGAAACAGCCGCCATCGCCGATATAAT
>NZ_RHOJ01000002.1 GCF_003946485.1 Lacticaseibacillus jixianensis | reverse complement strand
ATTATATCGGCGATGGCGGCTGTTTCATATCATGATTACGAGGGCAAAGCAGAGCGGCGCCCTCAGATAGTTTTTTGCGCACGGATGACTACTTGCAGTTGCTTTTCACTCCTAGTTATCAGAAGGGGGTTATCAAAGAGCTAACTACGGATATTCTAGAGGCGGACTTCGATGTCACTGCCGGTGGCCAAGTTGAGGTAATCGGCTGGCTTTATCAGTACTACAATCAAGAACCCAAGGACGTTGCTTTCAAGAAGAGAAAGTACAGCCAAGCCGACATTCCAGCAGTGACGCAGCTGTTCACCCCCGATTGGATCGTTAAGTATCTAGTGGAAAATTCTCTAGGTCGATACTGGATTAATCACCTGATTGCGGCCGGCGATCAGCGAACCGCCAGCGAGATTGCTGATTCCTTTGATTGGCACTTTTTCATGGCGGACGCTGAACAGCCTGAATCGGTGCAAGTTAAGATTGCTAAATGCAATGTCTCGTTAAAGGATCTGGATGTTACCGGTATTAGGTTCGTCGATCCCGCCTCAGGGTCTGGTCATATCTTGGTTTATGCGTTTGACGTCTTTATGCAGCTATACCGCTCTGAAGGATACACACAACGTCAGGCGGCCAAGCTGATTCTCGAAAAAAATCTTTACGGAGTCGATGTCGATACGCGTGCCTTCCAGCTGACATACTTCTCCCTGATGATGAAAGCTCGACAGTACGATCGGCACATCTTAAATGCAGATCAAAAGATCAACGTGATCGACGTGCCGCAATTTGACTGGAGCGAAGATGATATTGCATTGCTAGTCCAGGGTACCAATGTGCCTGATCTTAAGCCTCAGCTCTTGGCTATTGCTAAGCTATTCCGGGATGGCAATGAGCTGGGGTCGCTGATCTCGCTGAAAGACCAACAGATCGACTATGCTTCATTAGGTAAGCTGCAGGTTTCTGAAACTGATCACTCTCAGCTGAATTTGAGTGACGTTCATCGTCAGACACTTCTTGGCCAGTTAGATAATGCAATACATGCTCTGACTCTTCTTGATGGAGAATACGAGATTGCAGTTACGAATCCACCATATATGGGATCGGGTAAGATGCCAAAGTCACTCTCCAATTTCGTTAAAAAGGACTATTCAAACTCAAAGGCTGATTTGTTTGCTGTGTTTATGGAGCGGCTAAAGAATCTGACAGTTTCACACGGCTACTACGCAATGATCACTCAACATCAGTGGATGTTCTTGTCAAGCTTCGAGAAGCTGAGAGCGTTGCTTAAGCAAGAGACAATTGTCAATTTGGCACATCTAGGGACTCGAGCATTCGAAGAGATTGGCGGAGAGGTTGTCCAATCAGTCGCTTTCGTTCTTCGGAATCAGATGTTGCCTGATTTCGAAGGCAGATATGAACGTTTGGTTGATTTTGATTCACAGCAGAAGAAAGAGGCAGCTTATCTAAAGGCAGTTGAAAACCCGCAGATTTCATACGTCTATCGGTCTAACCAAGCGAACTTTGGGAAGATGCCGGGGAGCCCGATTGCTTACTGGGCGAGTTCGAATTTGATACATGATTTTGAAGTCGGTAAGCCTCTTTCAGAAGCTGCTGAGCCCAGAGTTGGCTTGCAAACAGGAAATAATGATTTGTTTCTCAGACAGTGGTTTGAAGTGAATCGCGCTGAAATAAAATTTGACGCTCAGGATGGTATATCTGCCTTAAAGTCAGGATTAAAATGGTTCCCCTACAACAAAGGTGGTTCTTACCGGAAATGGTATGGCAACTATGATTATGTTGTGAATTGGGCACGGGATGGGTATGATATTAAACACTTCACTGATAGCCGAGGGAAACTAAGATCACGCCCACAAAATACAAATTATTACTTTCGTGAAGCGATTACGTGGTCTGCAATCACGTCTGGTCAGCCCTCGTTTCGACTTCAGGACGGCGGGTTGATATTTGATCATGCCGCGTATAATATTTTTAACTATTCTTTGCCTCTTCTCGCCTTTTTAAATTCTAAGATTGTCAGTTTGGTATTGCCAATGCTGAATCCTACGATTAATAGTGGCTCAGCAGCTATTAATGCCTTACCAATTCTGGATAGCACAAAAGAAGTTGATCGAATTGAGAAATTAGTAGCTCAAAATATATCCTTATGTGCTGCTGACTGGAACGAAAGCGAGTCTTCTTGGAATTTTAAGTTCCAGACTCTACTACCTAATATCGCTGAGCATCACCGAAATTGGACGGTTGAAGCCGCGTATAAAACCTGGGAGAAAGAAGCTGCCGATCGCTTTGATCAATTGAAAGCTAACGAGGAAGAGTTGAATCGGATTTTCATTGATCTGTACGGTCTTCAAGACGAGCTTAGTCCGGAAGTCGAGGACGCTGACGTTTCGGTTAGACATGCGGATCTAGAACGAGACATTCGGTCTTTCTTGTCCTACTTTATCGGCGTCACTTTTGGCCGTTACTCGATTGATACGCCTGGTTTGGCTTTTGCTGGAGGAGACTGGGATTCCAGCAAGTATAAGACATACCAGCCAAACCAGGATGATGTGATTGTTCTCACTGACGATGATTATTTTGGTGACAGTCGAGATATCATTAATCGGTTAAAGGAGTTTTTGATCGCTACATTTGGCGAGGATCACCTTTCAGAGAATCTGAGTTACATTGCAACTCAACTTAATAAGAAGGGTGAGACACCAGAAGAGCAGATTCGTCACTACTTCATCGAAGACTTTTTCAAGAAGGATCATCTTTCCACATATCAGAAACGGCCTATATACTGGGAGTTAAACTCCGGCAAACAGGGTGGTTTTAAGGCGCTGATGTATCTGCATCGGTATGATGAAAACACGATGGCAATGATCAGGACTTCATATCTACATCCACTTCAGGAAGCATACAGTCGAAAGAGAGAATCACTCCAGCAGATGAAGAATCAGGAGGCTGGTACCCGAGAGCAAAGCATGTTGCAGCGTCGACTGGACAAGTTAGACAAGCAGATTGCTGAGGTTACCAAATATGATGCGTCCCTTCAACACGTCGCGAATCTCCACATTTCGTTGGATTTAGACGATGGCGTCGTTGCAAATTATCCAAAGGCACAAGCGGGTGAGAAGCTTTTTACACCTCTCAAATAGAATTTAAAAAGGGTCACGATAGCTGCGTCGTGACCCTTATTTGTGCCAAGAAAAGTGCCAATTTACAGGGTATTCAAAATGTTGATGATTTTATCGTTGTCCTGTTCTTCCAATTCCTTAATGATATGTAAATATGTGGACTGCGTAGTAGTGATGTTGCTATGTCCTAAACGCTTTGATACAGAAAGGACGCTGACGCCCTGATATAATAGAACTGAGGCGTGGGTATGCCTCAGGCCGTGAAAAGTGATTCTTGGTAGCCCAAGTTGGTTTAGTTTTTCGGTGAGAACCTTGTTTATTCGAGCTGAGACTGGTGCGACACCATCTGTTAAGAACAGTGGGGTATTCTGAGCTACGCTGTGATCTAGAATATAGTCATTGAGTATTCTTGTTGTTTTCGAATCCAAGGGGATAGTCCGGATGGAGGCTCGATTCTTGGTCTTCTTAAATCCGGTACGATATTTATAATCCCAAGTTTTGTTGATCCGCAATAACCCCGAGGACAAATCAAGGTCGGCAGGTGTAATGCCGAGAATTTCAGCGTAGCGCATTCCTGTCACAGCTGCGATGTAGATAATCAAATTATCTTGATCTTTTGAATCCAGATTATGGATTAACTTCTGCCAGTCCTCGTAATCGAGTGCTTTTCTCTTTGGCTGAACAGATTTTCCAGTGATGACGGTCTTGCGCGTAGGGTCAAAGATGATGACGTGCTCGTCTAGAGCATCTAACAAGGCTGCTCTAATTTGCTTATGAAATGTCGAGACTGTGCGAACTGCGTGAGTTTGTGCAAAATAGTTAATGCGATCTTGGTATAAGGAACGGCTGAGATCTTTAAGCTTGATGTCTCCGAAAATCTGGCGGATATGTTTCAAGGTATTGGTATATTTTCTTAGGGTGATGTCGCTTACCGAGCCTGATTTGTAAAGCTTGAGCCAGCGTTCGAAGAAATCCGCCAGAGATAATTCTGCATTGCGATATTGTCGAACATCAACGAAGTCGGTCCGAACCTTGCTGGCCGCCAACTCCGCATCGCTTTTTAGACGAAAGCCGGATCTACGCAGTTTCTTATACTGGCCATCCCTGTCTTTATACGAGATCTCGTACTGCCATACTTCCCCACGTTTCCGATAACTAACCATAGATTTCCACTCTCCATTCATATTTTTCTAAAAAGTTGGCGCAAATTTGGCACATAAGGACCATAATGCGCGACTTTTTGCGGATGTGAGAGTGGATGCTCAGCGATATGATCCATTAGCTGAAGACAATTAAATCCCCAGGAATGTTCGTCTACATTCCAATCGTCTTTTGCAATCTCTACGGACATCCTGGTCATCTTTAAGACCGGGCCAATGTCGTCGCTAGACACTGCTACAACTGGAAATGATGAAAAATTTCCGACCTGAAGATTGATGGTTGGATTTAGCATTTTCAGCACGTAATTACCGACCTTACTGTTCATCACTGCCATGATTAGCAACAGATTTTCGTGTGAGTCAGAAAAAGCGGACATTCCTGAAACATCATGAATACTGCCAGGTTCTCGAAATCGCATGCTAAACCCACCACTAGTGATCAATGACCACGTAATCGCTTCACGAAAGTAATATCTAACATTCTTAACGGTACGAGATGCATTCTTATATTTCTTTGTAGCTAGTTCAATTATCTCTTGGCCACCATTCCTCCAGTTAATAACATAATCATAGTTTCCATACCATTTTCTATAAGATCCGCCTTTGTTGTAGGGAAACCATTTTAATCCCGATTTAAAAGCACTTGTGCCATCTTGGGCGTCAAATTTTATTTCGTAGTAATTGACCTCAAACCACCGTCTAAGAAATAAAGCATTATTGTCGGTTTGCAATCCAACCTTTGGCTCAGCCACCTCAGAAAGAGGTTCACCAATTTCAAAATCATGTATCAAATTCGAACTCGCCCAGTAGGCGATGGGACTCCCCGGAATCTTTCCAAAGTTCGCTTGGTTAGCTCGTTAGTTGAAGACGAATGTAGTAAGAAAGTTCTCCCTTGGGTATACTAGGAGTAGTAAATAATCGGCAGTTTCAACGCAGAATGGGGATAAGTACGGAATGGCAGATTTGAATCTTGACCAGATCACGGAAGCGCTTAAGGGAATGTTCACACCCAGCAATCATTTTGTCTTCTGGTATGACGATCAGGGAGATTTTGAAGACAACATTGATGATCTAGAGCAGCGGCTTGATCAGTCTATCATTCGTATGGCGCCTGATGAGCAGTTTAAGACGAAGTTGAAGCTTCTAGAACTTCAGAAGAACGGTGAGAGTGCGCTCGTTTATTCACCAGCGCCAATGCCGGAATTGAAGCTAAATTTCCTGGCTGATTTTCTTCGCTTTTCCAAAACTTATACTGCCGATGCTACCTTGATGCTCCTGAATGAGTTGGGCTTGCCATCCGCACAGAAGGCCTGGCTGGAAAGCCAGGTACAATTCTTTGGCAGCAAGGAACGCAAGGAGAAATTTCAGAAGCTGTATCGACAGGGCGATGACCCTAGCATGACAGTGCTTGCTGTCTTATCAAAAGCTGATGAAGTGAGACTTAACGCTGTCTTGCGTGCGGTACTACATAATGGCTCATTGGAGGCTGATAATGCCATTCTGCAGTTGTTTGCGAAGTATGACTTGCTAGAAGCGTTCTGGGCCTTCGTTGCGCAAGCATATGGATATACGAAGGCAAAACCAACGCTTCGGGGGTTAATGACAGCCATTCTGTTGAATTTTGCTTATGATGAGGCCCAGCTCGATTTGCCGAGCACCTTTGTTGATTACCAACTGAACGTGGCTAACAACGCCATTTCTTTTGTGCAGAATAGTCGCAATATGATCGATGTCAAGGCTGACCTGTCCAGAATTGCAATGGACGTCTGGCAATTCGTTCATGCTGAGAGTCAATTCAAACGGCTGGATATCTCACAGCTAATTAAGATTGACGCTTTTCCACAGATCGACGTTTTGATTGTTCAGTGGATGACAGCTCGTTTGCTAGATGACGATATCGCGGTTCGGGTGGGGAATATGACGCTCAAAGAGGCGATTAGCCTTCGTGGCAAGATGGCTTATCACGAGAAGTTCGGTAAGCTCTATCAAATTGAGTTGGCGGCAGTCACCTTACTGGGCTTTCACGTCAAAGGTAACACTGAAAGTCTCGACGACATGATTAACGATTACACTTCGCATGATTATCGGATCGACACGACGTACCGTGAATTTGTGGTCAGCCTAATGAATGTTGACCCTGATCAGATTGAACTGGTTGAAGGGTTACGTTCCAAGGTCGAGAATGCCTATCTAAATGATTACCTCGCTCATTCGGTTCGTTTCTGGAATAAGGTGTATTCTCCGCAGGCCATCGTACCTTCTCACCAGCAGCGCCGTTTTTATTCCAACTTTGTCACTTCGGAACAGCAAAGGACCGTTGTGATTATTTCGGATGCCTTCCGCTTCGAAGCAGCGAGGGAACTGCAGGCTAAGTTAGATCGGCAAGATAAGTTTGAAACCAAGATGGACTGGATGGTTACGGGCTTGCCCTCTGTGACTTACTTTGGGATGGCGGCATTGCTGCCAAATCATCACCTTGCGTATCATGGTGAAAAAAATGTGACCGTCGACGACCAGAACGTTGATAATGTGGACAAGCGTCGAGAAGTTCTGCAGGCAGAAAATCCCGCCAGTCAAGCCATCCAGGTTTCCAAGTTTCTGGATATGAATACAGTAGAACGGAGGGCACTGCTTACCGGCCAACAAATTGTCTATCTTTATCACAACGAAATCGATGTTACTGGCGAAAGCGCCAAGACGGAGAGTAGTGTGTTCAAAGCAGTTGATCACACGATTGGCACGTTGAGTCGAACTATCGAATATCTGCGAAATCTCAGTGTAAGTAACATTTTAGTCACCGCCGATCACGGGTTCATATACCGTTGGGCGCCGATCGACGAGGCCAACAAAACTGATATCAGTGACTTCGACACAGATAAAAAAGAACAACGTTACGCGTTCAGTAAGACGCCAATTCACCTCACTGGGGTGGGTTATCAACGGCTTGGGGATCTTTTGGGTAATGATGACCAAACCTACGTGGATTACCCGACTAACTTCAATATTTTCAGAGCCCCTGGTGCAAGCCAGAACTATGTCCACGGTGGCGCTTCTGCTCAAGAAATGTTGGTGCCAGTGCTCAACATCAAACTACGTAAAGGCCGTTCTCAGGCGGTTAGCGCCAAGATTCACGATGTGAGCTCCAGTCGTCGCATCACTTCTCGCCAGATGACTGTCAGGGTCATGCAGGATGAGGCGATTAGCGATGTCACCAAGCTGGCACATTATTCGATCTTCTTTGCCGATGATCAGCACCGTAAGATTTCCGGCGTCACACCATTTGTCGCTGATATTGTGGATCAGGACCCCACTGCCAGAATCAAAAATATTCGGTTAACGCTCACTGAGCAGACTTTTGAAAACGGAAAGACCTACCACTTGATCCTGCATAATGACGAAACCGATGTTGAGTATTCTTCGGATTATCAAATGGACATTGTTATCCAAGGGGGGTTTGGCTTTGACATCTGATGAAGAAAAGCAAACCGAACAGAATGCACTGTTAGATAAACTGGAAGATTTTTTTCCTGGCCGTTTTGTGCGGAAGGACCTGACTACCCGAATTAAGGAAGGGGCAAATGTCCCAACCTACGTGCTGGAATTTTTGCTTGGCCAGTATGCGAATGGTTCAGATCCAGTCACAATTGAACGTGGTGTCGAAAACGTCAAGAAGACACTTGCCAACAATTATGTTCGTCAGGACGAAGCTGAGAAGGTGAAGTCTAAGATCCGTGAAAATGGGTCGTATACTGTGATTGATACTGTCACGGTTAAGTTGAACGAAAAGCTGGATCGCTACGAGGCTAGTTTCAGCAATTTAAATCTTGAAGGCGTGCCAGTTGATGAGCAGTTTCCTAAAAAATATGAACGTTTACTAGTTGGTGGCATTTGGTCAATTGTGCGGCTGAGCTATGATCATGAGAGCGAAGATCACTTTATCATTGACTCGCTGATGCCAGTGCAGGTGCCTTCGATAGACATGCAAGAGATCAAGGACGCGCGTAAGCACTTCACTACCGATGAGTGGCTCGATTTGCTGTTGCGAACCATTGGGATGGAGCCGGATCAGTTTGATAAACGTGTCAAATTATTGCTGATTGCGCGTTTGATTCCTTTTGTTGAGAACAATTACAACCTGGTTGAATTGGGGCCGCGTGGCACTGGCAAGTCCCATGTGTACAAAGAGTTGTCGCCGAACACGATTCTGGTTTCAGGTGGTCAGACCACGGTTGCCAATCTCTTTTATAACATGGCTCGTCATGAGGTGGGATTGGTCGGCATGTGGGATGTTGTCGCATTTGATGAGGTCGCGGGGATCAACTTCAAGGATCAAGACGGCATTCAGATCATGAAGGACTATATGGCATCGGGTTCATTTGTCCGCGGGCGGACGGAAGTTCAGGCATCTGCAGGGATGGTATTCGTTGGCAATATTAACCAGAGTGTTGATGTGTTGCTTCGGACTTCGAATTTATTTGAGCCGTTTCCACCGGAGATGGGTATCGATACGGCATTCTTGGATCGTATTCACGCATACTTACCCGGCTGGGAGATTCCCAAGTATAAGCCTGCTTTTTTCACTAAGGGTTACGGCCTTATTACTGATTATATGGCCGAAGTAATGCGTGAACTGCGTAAGACAGGGTATGGAGATGTGATTGAGGAGTTCTTTACACTCGGTCCTCAACTTAATCAGCGAGACACGATTGCGGTGCGTAAGACGGTGTCGGGGATGATCAAGCTATTATTTCCAGACGGTCAGTTCACCAAGGATAACCTCGAAGAAGTACTTCGGTTTGCGCTTGAGATGCGTCGTCGCGTTAAAGAGCAGCTTAAAAAGATTGGTGGGATGGAATTCTACGACGTTAACTTCTCTTACATTGACCGAGAATCAGGCGAGGAGAAGTTCGTCACTGTGCCAGAACAGGGATCAGCCACGCTCATTCCAACAGGTACTGAGAAACCGGGCTATGTCTACACGATTCAGTACGATGACTCAGGGCGACTAAGCTTATTCAAGCTGGAGTCTCAGCAAATGCCAGGCAATGGTAAGTTGGAAAAGGCCGGGGTCGGCTATAACCGAGGTACGCGCGAAGGTATGGATACTGCAATGCATCGTCTAGAAAGCCATTACGCAGATATCGATCAACGGATCATGCCTAAAAAACATAACTATGTTGTGCAGATTTCCAATCTTAACGGCAACGGTATTAGCGAACATATGGCATTGGCTACCTACATTTCGTTGATTTCAATCTCGGTGGGTCGATCCACGCTCGATAGCATGGTTGTGCTTGGCGATATGACTGTCGGTGGGTCAATTGACAAGATTACGAACCTTGCTGATACCTTGCAGGTTGCCAAGGATAGTGGGGCGAAGAGTGTGCTGCTGCCGTCCTCTGCAATGTCACAGATGAGTGAGGTGCCAGCTGATCTCTTTGGAGCCTTTACATGGGTGACGTATCAGACTGTCGAAGAGGCCGCGTTTAAAGCCTTTGGATTAGTGTAAGGACTAGGAGGAAGTAGCTTGAAGGGTGAAGTGAAGCCGCTACTTGACATAATTGACGGGAAAAATAAGATTCTGGAGATACCGGTCTACCAGCGTAATTACGACTGGGGACGAGAAAATATTGAGAAGATGTTCCAAGATCTTCTCGGGATGGCGCAGACCGGAAAGAAGTCACATTTCTTTGGCAGCATTGTTACCCAGACTGAGGACGGCCAAGAAGTTATTGTAATCGATGGTCAGCAGAGATTGACTAGTGTCACGCTACTACTTTTAGCATTAAGAACACATTTCTTGTTGGCTGGTAATCAAATGCGCGCTGACGAAATCTATGAGACGTACCTATACAATAAGTTCTCGGATAAAAACAGTCACTTTAAATTAAAGCCAATAAAGCGCGACCTTGAGCACTACAAAAAGTTGTATGAGTCACCAGAAGACTTTGAACGTCCCTCAAATATGACTACAAATTATGAATACTTCTTTAATGCAATCTCTACAATGTCAATCACGTTTGACGGGTTATTGCACGCAATTGAGAAGCTTGATGTCATGCAGTTAAGCTTGCAAAGTGATGATGACCCTCAGTTAATCTTTGAAAGTATAAACTCAACTGGCCTTGATTTGACGGACGCTGATAAGGTCCGGAACCTCTTGCTTATGAATGAGGACTATTCTAAGCAAACGGAATACTTTGAGAGATACTGGAGCCCAATCGAGCAAAAGAGTCAGTATGATGTCACTCCATTAATTAAGTATTGGCTGACTAATAAGCTTGGCCGTGTGCCTAATAACAATCGTATTTATTTTGACTTCAAATATTATATACAGCGCTATTCTGATAAGCGCGAACTGTTTGAAGAATTACTGATGTACGCTAACAATTACGAAATGATTCTAAGCTGTAGCTCAGAAGATGCTGAGATTAACGCGATCATGCGGCGTGACAGTTATTTGCAGATTACCTCGCAGTATCCTTTTTATCTCGGCTTTCTTGCTGACGTCAAGGCCGGTAAGTTGCGTTTGGCTGATTTTAAAGACGTACTTCTAATCACTGAAAATTATCTTTTTAGGCGCACCATTGTGGAGGTCCCCACTAATGCGTTAAATAAGATTTTTGCAACGCTTCATCGAGATGTCATGCGACGGTTAAAGCCTGAGTATAATTATGTTTCCGTGCTGGCCGCAATTTTGAAGCATAAAGCAGATTCTGGACGTTTTCCTGATGATGTCGAATTCAAAGAAAAATTGGGTGAAAGGGACATCTATCGTCTTAAGCCGGGCGTGAGAAGCTTCCTTTTTGAACGGCTAGAGAATTATAATCACAAAGAGGTTGTCGATGTTTTTGAAGGCCTTGAGCAGAAAAAGCTGAGTATTGAACACATCATGCCCCAAACTTTAAATGCACAATGGAAACAAGAACTAGGCCAAGACTATCTTGATGTTTATCGTCAATATATTAATTCATTAGGCAATCTGACGCTCACTGGCTATAACCCTGAGATGCAAAACTTTTCCTTTGAAAGAAAGAAAATGTTCTATATGAATAGTCATCTTGGAATTACAAGGGAGATAGTGCAATACGATCATTGGAACAGGGAAGAAATAGAGAACAGGACATCTGAGCTGACTGAGCGGATGTTATCCATCTTTCCTTCTTTACATACTGATTATCACGATCCGATCCAGACTCATGACCTTCAACCGTTCGATCCAAATTTTGAGTATACTGGCAAGAAAATTGTTGGCTACACGTTCCAGACAGACGCCTATCGTTCGAAGACAGTTTGGAAGGATATGCTAATTGAGGTTGTATCTGATCTTTATGATGAATATCCGGAGCAAATTAACAACTTGGTTATACAAGACGCTACTGGCAAAGGATCGATGCTCACTAATGCCTTCAAATCTCAGCAAGAAGAAGGTTACTCTGAGCTTCGGGACGGAGTTTACTTAAATACTTCAACCTCTACCTGGATGAAGATGCATACCTTGATGCAGTTATTTGATTTTCTGCATGTTTCATATGATGACTTACAGTTTCAGCTGGGGGATAGTCATAGTGATGAACGCGATGCTGTAAGATAAAGCATCTATGTTGTAGTTGACAGATAAGTCCGAGAGGAATGGTGATCATGAAGGCACTCTCGATTCGATCAGACTATGTCATTGATATCTTGACTGGTGAAAAGACCAGCGAGTTCAGAAGCTGGAATACGAAGCATCGCGGTGATCTGCTCATCTGTTCCACGGCGCAGCGGATTCCTGGGACGATGCCAGGGCATGCGCTGTGTTTCGTCCAGATCGTTGACGTCATTCCGCTGGGGCCAAAGAGTTTCGAGTGGAAGTTTGGCCAAGACGGGTACTACATTCGACCATTTCCGGTCAAAGGTCGCCAGCATTTGTTCAATGTCGATGATGACCTGATCATCAAGGATAATGGGGATGACGAGACGACAGAGGAATCAGAGGCGTGGATCAAAAAATATTGGGATCCGTTGTACGTCTAGATTTCGCGGGCGACTGCTGCTCGTGAGGAGAAGTGTGCGGTGCTGCTAAACACAGAGACTGGCTGGTCAAACGATCAGCCGGTCTTCTTTTTGTCCTTGCGAGATTGGGAGCCCTTGATCGCCTGGGCCGGGTGAACCGACAGATTGCCTCCCGTCACGGTGATGGGCGGCTGGGCCGCCCCAATCGGTGAGGCGCGACTTTTGCGAGAGTTCGCTGCAAAAATGCCTCAAAATGCCGATTTCCCAAAAATGACACACGACAAATTTTCAAATTGGCGCGGCGAGTCGCGCTATTCCTTGCGGCTCAAGGAGTTCCGCTGGCCGGGTAAATATGACGCGCCAATTTGGGCTTCATATTTGGCCCGTCTTTGCCAACCCTTGGGGCAGTAACAATGGCAAAATCGGGCGCGCCAATATTTTGATAGGTCGTGTGTCAAATTTCGAAAATCGGCGTTTGGCCTCGAGAATCTCGCGGGAGCTCGAAAACCTTCGCCCGCATCAAATGGACGCCGCCTCGGCGCGACGCACGGTGAAAGGCGGACCGTCGCCCATCGTGAGGGTGGCCGAGCAGAAGCACCCCGCCGCGGTCAGCCGCCGCCCGCGACGTTCGAGGCGGCAGGGCGACGCCAACCAAAAAAGCGCCAGCCGACGCGCGGGCCGGCTGGCGCTGCTGAGGCTGGTGGCACAAGGGCTATTCGCTCGTGCCGCTTCACTGCGGCGAGCGGTTCATCTTGGGGAAGGTGATCCGCTGACACCGCGCCACCAGGTCTTGGCTGTTCACGCGGATCCGGCCGTAGCGGCGGGAGCTGACGATGGCGCCGTTAGTGCGGACGCCGCCCGGGCCGCATTCCACGCGCAGCTGGTCGCCGGGCTGCAGGGGGCAGTAGGTCTCCACGCCGGTAGAACTGACAAAAATGCCCGCAAAACCGAGCAAAACTTCGTAGTTTGGTTCTTTTTTTGCCATCAATTTAACCCCCCCTGATTAGTCGTGAAAATGGTCGCTTTTTGGCTAAATTTGGTCATTTTCGGGCTCATTTTGCCCTTTTTGGGGCCAAATGAGCGCGCTATGTTCTCCGTCATTATAGGACGGGTCAGGGGTGGCGTCGTCTAATCGATACCGGCGAATGTAGCGGTGCCAAAGCAATGGAATCTCTTCCTAAACGCGCAGGCAAGCGCCACCGCGAAATGGTTTACAGTGTATATTACGACACGTGTTATACGACAAGAAGATTACAATGATACAAATCATTCGATATTTGTAATGCTGCTGTGTTCGCGCTGTGACCTCGACCGGCTAGTATAGTCAGTGTTGAATCGTTACTGGACAAACACATAGGAGTGATTAATATCAAAAACTCACATTTAGCATGGCTCTTTACAACGGCAGCAGCATTAAGCACGGCAGTAGTGTTGGGCCAAACCAATTCTGTCAGCGCCGCTACCACAGGCGAGTACGTGGTAAAGGCGGGTGACACCCTCTCTGCGATTGCCGCAGCCCATCACACGAGCGTCGACCAATTGGCGACCGGCAATAAGCTGGCCAACAAGCACCTGATCCTGGTCGGCCAGAAGTTGATCTTGAACGCGTCCGCGCCGGCCGCCGCCCCAGCAGCAACCGCAACGAATGACTACACGGTTAAGGCCGGCGACACGCTATCAGGCATCGCCGCCAGCACCGGCGTCAGCCAATCGACCTTGATCATCCTGAATCACATCCAAAACGCGAACCTGCTGATCGTCGGCCAAAGCCTGAAGCTGGCCGGTGCGCCAGTCGCCGCCTCCGCTCAGCGGGCCGCGGCGCCGGTTAGCGCTGCTTCGGCCGCGGCGCAGCGCTACAGCGCACCGAAGACAGCTTCTGCGCCAAAGACTTATACCGCGCCGAAAGCCGCTGCCTCTAAGCCTGACGTGGCCTCGCAGACCACGACGTCCCAGCCTTACAGTGCGCCGAGGTACACGGCCCCTAAGGCTGCCGCACCGAAGTACGTTGCCCCCAAGGCGCAGCCGGCCCGGCCGAGTGCGACGTACCGCAGTACCGCTAGCGGCAGTGAAGCCGCAGCGAAGGCCGCGATCGCCCAGCGCGAATCCGGTGGCTCTTACACCGCGCGCAACGGTCAGTACATCGGCAAGTATCAACTGACTTCTTCCTACCTGAAGGGCGACTACTCAGCCGCGAACCAGGAACGGGTCGCTGATCAGTACGTTGCCGGTCGTTACGGCAGCTGGTCCAAGGCGCTGGCCCACTCGAATGCCCACGGCTGGTACTAATCGTATAAAAGTTGAGATTGCCGGGACGCGGTTGCGTGCCGGCTTTTTTGGCCCCAGCGTTAGCCCTGCGGGTGGATCGCAGTTGATGCGGGTCAACGACGCGGCCGGGCGCTCACTCAGCGCCCGGGAAGGAGGAAGATTGCGGTGCTATACTGAACGCATGACGAAAGGGCCGGACTTATAGCAGCGGGGAAGCGCGTGCGCGTCTGATCCAAGCAAGCGGGCGTTTTTGGCTCAATTGACCGGGGGAGAAACAAAATGACAAATAGCTATGATGATCCAAACTTCTTCGATGCGTATGCCAAGATGCCGCGCAGCCGCGATGGGCTTAAAAGCGCCGGCGAGTGGCCGGACTTCCAGCGGCTGCTGCCGCCGCTCACCGGGCAGCGGGTGCTGGATCTGGGCTGCGGCTACGGGTGGCACTGCCGGTACGCGGCGGCCCACGGCGCTGCCAGCGTCCTTGGCATCGACAGCTCGCAGCGGATGCTTGCCGCGGCCAAGGCCCGGACGGCCAGTGCCAAGATCACCTATGAGCTGGCTGATCTCGCCACTTTTGAGCGGCCCGCCGGCAGCTTCGACGTGGTGCTGAGCTCGCTGGCGTTCCATTATGTCCAAGACCTCACCGGTTTGATGGCGCGCGTGACGACCATGCTCAGCCCAGGCGGCACGGTGCTGTTTACCATTGAGCACCCGCTGTTCACCGCGGAAGGGCACGAGCAGTGGGTGGCCACTGCGGATGGCCGCAAGGTGTGGCCGGTCGATCGCTATTTTGACGAGGGCCTGCGCAAGACGACCTTTCTTGGCCAGCAGGTGCCCAAGTACCACCATACGCTGGCGACCATCATGAACAGTCTGCTGGCAAGCGGGCTGACGCTCACCGGGATCAGCGAGCCGCGGGGCAGCGAGGCGGACATTGCCGAAAACCAGCCCTGGACGCGCGCGCCGATGATGCTGATCGTGCGCGGCCAAAAAGCCTAGGCAACGCGGCTGCCGGGGCGGCGAGTGGGGCCCCTTTGGCGGTTCAAGGGGGTGGCCGCGCCGCAAGTTGCAGCTTCGGCAGCCGGGCGCTGCCGGCCGGCGCGTATGGTAAACTCTAGGTACCAATACTGAAGGGGCGAACACATGGCGAGACGAAAGATGCCAAGTATTATGTGGTCACGCGGCGAGAAGATCGTGCGGGGCGGCAACGTCGCGATCACGGCGATCGATCAAGGCCAAGAAATTGAAGCAACCGTATACGGGACCGAGCCGTATACGGTTATTTTGGGTGAGGACGCGGCGGAGGATTATTGCAGCTGCCCGTATTTTCCGGGCCACGGGTACTGCAAGCATATTGCGGCCGTTGAGCTTTATTTTCGCGATCAAAATAAGGATGTCGAAGCCGTGATCGAAGCGGGCGACATGCCGGTGCGCCAAGAAGTCTTCCGGTGGGCGCCGGCTAAGCCCCGGCAGCAGTCCAGCGGTCAGCGCTTCTTGCAGGCGCGGGCGATCGAAGCCGCGCCGCTGTTCCACGGGCCAACCAGCACTGCGGTGCCGCTGGCCCTCCAGGTGACGCTGGGCGTGGCCAGCGTCGAGACGGCCAGCTGGGCGCTTGAGCTGCGCTTTTTCATTGAACTGCACATTGCGGCGCGAGAAGGCGGCGGCCATTTCTACGTGGTTTCCGATCTGGGGCGGTTCTTTGACGCCTACGAAGCCGAGGCCCGGTTTGCGACCAACGGCAAGGCCAGCTACGTGCTGGCCCACACCGCGTTTGCGGCGCCCGAGCGCGCGCTGCTGGACGCGATGGCGCAGGCGTATCACGCGGAGGGGCCCAAGGACCGCGCCGTGAATAACGCCGCGGCGGCCCGCGAGCTGATTTTGGCGCCGGGGAGTTTGGCCAAGCAGGCCGGCGCGTTTGATCAGCTGGCCCATTTTGAGTTTACGCCGTATCGCGACCGCTCGTTTCCCCAGGTGATCATTGCGCCGTTCACCCCGGCGGCCGGGCTTTTTCAGATGACGATCACGCAGCAGCGCGAGGGGTTTCGGGTGACGCTTGAAGCCGATGCGGGGCTGATCATGCCGCGCGACCGGATGCTGCTGCATGAGGACCACTGCTATCAGCTGACCGCCGCGCAGATGCAGGCGATCCACCAGCTGGTGGGGGAGCCGCAAAGCGCGGTGAGCGACCTGACCAGCCGCCAGCAGCTGGCTTTCACCACCGAGGAGACCGCGGCGGTGCGGACCCTGGCGCAGGCCTTTGCCAAAATTGGCGTGGTGGTCGGCGCGGCACTGGTGGCGGCGCCGGCGATGACGCCGCATTTTGCGCTGGACCGCGAGCTGAGAACGATCACGCTGGCGCTGTCGTTTGATTACGCCGGCAATGAGGTCGCAGCCGGCGCGCCGCTCACGCTCAATCAGCCGCGGGACACGGTCAAGGAGCGCCAGGCGCGCGAGTACTTGACCAGTTTGGGCTTCAAGCCGAGCAAAACGACGTGGCGGCTGGCGGTGCCGGACGCGGACACGCTGTACGACTTTTACCAGCAGCTGCTGCCGAACCTGCGGGAGAACGGCAGCGTGACGGTCAGCCCGAGCCTGGCCGCGCTGGTCCAGGACGGCAAGGCGCTGGCGCCGCAAGTGGCGGTCAGTGAACAAGCCGGGCTGCTGGCGATCTCGTTTTCCCTGAAGGGCGTTGAGGCCGGTGAGGTCGATCAGATGCTGAACCAGATCGACGTGGCGCGGCCGTACCTGACGCGCGCGGACGGCTCGCTGGTCATTGTGGACGAGCCGCTGCGCCGCGTGGCCAAGGCGCTGACCAGCCTGCGCCACGGTCCGCTGCATCACGGCCAGGCCCTAGTGCCGGCCGCCCAGACCCTTGCCGTCCAAGCAGCGCTGGGGCCAAGCGCGGACTTCGCCGACCAGGTCAAGCACCTGGCCCAGGACCTGACGCACCCGGAGCAGTTTAAAAGTGACAATCCGCTGGCTGTGGCGGCCCAGCTGCGGCCGTACCAGGTGGCCGGGGTGCAGTGGCTGGAGATGCTGAACGCGCACGGGTTTGGCGGCATTTTGGCCGACGAGATGGGGCTGGGCAAGACGCTGGAGATGATCGCCTTTTTGACGCATCACCTGCACGCCGGGCAGCCAAGCCTGATCGTCGCCCCGGCCTCCCTGCTGTACAACTGGCAGGCGGAGTGTGCGAAGTTCGCGCCGGCACTGCGCGTGGCGGTGGTCGACGGCACCAAGGCCGAGCGCACGGCGCTGATCGCAGCGAGCGACTACGACATCTTGATCGCCTCGTACAATAGTGTGCAGCGCGACGCCGCCGAGTACGCCAAGCGGCCGCTGAACTACCTGGTGCTGGACGAGGCCCAGTTCGTCAAAAACAGCGCGACCAAGACCCACCAGAGTTTGCGCAAGCTGAAGCCGCGCGCGACGTACGCCCTGTCCGGCACGCCGATCGAGAACCGCACCGATGAGCTGTGGGCCATTTTTGCGCTGGTGCTGCCGGGCCTGCTGCCGAGCAAGCAGGTCTTCGCGCAGATGGCCCCCGATGAGGTCGCGCTGCGGGTGGCGCCGTTCATCCTGCGGCGGGAGAAGAAGACCGTGCTGAAGGACCTGCCGCCGCTGGTCGAAAGCAATCTGACCAACGAGATGACCAAGGCCCAGAAGACGGTGTACCTCGCCCAGCTCGAGCAGATGCAGGTCAAGGTGCGCGGCCTGTCCAGCCAGGGCCTGGTCAAAAACAAGCTGGCGATCCTGGCCGGGCTCACGCGCCTGCGCCAGCTGTGCGACACGCCGGCGCTGTACGTCGATGGGTACCGCGGCGGGTCCGGGAAGATGGATCAGCTTGAGGACCTCGTGGCCGAGGCTGCGGCGAACGGCCGGCGCGTGCTGATTTTTTCCCAGTTCACGGGGATGCTGGCGAGGATCGAGTCCCGAATGGCCGAACTGCAGCTGCCGCACTTTCTGCTTGAAGGGGCCACGGCGCCGAAGCAGCGGCTGGCGATGGTCGATGCGTTCAACGCCGGTGAGCGCCAATTCTTCCTAATTTCGCTGAAGGCGGGGAGCACCGGGCTGAACCTGACTGCCGCCGACATGGTGATCCTGGTCGACCTGTGGTGGAATCCGGCCGTGGAGGACCAGGCGATCGCGCGGGCGCACCGCATCGGCCAGCACCACCAGGTCGACGTGTACCGGCTGATCACGAAGGGCACCATCGAGGAGCAGATCGTCAGGCTGCAGGCGCAAAAGCGCGACTTGGTCGATCAGATCCTCAGCGGGGCCGAGAACAAGGCCATGCTGAGCGATGCGGAGATCCGGCAGATCCTGGGGATCAGCGCGTCAGAAGGATAATCGGCAGGTGAAAAAAGACGATTGCCGGCTTAACGGCAATCGTCTTTTCGATGCGCGGCGCATTGATGTCGGTGGTGGCGGCTTAGTGCCAAGGGCCGCGCCACCACTCAGATGCGTTGACACCGCGAGACAATATTTTGGCTGCACACGCGGATGCGGCCGTAGCGGCTGCAGTTGACAAAGGCGCCATTGCTCTTGCTGCCACCGGGCCCGGTTTCGACCAGGAGCTCATCGCCCGGCTCTAAGGGGTAGTAGGTGGCCACGCCGGTCGGTTCACTGCGCATGCCTAGAAAGGCCAACCGGACCTCGTAATGTGGTTTGAATTTATCGGCTCGCATTGTGTTCGTATCCTTTCTGATGGGGTAATTGCATCGGTGAAGCCTGTCGTGCAGGAAAGTGCTCAGTTCTTCACTATTAATTATATGCGAGTGGGCTGGCGCTAGTCGCGTGAACGGCACCGGGGCCAGCGGGGATTGATCTCACTGCATTGTATTGTTGACGCTGCCATCGCTGGTTAAACGCGCTATACTGACGGCAATCGGTCAATTGCGGTTTCTAGTGGAGGTAATATTATGCGCAAATTACCACCACGGACTCGGTTTTTCGCCTACGACGAGTTGGCGACGGCCCTAACGTACAAGGAGGGGGCCTCGCCATTTGTCCATTCGTTAAATGGCACCTGGCAGTTCTGCTACCTGCAGTCGCCGCGCGAGGTGCCCGCGGCGTTCAGGGCTGGCGATTACGATGCCATTGACTGGCAGACCATCAAGGTGCCGGGGCACATGGAACTGCAAGGGTACGGCAAGCCGAATTACACCAATATCAGTTTGCCGATTCCGGTGGATCCAGCGGCCGCGCCAGCGAACAATCCGACGGGTCTGTATTATCGCCGGTTCAGCTGCACCCCGCAGCTGGCGCGCCAGGTTCTGCGCTTTGATGGGGTGGATTCGACGTTTACGGTCTGGCTCAACGGCCAGTTAGTCGGGGATGGCCACGGCAGTCGGCTGATGACCGAATTCGACGTGACCGACCTGCTGAAGCCGGGTGAAAACACGATCGCGGTGCAGGTGGAAAAATGGTCAGAGTACTCGTTTCTCGAGGATCAGGACCAGTGGTGGCTGAGCGGCATTTTTCGCGATGTGACGATCATTGATGAAGGCGGACTGAATGATCTGCAGATCACGCCGCAGTATCAAGAGGGGCAATGGCAGATCGCGGTGGCGGTGCAGGCTGAGGCCAACGCTCACTTGAGGGGCAAGGTCTATTTTGCCGGCCAACCGGTTGCTGAAGCGGCACTGCCGACTGGTACCACCACAATCCCGATTTCGGCGCCGCGGGAGTGGACAGACGAGACGCCGAATCTATACACGCTGGTCGTCGCGGATGACGCGGCCGGGGCATTGGTGCCGATGCGCTTTGGCCTGCGCCAAGTCGAGATGATCGATGATCAGATCTGCCTCAACGGGGAGCCGGTGCTGTTTAACGGTGTCAACCGCCACGAGTTCAATCCGGAAACGGGCCGGGCCTTGACGCAGGAATACATTCTAAGTGAAGTCACGCAGATCAAGCGCGCCGGCATCAATGCCATCCGGACCTCGCATTACCCCAACACACCGTATTTTTACGATGTGTGCGACGAACTTGGGCTGCTGGTGATCGACGAATGCGACCTTGAGACCCACGGCATGTACGTCACTGAAATGCCGACGGATGATCCATACTGGCAGGGCGAGTTCGTTAGCCGCGCCGAGCGCATGGTGCACCGCGACTTCAACCACCCGTGCATCGTCATCTGGTCGTTGGGCAACGAAAGTGATTTTGGGGAGAACCACGTGGCCGAAGCAGCCGCGATCCGCAAGCTTGACGTCAGCCGCCTGATCCACTACGAAGGCGACCGGAAGACTGAAGTGGCCGACATGTATTCGACAATGTACACGCCGGTCGAAGACATCGAAAAACGCGCCGTGAAGCTGACGCATCAAAAGCCGCACATTCTCTGTGAGTACGGCCACGCGATGGGCAATGGTGCCGGCAGTCTGCAGGATTACCAGGACGTTTTCCGGTTGTACAAGAGCGTCCAAGGCGGCTTCATCTGGGAGTGGAAGGACCACGGCCTGAAGCAGGCCACGCCAGCTGGCCCACAGTACGTCTGGGGCGGCGCGTTCGGCGAGCCGGTCAACGACGGGACGTTCTGCATCGATGGGCTGGTGCGGCCGGACCGGGTGCCGTCGCCTGGGCTGCTGGAATACGAGCACGTCATCCAGCCATTCCAGTTTTTCGTGGCGCAAAACCATGTGGTGGTCAAAAGCCTGTACCATTATCAAACGACTCGTGATTTAGTGCTACGCTGGCAACTTGAGGTCACAGGGGAAAAGGTGGCAGGCGGCCAAATCGCACTGCCTGCGCTCGCACCGGGCGCGCTGAGCCCAGTCCTCTCCCTGGAGCTGCCAGAAGCTGGCGGCGTCGATGCCATGCTCAATTTGGCGATCGAGACGACCACCGTCCAGGGCGTGTTTGAGACCGGGGCACAGCTGGCGTCTCAGCAGGTGGCCTATCAAGGCTTGCCGGCCCAGCCTGATGCTGCGGCTACGGTCAGTCAGACGCCGGCGGCCGTGACCATTACCCGGGGGCCGCTGACCGTGACGGTTGACCGCGGCACTGGCAATATCACGCAGCTCAGCCAAGATGATCAGAAGGTTTTGGCAGGAGACATGGCGCTGACGCTGGACCGCCTGCCGATCAGCAATGACATGAACGTCGTGGCCGAGCGGCAAAAGGAACGCATTGCGACGCTATTCGCACGCTGTGAAAGCATTCAGATGACCCAAAACGATGACACGGTGATGGTGGCGATTCGGCAACGCATCGCGCCACCAGCTATCAACTGGGGCATCGAGCTGGCGGTCACGCTGTGGGTCGGTGCGGCCGGGGTCACGATCCGCACCAGAGGCTGGTTCGACGGTGAAAAGCCCACTGAGGTGCCCCGCATTGGGTACCAGCTGCCGCTGACCACGACCGTCCGAACCGTTGACTGGTTCGGCCGCGGCCTTGGTGAGAGCTATCCAGACAGCCTGGATGCCGCACCGCTGGGCCACTATCAGCTCAACCGCGACCAGTGGGGCTTTCCGTATGTGGTGCCGCAGGAAGCCGGGAACCGCATGGGCGTGCGCTGGGCGACCATTACCACTGCAACTGGCCCGAGTCTGCATGTGGCGGGGCTGACCCCGTTTAATTTGAACGTGGTCGGTGGGGATGGTCAACCGCTGGGCAACCAGTCTTCAGACCAGGTGCGCCTGGATGCGCGCGTTCAGGCCCTAGGCAGCAACAGCTGCGGGCCGCTGCCACTGCCGCGGTATCGGCTGTACACGGATCCTTTCGACTTCACCGTGACGTTGAATCTGCAGTATTAATGGCGACATTTTTGCGCGAACGCCAGCAGAAATTTTCATGGTTTCGCCAAATTAATTATGTGAAAACCATTGACGCAAGATGAGAATGTGATTAGTATAAGAGCTAATCAAATAAGCACGTCCATAAACCGATGAGGTGGAGATCAAGACTATTGTGCACGCCCAGAGAGCGACCGAAGCTGTGAGTGTCGTCGAACGCAGATAGTTAAATGGACCACCGAGGGGCTGCCCAAAAACCAGAGAGTGGAGAAAAGCGTTTTTAGGAGAACGGCTAGCGTAGACGTGAGCATTGGGCGTTTTTTGCCCGAGGCTCACGGCTTAGCTAGACGCTTCTCCGTTGCTTTTCGGAACTCGTTTGGTGAGTCAGGAAGCACGTCTGGCACACGTCAGCTGCCGGCAGGGTGTTAGCCCTGTGCAAAGGGGGACAGTGGATCGTCAAGCGGCGGTCCGGTCCAATTAAGGTGGCACCGCGAGTGAGAGCTCGTCCTTAAACAGCAAGACTGTTTATGGGCGAGCTTTTTGTATTCTTGCAAAGGTGGCAATAAAAATGGCAAACAAACGATGGCGGCTCCGCATTGGCAGACTGACACTTCAGGATTTCAACGAGGAGAAAAATCATGACATTACACGAAGCAATCAACACCTTGATCAACCACGAAGACCTGACCTTTGACCAGACGAAAGAAGCCCACGACGAACTGACTTCCGGTACGGCGGACGCGACGATGATCGCCAGCTACCTGACCGCGATGGCGGCCAAGGGGGTGCGGCCCCAGGAAATCGCCGGCGCGGCGGACTCCCTGCGGCGCAAGGCCTTGCCGTTTGACCCGCAGGCCAAAGTGCTTGAAGTGGTCGGCACTGGCGGCGACCACAGCGATTCCTTCAATATTTCGACCACTTCGATGTTTGTCATCGCCGCGGCCGGGGTCAAGATCGCCAAGCATGGCAACCGCGCGGCGTCGTCCAAGAGTGGGGCGGCCGATGTGCTCGAGGCGCTGGGGTTTGACATCAACGCCTCGCCGGAAAAATCGGCGGCACTGCTAAACGACTATAACTTCTGCTTCCTGTTCGCGCAAAAGTACCACCCGTCAATGCGCTTTGTGGGCCCAGCCCGCAAGGAACTCGGCTTTCCGACAATCTTCAATCTGATCGGGCCGCTGGCCAACCCGGCGCGGCCGACCTACGAGCTGCTCGGGGTCTACAGCAAGGACCTGATGCAGCCGATGGCCGAGGCCATCAGCCAGCTCGGCGTGACGTCCGGCATGGTGATCCACGGCGAGGACGGCCTGGACGAAGTCACCGTCACCGGCCCGACCGATGCGATCCGCATCCGCAATGGCCAGTTCGAACCGCTGACCCTGAACCCGGAAGATTACGGCTTCAAGCTTGCCGACAAAAAGGCCCTGGTGGGCGGCACGCCGGCGCAAAACGCGCAGATCACGCGAGCGGTGTTGAGCGGCAAAGACCAGGGGGCTAAGCGCGACGCCGTCATCTTCAACGCCGGGGTGGCACTGAGCCTGACGGGCGCGGTGGCGACGATCCAGGCCGGCGTCGACCTGGCCCGCCAGACCATTGATTCGGGTGCGGCCATCAAACAGCTGGATGATGCATTAGCAGTTGATCACGTTGAGGTGAGCGCATGATTCTGGACGACCTAGTGGCCGCGACAAAACAGCGGTTAATTCGGGAAAAGGCTGAATTGGCCCCAGCGGTTTTGCACGAGCAGGCGCTGGCCACCCCAGCGCCCCAGGCAGCCGCGACGCTGCCCGCAACGCTCCACCAGCATTTCGGCATCATCGCCGAGTGCAAGCAGGCCTCGCCCAGCAAGGGCCAGATCGCCGCAAGTTTTCCGGTGACCCAAATTGCCAGTGAGTACGAAGAAGCCGGGGTCGATGCCATTTCGGTCCTGACCGAACCCGATTATTTTCACGGCAGCCTGGCGGACCTGAAGGCGGTCACGCAGACCGTGAAAACGCCGGTGCTGCGCAAGGACTTCACCATCGACCGCTACATGATTGACCAGGCAAGAGCTAGCGGTGCGACGCTGGTGCTGCTGATCGCGGCGATCCTGCCGGGCGAGCAGCTCCGCGCGCTGTACGATTACACCCTGGCCATGGGCCTGCTGCCGCTGGTCGAGTGCCACTCGGAAGCCGAGATCGCCCGCGCCTTGCCACTTCACCCGCAGCTGATGGGCGTCAACAACCGCGACCTGCGCGACTTCAGCGTCGATTTTCAAAACAGCATTCGCCGGCGCAAGCTGATCCCGCGCGAGATCGCGGTGATCGCCGAAAGCGGAGTGACCAAGCCCAGCCAGCTGCAGGCCCTGCAGGCCGGCGGACTCAACGGCGCTCTGATCGGTGAGACCTTCATGAAGGCGCCAGACCGAAGCGCGACGATCCGCGAGTACCGCCGCGTCGTCCAGCAGGGGCAAGCATGACGGCGGTGAAGGTGTGCGGGCTGATGACCCCAGCGGACGTGGCCCTGGTGAACCGCGTCCACCCCGATTACGCGGGGTTCGTCCTGGCGGCGGGGCGCCATCAAGTCAGCCCCAAGCACGCGCTGGCGCTGGCGGCGGGCCTAGCAGCCGGCATCACGCCGGTGGCCGTGGTGGTCGCGCCCGACTTGGACCAGTTAGCCAAGCTTCGGCCCGGCATCACCACGGTGCAGCTGCACCGGCCGGCGGCCCCAAGCCTAGTGGCCGCCTTGCATGCGCTGGGCTTCACAGTGTTCGCCCGGGTGACGGCGGAGCAGCCGACCACGACGGCCGACCTGGCGCTGCTGGACGCCGGCGACGGCTCCGGGCAGACGCTGGACTGGCATCACTTGCCCAGGGTTAACCGGCCGCTGATGCTGGCGGGCGGCCTGGACGGCGGCAACGTGCAAGCGGCGATCGCCTGCACGCACCCGGCATTGGTTGATGCGTCCAGCCGCCTAGAAACTAAAGGCCGCAAAGACGCGGCGAAGGTGCAGGCCTTCGTCGTCGCGGTTCGTGAGACAGAAAGGAACTTTTCAGATGTTAAAAGATAATCAGACAGCTAAACAAGATAATCGCTTCGGGGAATTCGGCGGCCAGTACGTGCCCGAGACCCTGATGGCCGAGCTGGATAAGCTGACCCAGGCCTTCGAGGCATGCAAGACGGATCCGGCTTTTCAAAAAGAGTTTCACGACCTGCTGAACAACTACGCCAACCGGCCGTCGCTGCTTTATTACGCGAAGAATATGACCGAAGACCTCGGCGGCGCGAAGATCTACCTCAAGCGCGAGGACCTCAATCACACCGGCGCCCACAAGATCAACAACGTGCTGGGCCAGGTGCTGCTGGCTAAGAAGCTGGGTAAGACCCGCCTGATCGCCGAAACCGGGGCCGGCCAGCACGGCGTGGCCACGGCCACGGCGGCGGCGCTGTTCGGCATGGACTGTGAGATCTTCATGGGCAAGGAGGACACCGAGCGCCAGCGCCTGAACGTGTACCGGATGGAACTGCTCGGGGCCAAGGTGCGGCCGATCACGTCCGGTCAAGGACTGCTCAAGGACGCCGTCAACGCGGCGCTGCAGGACTGGGCCGCCCATCCCGATGACACGTACTATCTGATCGGGTCCGCGATGGGCCCGGCGCCTTACCCGGCAATGGTCAAGGAGTTCCAAAGCGTGATCTCCAAGGAATCCAAGCAGCAGATCCAGGCCGTCGAGGGCAAGCTACCCGACGCGATCGTGGCCTGCGTGGGCGGCGGCTCTAACGCCATCGGCTCGTTTGCCGAGTACATCGATGACCCCAGAGTCAAGCTGTACGGCGTCGAGGCGGCCGGTAAGGGGATCCATTCCGGCAAGACGGCGGCGACGATGGAACTTGGCACCCCGGGCATTTTTCACGGCATGAAGTCGGTCTTCCTGCAAAACGATGAGGGCCAGATCGACAAGGTCTACACGATTTCTGCCGGGCTCGATTACCCAGGAATCGGGCCTGAGCACGCGGCGCTGGCCGCCAGCGGGCGCGCGACCTACGTCGGCATCACCGACGACGAGGCGGTGGCGGCGTTCGAGTACATCGCCAAGGAGGAAGGCATCATCGCCGCGATCGAAAGCTGCCATGCGGTGGCATACGTGCAAAAGCTTGCGCCAACCATGCCGAAGGACGCGACCATCATCTGCACACTGTCCGGGCGCGGCGACAAGGACGTGGCCAGCATTGCAAAGTACCGGGGGGTTGAAGGCATTGAGTAAATTAAGAGACGTTTTTCAAAATGGGCACAAGGCATTCATTCCGTTCGTCACGGCGGGCGACCCGTCGGCTGACAGTACCGTCAGCCAGGTCCTGGCGTTGGCGGATGCCGGGGCCGACATCGTCGAGCTGGGGGTGCCGTTTTCCGATCCGATCGCCGACGGGCCGGTGATCCAGGCGGCCGGGCTGCGGGCGTTTGCCGGTGGCATCACGGTCAACGGGGTGTTTGCCATCGTGGCCAAGATCCGCGAACGCTCGCAGGTCCCGCTGGTGTTTCTGACTTACGCCAACATTCCGTTTAAGTACGGCTACGATAAGTTCACCGCGCGCTGCGAGGAACTCGGCGTGTACGGCTTAGTCATTCCCGATCTGCCGGCCGAAGAGGCGGGGGAGATCCTGCCGTATACGGAAAAGCACCACGTCGACTTGATCCCGCTGATCAGTCCGACCTCGGGGCCGCGGCTGCCGAAGTTAGTCAAGCACGCGACGGGCTTCATCTACATTGTGTCCGCGCTGGGTGTTACCGGTCAGCGCGACGGCTTCTCCGTGAACCTGCCTGAGCTGATCCAGCAGCTGCGCCAGGTGACCGACGCGCCGCTGTGCATCGGGTTTGGGGTCCACACCCCGGCGCAGGCCGAGACGCTGGCCAAGGAAGCAGACGGCGTCATCGTCGGTTCTGCCATCGTCCAAATGGTGGCAGACAATCCCGACCCGGCGCCGGTGATCGGCGCGTACACCAAGCAGATGGTCGCGGCGGTGCAGGCCGCACAAGTAGGCAACTAGTGGTTAATAATCGTTAGGCGGCGCCGGCTCCTTATCGAGTCGACGCCTTTGTTTGCTTTCCTATTAGAGAACGGCCACCTTTTCCTTATCCATGTGATTACCGCACTGAATTTGTTACACTTAAAGAAGAACATAGTCGAAAGGGGTAAGGGAAATGTTTAAACGCACACTGATCGCCCTCGTCGCGCTCAGCACGATCGGACTGGCCGCATGCGAACACGACGACGATGACCACGAGGATCAGGCGCCAAGCAGCCAGACGAGCAAAAAGGCGTCCGCTTCAAGCGGTAAGGATGCAGCCGTACAGACCTTACCAAAGCAGACGGTCACCGCGGCCTGGGATATTTTCTTGAAGGCCCACCCCAAGGCTGAGGTGACCGCCGTCAAGCTTGACCAAGAAGGCGGCAAGTACGAGTACGAGATCACGGGTAAAGAAGGCACCATCGAGCACGAGCTGACCATCGATGCGGAGACCGGTACGGTCCTGCGCGATGAGGAGGAGACGACTGACGACCACGATGCGGCCATCGACCGGGCGGGGTTGAAGTCGCTTGAAGTGATCACTAAGGCGGCGACCGCCAAGCTTGATGGCAGCACTGCCACCGAGTGGGACCTCAGCGTTGACCACGCGAAGGCAATGTGGGAGGTTTCCTTGCAGCACGCCAAGGGCGAACACGTGGTGCACGTGGATCCGTACACCGGCATTGCGGGTGAGGCCGTGCTTGACGATTAGCCGCGTAAAGTTTTTTTCTTGGCAGGCCCGCCCGGCGTTTACAAAGGCGGGCTTTTCGCGTATCATACATAAAGTATGCAATACGAATAACAGAAAATAGTCGGAGGGAATATCATGGCTGCAAACTGGGAAAAGAAAGGCGACACGGAAGGCGTTTTGACCTTCGAAATCGCGCAAGATAAAATCAAGGAAGGGCTGGACAAGGCGTTCAACCGCGTTAAGAAGAACCTGAACGTGCCGGGCTTCCGTAAGGGCCACGTGTCTCGCACCGTGTTCGACCGCATGTACGGCGAAGCTGCGCTGTACGAAGACGGCCTGAACGTTGTTCTGCCAGACGCCTACGATGCTGCCGTTCAAGAAGCCGGCATCGACCCGGTCGACCAGCCGAAGATCGACATTGATTCGATGGACGAGGGCAAGCCTTGGGTCATCAAAGCGACCGTTACCGTTGCCCCAGAAGTTAAGCTGGGCGACTACAAGGGGCTTGAAGTCGACAAGCAGGACACCACCGTTTCTGACGAAGACGTCCAAAAAGAACTTGAAGACAAGCAGAAGAGCCAAGCCGAACTCGTGCTTAAAGAAGACGGCGAAGCAGCTAAGGGCGACACCGTCACGATCGATTACGTCGGCACCGTGGACGGCAAGGAATTCGATGGCGGCTCGGCCAAGAACTACTCCTTGGAGCTGGGCTCCAACTCCTTCATCCCTGGCTTTGAAGACCAACTGATCGGCCACAAGGCGGGCGATGAAGTCACCGTCAAGGTCACCTTCCCGGACGACTACCAGGCCAAGGAACTCGAGGGTAAGGACGCCGAATTCAAGACGACCATCCACGAAGTCAAGAGCAAGGAACTGCCAAAGCTTGACGACGACTTCGCCAAGGATCTGGACGACGAAGACGTTGACACGCTTGAAGAACTCAAGCTGAAGATACGTTCAGACTTGCAGGCCAAGAAGGACGACGCCGCTAAGGACGCCATCCAGGAACAGGCCATTGCCAAGGCGGTTGACAACGCGACGATCCCGGCGATCCCTCAGGCCATGATCGACACTGAAGTCGACAACCAGATGAACCAGTACATGAGCTCCATGCAGCAGCAGGGGATCTCTCCGCAGATGTACTTCCAGCTCACCGGCACCTCAGAAGACGACCTGAAGAAGCAGTTCGCCGCTAACGCTGAGAGCCGCGTCAAGACGAACCTCGTGCTTGAAGCCGTGGTCAAGGCAGAAAAGATCGAGCCGACCGACGATCAGGTCCAAGCTGAGATCAAGCGCCTTGCCGACGAATACAACATGGAAGAGAAGGCCGTGCGCAAGGCCCTCACCGACAACATGCTGAAGCACGATATCGGCGTCCAGGATGCGATCACGATCATCACTGACTCTGCTAAGGAAGTCGCGCCTAAGGCTGATTCGAAAGCTGATGCCAAGGACGATGCCAAGGCTGATACAGACGCTAAGTAATGATTGAACTGGCTGACACCTCTCGCCGCGGCGAGGGGTGTTTTGCTATCAAAATGACCAGCTGGCTTGGTGCGAGTGGTCAATTCTTCAGGAGGTAGGCTATGCTTCGACTATCACGTTTGATCGTTCGCCTCGCCGGTGGGCCCGGCAAACACGCGCTGCTGATCATCCTCAGCGGCGTCGCCCTGATACTGCTTGCCCGCCGCCGCGGCCTGAGCCTCAGGGCCCGCCGCTTGATCATGACCATCGGCCTAGCCGCTATTGTTGCCGGGGTGTTGGCTCTGCTGCTGGGCGCTGGGTGATCACCAGCGGCTTGTGCGGATGAAAGTTGGTTGATGCCAGGCGCGCGGAAACGGAAATGGTGACAGTAAGCAGGCGGACGGGTATGCTGGAGTCATTAAAGTGGGAGGCGACGTGATGGCCAAACCAGTCAGTGCCGAGATTCAGCGCCAGGCGGGCAATAAGTACTACCGGGCCGGTTTCTTCCGGTCCCTACTGGGCTTTTTTGCCAATTACGTTAACTTTACCGGCCGCTCCAGCCGCAGTGAGTACTGGTGGGTCGCGTTGTGGCGATCGATCGTTGCGGCGTGCTTGATCGGCTGTGGTGTCTTGATCCTGGTGAACGACCATGGGATCGACCGGATGTTTGCCGGCGACATGGCGCGACTTTTTGCCTTCCTCTGGCTGATGCTGGTGGGCTGCATCATCGGGCTGGCGATCGTGGTGCCGACCCTTTCACTGGAGGTGCGCCGCTATCGGGACGCGGGGTGGTCCTGGTGGTGGCTGGTGGGGTTCTACGGCGCGGCCGGCCTTGGCGCGACCCTGCTGAGCGCTGGGTCCTTGAACGCTCAGCCTTGGGTCAGTGCCATCGGTGGCGCCTTGATCCTGGCCACGGCCCTGTTTGAGCTCGTGATCGATCTGCTGCCAAGCAAGAATGCGCCGCAAACCGGCGGGGCCGGGCCAGAGCCCGGGCAAAGCTGATCTGCCCCTTGCAGGGCCGGTTGGCGTATGCTAAGCTAACGCGAGTGCAACTAGGCATGGTGCCAGCGTTTTGGTATCATGGAGTTATTAAGAAGGGGTTGAAATAAATGTTTGACAACGTTGAAACCACCGGGCCCGTGACCTGCTCGTTTTGCGGCAAGTCGCAGGATCAGGTGAAGAAGATCGTTGCTGGCCCTGGGGTTTATATCTGCAATGAATGCATCGACCTCTGCAAGGAGATCATCGACGAGGAGTTCAAGCAGGATGCCGCTGACAACATGCTTGAAGTGCCAAAGCCGGCTGAGATCCTCAAGGTACTGAACGATTACGTGATCGGCCAAAGTGCGGCCAAGAAAGCACTGGCCGTTGCCGTTTACAACCACTACAAGCGCGTCAACCAGATGAACGTTGCCGAAAAAGGCGACACCGAACTGCAAAAGTCCAACATCGCGCTGATCGGGCCGACCGGCTCCGGGAAGACCTTCCTGGCCCAGACGCTCGCCCGCATTTTGAACGTGCCGTTTGCCATCGCGGATGCGACGACACTGACGGAAGCCGGGTACGTCGGCGAGGACGTCGAGAACATTCTGCTCAAGCTCCTGCAAAACGCCGACTACGACGTGGAGCGCGCCGAAAAGGGGATCGTCTACATCGATGAAATCGACAAGATCGCCAAGAAGGCGGAAAACGTGTCGATCACCCGTGACGTTTCCGGTGAAGGCGTGCAGCAGGCCCTGCTGAAGATCTTGGAAGGCACGATCGCCAACGTGCCGCCGCAGGGCGGGCGGAAGCACCCGCAGCAGGAGTTCATCCAGATCGACACCACCAACATCTTGTTCATCGTCGGTGGGGCGTTCGACGGGATCGAATCCATCGTCAAGAACCGCCTCGGCGAAAAGACCATCGGCTTCGGCAAGAATTCCGACGAAGCCAAGCCAGTTGAGGGCAAGTCCTTGATGCAGCAGGTCGTTCCAGAAGACCTGATGAAGTTCGGGATCATTCCTGAATTCATCGGCCGGATCCCGATCATTGCCTCCCTGGAGAAGCTGACCGAAGACGATCTGGTCCGCATCCTGACCGAGCCGAAGAACGCGCTGGTCAAGCAGTACCAGAAGCTTCTGTCGCTGGATGACACCGAGCTCGAGTTCACCGAAGGCGCCTTGCACGCGATCGCCCACCAGGCCATCGAGCGCGACACCGGTGCGCGGGGCCTGCGGTCCATCATCGAAGCCGTGATGCAGGACATGATGTTCTCGCTGCCGTCCGAACCGGACGTCGTCAAGGCCGTGGTGACCAAAGAAGCGGTCGAAGGCACCGGCAAGCCCGAACTGATCAAAGACAAAAACCAAAAAGCGTCGTAACCGGCGCACGGTCCGCAGCGGGGGTGTCTCGCTGCGGCCTTTTTAATTGGCAAAGGAGTGAGTGGAATTGTTAATTTGGTGGTTAAAAGCGCTGCTGGTGCTTGTCGGTATTGAGCACATTGGCATCGCCGTGCTGGAAATGCGTGGGGCACCGGCCAAACAGGCGTCAGTCTTTGGCATGCCGTTAGCGTTTGTGAAGCAGCCGCATGCCCAGATCGCGTTGGCGAACCAAGGCATTTACAACCTGATGCTCGGGGCTTCGATGTTGGTGAGTGCCTTCACGATGACGAACCTGGCGTTTGTGACCGTGGCGACCATCTTGCTGATCTTCCTGCTGGTGGTCGGCGTTTACGGCGCGGTCACCGTGACGCGCAGGATCTACCTGGTGCAGGTGCTGCCGGCGGTTGTGGGGTTGGTGCTGGTGCTCCTGAACTTGATGGCTTAAACCAGCGTTTCCTGCGAGATGGGCCAGTCATGGGTTTTGAAAGGATGCAAAAAC
Organism: Lacticaseibacillus jixianensis; assembly: GCF_003946485.1. Classification (GTDB taxonomy): domain Bacteria; phylum Bacillota; class Bacilli; order Lactobacillales; family Lactobacillaceae; genus Lacticaseibacillus; species Lacticaseibacillus jixianensis. Next base: position 175,203 of record NZ_RHOJ01000002.1, on the reverse strand, counting down.
GGCGCCAAACGCGCCGGCAGTGATGCCGGCTGAGTTGGGCGCCGTTTTGCTGTGAATTAGTGAGTCATTGCCCCTTCAGGCCATCATCTTTCGCGCCTTGGCACGATCGACGATGCCGTCGATGATCTGCTGCAGGGAGACTGCGGCCATTGAGGCTTCGGCGGCCTGCTGGATACCGTCGTAGACCTCATTCAAGGTGGCTTGAATGTTGCCGCCGACCGGACACTGCGGGTTGGTTTTCTCGTCCACATGCAGCAGCACGGGGCTATCCACTACGCGGTAGATGTCCAGCAAGCTGATCGCCGAAGCGGGCCGGGCCAGGGCCGGTTGGACCATGCCAGGGTGGCTGGTGAGCAGGCCGCCTTTGACCAGCTGGGCCATCAGGCGGCGCACCACACTGGGGTTGGCCTCGATGCTGGTCGCGATCTGCTTACTCGACCGGTCCCAGCCGGCCCCGATCTGGACGTAGGCCAGCACGTGGACGGCGTCGCTTAGTTTGTGGGAGTATTGCACGGCTTGTCACCTCAACCTTTCCGGTCATGCGTAAACTGGCTTTATTTTAGCACTTCTTTAATGGCAGCTGGCAGCGGGGTCAGGCCATGCTCGAGCACATCGGTCAGGTCGGTGGTGGTTTCGTCCAGCACCCCGGCGCGGATCATCGCCATGCCGCCAACCGAGAAGCCCACGACGTTGGCCGGCATGCCAGCCTGGGTAAGGGTGGCCCGGTAGTCCGCGTCGTTCAGGCTCTTAATGGCGAACTGGCCGCTGATGGCGGCTGCCAGCTCGCGGTAGGTGCGAGCAGGGCCGGCAAATTCGTAGATCGGCTTGGGGTCAGTGGCGGCGAGCACGACTGCGGCCGCGTCTGCGTATTCGCGTTCCAGCGCCCAGCCGACTTTGCCGTCGCCCGCGGCATACAGGAAGTCCTGACCTGCGGCAGCGGCTTTTAGACGGGACATTTCGTTTTCCAGGTACCAGTTGTTGCGCAGGAAGCTGTACTGGAGGCCGGCCTCGCGAATCGCCTGTTCGGTCGCCTTGTGGTCAGCTGCCAAGGCGCCAGTCGAGGTGTCGGCGTGCGGGAAGCTGGTGTAAGCAATATAACCAACCCCGGCGCGTTTGGCGGCCGCCACCACGTTCTGGTGTTGCTGAACGCGCGACACTGGGCCGCCCGGAAGCGAGGAGACAAAGAGTAAACGGTCGATATTGCTCAGCGCCGCGGTCATCTGATCGGGGTCAGTGTAGTCGGCCTGCCGAATGGTGATGCCGGCCGGGACGACTTGCTTGGCCTTTTCCGTGTTGCGAGCGAGCGCGACAATGTCTTCGGCCGGGACCTTAGCGGCGAGGTACTTTAGTGCGCGCTGGCCGAAGTGGCCGGTGGCGCCGGTGATTGCATATGTTGTCAAAATTGATGATCTCCTTTGCGTCTCATTACCTGTGCGGTTTAATATAACATGTTACATTAAAACACACAAGCTAAATAATATTCAGCCATCAGTCTGCCGCAATAGTCACCAAACCGTAACCGACTCGATGAACCCAATTCTCCGGCCGGTATGCTACACTTAACAGCAGAGCATCTCAGGAGGTAGCAAATGAAAGTCAACAATGTCAGCCTGACCATCAGTGCGGTCAGCGCGGCGCAGTATCCGGCCACCGGGTACCCGGAGATCGTGTTTGTCGGCCGCAGCAACGTCGGCAAGTCGAGCCTGATCAACCGGCTGATCGACCGCAAGAGCATGGCGCGCACCAGTGCCGTGCCGGGCAAGACCCAGACGCTGAATTTTTACAACATCGAGGATCAGTTGTACTTCGTCGACGTGCCGGGCTACGGCTACGCGAAGGTGTCGAAGCGTGACCGCGAGCGGTTCGCCGGGATGATCGAGGAGTACCTGAGCACCCGCAAGCCGTTCCGCGGGGCGGTGCAGCTGGTCGACGCGCGGCATCTGCCGAGCGAAGACGACGTGTCGATGTACCAGTACCTGAAGTACTTCAACGTCGATGTGCTGGTCGTCGGCACCAAGGTCGACAAGACCAGCAAGGCCAAGCGGCAGACCATCATGCGCGATATCAAACGCACGCTGGACCTCAACCAGGCGGACCAGCTGATCATGTTCTCCGCGACGACCGGTGAGGGCAAGGACGCGGTGTGGGACTGGCTGGAGAACCAGACGGGAATCGGAGGCAGTGAACAATGAATTTGAATGAGTATCAACAAAAGGCCAACAAGACACTGGCCGGCAACGAGCACGTTCTGACCAACCTGACGCTGGGGCTGGCGTCCGATTCCGGCCTGGTGGTCGATCGGATCAAGCGCTACGCCTTTCAGGGCCAGGACCTGGAACCCGATAAGCTGAAAAACGAGCTGGGGGACGTCCTCTGGTACCTGTCGCAGATCGCGCTCTGGGCGGACATTCCGCTGGAAGACGTGGCCAAGGCCAACCTCAAGACGCTGGCCAAGAAGTACCCGGAAGCCAAGCTTTGATCCGGCGCGGCCCTGGCACCTTGCTGGGGCCGCGTTGCGCTTAATGACGCGGTGAAAAGAGGCGAGGGCGACTGTGAATCCCATTTTATTACCGCTGATCCTGTTAGTGACCGGCCTGGCTGGCGGCCTGTTGTCCTCCATGGCGGGGATGGCGTCGTTGATCGTGTACCCAGTACTGCTGGCGCTGGGCGTGTCACCCGTTTCGGCGAACGTGACCAACACCGCCGCAATGATCTTCACCGGCGTCGGGGCGGGGCTGTCCTCGGCCAAGGAGCTGCGGGCCAACCGCCGCTTGATGTTCGCCGTGACCGGGTACGCCGTCGCCGGCGGCATCGTCGGCGCCATTATCCTGGCGCTGGCGCCCGGGTCCACGTTTGAAAAGGTGGTGCCGTTTCTCATCGCCATCGCCGGTGGGCTGATGCTCTGGTCGGCGCGGCGGACGCAACCGGCTGGCGCCAAAGGCCACCAGGTGACCGGCTGGAAGCTAGTCGGCCGCAACGCCGTGGTGTTCCTGGTGGGCCTCTACATCGGCTACTTCGGGGCGGCGGCCGGCATCGTGATGCTGGCGATCTTATCGCTGACGCTGCCGGTGTCGTTCGCGGTGGCCAATGCGCTGAAGAATTTTGCCACCTTCCTGACCAACATCGTCTCGCTGATCATTTATGCGTTCACCACCAAGGTCTACTGGCTGATGGTTCTGCCGCTGGGCATCGGGATGTTTATCGGTGGCTACATCGGCCCGATGGTGGTGCGCCGCGTGCCGCAGCGCGCGATCCGCATCGCGGTGGGGCTGGCCGCCTTTGGCCTGGCGGCGTACTTCTTTTACACCGCCTACCTGGCCTAGACAAAGCAAAATGGCGTCCAGCTGGGCGCCATTTTTGCTTATCAAGGTGCGCAGCCGTCGCGCACTTAGCCCGACAGCTAGCCTAGCCTGACGCCTCACCGCCGTTTTTGGGCGGTGGGGCGTCGGGCGTAGCTAGATGCTCGGGCGTTGCGACGGCGGCGCCCGATTATCAAGGTGCGCAGCCGTTGCGCACTTAGCCCGATTATTGCTCTCGCTTAATTGACCGGCGTGATGGGTTCGCCGCGACTGACTTTGATCACGTTGTTGGCACAGATCATGGCCATCGCGTCACGCGCCTCGACGGTGGCATTGCCGATGTGCGGCGTGAGAATAACATTCTTCATGGTCGTCAGGCGCGGTTCGACTTGCGGCTCGTGCTCGTAGACATCCAAAGCGGCGCCGGCAAGCTCGCCGGCCGCCAAGGCGTCGGCCAAGGCCGCCTCGTCGATGATCGGCCCGCGTGCCGCGTTGATCAAAAGCGCGGTGGGTTTCATCGCTTTAAAGGTCGCGGCGTTGAACTGGTGGAAGTTCTCTGCCGTCTGCGGCGCGTGCAGGGTGATTAGGTCGGACTCGGCCACCAACTGCGTGAAGGGGACGTAGGTCGCCCCCAGCGCCTGCTCGGTAGCGGCGGGCAGCTGGTGGTGCTGGGTGTATAAGATTTTCATGGCGAAGGCGGCGGCGCGTTTGGCCACTGCCTGACCGATATGCCCGGCCCCGACGATGCCCAGCGTTTTGCCGGCCAGCTCGTGGCCCAGGAAAAAGCGGGGCTGCCAGCCGTCGAACCCGGCGCCGTGCATCAGCTTGTCGCCTTCAACGATGCGGTGGCTCAGCGCGAGCATGAGGCCCAGGGTCACCTCGGCGACCGCGGTGGTGGAGACGGCCGGGGTGTTGGTGACCGGGATGTGGCGAGCGGTCGCGGCGGCGACATCGATGTTGTTAAAACCCGCGCCGTAGTTCGCGATCAGGCGGAGGTGCGGGGCGCGTTCGATCACCGCCCTGGTGACCTGGGTCGAGAGCGTTGCGATCAGAAAATCGGCGTCTTGGGTGCCCGCGGCCAGGGCGGTTTCCGTGATCAGGCCGGCCCCTTGATACTGATCCACGGTGAAGCCGGCTTTGGTCAAGGTCTCCGCCGCAGCCTCGGGGATGCGGTCTGAGATGAATACTTTTGCCATCAAGATCCCTCCATTCGCCCTGATTGTAGCACGTTTTTGGTTGTGGCCAATGGAGCGGGGGCTTGGCACGAAAAAAGGCCGCGCACTGGCGACCCGCAAAGTTACTTCTGCTTTTCTTTGGCCTGCTTGGCTTTAGCGGCGTTTTCCTTAGCCTTGGGATCAGGGCCGGCCGCCTTGGCTTCGTCCGGGATGACGGCGAACTTGTCGAACATTTCGCCCCAGTCGGTTTTGGTGTTTACTTTTAAGCCCATGGGTAGACACTCCCTTTCGTTGAAGCTAGTATAGCATGTTTGCGGGCGGCGCGGAAAAAATGAATTTTTCTCGTATATATATTGCATAAAGATTAATCAGCGTGTATAGTTGGTCTCAAGATATCAGTTCGGCGTCTGCCGGCGAAGGGGAGTAGATTGTATGAGTGATTCTCAGCCATTGATTCAGATCGAGCATCTCGTGAAAAAATTCGGGGACCAGGTCGTCCTCAATGACATTTCGGAAACCATTAACAAAGGTGACGTTATCGTTGTCATCGGGGCGTCTGGTGGTGGTAAGTCGACCTTCCTGCGCAGCCTGAACCTGCTGAACAAGCCGACGAGCGGCGCCGTCAAGTTCGAAGGCACCGACCTGATGACCCTGAGCGAAAAGGACCTCGACAAAGTCCGCGAAAAGATGGGCATGGTGTTCCAGCAGTTCAACCTGTTCCCGAACATGACCGTCCTGGACAACATCAAGCTGGCGCCGATGAAGGTCAAGGCCCAAGATCCGGCCGCGGCCACCGAAAAGGCCAAGGCGCTGCTGGCCCAGGTCGGGCTGGAAGACAAGGCTGATGCGTTCCCAAGCAGCCTGTCAGGCGGGCAGATGCAGCGGGTGGCGATCGCCCGCGCTCTGGCCATGGAGCCGGACGTGATGCTGTTTGATGAACCGACGTCCGCCCTGGATCCAGAAATGGTCGGCGAAGTGCTGAAGGTCATGGAGGACTTGGCCAAATCCGGCATGACGATGGTCATCGTGACGCACGAAATGGGCTTTGCGCGTGAAGTTGCCAACGAGGTCTGGTTCATGGACGCCGGGGTCATTGCCGAAAAGGGCAAGCCTGAGGACATTTTCACCCACCCGCAGGAAGCACGGACCCAGGATTTCCTGAGCAAAGTGCTCGCCCAATAAGTTTGGCTGCAGCAAGCCGCCCACCGGAGAGGTTTCCCAACCGGTGGGCGGCTTTTGTTTGCCCTAATTGTCATGATTGCGGGCTAATTGTTGGCCGATGTGAACCTCCCCAGATTTGACCGCATCTTCTTTGATTGTCATTTTAGGGTGCTGTTCGCTGCGCGCCAAATAGAAAAAAACTCGCAATTACAAAAGTGTAATTGCGAGTGGGCGGCTTATTGTTGCTGACGGCCTAATTGATCTAAGGTTTCAAAGTCTGCTTGGCTCAAGTCGATGTTTTGGGCGGCAATGTTGTCAACGACATGCTCGGTTGAGCTGGTGCCAGGAATCGGTAAGATCACCTCTGAGCGCTTCAGCAGCCAAGCCAAAGCGATTTGGGCAGGACTTGCGTCGTAGCGCTTGGCGATGGCTTGTAATTGCTCGCCTTGGGCCAGTTTACCGGTGGCCAACGGGAACCAAGGAATAAAGGCCAAGTGGTTGGCCTCGGCGTAGTTCAAGACGGCTTCGTCTTTGCGGTCGATCAGGTTGTAACGGTTTTGGACCGATACGATCGGGGCGATCTTCTGCGCGGCTTTAATTTCGGCAACAGACACTTGGCTCAACCCGATGTGGCGGATCTTACCTTCCTGTTGCATCTTGGCCAGTTCCCCGATTTGATCTGCCAGTGGGTAGTTGGGGTCGATGCGGTGCAGCTGCAGCAAGTCGATGTGATCCAAGCCCAACGTCAGCAAGTTTAATTCAACTTGTTGACGCAAGTAGGCCGGCGCACCAAGCGGGATCCATTGGTCAGGGCCTTGGCGAGTGAAGCCGACTTTGGTGGCGACCATCACGTGACTGTTGGGGCGCTGCTTGAGCGCTTCCCGCAGATAAAGGTTGGCATACAGTGGCCCATAAGCATCGGCGGTGTCGATGAAATTCACGCCGTGGTCAATGGCGGTTTCAATGACATCGGCGGCGTTGTCAGGGTCTGCAGAAGGGCCCCAGACGCCTTTGCCCGGCAATTGCATCGTGCCATAGCCGAGCCGGTTGACAGTTAATGTTTGATCGAAACTGAATGTTTTTTGCATCGTGTAGATTCCTTTCTTGGTGATGATTGAATTAGTTTTAGTATGCGCGTTCATTAACCAAGATACAAACGAATAGTAAGTGCATTGTGCCTTGCGGGACACCGCTCAGGTCAGCGCGAACGCCCAGCGATCCCTTTCCTTTGGCAGCGGGCAGGCGGCGCTCACCCGGGTCACCAAGAATCACCTGCTGGCCGGATTCAAAAAACCGCGGCTTGGGTCAGCCGCGGCGCCATCATCATTCAATTGGCGGCGTCGGCCGGGTCGGCTTCATGCCGATGACATGCACGACCACGACGATTGAGAGCATGCCCAGCACCATGAACAGCGCGGCCATGCCGTAGCTGCCAAGGAACGCCGAGATGGTGACCGAGGCGCCGGCGAGGATGCCGGCCAGGGGATTGACGGTCGAAAAGGCGCCAGAGTACGTGCCGATTTTTTCCGGGTCCATCAGGTCCGCCCGCAGTGTCTGGCTCGGCGGGACGACGATCATCTCGCCGATGGTCAAGATCACGGCGCAAACCACGATCGGCCATAACGTCGAGAACAGGCAGGCGAGGGCAAAGCCAATGGTTTGCAGCAGCATCCCCACGCTGTACGCGCGCTTCAGCGACCAGCGCTTGGTCAGGCTGGTGAACAGCGACATGAACGGAATGATGATCGCGGTGTTGATCAGGGTCACCCCGGACAGCATGCGCTGCCCGTAGATCTCGATGCCAAACAGCCGCACCGTCTGAAAATCATCCCCGAGGTGGACGGCCAGGTAGTAGCCCAGCTGGCTGGTCACGATGCCGGCCAGGACCATGCCGATCAGGTACCAGTCGTAACGGTGGTCGGACAGCACGCCCAGGTACCCGCGCACCGCCTGCCAGACTGACCCGGAGACGGTGTGGTCCGGCGTGAAGCTTTCAGTCATGAAGAACTGGATGATGATCAGGTTGATGATGGTAACGACGATCATCCCGACCAGCAGTTCAAATAGGTAGTCGCGGAAGAACCAGCCGCCCAGCGCCGCGCCGATCATCACCGAAATGTTGATGATCCAGTAGATCAGCGCGTAAACGTACCGGCGATTCTCCGGGGTCGACACATCGATCACCATTGCTTCTTCAGCGGGGCTGGTGATGGCGCCGCCGACCTGGGCGATCAGGAAGCCGAAGAAGGTCGGGATCGGGTAACGGCCCAGAGGCGAATTCATCGCCGCCGCCAGCGCGAAGCCAACCAGCGTGAGGAGTGACCCCGCGACCATGATCGGCTTGCGGCCGTGCACATCGGCGAGGTGGCCGCCGTAAAGCCCGGCCACGAACCCCAGCGCGGACACGATGATCAGCAGCACCCCGGTGATGCCGGCGCCAAAGTACTTGGCGTAGTAGATGGTCATGTTCGGTCCGACCGAGCTGGACAGCATCACGGCCAGGAACACCGTCAGCATCCGCAGCTTTAAGTTGTTATTCAGTGCCATGAATTCTTTCATAATATCCTCCGCCCAAACTTTATTAGTATACGGAAGGTGCGGGCAAAAGAAAAGACCGCCTGGGCGGCCTAATGCTTGCTGGTGATCTTCACGCCCGGGTGGTCGTGGGCGAGGTCTTGGCGCAGCACGCCTTGTTCGTGCTGGCGGGCCGCTCGGGCCTTGCGCACGGCGTCATCCTGACGGGAGTGCTTCTTATTGTGTTTCGCCATGAGGCGCTCCTTTCTGTTGCAACGAGTGCTTCCATTCTACCACGAACGCGGTGCGCCAGCCACAGGTGGTCTTTCGCGGCTGGCCAAGCAAAATCCTCGCGTGCGCGCCGCTTCGCCTTTAAACTGAGGCTGGAGGAGCTGGGGAAACACTGCTGGCGCTTTTTCGCTGTGGCCGTTAAGGGAGGAGAGGGACCATGCTGCAAATCACGATCTTATCGTTGTCGTTTTTCACCATCATGACCAGCGCGGCCTTGTCGCCGGCGTTGACCGCCATCGCCGCGAGCTACCCGGGGGTCGCGCGGGTGTGGATCCAGTCGCTGGTCACGGTGCCCGCATTGGTCTTCATGGTGCTGCTGCCGATCTTGAACCGGCTGCCCGGCACGCGCAAGCAGCACGTCCAAGTGGGCCTGGTGCTGTATCTGATCGGCGGGCTGGTGCCGGTGCTGCCGCTGTCGTTTGGGCTGCTGATCCTCGCGCGGGCGCTCGCCGGGGTGGCCCTGAGTTTGATCGCCGGCCCGGCCATCAGCTTGATCACGGACTACTTTCACGGCGCGACTCGCCGCCAGCTCCTCGGGTGGGCGAATGCGGTGACGGCCGTGGGCACCATCTCGGCCACGCTGCTGGCTGGGTGGCTGGCGCTGCGCAACTGGCACTGGGCCTTTGGCATTTACGGCCTGGCCGTGGTGCCACTGGTGCTGATCACGCGGTTTCTGCCGGCCAAGACCCCAGTTGAGGAGGCCCCACAGGCCGCGGGTCGGCGCAGTGGGGCGCTGAGGCTCACCTTCGGGTTGTTGATCCTGCTGACGGGCATCTACTTTGTGATCCCGACCGACCTGCCTTTTTACATCGGGTCGGTGTTGCACACGCCGAACCCGGCCGCCGCCGGGTGGCTGCTGGCCAGCGTCTCCGGGCTCGGCCTGGTGATCGGCATCGGGTACGGCAAGCTGCCGTGGTCGCTGGCGCAAAAACTTGCGATCACGTTCGCCAGCCTGCTGCTGGGGATGCTGGCCATGACCGGTGGCAGCTGGCCCTTGACGCTGGTGGGGCTGGGCTTTGCCGGCGTAGCCATGGGCCTGGGGATGCCGGCGCTCAACGAGCGGATCGCCCACTTGTCGGCCCCGGCCGCGCGGGCCCGCAATCTGACGGTCACTAACGCCTTGATGTTCGGCAGTCAGTTCGCCTCGCCGCTGGTGTTCGCCTGGCTCGACGGGCTGGTCGGCGGCGGGGTCCGGGCCATTTTTGCCCTGGCGGCGATCGGCGCGATCCTGCCGGTGGTGCTCGTGTTCCTGATGGCGCCGCGGTCCAAGCAGTCCGCCCGGCGGCCGGGTTGAATTTTGGCCGCATCACCTTTACAATTTATAAGTAAGTCTAACGAAGGGAGGCGAGCGCATGGCGTCCGCCCACATTGAACACAAGCTGGCGCTGCTGCCGGATCTGCCAGGCAGCTACCAGATGAAGGACATCAACGGCAAGATCATTTACGTCGGCAAGGCGAAGAACCTGAAGAACCGCGTGCGCTCGTACTTCAAGAGCAGCCATGACGGCAAGGTCGCTAAGATGGTCTCCGAAGTCGCGGACTTTGACTACATCGTCACCTCCAGCGACAAGGAGGCCTTTCTGCTTGAGATCACGCTGATCCAGAAGTGGCAGCCGTTCTACAACATCAAGCTGAAAAAAGGGACGGGCTACCCGTACATCAAGATCACCAACGAACGGGACCCGAAGATCGAGCTGACCGGCGACGTCAAAAAGGACGGCGCCTACTACTTCGGCCCGTACCCGAACGTGTACGCCGCGCAGGAGACCATTCATTTTCTGGAAAAGGTCTACCCGCTGCGCCGCTGCAACGGCTACCAGGGCCGCCCGTGCCTGTACTACCACATGGGCCAGTGCCTGGGGGCGTGCTGGCGGACGGTGCCGGAGGAAGAATACGCCAAGCAGATCGCCAAGATCCGCAGCTTTCTGGACGGGAACACCGGCCGGGTCAAGCAGGAGCTGACTCACAAGATGGAAGAGGCGGCCAAGCACCTCGAGTTCGAGCGGGCCGCCGAGCTGCGCGACCAGCTGCACTACATCGAGGCCACGGTCGAAAAGCAGAAGATCATTTCCAACGACAAGACCCAGCGCGATGTGTTCAACTTTTACATGGACAAGGGCTGGATGTCGGTGCAGATCTTCTTCATTCGCCAGGCGCGGCTGATGAAGCGCGAATCCCGGCTGTTCGCGATCACCACCACCGCCAGCGAGGAATTCGAGACGTTCATCATGCAGTTCTACAGCCGCAAAAACAACGTGCTGCCCAAGGAGATCCTGGTACCGGAAGGCCTCGATAACGACGTGCTGGCCCAGGTGCTGGCCGTGCCGGTGCGCACCCCGCAGCGCGGCGAGAAGCGCGCGCTGATGGATCTGGCCAAGAAGAACGCCAAGATCAAGCTGGACGAGAAGTTCCGGCTGCTTGAGCTCGACAACCGCACCACAGTTGGGGCCCAAGAGGAGATCTTCAAGGCGCTGGGCCTGCAGTACGGCCACGTCATCGAGGCCTTCGACCACAGCCACATTCAGGGCACCAATCCGGTCTCGGCGATGGTGCAGTTCGTCGACGGCGCGCCGGCGAAGAGCAACTACCGCAAGTACAAGCTGGCCGAGGCAGAAGGCAATCACAGCGCCGACGAAGAGGCCAACACCCGCGAGGTGATCCGGCGCCGGTACACCCGGCTGCTGAAGGAGCACGCATCCATGCCGGACCTGATCCTCATGGACGGCGGCGAGCTGGAAATGAACGCGGTCAAGGACGTGCTGGAAAACGAGCTGAGCCTTAGCATCCCGGTTGCCGGGATGGTCAAAAACGACAAGCACCGCACCGCGCGGCTGCTGTACGGGGACCTCGACCAGCCCATCGACCTGGACCCGCATTCGCAGGGCTTTTACCTGCTGACGCGGATCCAAGACGAGGTGCACCGCTTTGCCATCACGTTCCACCGCCAGCTGCGCAATAAGAATTCGCTGGCGTCCAAGCTGGAAATGATCCAAGGGGTCGGCCCCAAGACCCGCACCAAGCTGCTGCGGCAGTTCAAAACCATCAACCACATCAAGGAGGCAAGCGTCGAGGACATCGAAAAGCTCGGCATCGCCAAGAACGTCGCGCAGGCGATCAAGATTTCCCTGCAGGCACAGTAAGCCGTCCAGGGGCAAGCCCCAAGGCTGCTTTTCGGTAGGCTTTTTTCGGCGATTATCCTAGCCCGGATCTGCTGTGTGGCCGGTATCTTCTCCCAATGAGTTCTATAATGAGGCTGATTAATTAATCTTGAATGTAATGAGGATGATCAGATGACGAATTGGGGCATTATGGGTCTCGGGCAGATCGCCCGGGACTTCGCAGCGCAATTGAACCGGACGCAGCCGGTGTACGGGGTCGCAAGCAGGGACCCGGCGAAGGCGGCGCAGTTTGCCAAGGATTTCCAGGTGGTCCACCACTACGCGTCGTACCAGGAAATGTTGGCCGACCCGCAAATCGACTGTGTGTACATCGCCACCGTCAACTCGCAGCACCTCAAGGACATCAAGCTGTGCCTGGACGCCGGCAAGCACGTGCTGTGCGAAAAGGCGATCTGGCGCAACTATGAGGAAACGAAGGCCGTGTACGAGCTGGCGGCCAGCAAGCACCTGCTGCTGACCGAGGCCATGACGATTTACCACATGCCGCTTTACCGCAAGTTGCGTGACTTGATCGCGGCCGGGCGGATCGGCAACGTCAAAATGATCCAGGCCCAGCTCGGCGGCGTTACGGCCCCTGATCCGCACAGCCGGTTTTTCGCCAAAGCGCTGGGCGGCGGCGCGATGCTGGACATTGGCACCTACGATCTGTCCTTTATTCGTTTCTTTAGCCGCCACTTTGGCCAGCCCGTCTCAGTGATGCATAAGTATCCGACGGGGGTGGATGAGATGTGGAGCATTGCCCTGAAAACCGATGACGGGGTCCTGGCCAATGCCAACATGGCCTTTCGCGCCTACCTGCCCCAGCATGCCTTCATCTCTGGGGACGGCGGCTACATTGACGTGCCGAACTTTCTACGAGCGGAGCAGGCCACCATCACGGCCCCCGATGGCACCACGGAAACCATCACCGCCGGCAGCACGGCCCTGGCCATGGCATACGAGATCGCGGACTTTGAGCAGGCCCTGGCGACGCCGACGGCCGGGCAGGCCTTCGCTCAGGAGACCCTGGATGTGGTCCGGTTGATGGATCAGCTCATGACGCAGGCCGGGGTATAGTGCCGCGGGCCAATGGATCGTCAGAATACTCGTCAGCACAGCAGACGCTCGCATCACTTGGTTGCTGACGCTGATTGTAACGGACACCGGTTTGTGGTGGCCGTTTTTTCGTCCAAGGCGTGCCAGGGTCGCGTCCCGGTTCCCCGAATTAGTTCAAGATGCTTTTCTTTTCCCATGTAAGCGTGTATGATAATGGCATCGGGATTATAATAAGGTTAGAAATAATAGGGAAGATGATATTATGATGAGTGCGGGATTCGGGATCAAGCGCCATTATCATACGCACCGCATCGTGCGGTGGGCGGCGACGGGGAGCCGCCGGCAGCTTGCGGCCGCGCATGCGCGGGCGTTTGACCGCGTGGCGGCAACGCCGGTGGGCGGCGTGAAAGTCGCGCTGGGGGCGTTGGCCCTGGTCGTGGTGTTGGTGGGCGTGCTTGGGGCAACGCTTTAACCTAACCTCACAACATTAAAAAATGGCTCACCAGGTGGTGGGCCATTATTGGTGGGCGGCTATTTGGCAGCGGTGGACACGACGATGCGGCCGGTGTGCGGCTGCGGCAGGAGGTCATGCGCTTCGGCAAAGCCCGCCTGCGTAAACGGCAGCAGGATCCCGATCGGCATTTCCAGCAGCCCGTCGGCAAACTGCGGGACGAGTTCACTCAGGATGTCGTGCTCGCTCGGCCGGGCGCCAGGGTGGATGTGGGTGAAGCGGACCGCCTTGCTGCTGGGCGGCGCTTGGTGGGCAACGCTGACAATCTGCCCGCCGGTGCGCACCATCGCGACGTCGTCGTCGCCGTTGACGCCATCCAGCGCGGCGTTGAAAACGATGTCGGCTGAGTCCGCCAGGGTCTTGGCCGGCGTCTCGGTGTCGTAAGCCACAAAGGCCGCGGCGCCCGCGGCGAGGACGAGCTCCCGGCGGCCCGCGCTGGCCACGCCGATCACCCGCGCCCCCTGCGCTTTGGCCAGCTGCAGGATGAGCAGGCCCACGCCGCCGCTGGCCCCCTTGACCACGACCGTCTGCCCGGGCTGCAGCGTGGCGAACACGTTCACCGCCCGGTACGCGGTGACGGCCGGGGTGATCATGGCGGCAGCGCGCTCAAAGCTGAGATTGCGCGGCAGCGGCACGACTTCCCGGGCCCGCGCCGCCTGGGTGGCGTCCCCGGCCGTGGTTCGGGCCAAGACGCGCTGGCCGAGGGTTAGGTCGGTGGCGCTGTGGCCCAGCGCCGCGATGGTGCCGGCAACGTCCGACCCCAAGACGTTGAAATCACCGGGGAAGGTGCCGCGGCGCTGCATGCGCTCGCGGTTGTTGAGCCCGACCGCCTGCACGTTGATGATCACCTCATCGCCGGCGGGGCGCAAGTCGGGGAGCGTGCGGGCGGTGAGGGTGGTGGCACCGTGTTCGACTTCAAAACCAAATGCTTGCATGGATGATCCGCCTCCTTATTTTGCTGGTTTCAGTTTAGGGCCTAAAGCAGGGCGCAACAAGCGAAACGACTCCGCGCCGGCAGGGGGGGCTTGCCCGCTTTTTTGCTAGCAAAAAGCGCCATCACTGATCAGTGATGGCGCTAGTCGCGTTCCGTAAAGCGACGCCCTTGTGCTTTGGGCTAAAACCGCTTTATGTCTCAGCCTCTAGTTCAAGCTTGCCGCTTAGAGGCTTTCCTTGGCCTTGGGGCGCCAGAAGCCGAGGATCAGCGCGGCGATCAGGGTCCCGACGATGAGCGAGACAATGAAGCCGAGCTTCTGGTTGGTCAAAGCCAGCGCCACGATGCCCCCGTGAGGCGCCGGGACGTTGACGTGGAACAGCTGGGTCAGACCGCCGGCGATGGCCGAGCCGATGACGCTGCTGCCGATGATGTGCAGCGGGTCAGTGGCTGCAAACGGGATCGCGCCTTCGGTAATGAAAGTCAGGCCGAGCACGTAGTTAGACATCGCAGAGGAGTGCTCCGTCTTGGTGAACTTTTGCGGGAAGAAGGTCGCGGCGATGGCGATGGCCAAAGGCGGGATCATGCCCCCGATCATGACGGCAGCCATCCAGCGGCCGTCCTTAAAGCCTGACGCCTGGTAAACACCGATGGCAAAGGTGTAAGCCGCCTTGTTGAAGGGGCCGCCCATGTCGATGCTCATCATGCCGGCGAGGATCACCCCGACGACAACCGCGTTGCCGGTGCCCATGCCTTCAAGCCAATTGATCAAAGCACCGTTGAGGAAGGCGAAAATCGGGTTGACGATGAAGAACATGATCAGACCAATCAACGCGAGGCCAATCACGGGGTAGAACAGGATCGTTTTCAGGCCGTCCAGTGAGTGCGGCATCCCGGCGAAGAGTTTCTTCAGGCCGATGATCATCCAGCCGGCGACGAACCCAGCGACGAGGCCGCCGATGAAGCCAGCCGCGTTTTGCGCGTGGACGACGGAGGCAGCGGCGACGGTGGCCATGTAGCCGCCCACGAACCCTGGCATCAGGGCCGGGCGGTCACCGATCGACACCGCGATGTACGCGGCCAGGACCGGCACCAGGAAGGAAAAGGCGTAATTGCCGAGGTTGTTGGTGAACGTGAACCACTGGGACTTGGCGCCGAACGCATTTTCAAAGATGAAGGAGAGCGCCATGATGATCCCGCCGCCGACCACGAACGGCAGCATGTTGGACACCCCGTTCATCAAGTCAGCGTAGATCCGGCTCCACAGGGTCTTCTTTTCCTCGGGCGCGGCGGCACTGGTCTCGGTTTGCTCACCGGCGGCGTGGAAAATGGGGCCTTTGCCAGCGAGGGTGTCCTGGATCAGTTCTTCGGGTTTCTTGATGCCGTCAATGACCGGGCGGTTGATCAGGTGCTTGCCGGCAAACCGCGGCATGTCGACCTTTTTATCCGCAGCGATGATGACGCCGACTGCGGCGTCAATGTCGGCGGCGGTCAGCTTGTGCTTGACGCCTTCGGAGCCGTTGGTTTCGACCTTGATGTCGACGCCCATCTTCTCGGCCTGCTCCTTGAGGGCGGCTTCAGCCATGTAAGTGTGGGCAATGCCGGTGGGGCAGGCGGTGACGGCGACGATGAACGGCTTCTTGGCGGCCGGTGCCGGGCTTTCGGCAGCAGCCTGGCGCGCGGCGTCCTGCTGGGCGGCCTTGGCGTCGTCTTCCTTGTCCTTGACGTCCTTTGCCTCCTGAGCGGCGCCGAACAGCTGGAGCACTTCGTCCGGCGTCTGCGCCTTTTTCAGAGCGGCGACGAGGTCTGGGTTGATCAGCAGGGACGACAGTGCGGCCAGGGCCTGCAGGTGCGTGTTATTGGCGCCTTCTGGGGCGGCGATCATGAAGAACAGGTGGACCGGCTGGCCATCCAAGGCGTGGTACTCGACGCCGGCTTCGCTTTTGGCGAACAGGACGGTGGCGCGCTGCACGGCCTTGTCCTTGGCGTGGGGCATGGCGATGCCGTCGCCGATGCCGGTCGTGGACTCCGCCTCGCGCTTGAGAATGTCTTCCTTGTACAGGGTCTCGTCGTCAATGATGCCTTCCGCCTTGTACTTGGCGACCATTTCATCGATGACACCGCGCTGATCGGTGGCCTTGAGGTCCATGATCATGACGTTTTTGAGCAATAAGTCACGAATATCCATTGTTACACTTCCTCTATTGTAATGGTGTGATACACTTCATCGATCTTGGCACGGTCGGCCAGGTCCTTGGAAAAGGCGGTGGCACTGCCGCAGGCGATGCCGACCTTGAAGGCCTCCAGTGGATCGTTCGTTTCTGCCAGGGTGCCGGTAAAGCCTGCCAGCATCGAATCGCCGGCGCCGACTGAGTTGACCACCTGGCCTTTGGCGGCGCTGCCGTGGTAGGCCTTGTCGGCTTCCACCAGCAGTGCGCCCTTGCCGGCCATGGAGACCAGCACGTGCTGCGCGCCGCGCTTCAGGAGCTTGCGACCGGCTGCGACCACCTGCTGCAGGTCCGGGTATTCTGCGTCCCCGAATAATTCGGCCAGCTCGTGGTGATTGGGCTTGACGACCAGTGGGTGGGCCGCCAGTGTGTCGAGCAGGGCCTGGCCGGTGGTGTCGATCACAAACTCGGCGCCGGCACCTTGGATCAGGGGGATCAGGTCGCGGTAAAAACTTTCGGGCAGGCCGTTGGGCAAGCTGCCGGCCATGACGACCACGTCGCCGGGCTGCAGGCGCTTTTGCAAGTTGGCTCTGAACGCGCTGATCTCGGCCTCGCTGATGGTCGGGCCCGCCGCGTTCAGCTCCGTTTCGCTTTCAGCGCGCAGCTTGACGTTGATCCGCGTCGGCTGCTGAACGGGCGTGAACGCGCAGGGGAGGGCCAGCGCCTGGAGCTGTTCTTCGATGAAGCGGCCGGTGAAGCCGCCCATGAAGCCCAGCGCAGTGCTTTGCCGGCCCAGGGCCTTCAGGATCCGGGACACGTTGATGCCTTTACCACCGGGCAGCGTCAGCGCCGAGTCGAGCCGGTTGACCAGTCCAAGCGCGAGGTGGTCCAGCGTGACCACATAGTCGATCGATGGGTTTAGGGTGACAGAATAAATCAATTTGTGACCTCCTTGATTGTGGGTTGATCTTCGTAGTACTGAGTAAGCTCCCCGAGCGGGGTGGTCAGGATCGTTGCGGCGGCAAGGTCGCCAAACTTAGCGAAGCTGACCTGACCGAACTTGCTGGGGTCGGCCAGGACGACGGTTTGGGTCGCCTGGCTGAGCGCCGCGCGCTTGATCGCCGCCTCCTCTTCGTCTGGGGTGGTGAGGCCGTACTTCAGGTGCACGCCGTTTGTGCCGAGAAAGGCCAGGTCGAAGTGACAGGCCGCCATTGCGTGGGCGGTGGTGGCTCCGATCAGCGCCTTCGTGGCGGGCTTGACGGTTCCCGGCAGCATGCGCGTTTGGACCTTGTAATCGGCCAGCTGACTGGCGTTGTCGACCCCGGTGGTCACCACGGTGATGTCGCGGCCCACCAGCAGGGGGATCATCTGCGCCGTGGTGGTGCCGGCATCCAGAAAAATAGTCGCATGGGCGGGGATCATGGCGGCCGCCGCCTTGGCGATCCGCTGCTTTTCGATCAGGGCGCGGGTGGCTTTTTCCCGCACGCTGGGTTCCACCGCGGCGTCGATGAGGCGCTCGGCGCCGCCGTGGATCCGTCTCAGCGCACCTTGTTCCTCTAAGTCTTGAAGGTCGCGGCGCACCGTGGACTCCGAAGCGGCCAGGGCTTGCATGAGATCTTTGGCTTTGACGACGCCCTGCTGACGCAAGGCGGCCTTAATGTACCGGTGGCGCTCTTCTGTAAGCACTTTCCTCACCTCTCGCAGTCATTATACGCCGGGATCATTCAAAATCAATATATAACGGTCAAAAACATTCAAAAAGTTTGGCAAAATCGTTCATAAACCGTCACATCCAAAATTGTTCCCACAAATCATCAGGAAGCCCTTTCATTGGTGTAGGCCAATATGGTAGGCTAATGACGTAAAGGGGGATTTTACTCATGGGAAAATTAGGCGTCTCCGTTTATCCGGAGCGTTCCACTTATGAAAAAGACGCGGCCTACCTGGACCTGGCGGCTAAGTATGGCTTCAAGCGGGTGTTCACGTCACTGCTTGAGATCAAGGGTGACGCGGCCAGCGTGGTCGCCAGCTTTAAAAAGGTGATCGACCACGCCAACAGCCTGGGCATGGAAGTGATGGTCGACATGAACCCGGCCCTGTTCGATCAGCTCGGCGTGACCTACGACAACCTGAAGTTCTTCAAGGACCTTGGGGCGTGGGGCGTGCGGCTGGACTTGGGCTTCACGGGTGCCGAGGAAGCGCGCATGACGCGCAACCCGTACGGCCTGAAGATCGAGGTCAACATGTCGTCAGGCACGCACTACATCGACAATATCATGTCGTATTCACCCAACCGTGAGAACCTGCTGGGCTCACACAATTTCTACCCGCACCAGTTTTCGGGGCTGGGACAGGCGTTCTTCGACCAGGCGACGGCGATGTACACGAAGTACGACCTGAACACGGCCGCCTTCATCACGTCGCAGGCCGCAACGTTTGGCCCGTGGCCGACGCAGGATGGCGTGTGCACGCTTGAAGACCACCGCCACCTGCCGATCGAGACGCAGGTCAAACACTATGTGCTGCTCGACACGATCAACGATGTGATCATCGGCAATGCGTACGCCAGCGAGGCTGAACTCAAGGCGGCGCACGACGCCTGGACCGCCGCGTACCCAGCCCTTAAGGTGGTGCCGGATGCCGACATTTCGCCGCTTGAGGCTGAGCTGCTGTTCGATAATGACCACAGCTACCGCGGCGATCGCTCCGAGTACCTGCTGCGCAGCACGATGACGCGGGTCAAGTACCGCGACCGCGATTTCCCGGCGCACCACACCGAGCCGATCAAGCGCGGCGACGTCCTCATCGACAACGAGAAGTTCGGCCAGTACAAGGGCGAAACCCAGATCGCGTTGCAGGGCATGCCGAACGACGGTCGGGTCAATGTGGTCGGCCACTTGCACCCGGACGAGTTGTTCCTGCTCAGCTACCTGAAGCCTTGGAGCGGCTTTCGGATGGTTAAAGCCTAACGAGAGAACAGATTCTGCTGACCGAGTTGGCGGAATCTGTTTTAACATAGGTAAAAAGAGGTGAGCTTGATGGCGGCAATCAAACATGAGATCGTGCAGATGACCCCGTCGTTTCCGTTTCGTGATTACCTGCGCCGGCCAGCGAGGATGGCGGCCGTCGCCCCGCACTGGCACCAGGGGCTGGAAGTCAACTGCCTGATCCACGGGGGCACGCTGAAGGTGGTTGAGGATGGCCGGACCAGTCTGTTCACGCCCGGGTGCATGTGGGCGATCGATCCGCGCGTCGTCCACAGCTCCTCCGCCGAGCAACGCGCTGACTGGCTGGAGTACGGCTTCAACGTCGATCCGGAATTTTTGACCGAGGTCCTGCCGGACGCGGTCAACTGGCACTTTACGCTCCATGGTCAGCCGGCGGACCCGGCCCAGCGCCCGGCTTACGAAGCCTTATGGACCGCCATGCTGGCGATGTCCCAGGAGCACGGCCGCGCCGGAGATCAGATCAGTCGGCTGCGCATGCTCAGCGCGTTTTACCGGGTGCTTGCGCTGCTGGCCGCTCACTTCACCGCGCCGCTGCAAACGCCGGCCGTGCGGGTCAATCCGCCGCTGGTCGACGCGGCCATGGGGATCATCGACCGCGACTACGCCGAGCCGCTGACGACTGCGCGCCTGGCGCAGCGCCTGCACGTGTCGACCACGACGCTGAACGCCCAGTTTCAGGCGAACCTCAAGCTGTCGGTCATTCGCTATCTGCGCACGGTCCGGCTGATGAAGGCGCGGGAGCTGCTATTGACGTCAAATAAGGCGATCGACTATGTGGCCACGGCGGTCGGGTTTGCCAACCAGCGCGCGTTGGCGCGTAATTTTAAGGGCTGGAAGGGCCTGACCCCCAGCGCGTACCGCAAGGCGTACAAGCGGTTTCACAAAAATGACCGGGTTTACTTTTGAAAATGTCCGTTGTCTTTGGCGGCTGATGCTATCCTGTATTTGTCAGTCAAGACAGGCCGGCTCTTCGGACGGGGCCGACCACTCATTGCTATGGAACTACCCAAAATCGGCCCTCCCCGGGACCGATTTTTTGATGTAAGATGCGAAGACTTGGCGGGTTTAGCGGAATGATTAGCCTAGGCTGCGGCTTTGCCTGCGCAGCAGGTGAAGCCGCGGCCGTAGCTAATCACTTCCGCGTTGCCAAGTCGTAGCCCAGTTAGGCCAAGGTGCGCAGGGTCGACGGTCTTAGCCTGACGATCAGCCTAGCCATCGGCATTGCCGCCGCTTTTTGGCGGCGAGGCCGATGGCGTAGCTGAGCGCTCGGGCGTTGTCGACCCGTAGCCCAGTTAGGTGCAAGGTGCGCAGGGCTGGCGGTTTTAGCGGGATGGATAGCCTAGCTCACGGAATTGCCGCTGTACTTTGGCGGCGAGGCCGTGAGCGTAGCTAGCCACTCCCGCGTTGCCAGCCCGCAGCCCAGTTACGCCAAGGTGCGCAGGGTCGACGGTCTTAGCCCGACGATCAGCCTAGCTCAGGGCATTGCCGCCGTTTTTTGGCGGCAAGGCCGTGAGCGTAGCTGAGCGCTCGGGCGTTGTCGACCCGTAGCCCAGTTAGGTGCAAGGTGCGCAGGGCTGGCGGTTTTAGCGGGATGGATAGCCTAGCTCAGGGCATTGCCGCCGTTTTTTGGCGGCGAGGCCGTGAGCGTAGTTAGCCACTCCCGCGTTGCCAGCCCGCAGCCCGATTACGCCAAGGTGCACAGTGCTGGCGGTTTTAGCGGCATGATTAGCCGCTCCGCATGTCACCCTGTCCGCCAGGCGGCCGCATCTGCGGCCGGCCCGCCGTGCTGGCCTCTCCCTGGCGCAACACTTTTGCTTGAACTTTTCTTTTGCATAACTGATATACGGCCCCCGGACGCGCCTGGAATCTAGTATAATGGCTAGTGAGATTTGCACTGACGGGGCGAAACCCGTATGCTAGTGACTTAGACTTATCATTCAAGGAGGAGCTCATGTTTGTCGATCAAGTGACAGTAGAAGTTGAAGCCGGCAAGGGCGGGGACGGCATGGTGGCGTTTCGCCACGAAAAGTTTGTGCCCTTTGGTGGGCCGGCCGGCGGCGATGGCGGCCACGGCGGCAGCATTGTGCTCTACGTCGATCCTGGCCTGCGCACGCTGATGGATTTTCGCTACCAGCGCCATTTTCACGCGAAGGCCGGGGGCAATGGCCTCGGAAAGCAGATGTACGGACGCAAGGCCGAAGACATTCGCTTGGCCGTTCCTGCCGGTACCACGGTGTACGACGCCGACACGCACCAAGTGATCGGCGACCTGACGGCCAACGGCCAGGAGCTGGTCGTTGCGCGCGGCGGGCGCGGCGGGCGCGGCAACGTCCACTTTGTCTCACCGAAAAACACGGCGCCGGAAATTGCTGAAAACGGTGAGCCCGGGCAGCACCGGTTCGTGACCTTGGAGCTGAAGGTCCTGGCCGACGTCGGGCTGGTCGGCTTCCCGTCTGTGGGCAAGTCTACCCTGTTGTCTGTCGTGACCTCCGCCAAGCCGAAGATCGCCGCCTATCAGTTCACCACGCTGACCCCGAACCTGGGGATGGTGCAGCTGGACGACGGTTCCGACTTTGTCATGGCGGACCTGCCCGGGCTGATCGAAGGCGCATCCAACGGGGTCGGGCTGGGCTTCCAGTTCCTGCGCCACGTGGAGCGCACCCGCGTCATCCTACACCTCGTCGAGATGGATCCGGCAAACGGCCGCGAGCCGCTGGATGATTACCACCAGATCAGGCAGGAACTCGGCACCTACGACGACAATATTTTGAAGCGGCCGCAGCTGGTCGTTGCCACCAAGCTGGACATGCCCGGCGCCGAGGAGCGCTTTGAGGCGTTCAAGGCGGCGCTGCTCAAGGAAGGCGTGCCGGCGGCGAATATTTATGCCATTTCCAGCATCACGCATAAGGGCGTGAGCCAGCTGATGCAGGACACGGCCCAGGCGCTGAAGTCGGCGCCGGTCTTCGAGCCGAAAGCCACCGCCGAGCAGGCCGTGGCGCATGAAAAGGCGACCGAGGCGGAAGTGGCCGTGAGCCGCGATGACGACGGCACGTTCATTCTGAGCGGGTCGAAGGTCGAGCGCCTCTTCAAGATGGCGAACCTGGATCACGACGACGGGGCCCTGCGCTTCGCCCGCCAGCTTCGCAGCATCGGGGTCGACGACGCGTTGCGGGAGGCCGGCGCCAAAACCGGCGACCTGGTCGCGATCGACGATTTCACGTTTGAGTTTGTGGAATAATAATCGGGCATGCACAAGATTAAGGCGGGATAGTATGGAATCAGCCCAGCCTAAACGGCGTTACATCGGCGGCTTTGACGGGTTAAGGGCTTTGGGGGTCGTGGGGGTCATCCTCTACCACCTGCGGCCGGACCTGTTTCAAGGCGGCTACTTGGGAGTCCTTTTGTTCTTCGTGATCTCGGGGTATCTGATCACGGATGGCTTTGGCCGTCAGTATGCCCAAAGCGGCACGCTGGCCCTCAAGGCCTTTTTCATCAAGCGGGTGCGGCGGCTTTATCCGGCGCTGGTCACGGTGCTGTTTGGGGCCAGTGCGTACATCGTGTTGTTTGCGCGCGATCTGCTGGTCAACCTGCACAAGATCGTGCTGAGTAATTTGGCCCTGGTTTATAACTGGTGGCAGATCGCCAATGGCCAGTCGTACTTCGAGCGGTTCGCCCATAACGAGTCGCCGTTTGTGCACCTGTGGACGCTGTCGATCGAAGGCCAGTTCTACCTGCTTTGGCCGTTCCTGTTCCTGCTTCTAGTTCACTTGTTCAAAAGCGCGGGCAAGCGGTTCGCGGCGACGATGACGTTGGCTTTGGCCAGCGGCGTCTGGATGGCGGTGCTGTACCGGCTGACGATGCTCGGCGGGGGTGATCCCAGCCGCCTGTACTACGGCACGGATACGCGCATTTTTGCCTTGCTGATGGGCAGCGCGCTGGCGTTCATCTGGCCGAGCCAGAAACTGGCCGCCGACCTGCCGCGGCCAAGCCGCTGGCTGCTTGATGGGGCCGGCACGCTGGCCGTACTGGCCATGGGCGCCAGTCTGCTGCGCCTGGGCGACCAAAGCAGCGCGTTGTACGAGGGCGGCATGGTTGGCTTTAGTCTGCTGGCGATGCTGCTGGTGGCGGTGGTGGCCAGCCCCGCAACATGGTGGGGCCGGCTGCTGGCCAACCCGCTGTTTCACTGGATCGGCTCGCGTAGCTACGGGATCTACATTTATCAGTTTCCGGTCATGATCTTCTTTGAAAATGCCTTTCGCGACGTCGCCAATCATCCGGTCCTGTACCCGGTGATCGAAGTGACCATCATTTTGGTGATCAGCGAGCTGTCCTACCGGCTGATCGAGCAGCCCCTGGGCCACGCCAGCCGCGCCGACCTGGCCGCCTTTTGGCAGCGGGTCCGCGGCGGCCGGGGGGCGGCACTGGCCCGCACCCTGGTGGCGGCGTTTGCGGTGGTCCTGGTGCTGGGCAGTGTCGGCCTGGCTCAGGCCCCAGCGGCCAAGGCCCACGAAAGTGCTGAGGAAAAGCACCTCAAGGCCAACCAGGAAACCGCCGCCCAGAAGAAGGCGGCGCTGCAGAAAGCGAAAAAGGAGATCGCCGCGCAGAAGAAAGCGGCCGCGGCCAGCAAGGCCAAGGCCACCAAAAAGGCGCAGTCGGCCAGTCAGGCGGCCAGTGCCAGCAAGGCCACTGCCAGTTCGCAGTACGCGCACCCGGTCAACCGGGAGTTCGAGGCGTACTGCATCTCCCAGGCCGAGCTGCAGAAGGCCCAGACCCTCACGGTCACGGCCATCGGCGATTCCGTGTTGCTTGACGCCAAGCCGACGCTGCAGCAGCTCATGCCCAAGGCCTTCATCGACGGCAAAGTGGCCCGCCAAATGGCCGCCTCGGTCGAGCTGGTGCGCTCCTACGCCGCGCAGGGCGCGCTGGCGGAGAATGTGCTGATTGAGCTGGGCACCAACGGGCCGTTCAGCGACGCGCAGCTGGACGCGATGATGCAGGCGGTCGGACCCGAGCGTCACGTCTTTTGGATCAACGCGCAGGTGCCGACGCGGCCGTGGCAAAACACCGTCAACAAAATGCTGGCGGCCGGTACACGCCGCTTCAATAACCTGACCGTGATCGATTGGCACGGGTACTCGGATCGTCACCGCGACTGGTTCTACGACGACCAGGTGCACCCGAATCCGACCGGTAATAAGTACTACGCGGCGTACGTGACGAAGCGCCTGGTAGTCAACGCGAATCAGTGATCAGGGTCGAGCCGGGGCTTGGCCCTGTTTTGCGAGGACGGCGCGGTTTTGATTGCGCGTTCTTGCGCCGCGACCAGTGTGATAAAATAAGCCATAAGTGACGATAGTTAGGATGAAAATGAATGGAACTCTTATTTCTCGGTACCGGGGCGGGCTCGCCGTCCAAGACGCGCAACGTCTCAAGCACCGCACTCAAGCTGCTGGACGAACGCAACGAGGTGTGGCTGTTCGACTGCGGTGAAGGCACCCAGCATCAGATCCTGCAAACCAGCATCCGCCCGCGGAAGGTGGCCAAAATTTTTATCACCCACCTGCACGGCGATCACATCTTCGGCCTGCCAGGGTTTTTGACGAGCCGCGCGAATCAGGGCGGTGAGCAGCCGCTGACGATCTATGGTCCGGAAGGGATTGACCGGTTCGTCAAGACCAGCCTTGCCGTCACCGGCACCCACCTGCCGTACAAGCTCAATTTCGTCATCTTGAAGACGCCCGGGGTGATCCTGGATGACGACACGTTCCGCGTGTCGTTTGCCCCGCTCAACCACCGCATCACCTGCTTCGGCTTCCGCGTCGAGGAGAAGCCGCATGAAGGCGAGCTGATGGTCGAGAAGGTGCGCGAGGCCGGCATTCCGGCCGGGCCCGTGTACGCGAAGCTCAAGGCGGGCGAGCAGGTGACCCTGCCGGACGGCCGGACGTTTAGCGGCCGCGACTTTATCGGTGCGGCCCAGCCTGGCCGCACCGTGGCCATTTTTGGCGATACCCGGGCGGCCGATAGCGAGCTGAGTCTGGCCCAGGACGCCGACGCAATCGTGCACGAGGCGACGTTTGGGCCGGATGAGGCCAAGCTGGCCCACCAGTACTACCACTCCACGAACCTGCAGGCCGCCAAGCTGGCGGCCTTGGCGCACGCCAAGCGGCTGTACCTGACGCACATTTCGGCGCGCTACATTGGCAAGGGCGCGAACCTGCTGCAAAAAAGTGCGCAGCAGGTTTTCGCGGCGACCAAAGTGGTGCATGATCTAGAGGACGTGGTGATCCCATTCACCAAAGGAGGCAATCATGAGTAGACTTGATGGCGAAACGGTAGTCGTGACCGGCGGCTCCAGCGGCTTAGGCCGGGCAGTTGGGCTGGAGGCGGCCAAGCAGGGCGCGACGGTGGTCTTCCTGGCGCGGCGCAAGGACCGGCTGATCGCGGCCCAGGCGGAAGCCACGGCCTTGTCTGGCCAGCCGGCGTATGCGTTTGTCTGCGACGTGGCGGATCCCGTCGCCATCGAGGCCGTGGTGGCGCGCATCAAGCGCGACGTTGGGCCCATCGATGTGCTGGTCAACGCGGCCGGCTTCGGGCATTTTGAGGCCGCCGTTGACACCCCGATGCCCCTCGTGGAAAAAATGTTCCGGACCAACGTCTTGGGCCTGATGTACATGACGCAGCTGATCGGCCGCGAGATGATCGACGCGCGGCGCGGCCACATCGTCAACATCGCCTCCATGGCCGGCAAGATGGCCACCCCCAAGTCGGCGGTCTACTCGGCGACCAAGTTCGCTGTGGTCGGCTACTCCAACGGGTTGCGCCTGGAACTGCGGCCCTTCGGCGTGAACGTGACAACGGTCAACCCGGGCCCGATCAACACGGATTTTTTCACCGTCGCTCAGGCGAATGATTACTTGGCGCGCGTGAACATGATCGTGCTGGACCCGCAAAAGCTGGCCTGCCGGATCGTGCGCAGCTTCCACCGCCCCGTGCGCGAGATCAACGCGCCGGCCGTGATGACGGCTGCCGCTAAGTTTTACGACTTGTTCCCACACGTCGGTGACTTTCTGGCCGGCGGGCTGTTCAATCAGAAGTAGGGAGACCCATCATGAAAAATCAACAACGTTTGATCGTGGGGTTGGTGTTGGCGCTGGCGTTGATCGTGTTCGCGCTCCTCAACGGCCAAGGCGTCGCCGTGAACTTCTTTGGCGCGCAGTTCACCTGGCCACTGATCGTCGTGATCGTGGTCTCGGTGCTGATCGGCGCCTTGATCACCTTCCTGGTTTCGACCGCCAGCATGGCGCAGAGTAAAAAGGAGCTGAAGGCGGCCAAACAGACCGCCGCCAGTGCCGAAGCCGTGAAAGCGCAGGCCGTTAAGGACGCCACCGCGAAGCTGGAGACGCAGGTCAAGGACTTGCAGCAGCAGCTTGAGGCGGCAAAGGCCCAGCCAGCTGACAGTCAGCCCAATCAGCACTAACAAAACGCTGGCCCCGTGATCATCCAAGATCACGGGGCCAGCGTTTTGTCATGCCTGTGGTTTGAAGGCCATGGTCGCGGCGACCGCCTGCCGCCAGCCGGCGTAAAGCCGGGTGCTTTCGGCCGCTGCCATCTTTGGCGTGAAGCGCGTGCCGACCTTGAAGATATGCTGCAGGGCATCGGTATCTGGCCAGAACCCGACGGCCAGGCCGGCGAGAAACGCGGCGCCCAGCCCGGTCGTTTCAAGGATCGCGGCCCGCTCCAGCGGCGTCTGCAGCAGGTCCGCCTGAAACTGCATCAGGTAGTCGTTGTTGGCGGCCCCGCCGTCAACGCGCAGGGTCGCCAGTTCAATGCCGGTGTCCTGCGCCATCGTTTCGACCACGTCGCGGGTTTGGTAGGCCAACGACTGCAGCGTGGCCTTGATGAAGTCGTTGCGGGTGGTGCCGCGCGTCAGCCCAAAGACCGCGCCGCGCGCGTCCGGGTCCCAATACGGGGCCCCCAGCCCGGTGAAAGCGGGGACGACGTAGACCTCGTTTTGGCTGGTCGAGGCGCGGGCGGCCGTCTCGGACTCGGGGGCGGTGTGCACCAGCCCCATGGCGTCCCGCAGCCACTGGATGGCGCTGCCGGCGACAAAGACCGAGCCCTCCAGCGCGTACGTGACATGGCCGTTTAGCCCGTAGCCGATCGTCGTCAGCAGGTTGTGTGCGGACATGGTCGGCGTTTCGCCGGTGTTCATGACGATGAAGGAGCCGGTGCCGTACGTGTTCTTGACCATGCCCGGCTGCAGCGCCAGCTGACCGAACAGCGCGGCCTGCTGATCGCCGGCCATCCCGGCGATGGGCACGCGGCTGCCGTAGAAGTGAAACGGCGCCGTTTCGCCGTACACCTCGGCGTTGCTGCGGACTTCAGGCAGCAGCGCGCGGGGGATGTTCAGCGCCTTGAGGATCTCGTCGTCCCACTGCAGCGTGTGAATGTTGAAGAGCATGGTCCGGCTTGCATTGGTGTAGTCGGTGACGTGGATCGTGCCGCCGGAAAGCTTCCAGGCCAGCCAGGTGTCAATGGTGCCGAACAGCAGCTCGCCGCGCTCGGCGCGAGCCTGGGCGCCAGGGACGGCATCCAGCAGCCAGCGGATCTTGGTGGCCGAGAAGTACGGGTCGATCAGCAGGCCGGTTTTGTCGTGGACCTGCTGCCCGTAGCCGGCCGCCTGCAACTGCTCCGCCAAGGCCGTGGTTTGCCGCGACTGCCAGACGATGGCGTTGTGGATCGGCAGGCCGGTCTGCTTGTCCCAGATCACCGTGGTCTCGCGCTGATTGGTGATGCCGATGCCGGCGATCTGCCGCGGCTGGATGCCGCTTTTGGAAAAGGCGTCGGCGATCGTGGTGAGCACGGCGTTCCAGATCTCGTTGGCGTTGTGCTCCACCCAGCCGGGGTGCGGGAAGTACTGCGGGAACTCCTGCTGCGCGTCGGCGACGATTCGCCCTTCGTGATCGATGATCAGCGCCCGGGTGGAGGTCGTGCCTTCGTCCAGCGCCATGATGTAATGTTTGTCCATGGGTGCACTCCTTGTCAGTCTGATAGTCTTAGTGTAAGCGCTTCGGCCGACTTTGCAAACCCGCTCGGCCTTTAGCCCGATTTTTGCGGCTGCAAGCGGTTTATTTGCTTTTTGACCTGTTTTGACCAAACCCAATTTGGTACACTGAATGAGTAGAAGAAAGCTAGCTCAAGCCGCGATTAGGCGGCCAAGGAGGGTCATCGTGAATCCAGATAATTTAACCCAAGCCGTGACGGAGGCGGTCGCTGCCGCCCAGCAGATCGCGCAGGTGCGGCGCCACCAGGACATCGACATTCCGGAGCTGATCAAGAGCCTCGTGCAAAAAGGCGACCTGGGCGCCCAGCTGGTTCAGGACGCCGGGATCGATCTGAACGGGCTGAACGCGGCCATCGACCAGGCCATTGACCAGGAACCGGTGGTGGAAGGCGTCAGCAGCTACGGCCAGAACATGAGCCAGAACCTGTACCAGCTCTTCCAAGACGCGGACAAGGTCAAGGACTCCTTAGGCGACGAGTACATCGCCACCGAGGACGTGCTGCTGGCGCTGTTCGACCAGCCGTACAACGTGATCACCAAGTACCTGACGGATAAGGGCCTGACCGCCAAGAAACTGCGCCAGGTGGTCGATAAGGCCCGCGGCGGCCAGAAGGTCACCTCCAAGACCGCGGAGAACACCTACAAGGCGCTGGAAAAGTACGGGACGGACCTGGTCAAGGAAGCGCGCTCCGGCAAGATGGATCCCATCATCGGCCGGGACGAGGAGATCCGCAACGTGATCCGGATCCTGTCGCGGAAGACCAAGAACAACCCCGTGCTGATCGGCGAACCGGGGGTCGGTAAGACGGCGATCGTCGAGGGCCTGGCGCAGCGCATCGTGCGCAATGACGTGCCGGATAACCTCAAGAATAAGACCATTGTTTCCTTGGACATGGGCAGTCTGCTGGCAGGCGCGAAGTACCGCGGCGACTTTGAGGAGCGCTTCAAGGCCGTTTTGAACGAGGTGAAAAAAAGTGAGGGTCAGATCCTGCTGTTCATCGACGAGATCCACACCATTGTCGGCGCCGGGAAGGCGGAAGGCGCCATGGACGCCGGCAACCTCCTCAAGCCGATGCTGGCGCGCGGCGAGCTGCACTTGATTGGCGCCACGACCCTGGATGAGTACCGCGAGAACATCGAAAAGGATAAGGCGCTCGAACGCCGCTTCCAGCGCGTGCTGGTCCAGGAGCCGTCCGTCGAAGACACCATCTCGATCCTGCGCGGCCTCAAGGAGCGCTTTGAGATCTTCCACGGCGTGCGCATTCACGACGCCGCCTTGGTGGCCGCGGCCACGCTGTCGAACCGCTACATCACCGACCGCTTCCTGCCGGACAAGGCGATCGACCTGATCGATGAGGCCAGCGCTAACATCAACGTCGAGATGAACTCGCGCCCGACCGAGCTGGACGTGGCGGAGCGCAAGCAGATGCAGTTGGAGATCGAGATCCAGGCCCTGAAGAAGGAAACCGACCCCGCCAGCATGAAGCGCCTGACCCAGGCCCAGGAGGACCTGGCCAACACCAAGGAACAAACGACCAAGCTCAAGGCCCAGTGGGATGCCGAGAAGAAGGACATCAACCAGCTGAACGAGAAGAAGGAAGAGATCGATAAGGCGAAGCACGCGCTCGAAGACGCGCAGAGTCGCTACGATTTGGAGACCGCTGCCCGCCTGCAGCACGGCACCATCCCGCAGCTGGAAAAGGAACTGAAGGCGCTTGAAGCGACGGACCGGCCGGACGCTTGGCTGGTGCAGGAATCTGTCACCGAAAACGAAATTGCGGCTGTCATCTCCCGGCAGACCGGGATCCCGGTGGCGAAGCTGGTCGAAGGCGACCGCCAGAAGCTGCTGCACCTGCCGGACCACCTGCACCAGCGGGTGATCGGCCAGGACGAGGCGGTGGCCGCCGTGTCAGACGCCGTCCTGCGCTCCCGGGCGGGGATGCAGGACCCGTCCCGGCCGCTGGGCAGCTTCATGTTCCTTGGCCCCACCGGCGTCGGCAAGACCGAGC
Organism: Lacticaseibacillus jixianensis; assembly: GCF_003946485.1. Lineage (GTDB taxonomy): Bacteria > Bacillota > Bacilli > Lactobacillales > Lactobacillaceae > Lacticaseibacillus > Lacticaseibacillus jixianensis. Next base: position 144,858 of record NZ_RHOJ01000002.1, on the reverse strand, counting down.
TGGCCAAGTCGCTGGCGGACAACTTGTTTGATTCCGAAAAGCACATGGTCCGCATCGACATGTCCGAGTACATGGACAAGATCTCCGTCTCCCGGCTGGTCGGCGCGGCCCCAGGCTATGTCGGCTACGAGGAGGGCGGTCAGCTGACCGAGGCCGTGCGGCGCAACCCGTACACCATCGTGTTGCTGGATGAAATCGAAAAGGCGCACCCGGACGTGTTCAACATTTTGCTTCAGGTGCTGGATGACGGCCGCCTGACCGACAGTCAGGGCCGTACCGTCGACTTCAAGAACACCATCATCATCATGACCTCCAACCTGGGCTCCGAGGCACTGCTTGACGGGGTCGAGGACAATGGGAAGATCACGCAGGCCGCCAAAGATCAGGTCATGGCGCAGGTGCGCACCCACTTCAAGCCGGAGTTCTTGAACCGGATCGACGACATCATCATGTTCAACCCGCTGCGGCTGGAGGACGTCGAAAAAATTGCGGTCAAGGACCTGGGCCAGCTGGGCAAGCGCCTGGCCGATCAGAACATCACGCTAGACGTTACCCCAGCGGCCGAGGAATGGCTGGCCAACAAGGGCTATGAGCCGGCGTACGGCGCCCGGCCGCTGCAGCGGTTGATCACGACCGCGGTGGAAACGCCGCTGGCCAAGCTGCTGATCGCTGGCAAGATCTTGCCGAACGCGACGGCGTTGATCGACGTGAAGGACGGGGCGTTGACCTTTTCCAGCCGTGAAAGTGAGGGCGCGCCCAGCCAGGTGTAAATTTTAGCTGTAAAGGTCTTGCCTTGACGCGAATATTTTAGTATGATTAGTCATGCTGTGATAGCAACAGGCTATCAATGCCGCTTGGCCTTGCAATTTCCGCCGGGTCCGGTATAGTAGAAAAGAAATCTAAAACAAAAGGGGTTTTCCGCTCATGGCAGTTCCAGCACGCAGGACTTCAAAAACCAAAAAGCGTATGCGCCGCGGTCACATCAAGCTGAATGTGCCGAACTTGCAGTTCGACGCAGCGACCGGCGAATACCGTGTCTCTCATCACGTCTCACCTAAGGGCTTCTACAAGGGCGCTCAGGTGCTTAACAAGGATACCAGCGCGAAGGCGTAATGGCCCTTTGCCCCAGATCATTTGATCTGGGGCTTTTTTTGAAGGTGCAGAGGGGCGACGAACTTAGCCCGACGATTAGCCTAGCTTCCACCATTGTCGGCGTATTTTGCCGACGAGGGTGGGAGCGTAGCTAATCGCTCGGGCGTTGTCGCCCCGGTGCCCGATTAAGCAAGGTGCAAAGCTCTTGCCGCACATGGCTGCCCAAGCGGTCCTGTTCACCTGGCCCAGCCGCACCCGTCACCTGCTGGTCGCTCTCTTTCCCTGAATCCGCTTCATTACTAGTGTTTAGCAGGAAACCCCTGCTTCCAATCAGGGGAGGAATGCCGTCCTGTACCTGCTTCTCCTTTACTAAAATGATGTCTTTACTGTCGAACATGTGTTTGCTATAATTCAACTGGAGGGATAGCCATGAAACAAGCCGTCACCCTGAAGTTGCGTATCCTACTTGCCGCAGAGGAAGCGCAGTTATTACAAGAAACAATGCGTCAATTTGCGGTGGGTTGTCAGTTAGTTTCACAGTATCTTTTTGACCACGGATTTGTCCTCGATCAAAATGTCCTGCACGAGGCTCTCTATCACAGACTGCGAGCAGACATTGGGCTGAAAGCACAAATGGCACAGTCCGCCATTCGCCACGTCATAGGCAATTATAAGACTGTGCAGACCCAAATGAAGTCAGAACCATATGCCTTTAAAGATCGTTATACAGGACAATGGACACGGTGTCCCCGTGACCTGACTTGGTTAAGGCGACCGCTGCAATATCGTAAGCCGCAACTCAAATTGGTCCGTAACCGTGACTGGTCGTGGCTTAAGGATGGTCGGCTGTCGCTCAACACTTTAGCAAAGCGACTCCGCGTCACGCCATATTTGCATGGCTTTGAACAATACCTGACGCCTGACTGGCAACTTGGGACGGCGACTGTCCTGCGCACGGGTGGCCATTATTTCTTGCACATCGCGGCGGCCAAAGAAGTCGCAACTGTTGACCGCACGCAGGTTAAGGATATTGTCGGCATTGATCGCGGCTTGCGCTTTGTGCTGGTCAGCCATAACCGCGCTGGGCAAACTACCTTTGTCTCTGGTAAGGCAATCGCGAGCAAGCGGGCCCAGTACCATCGCACTCGTCAGGAACTACAACGGAAGAACACGAAATCTGCCAAACGATGCTTACACCGCCTATCGGGCCGAGAGAACCGCTGGATGAGCGATGTTAATCATCGCTTATCGAAGACACTCGTCTCAGAGGCGTCCCCTAAGACTTTGTTTGTGGTTGAAAATCTGACTGGCATTCGTCAGCAGTCTCGTCGCCAAGCTCAGGCTCAACGAGAGCTCCATTCCTGGTCCTTCTTTGAGCTGGAACAAGCGCTTCGCTACAAGGCGACTTTAGCCGGCCATACAGTCATTGCGGTCTCTGCGCAATACACGAGTCAACGGTGCCCTAAGTGCGGTCGTATTGATAAGACCCAGCGTGATCATAAGCACCACACTTATCGTTGTGTAGCTTGTGGTTACCAAAGTAATGACGACCGAATCGCGGCCATGAACCTCGTGACTCTGGGCCAGCAGTACCTGTCTGGCAGCAACCATCCACGATTTACAAAAGAGGTTGTCGGGTAAACCCGATAACTGACGGGCGTTGTCAACTACCCGACGATGTGGCCGCAGCAAGTGGGAGCCTGGAAGGTGTTTGACCACTGTGTCGATGACACGCGAGCTACAAGCCACCGAATTCATTCGGTGGTAGTTGACTATCTGGTTTCCAACACTAGTTCTCGTGCTATACTTAAGGAAACCAACCTGAGGAGGCTCATTATGGCTGAAGATGAAGTGTATACGGCGTACCTGGAGCGGCTGCAGCAGGTGCAGCTGCCGCGCTGGGCAGACCTGCCGCAGTTTGACTTGTACATGGACCAGGTCGTGCAGTACGTCAACGAGCTGATCGCACCGCTTGACCTGGGGGAGCTGACCGCCACCATGGTCAACAACTACGTGAAAAAGGGCGTCATCACGCCCCCCACCAAGAAGAAGTATCACCGCGGGCAGGTGGCCAACATCCTGATCATCGCGATCCTCAAGTCTGTCTTTTCCTTGGACGAGATCGCCGGCGGGATCGACTATCAGCTGCAGGGGCGGGAAAAAGAGCAGGCGTTTGACGCGTTCATCATGGGCTTTGCCGGCGCGATCCAGCAGGCCAATACGAACTTTGCTGGCGGTGTCATCATCAACAAGGTGACCAAGGAAGACACGGTCAAGGTGCAAAGTGCCATGGTTTCGCTGGCCATCAACGCCGTTTTGCAGAAGATGCTGGTGTCGGCGATGATCACGATGGTGGCGCCGCAGCCGACGGGGAAAAAGGAGAAATAATCGTGCAACTGACTATTTTGTCGACCAGCGACACCCACGGCTTCATCGCCCCGACCAACTACGTCCGTCGCGGCCTTGACCTGCCATTTTCATTGAGCAAGGCCAAGCCGGTGATCGACGCGCTGCGGCAGCAGGCAACGGGGCCGGTGCTGACGATTGAAAACGGCGATTACCTGCAGGGCTCGCCCTTGGCGTACTACGCGGCCAGCATCAAGCAGGACCCACGGCTGGAAACGGCGGCCTATAACCAGGTGGGCTACGACCTTGGCATCGTGGGCAATCACGAGTTCAACTACGGCCGCGAGTACCTCAGCAAAGCGATCGCCACGTTGAACTACCCGGTGCTGTGCGCCAACATTCTGGACCATGGCGCGCCGGCGTTCGGCCAGCCTTACCAGATTTTTGAAAAAGGCGGGGTGAAGGTCGCCGTGCTCGGCCTGACCACCAGCTACATTCCGCACTGGGAAGGGCCGAGCCACATTCATGACCTGACGTTCGAATCCCCGGTCGCTGCAGCCAAGCAGTGGCTTGAGCGCCTGCACGAACTGGCGGATGTGGTCGTCATCGCCTACCACGGCGGGTTTGAGCGTGACCTGGAAACCGGTGAGCCGACGGAGGCGTTGACCGGCGAAAACGTCGGCTACCAGCTGAGTCAGCTGCCGGGCGTGGACGCGCTGGTCACCGGACACCAGCACCGCGAGCTGGCGGGGCTGGTCAACGGCGTACCGACCACCCAGCCAGGCTACCGCGGCGCGGACGTCGGCGTGATCACCCTGGACCTCAAGCAGACCCAGGCGGGCTGGCAAGTCGCTGGCGCGGCGGCCAAGCTGGTGGCGACCGGCGCGGCCAAAGCCGATGCCGGCGTGCTGGCTGCCGTTAAGCAGACGCAAAATGACACGGAGGACTGGCTGGATTCGCCGCTGGGCCGCGTGCAGGGCGACATGACGATTCAAGATCCCCAGGCCGCACGACGGGTCGAAACCCCGTACATCGAATTCATCAACAAGGTGCAAATGGCGGCCACCGGGACGGACATCGCCGGCACCGCCTTGTTCAACAACGAAGGCACCGGCTTTGGTCAGACCATCACGATGCGCGATGTGGTGACCAACTACATTTATCCCAACACCTTGGCTGTGCTGCGCCTGTCCGGAGCCGACATCAAGGCGGCCTTGGAGCAATGCGCCGAGTTCTTCTCGCTGCAGGAGGGGCAGCTGGTCGTCACGGAACGCTTTGCCAAGCCCAAGCCGCAGTATTACAACTACGACATGTACCAGGGCCTGGATTACACGCTGGACATTTCTCAGCCGGTGGGCCAGCGGGTCACTCGGCTGCTGTATCACGGCGCACCGGTGGCCTCAGACCAATATTACGAGGTCACGACGAACTCGTACCGCGCGGCGGGCGGGGGCAACTTTGCCATGTTTGACCCGAGCAAGATCGTCCGGGAGAATCAGAAGGACATGACGGAGCTGATCGCCGACTACCTGCAGGCTCATCCGGTCATTTCAGCGCGTGCGGACCATAACTTTACGGTTCTGCCAAAAATGTGACACCTAGTCACATTTTCATTGCGTTTTCCGCCGGCGCGCGTTAATCTGGGGCACAGACTGAAACAAGGGAAGGGATTTTCATGAAAAAAACAGGATTGCTCTTCGTTGGCCTCGCCGCCGTGCTCACGCTCGCCGGTTGCGGCACGAAACTGAGCACCAGCAAGACCACTTACAGTAATTCGGGGATGGTGGCGATCGTCAAAGGGGACGCGACCGGCAAGGCGGTCAGCTACACGGCTGCCACCAAAGCCGGTAAGACCACCGTTAACGACGGTAAGTTCACGTTCACTGTGCCGATGAGCACCAAGCAGCAGGACGTCACGATCAAGGACGGTAACAAGACCGTCAGCGTGACGGTGAAGGCTGCCAAGTCCCTGGGCGAGTACAAAAAGATCGCGGCTAAGTACAATCAGGCCATCGTGGCGACGGCGCTGCCGGCAAGCGTGCAAAAACAGCTGCGGGCCGCGGCCACCCAGAAGCAGCCGACCAAGCAGGAAATTGCGGCCCTGCCAGCGGCTGAGCAGCAGAAACTCGTCGCCCAGCAGCAGGCGCTGCAAGCGGCAATGAAAACGGCGTCCGCGAAGACGAAGGACCAGCAGCTGCCGGGCAGCGTTGCCGGCCTGAAAGAGGCCCTGGCTGCCGAGGGCGGCAAGCTCCGCGTCAACGTGCAGGACGGTCAGCTGATCTCCGCGACCCAGATCGCCCCGATCAAGACCATCAAGGACAAGCGGAAGCAGGCCGAGTTTGGTCAAATGTTCGGCTTGCTGGCGAACGCCGTGGGGGCCGACGCCAAAAAAGTCGGCAAAGACTTCCAGCAGGCCTTAAAGGACCAAGACGGGCGCAACACGACGATCAAGACGATCAAGAGCAATGGCGTGAGGTTCAACGTGGGGGCGTCTGCGGACGACTTGTTTATCTACGTCACCAAGTAGGAGCGATCCCGTTAAACCGGGTCCGGCAAGCGTGCCGGGCCCGGTTTTTGCATCGAAAAGTGAGTGAGACAAAATTACCCTAGTCGCGTTCCACAAAGCAACGCCCAGACACACAAACGCCCCGACACCGCGATTCAAAGAACGAATCGTGATGTCGGGACGCTTGCGTTTTGGGCTAAAAACGCTTTGGGTCTCAGCCTTTTTTCAGAAATTAGTTGGTTTTCTTCTCATCAGTCGTCGGATCGAAGTGCTTCATGATCGGCGGGAGAACGAAGAGGATGATCACGAAGATCACTGAGACAAGCGTTGAAAGCTTAGGGTCATAGGTGCCGCCGGTCAGCGCGCTGGCCAGAAAGCCGACGACTTGGCCGAGGATCACGCCCCAGACTAAGGTTGCAAGATAGCGCATGGTATCCCTCTTTTCTGAAATTCATCTTATCACGCCGCGGGCAAAATGCAACCGGGAACCGCACCGGTTTCGGGTATAATGGACAGCGAGGTGAAACAATGTTTACCCATATTCAAGTCAAAAGTGCGTACTCACTGCTGCAAAGCCCGCTGACGCTGGAGCAGATCATTGGCGCGGCCAAGGCCCGGGGGTTCAGTGCCATTGGGCTCAGTGACGTCAACGTGGTCTACGGGATCGTCGACTTCTATTCGCAGGCCCAACAAGCGGGGATCAAGCCGCTTTTGGGGATGACGGTGCGCCTGCCGGACTGCGAGTTTCTCGTGGTCGCGGAAACCACTGCCGGGTATCACCAGCTGCTGCGCCTGTCCAGCGCGATCATGATGCCGGCCGAACAGCAGCCTACCCTGGCGACGCTGCCGGACTTCGGCGGCCTGGCGGTGATCGTGCCGGGCGCGTACCTGATGAGCCAGGCCTTCAAGGACCGCGGCCAGCGCGCCGAGGGCTACTTTCAGGCGCTGGCGGCGAAACAACCGGCCAGTCTGCAGCTGGGCGTGACCCCGCAAGAGTTAGACACGGCCCTGCCGCAGTTCGCCCAGCAGGCGAACCTGCCGCTGATCGCCCTGAGCGACGTCAGCTACCTGAATCCCACCGATGCGTTCACCCAAAAGGTGATGGGCGCGATCAAGGAAGGGACGCAGCTCAACTTTCGCGACCCGACCCTGATGGATCCGGGGCCCAACTGGCTGACCAAGGCGGCGGATGCCGCGGCCCCGTTTCAGGCGGCCGGGCAGGAGGCGGCCCTGGCCAACCTGGCGGCGCTGGTGGCGCGCTGCGACGTGACGATCGAGTTCAAGCAGCCTCAGCTGCCGCATTTTCCCACGCCAGACGACGTGCCGGCGCCGGCATACCTGCGCCGGCTGGCCGAGCAGGGGCTGGCCAAGCGGTTTGACGGCCAGCCTGTGCCAGCGGCTTACCAAAAGCGGTTGAACTACGAGCTCAAGGTCATCGCCGAGATGGGTTTTGCCGATTACTTCCTGGTGGTGCACGACGTCATGAACCACGCGCACGAGGTCGGGATCATGATGGGGCCGGGCCGCGGCTCTGCGGCCGGCTCGCTGGTGGCGTTCGCCTTAGCCATCACCGAGGTCGATCCGCTGAAGTACGATCTGCTTTTCGAACGCTTCCTGAACCCGGCGCGGGCGCAGATGCCGGATATTGATATCGACATTCCGGACGACCGGCGCCAGGAGCTGATCAACTACGTGCACGAGTTTTACGGCCAGACCCACATGGCCCAGATCATCACCTTTGGCACGTTCGGCGCCAAACAGGCGGTGCGCGACGTGGCCCGGGTGTTTGGCCTGAGTCAGTTTGAAAGCGATAAGTGGAGCAAGGCGATCCCATCGCAGTTTAAGATCGATTTGACCCAGGCGTTTAAGGATTCCCTGCCGCTGCGCAATCTGATCAGCGACTCGGACCAAAACCGGGCGCTCTACCAAACGGCGCTGGCGCTGGAAGGGCTGCCGCGGCACTACTCGACCCACGCGGCGGGCATCGTGCTGGCGCAGGAGCCGCTGACCGACACCGTCGCGGTCCAGGACGGCGGCGATGGCATTGCGCAGACGCAGGTGACCATGACCAACGTTGAGCGGCTCGGGCTGCTCAAGATCGACTTTCTGGGGCTGCGCAACTTGAGCATCTTGGCCCGGGCGACGGCGGCCATTGCGTATCAGACCAAAAAGTCCTTTGACCCCAAGCAGATCCCGCTGGATGACACCGCCACCTTAAAGCTGTTTGCCCGCGGCGATACCAACGGCGTGTTCCAGTTTGAATCCGCCGGCATTCGCTCGGTGCTCAGGCGGCTGCAGCCGACCGCGTTTGAGGACGTGGTCGCGACCAACGCGTTGTACCGGCCGGGCCCGATGGAGCAGATCGATACCTTCATCAAGCGCAAGCACGGGGAAGAGCCGATCACCTATCCGGCGGCGGCGCTGGAACCCATCCTGGCGCCGACGTACGGCGTCTTGGTCTACCAAGAGCAGGTCATGCAGGTCGCCAGCGCCATGGGCGGCTTCAGCCTGGGCGAGGCGGACCTGCTGCGGCGCGCCATGAGTAAGAAGAAGGCAGCGGTACTGGCCGCCGAGCAAACCAAGTTTATCGCCGGGGCTCAGGCCAAGGGGTTCGACCGGCAGACCGCCGAAACGGTGTACGACTACATCGACCATTTTGCCAACTACGGCTTTAACCGCAGCCACGCGGTCGCGTACTCGATGATTGCCTTCTGGCTGGCCTACATTAAGGTCCATTACCCGACCGCCTTCTTTGCGGCGCTGATGAACGCGAGTCTAAACAACGGCCCCAAGTTGCGGCAGTATGTTCAGGAGCTGAAGAGTCGTAAAATCAAGGTGCTGGGGCCGGACATTAACCGCTCCGGCCTGGTCTTTCGCATCGAAAACGGTGCCCTGCGGTTCGGCTTTCTATCCCTGAAGGGGATGCGCCGCGACTTTGCGGACGCGCTGCTGGCGGCGCGGGCAACCGGACCGTTCAAATCCCTACAGGATGTGCTGCAGCGGATCGACGCCAAGTGGCTGAAGCCGGAGAACTTCACCGCGCTGATCGAAGCCGGGGCCTTCGACCAGTTTGACGCCAACCGCGCGCAGGTGCAGGCGAACCTCGGCGAGCTGATCGAGACCGTCAAGCTGGCGGGCAACGACGTGACGCTGTTTGAGGCGTTTCAGCCTAAGACCATCACGGTGCCGAAGCTGAGTGCCACGGCGCAGCTGGATCAGGAGGCGGCCGTGCTGGGCGTCTATCTCTCCGGCCACCCGGTCGACCGGTACGTGGAGGCCCTCAGCCCGTTTCGGCCGCTGGTGACCTCCGCGGACCTGGAAGGCCGCACCCAGGCGACGCTGGCGTTGGTGATCCGGCGCATCAAGCGGATCCGCACGAAAAAGGGCCAGGAAATGGCCTTCATCGACGGCCAGGACGGGGCCGGTCAGCTCAGCGTGACGGTGTTTCCCAGCCTGTACCCGGCCATTGCCGAGTACCACGAGGACCAGGTGATCATCGTGGAAGGTAAGGTCGAGGAGCGCGATGGCCTCCAGCTGATCGCCAACCGCATCGAGCTGGGCGATGAGGCGCTGGCCAAGCTGCCGCAGGGCAAGCTCTTTGTGCGGCTGGCTGACCCGGCAGACAAGGCGGCCCAGCGCGCGCTGCTGCAGCTGCTCGGCCAGCATCACGGCGGCACCCCGGTGATCCTGGTCAATGGCAAGACACGTGAAAGCATCATTTTGAAGCAACGGTACTGGGTCGACGATGGCGCCGTGACCCTGGCCGCGATCGGCGCTTTGGCAGGCGAAAAAAACGTGGTGTACCAGCGGCTGGACCGCGGTGGTGAAAAATGAGAAAATTATCCGGGTTCAGGCGACAACTTTTCTGAAAAGTGATATGCTTAACGAGTGATTGGGGCCCGGCCCCAAAAGAAAATTCATGAGGTGAAATGATGAAACGCATTGGGATTATGACCAGTGGCGGCGACGCACCTGGCATGAATGCTGCTGTCCGGGCAGTCTCCCGCAAAGCCTTGACCGAGGGCCTCGAAGTCTTCGGCATCAACTATGGTTTTGCCGGGCTGGTTGCCGGTGATATCTTTCAGATCGACGCCGCAGCCGTTAATGACGTGATCAAGCGCGGTGGGACGATGCTTTACTCTGCCCGTTACCCGGAATTCGCGGAGGAAGAAGTGCAGCTTAAGGGCATCGCCCAGCTGAACAAGTTCGGCATCGACGCGCTGGTCGTGATCGGCGGCGATGGCTCCTATCACGGGGCCCTGAAGCTGACACAACACGGTTACAATGCGATCGGCCTGCCTGGCACGATCGACAACGATATTCCTTACACCGACTTCACGATCGGCTTTGACACCGCGGTCAACACCGCGCTGGACGCCATCGACAAGCTGACCGACACGGCGGCCAGCCACGAGCGGACCTTCGTGGTTGAAGTGATGGGCCGCAACTGCGGTGACATCGCGATGTGGGCGGCCGTTGCCGGCGGCGCCGCAGACGTGATCATTCCAGAGCACGACTACGACATCGAGAAGGTGGCTGAAAAGCTTCGGTCTTCCCGTCAGCGCGGGCAGAAGCACGCGATCATCGTGCTGGCCGAAGGCGTCATGCACGCCGATGAATTCGCCGCTAAGCTTTCGAAGTACGGCGACTTCCAGCTGCGCGCGACCACGCTTGGTCACGTTCAGCGCGGCGGCAACCCGACTGCCAAAGACCGCGTTTTGGCCTCCGAGATGGGGGCTTACGCCGTTGAACTGCTGATGCAGGGCAAAGGCGGCCTGGCCGTTGGGATCCAGAACAACAAGCTGGTCAACCACGCGATGACCGACCTGTTCAATTCCAAACACGAGAGTCAGCTCGAGCTGCACAAGCTCGTTGAGGACCTCGCTTACTAGAAGGCTGTTCACGCAGTCAGTATTCGATGTATCTAACTTAGTTAATTTCGCCATCACGGCGGGTTAAAAAATGTCTAAAGGAGCGATTTTACATATGAAAAAAACCAAGATCGTTAGCACGCTCGGCCCGGCCAGCAACACAACGGACCTTATCGTTAAGCTGATCCAGTCTGGCGCTAATGTATTCCGGTTTAACTTCTCTCATGGGGACCACGAAGAACACTTGGCCCGCATGAACATGGTCCACGAAGCGGAAAAGATCACCGGCAAGACTGTCGGGATCATGCTTGACACCAAGGGTGCCGAGATTCGGACGACCGTTCAGGGTACCCCGAACGGGAAGATCGAGTTCAAGACCGGCGATGTTGTTCGCATTTCAATGGATGCTTCGCTCGAAGGGACCAAAGAAAAAGTCGCTGTTACCTACGACGGTCTTTACGACGATACCCATGTTGGTGGCCACGTGCTGTTTGACGATGGCTTGATCGACATGCTGATCACCGAAAAGGACGAAAAGAACCGCGAACTGGTCTGCACCGTTCAAAACGATGGTGTGCTGGGCGGCCGTAAAGGCGTTAACGCTCCTGGCGTTTCGATCAACCTGCCAGGGATCACCCAAAAGGATGCCGATGACATTCGCTTCGGCCTGGACAACGGGATCAACTTCATTGCTGCTTCCTTCGTCCGCAAGCCGCAGGACGTCATGGACATTCGCGAACTGCTCGAAGAGAAGAACGCGCTGAACGTTCAGATCTACCCGAAGATCGAATCTCAGGAAGGCATCGACAACTTCGATGACATCCTGAAGGTTTCCGACGGCCTGATGGTTGCGCGTGGTGACATGGGTGTCGAGATCCCATTCGAACACGTGCCGATCGTTCAGAAGACCCTGATCCGCAAGTGCAACGATGCCGGCAAGCCGGTCATCACTGCGACCCAGATGCTGGACTCCATGCAGGAGAACCCACGTCCGACCCGTGCCGAAGTTAACGACGTGGCCAACGCTGTGTTCGACGGCACCGATGCCACCATGCTTTCTGGCGAATCCGCTAACGGTGAATACCCTGTTGAATCTGTTGCCGCAATGGCGAAGATCGACGCTTACATCGAAGAGCAGATCACCAAGGAAGGCGGCTACCCAGAACGTGACTACGACAATGCGTCCGTCACCGAATCTGTTGGTGTTGCCGTTGCCCGTACCGCCAAGAAGCTTGGCGTGAAGACCATCGTTGCGGCCACCGAATCTGGCTACACCGCCCGCATGATCTCCAAGTACCGCCCAGATGCTGACATTCTTGCCCTGACCTTCGATGAGAAGACTCAGCGCGGCTTGACCATCAACCGCGGCGTCTTCCCAGTCGTTGTTGACAAGCCTGCCAACACTGACGAGATGTTCGACTTGGCCACCAAGAAGGCGCAGGAATTGGGCTTCGCTGAAGAAGGCGACCTGATCCTGATCACCGCCGGTGTGCCGGTTGGCGAATCTGGCACGACCAACGTGATGAAGATCCAACTGATCGGCTCCAAGCTGGTCCAAGGTTCTGGTGTTGGCGACGAAGCCACCGTTGGTAAGGCTGTTCTGGCTACTTCCGCTGAAGAAGCCGCAGCCAAGATGCAAAAGGGTGACGTCCTGGTCGTTAAGACGACCGACAAGGACTACCTGCCAGCCATCGAAAAGGCGGCCGCTCTGGTCGTTGAAAATGGCGGCTTGACTTCTCACGCGGCCGTTGTCGGCATCGCCATGGGGATCCCAGTCGTTGTTGGTGCTGAAGGTGCCCTGAAGGCCATCACTGATGGTCAGATCGTCACCGTTGATTCCCGTCGCGGCATTGTTTACAAGGGTGCAACAAACACGCTGTAAGCTTTTCCGTCATTGAATCCAATTAGGCCGTTCCCGTTGCTGGGAGCGGCCTTTTTGTGTAGGGTGTGCAGTGTTCGTTAACCTAGTGGGATGAGCAGCCTTGACCGCACGCGGTGATGCGGTGTTCGTGCTTTTGCCCTGGGGTTTCATTTTAATGGGGGCCGCCGCGCTGCTTCAGTGGTGGCGTGAGCGGCACGGCAGAACAGATTAGCCGAACCATTTGGCGGCGGTCGGGGCGATTGGCGCGGCTTACGCACGTAGCAGCGCCTTTTGGTCAACCATTGTTCCTGGGGCGCGGTTGGCCTCAATAAAGTTTTGGTTATCGTTATGTCAACTAGTGACATCTCTAAGCGAAGCGTGTAAAGTGTTATCTAGACTGAACCGCCGGAGGTAAACATGGAAAGCTGGCTATTTTTGGGCGCGGTGTTCGGCATCGCCGCACTTTCGAAAAACAAGGCCCTGATGATCGGCGTCGGGGCCGTGATGCTGCTCAAGCTGATCCCATTCTTGAATCCGCTGCTAAAAACCGTACAAGCGCAGGGCATCAATTGGGGCGTCACGATCATCTCAGCGGCCATCATGGTACCGATCGCGACCGGGGACATCACCGCTTCTGACCTCCTGAACGTGATGAAGACGCCGGCCGGCTGGATCGCTATTGCCATGGGCGTGCTCGTGGCGGTGCTGTCGTCCAAAGGGGTCGGCCTGCTTGCCGGCAACCCGGAGATGACCGTCGCGCTGGTGTTCGGGACGATCCTGGGCGTGGTGTTCCTCAAGGGCATCGCAGCCGGCCCGGTGATCGCCAGTGGCATGACCTATGTGATCTTGAGCGTGTTTAACCTAATGCCAACGCATTAAAGGAGAATAAAATGAATTTTAACGGGCAAATTGTTGACGCTACAGTCTCAGACCAAAACGAGACCCAGGTGTTCGTGCAGTACCAAGGCGTGACGATGAGCGTTGACGCCGCGGAGTTTGCGACCCAACCGGCCGTGGGCGACGTGCTGCACGGCTTCGCGTACGAGAACAAAGGCGGGGCGGACCGCTTCACCACCAAGCTCCCTGAGGTCGGCTACGACCGGTACGCGTTCGGCACCGTGGTCGACGTGCGCAAGGACCTCGGTGTCTTCATTAATATTGGGCTGCCCGATAAGGACCTGGTCCTGTCTTTGGACGACCTGCCGGAGCTGACGAAGCTTTGGCCGGCCAAGGGCGACCGCCTGATGGTCTCGATGCACATCGACAAGCAGCACCGCCTCTGGGCCAAGCTGGCCGACATGAACATGTTCCAGGCAGTGGCCAACCAGGCCAAGCCTGCGATGATGAACGCCGACGTCACAGCGACCGTTTACGCGCTGCGGCTGTCGGGAACGCACGTGATCACGGATGACTACTACCTGGGCTTCATCCATCCCAGCGAGCGCGACCAGGAGCCGCGGCTGGGCCAGGTCGTTCACGGCCGCGTGATCGGGGTGCGCGACGACGGCACGTTGAACCTGTCGCTGCGCCCGCGGGCGTTTGAGGAGATCGGCGACGACGCGGCGATGATCCTCGCCGTGATCGATCACGACCCCGCAAAGTCGATCCCTTACACGGACAAGAGCGACCCAGAGGCGATCAAGATCGCCTTTGGCATCAGCAAGGGGGCCTTTAAGCGCGCTTTGGGCCACCTGCTCAAGGCCCGCTTAGTGGTTGAAGAAAATGGGGTGACCCGCCGTGTCGACCAAAAGTGAGCAGGCACGGGCGGACTTGATTGGCGACTTCGTCCATTACCTGGACGTTGAACGCGGCCTGGCCAAAACCACTCAGGCCAGCTACCGCCAGGACCTGGTCGAGTTCACCGCCTGGGTCAATGCGCAGCAAGGCGACGGCTACCCCGAGGACCTGGCGTCGATCCAGGCCTTTTTGGCCACCCAGGCGGCGGTGAAGGCCGCGACCTCGCAAAGTCGGATGATCTCGGCCATGCGCAAATTCTACCGGTACCTGCTGCGCGAAGAGCACGTCAAGGCCGACCCGATGACCCTGGTGGATTCGCCTAAGCCCGCCCAGCACCTGCCGGCCACGCTGAGCGGCCCGGAGATCGACGCGCTGATGGCGGCGCCGGACGTGACCAAGCCCCTGGGCCTGCGCGACCGCGCCATTTTTGAGCTGATGTACGCCACTGGGCTGCGGGTCTCGGAGCTGGTCAACCTGCGCCGGGATCAGATGCACCTCAGCTTGAACCTGCTTTCGGTGACCGGGAAGGGCGACAAGCAGCGCATCGTGCCGGTGTCGCCGCAAGCCGTCGACTGGGTCAACCAGTACCTGCACGACAGCCGCCCGCGCCTGGTCAAAAAAGGCGACCCGGCGGTGGTGTTCGTGAACTTTCACGGGCACCAGCTGACGCGCCAAGGCATTTGGAAGAACCTCAAGGCCTACATCGCGGCGCTTGGCATCGAGAAAGACGTCACCCCGCACACCCTGCGGCACAGTTTTGCCACGAACCTGCTGGAAAACGGCGCGGATCTGCGCGTGGTGCAGGAGCTGCTCGGGCACGCCGACATCTCGACCACCCAGATCTACACGCACCTGTCCAATAAGAAGATCATGACAGTCTACCACCAGACTCATCCCCGCGGCTGAGTACAAAGCCGCGAGCCGGTTGGTATTTGTCGCCACCCTTAAGATATGGTAAAGTATCCCTCAGAGTGGAGTTAATCTGTGGAGGCTATTATGCTAACCAAGTATAAGAATGATTATGCCAAGATCGCGATGGGGTTCTTGTCTTTTATTCCCGATCTGAAGGACATTGATCATCTGCGAACTGAACTGACCCTGTACACGGCAGACAACAGTCACGCCTTGTTTCTGTACCGCGAAGCCCCGGGTGAAGATTTCGAAGGGGTCGTCGGCGTGGAGCTGGGCCAGGACTACGTGATGGTGCGGCACCTGTCGCTTTCCCCGGCAGTGCGCAGCGATGAGACCAAATTTACGGTGCTGCGCGA
Organism: Lacticaseibacillus jixianensis; assembly: GCF_003946485.1. Lineage (GTDB taxonomy): Bacteria > Bacillota > Bacilli > Lactobacillales > Lactobacillaceae > Lacticaseibacillus > Lacticaseibacillus jixianensis. The sequence goes on along the minus strand of NZ_RHOJ01000002.1, from coordinate 129,177 downwards.
CCTGTGCGCGCAGTATCCTGATAAAAAGTTGATGGGCACGATGGACAACGCGTCCTTGATCGCGTCGTTCCAGAAGGCCAGAAAAGAGGCACTCGATGGCACTGACCTTAGTGCTGAATGACTTCTCGGGACCGCTTGACCTGCTCTGGCACCTGATTCGGACCAATGAAGTTGACATCTACGACATTCCGATTGCTGAGATCACTAGCCAATACCTGGCTTACCTGCATGACATGCAGACGGCCCGGCTGGACGTGGCTGGTGATTATTTTGTTATGGCCGCCAGTCTGATGGCGATGAAAAGCAAGATGCTGCTGCCTCAGCCCGAGCCCGACCCAGAGACGGCGCCCGACGACTACACGGATCCGCGCGCGGGCCTGGTCGCCCAGCTGCTGACCTACCAGGTCTATCAGGAGGCGGCCGCGCAGCTGCGCGAGCGCGAAACGGCGCGCTCGCAGTCCTACGCCAAGCCCGAATCGCTGCCCGGCGCCGAAGTGCAGGTGCCGATGCGGCCGGGCTCGGTCAAGCTGCACGACATCACCAAGGCCATGGCGGCCGTGGTGGCCCGGCAGCTGGCGACCAAGCAAACCATCGCGCACATCGAGGGCGAACCCATCTCAGTCGAGAAGCGGATCACCGAGGTCTTGGCCCAGCTGAGCAAGGTGGGGACCTGCCGGTTTGAGACCCTGGTCGCCGTTCAGACCGTGGACGGCGTCGTGACGACCTTCCTGGCGCTGTTGACGCTGATGAAGGCCGACCAGATCATCTGCGAGCAATCCAGTCCGTTCGCGCCCATCACCGTGATGAAAAAGGAGGCCGCCTGATGCAGCCCGTGATCGAGGCCATTTTGTATACCGCTGGCGAGGCCGGCGTCGCCCTGAACGACTTCGCCCAGCTGCTGAATATCTCGCCGGCCGCCATGCGGCAGCAGCTGGCCATCTTTGCCCAAGGCCTCGCCGATGACAGCAGCCGCGGGTTGATGGTGCAAAGCGCCGACGACCGCTACTTTCTGCTGACCAAGCCGGAATACGCCGCGGCGCTGAAGCAGTACTTTGCTGGGCCCCCGCATGCGGGCCTGTCCAACGCGGCGCTTGAGGTCCTGGCCATTATCGCGTACCAGCAGCCGATCACGCGCCTGGAGATCGACGAGGTGCGGGGGGTGCAAAGCGCCGGCGCTTTGACCACCCTGGCGTCGCGCCAGCTGATCAAGGAAGCCGGGCGCAAGGACGCGCCGGGCCGCCCGATCCTGTACGCGACCACGCCGTTTTTCCTTGATTACTTCGGCCTGCACACGCTAGATGACCTGCCGCCGCTAGATGAGACTCACGCCGATCCGGCCGAGGTCGATTTATTCACCGATTTCCGCCACACGCTGGCGGATAGCGCTCCCGGTGCGCCGCAGTCAGCGGCTGATGCGCCAACGCCAACCCCGGAACCACCTGTCACCACTGACGAGAAGTCAGAGGAAGGAATTCACCATGTCAAATAAACCAACTGAGGAACGCCTGCAAAAGGCCATTGCCAACGCGGGGATCGCCTCGCGTCGCCACGCGGAAGAGCTGATCGCCGCCGGGCACGTTACCGTGAACGGGGCAGTCGTTTCGGCGATGGGGGTCAAAGTGACCCCCCAGGACGCGATCGAAGTCGACGGCGTCCCGCTGAACCAGGAGGAGCAGAAGAAGTATTTCCTGTTCTACAAGCCCCGCGGCGTGATCTCCGCCGTCACCGACGACAAGGGCCGGCGCACCGTCATGGACTTTTTTGAGGACGTCAAGGAGCGCATTTACCCGGTCGGCCGACTGGACTGGGACGCGTCCGGGCTGCTCATCATGACCAACGACGGCGATTTTGCCAATATGCTGATGCACCCGTCCTACAAGGTCGAAAAGAAGTACGTGGTCAAGGTGCAAGGCATTCCTACGCGCGACAAGCTGATGCCGCTGAAGGATGGCCTGGTCGTCGACCGCAAGAAGCTGGCGCCGGCGCGGTTCAAGCAGATCAGTGCGGACAAGGCCAAAAACACCGCCATCATCCAGCTGACCATTCACCAGGGGATCAACCACCAGGTCAAGAAGATGTTCAAGACCATCGGCTATCCCGTGATCAAGCTCGCGCGGGAGCAGTACGGCCCGCTGACGTTGACAGGGCTGCAGCCGGGGGACTACCGGCCGCTGAAACGCGAGGAATTGCAGGCACTTGAAGCGCTTGCACAAAAAGGTTGACAGCCAGCCCCGCCTGTGGTTATAATTTGTAAGTACTAAAAATTAAATACTGGTTCGTCTTCAGGGGCAGGGTGAAATTCCCGACCGGCGGTAACAGTCCGCGACCCGCGCATGTGCGCGGCCGACTCGGTGCGATTCCGAGACCGATAGTATAGTCTAGATAAAGAAGATGGGGCTTATTTTGAATCCACATTCAAGCTAAGGCCTATTTACCCTGGGGTAAATAGGCCTTTTTGGCGCCTTGGCGCAGCCTCTCTGAAGCAACCACATGGAGGGATATTCATGTCTGGTTCTAAGGTTCACCGTTTAGTTGGGATCGCGTTGCTTTCGGCGGTCGGGTTCGTCTTGATGATGTACTTGGCGTTTCCGATCCTGCCGATGTTTCCGTTTCTGAAGCTTGACCTCTCTGACCTGCTCGTGCTGCTTGGCGGGTTGCTTTACGGTCCGGGAGGCGGCATCATGGTCGCGTTTGTCCGCTCGCTGCTCCACTTCGTCTTGACCGGTGGCGGGATCGTCAATCTCATCGGCGATCTGGCGGCGTTCATTGCGTCGGTCGGGTTCATGCTGCCGGTCGTGATGGCCATGAAGCCTAAGAGCGGCCTTGGCCGCGAGGTGTCCGGCCTCGCGCTGGGGACCTTGAGCCTGACCGTCATCATGAGCCTGCTCAACTGGCTGGCCATCATGCCGATGTACCTGGCCGTGATGAACTTCAATTTGGGGATGTCCACGGTGCGGTACGTTTTGATCGGGGTCGTGCCATTCAACCTGATCAAGGGGGCGGTCGTGTCGGTGGTCTTCTTCGCGATCGCCAAGGCCCTCATGCCGTGGCTGGAAAAGCAGCGGGCACGGCAGGGCGCCACGCACTTGCAGTAGTGAATACGGCAAAAGTAAAGCCATCATCCCGCGAGGTGATGGCTTTTTTTAGTGGGTCAGCGGTTAAAGGTGGAATAACTGCTCGGCGTTGCCATGCGCGATGGCTTCACGCTGGCTGGCCGTAAGTTTAGCCTCCGTCAGGAAGGTGCCGGCGCTTTCCGGTTGCTTGTACGGGTAGTCGATCGAATACAGAATGTGTTCGGCACCGACTTCCTCGAGCAGGAAGTTGAGCTGCGGCTGACTCAAAATGCCGCTGGGCGTGACATAGGCGTTGTCACGATAGTAGGCGGAAAAATGCCGCTTCAGACCGGCGTATGCGTCCAGCTCGTCGTCCAGCCGTTCCAAGAACATCGGCACCAGCTCGCCCCAGTGACCGGAGACCAGCTTAAGGTTCGGCAGCTTGTCGAAAATCCCCGACAGGATCATCCGCATGACCTGAATGCCGACATCCATGTGCCAGCCATAGCCGGCACTGCCAAAAATCCCCGCTACGACTTCGGACCAGTGGTCGCTTTCAAAATAATGCTGCGTGATGACCGGCGGCACGAATGACGGGTGGAAGTACACCGGCACGGCCAAGTCGGCCGCAGCCTGAAAAATCGGGAAGAAGAACGGGTCATCAAAGAACTTGCCAGCGTAATTTCCTTTTAGCAGCACGCCCTTGAGCCCGAGCTGTTCGACGGCGCGGTGCAGTTCCGTGGCCGCAGCGGCGGGATCACCGACGGGCAGGGTCGCCAGGCCGGCGAAGCGGTCAGGCGCAGTGTGGACGGCATTAGCCAGCTCATCGTTGGCCAGCTGACTCAGTCCTACGGCGTCCTTGGGGTCCAGGTTTTGCGGCTGGGCATTCCCGTAAGACAAGACTTGCACGTCAATGCCGTAGCGGTCCATAAAGTCCAACCGGTCCTTGGCCACGTCCTGCATGATGGCGGGCGTTGGCAAGGTGGTTTGCATGTAGTGCGCCATCTCTGGACTGACGTTGGGCCGGTTTTGCTGACCGGCTGCGGCGGCCATGGCCTGCGTGACCTTGGCGGATTCAAAATGTTCCTCAACTGTGATGACTTTCATTATGACACTCCTTTACTAATCCCTTTTCAGTATCCGAGGCCGCGGGCAGGGCGGACCCAGCGTGATGAAACTCCAAGCCCGCATAAGGGGCAACCGGCGTCGCACCAATAAAAGCCGGCACGGCGGTAGACGGGGGCATCTATTGTTCGTTAAAGGGGTGCTCACTGTGCTGAATCGCGCCGGTGGGGCAGCGGCGAAAGGCGATCTTGAGGTCGATCAGGTCTGCCGGGTCGACCGGCGTGGTGCCGGCGTTGTGATCCGGGGTGTAGCTGGCGATGCCTTCGCTGTCGTAATCAAACAGCTTGGGGGCCAGCATCTGGCAGAGCCCGCAAGCGATGCAGGCAGCCTGGTCGACATGCGCGTATACTGGTTTCATAGACTCACTTCCGAGGGAAAAGATGCTTACAGATTTTGTGGTGCAATTATTTGATGATCAGCCGCGGCGGGAAACGGCCGTCTACATGCTGCTAAACGGCAAGAAAACCTTGTCCGTTTTATTTGCCGCGCTTCAGCACGGTCAGCTCCAGTGGCTGCAACTTTACCCTACGCTGGCCCGTGAGGATTTTCAAGCGGCGGTCGCCCAGCTGATTCAGGCCGGCGCGCTGCGGCAAGCGGACAAGGGCCTGGTGCTCGCCGACCCGGCGGCGCAAGCACGCGCGGCCGTCAAGGTCCCCTTGCCGGTTCACTACCAGCCGTGGATGGGGCTGGCCGGCTTTGAGCAGCGGTTCCTGCTGGCGGTGCAGGCGGTGTCCGAGGCGTCTTACCACGAGGCCCGTTACCGGCCGGCGGTGCGCGACTGGGGGGTCCAGCAGGCCATTCGGCGGTGGTACCGCCAGGCTGCGCGCGCCGATTTTCCCGGCGAGCTCACCGCGGCGTTTGCCGCGCTGCCGGCGCCCGCGGCGGACCGGTTGGCCAGCCGGCTGATCGGGCATGACTTTGTTGGGTCGGCGCAGCCCCTTGATCTGGCAGGGCAGCTGCAGAAACTCGATGACCTTGCGCAATTGGTGACGCTGATCGCGGCGCACCCGGAATGGCCGGCACTGACCAGCCTCTGGGGCGGCCGCGTCCAGCTGCTTTCGCCTAGCAACTACCGCGCCTGTCAGCTGATCGAGCAGGGCCAGACGCGCGCGCAGGTGGCCAGCCAGCTGCGCTTAAAGGCCAGCACAGTCAACGAGCATTTGCTGGCAGCGACGATCTTCGGATGGCAGCCGCCGGTGGCCGCGCTTTATTCGCCGGCGCTCCTGGCGGCCTTTGCGGGCGTTAATGGCCAAGAGCAGGACTACCAGAAGCTGCTGGCGGCACTGCCCGGGGCCGAGTTTTTTCATGTACGCTTGTTTCAAATTCTGAATCTGCAAGGGAGGTGGCCGCATGCCTGATCTGAAGGCGGTGTTACGCACGGAGTTTGGGTTCAAGGCGTTTCGCCCCGGGCAGCAGGCCATCATTGAGGCCGTGCTCGAAGGGACAGACGTGCTGGGGGTGCTTCCCACCGGCAGTGGCAAAACGCTCTGCTACCAGCTGCCTGGCCGGCTGGTGTCGGGCCTGGTGGTGGTCGTTGAGCCCCTGCTGGCGCTGATGGAGGACCAGGTGGCGCGGCTTCAGGCTAGCGGGGAAAAGCGGGTGGTCGCCTTGTCCAGCCGGTTGACCCCGGCGGAGTTCAGCCAGGTGCTGGGCAGCCTGGCCGCGCAGCGTTTCTTGTTTCTCGCCCCGGAGACGCTGGGCCGGCCCGACGTCATCGCCCAGCTGCGGTCGCTGGCCGTCAGCCTGTTTGTGGTCGACGAGGCCCACTGCATTTCGCAGTGGGGCCCGGATTTTCGGCCGGCCTACCTGCGGCTGGGGGAGTTTCGCGCGGCGCTGCAGCCGCGCGCGACCCTGGCGCTGACGGCCACCGCGCCGCTGAAGGTGCAGCAGGACATCATCACGGGCCTGCGCCTGCTGCACCCCAAGCGGCTGATCACCAGCGTTGACCGCCCGAACCTGTTTCTCGGGTTTGAAACGGTCGCAGGCGCGAAGCAGAAGGAAGCCCGCGCCCTGGCCCTGGTGCAGCAGATCCAGGGGCCGAAGATCCTGTACTTCGACCGCAAAAAAGAGGCGGAGCGGTACGCCGGCCTGCTGCAGGCGCAGGGGGTCGCGGCGGCGTATTACCACGCCGGGCTCGACGCGCTGCAGCGGGATCTGATCCAGCGCCAGTTCATGGCCGACCAAGTGGCCGTGATCTGTGCGACCAGCGCGTTTGGCATGGGCATCGATAAGCCCGACGTGCGGCTCGTGCTGTACCTGCACCTGCCCGAATCGCTGGAGGCGTACTCCCAGGGGATCGGCCGTGCGGGGCGCGACGGCGAAAATTCGGCCACGCTGGTGCTGCTGGCGCCCGAGGACTTGAACCGGGCTAGCCAGTTCGCAGCGAGCCTGCCCGACGCGCAGCTGATCTTGACGATCTTCAAGCACCCCAGCGCATACAAGGACTTTACCGATCCGCAGGTGGCGCTGATCGAGGCCTACATTCAGGCCGGTTTCAGCCAGGCCCAGGTCGAGCGGCAGCTGGCGGCGCGGCGCGGGGAGAAGCAGGCCAGCTTTCAGGCCATCGCCGCGTTGGCCGCGACCGGCGAGTGCAAGCGCACCGCGCTGCTTCGCCACTTCGACTCCACCGGGGCGGCCCACACCGCTTTTTGCTGCGGGGCGGTGACGTCGGCCGTGCTGGCGCAGCTTGCGCCGGCGGCCCCGGTGCGGCCCCGCCAGGCGGACGCTTGGCGCGCAATTTTTGCCCAGCTTTTTAACAAGTAATTAAAATTCGGCGAGAGCAATTATGATACAATGACTGTAGTATGCAAGGAGGACCGTCCCAATGAATAAGAAAACCGATCACAAAAAGCCTGATACCACGGATCAGGATCAGCCGTGGAACAAGCAGTTTGAGGATGATCGCGACGACGAAGGCAACCTGTCGCGGGTCGCGACGCGCAAGAAGTCTCATGGTACCAAGGTTCTTCAATACGTGCTGTGGGTGCTGATCGCCTTGTTCATTATCGTGCCGGTTGCCTATAACGCCATCTCGAATAACTCAAGCAATAATAATGACAATAAAATCACGGTGGCCAGCAGCAAGAAATCCAGCTCAACCAGCAGTAGCAAGCCCAAGAAGAAGCGGGCCTCAAGCAGCAAATCGGCAAGCAGCACGACCAGCAGCGAGTCGTCTTCAAGCAGTGCTGAGACCAGCAGCAGTCAAAGCAGCAGCGCAAGCACTTCTTCTAGTGCGGCGAGCTCAAGTTCGACCAGCAGCGCTTCTTCCAGCACCACTGGGACTTCTTACGTGGTGAAGCAGGGCGACAACGCCTACCGGATCGCGCTGAACCACGGCATTTCGCTGACGCAGTTCTACCAGTGGAACGGCCGCGGCACACTGACGCCGGGGCAATCTGTCCGGGTTAAATAAGTTTTCAATGAGGCGGGAGGATCCCGGCTCTTTTTTTCTGTATAATGGTGGGCAGTAACGGGCGTATGCCCTTGAGGGGGAGTTTGAGTTTATGCAGATCGCCATTGATGGCCCAGCTGGTTCGGGCAAGAGTACCATCGCCAAGCTGGTTGCGACTAAGTTGGGCTTTATCTATTGTGACACCGGGGCGATGTACCGGACGGCGACGGTGATGGCCGCGCGGCTGGGGTTGGACTACGGGGATGAGGCCGCCATTATGGCCCACCTCAAGGACCTGGACATCACGTTCAAGCCGAGTCCCGCAGGTCAGCTGGTGTTCATGGCCGGTGAGGACGTGACCTTGGCCATTCGCCAGGAGGAAACCACCAACAACGTGTCGCAGGTCTCGGCACTGCCGGCCGTGCGGGCGGAAATGGTGCGGCGCCAGCGCCAGATCGCGGCCGATCACGACATCGTGATGGACGGCCGCGACATCGGGACCACCGTTCTGCCGAACGCGGAGCTGAAGATCTTCATGGTCGCGTCGGTGGCCACCAGAGCGCAGCGCCGGCACAAGGAAAACGTCGAGAAGGGGATCATGACGCCGGTTGCGACCTTGGAACAAGAGATCGCGGCGCGTGATCAGAAAGACTCGACGCGGGCCGTGTCACCGCTGCGGAAAGCGCCTGATGCGATCGAGATCGACTCAAGCAATATGACCATTGACGAAGAGGTTCAGACCATTATTGACCTTGTCAACAAAAAACGGTCAAAAGCGCAAAACTAAATGTTGGTATTTTAGGCGACATCGGGTACAATAGACTAAGTATGACAGTCGTATAGGAGGATTTTTTGGCATGAGTGAAAAGAATGAATCAAGCGAAAACACCGAAACGATGGCGGACGCGCTGAAGAGCGTTGAAACTGTTCACATCGGTGACACCGTAAAAGGTGAAGTATTAGCAGTCGAAGACAAGCAACTGGTTGTAGGGATCGAGGGCACCGGCGTTGAGGGTGTCGTTCCTCTTAAAGAGTTATCCACTCAGCCAATCGATGACATCAACTCGGTTGCCAAAGTCGGCGATAAGATCGACCTGGTCGTGATCTCCACGATCGGTAAGGACAAGGAAAACGGGCAGTACCTGCTTTCCAAGCGTCGCCTTGAAGCACAGAAGGTTTGGAAAGACATCCAAGCCAAGGCCGACGCCGGTGAGACCATCACCGCGCCAGTCACTTCCGTTGTTAAGGGCGGCCTGGTCGTTAACGCTGGCGTGCGTGGGTTCGTCCCAGCAAGCATGGTTTCCGACCACTTCGTTGAAGACCTGTCCCAGTACAAGGGTCAGGAACTGGAATTCAAAATCATCGAGATCGAGCCGAGCGAAAACCGCTTGATCCTTTCTCACCGTGCAATCGTTGAAGCCGGCAAGGCCGAAGCCCGCAAGGAGATTTTTGCGAAGATCCAGCCTGGCGACACGGTTGAAGGCAAGGTTGCCCGGCTCACCAACTTCGGTGCGTTCGTTGACCTTGGCGGTGTTGATGGTCTGGTCCACGTGTCCGAAATCAGTTTCGATCACGTTGACAAGCCAAGCGACGTCCTGAAGGTTGGGCAAGACATCAAGGTCAAGGTTTTGGCCGTTGATCCTGATCGCAACCGCATCAGCCTGTCCATCAAGGCAACGCTCCCGCAGCCATGGGACGACATTGAATCAAAGGCACCAGCCGGCTCTGTGCTGACTGGGACCGTCAAGCGTCTGACCAGCTTCGGTGCGTTTGTTGAGGTCTTCCCTGGTGTTGAAGGCTTGGTTCACATTTCCCAGATCTCGCATGAACACATTGCGACTCCTCAGGAAGTGCTGAGCGAAGGCCAAGAGATCCAGGTCAAGGTCCTTTCCGTTGACCCAGACCAGCACCGTCTGGCTTTGTCCATCAAGGCGCTGACTGAAGCCCCTGAAGGCGAGCACGAAGACCGGCCCCGCAGCAACAACGGCGGTAACAACAACCGCGGTGGTTCGCGTGGCGGCGACCGTGGTGGCCGGCGCGGCGGCCGCAGTGAGCACACTCAGATCCCGGCAGAATACCAGCAGGATGACTCTGGTTTCTCCATGAGCGAACTGCTCGGCGACGCGCTGAAGAACCTGAGCAACACGGACGACGACAACAAATAAGCATTTCAAGTGTCAGGCCGGGGCAGCGATGCCTCGGTTTTTTATTGCAAGGTGCAAAGCAAGGTGCGAAGGGGGCCGTGCACCTTGCTTAATCGGGCTTGACCTGGCAACGGCCGAGTGATTAGCTACGGCTGCGGCTTCACCTGCTGCGCAGGCAAAGCCACCGCCTAGGCTAATCATCGGCCTAAGATCGCCAGGTCTCGCACCTTGCCCGCATCCGCCCCAATATTTCTGCACCACCACTGCGTTCAACGAGCGGACCCCATTTCCTGAAGGGGCCCAGTGAGAAAGGGAAGATAAAATATGGTACTCCCCACATTAGCAATTGTTGGCCGGCCAAACGTCGGCAAGTCGACCATCTTTAACCGGATGATCGGCGAGCGCGTCTCAATCGTCGAGGACACCCCCGGGGTCACCCGGGATCGCATCTACGGCAAGGCCGAATGGCTCAACAAAGAGTTTGCCTTGATCGACACCGGCGGGATCGACATCGGCGACGAGCCGTTTTTGCAGCAGATCTCTGACCAGGCGGAAATCGCCATTGATGAGGCGGATGTGATCCTGTTTCTGACCAGTGTCGAAGCCGGGGTGACGGACGCTGACGAACGGGTCGCGCAGATCCTCTACAAGGCGGACAAGCCGGTCGTGCTGGCCGTCAACAAGGTCGATAACCCTGAGCGGCGCAACGACATTTACGATTTTTATAGCTTAGGGTTTGGGGAGCCGTATCCCATCTCAGGCAGTCACGGGATGGGGCTGGGCGACGTGCTTGACGCCGTCTTTGCCGCGTTCCCGGACGCGGGCAGCGACGTGGAGGACGACTCGATCAAGTTCTCCTTTATCGGCCGGCCCAACGTTGGCAAGTCCTCGCTGGTCAATGCGATCCTGGGTGAAGAGCGCGTGATTGTCAGCCCCATCGAGGGCACGACGCGTGACGCGATCGACACCAAGTTCGAGCATGATGGGCAGGAGTTCACCATGATCGACACAGCCGGGATCCGCAAGCGCGGCAAGGTCTACGAAAGCACGGAGAAGTACGCCGTGATGCGGGCGCTGCGAGCCATCGACCGCTCCGACGTGGTCCTGGTGGTGCTGGATGCCGAGTCTGGAATCCGCGAGCAGGATAAAAAGGTGGCCGGGTATGCGCACGAGGCCGGCCGGGGGATCATCATCGTCGTCAACAAGTGGGACACGCTGACGGAGAAGGATAACCACACGATGCAGGAATTTGAGCAGCACGTCCGCGACGAGTTCCAGTACCTGGACTACGCCCCCATCGTTTTCGTCTCAGCCAAGACGCACCAACGCCTGACGAACCTGCCCGGCATGATCCAGCTGGTTTCAGAAAACCAGAATCGCCGGATTCAGAGCGCTGTACTCAACGATGTCCTGCTGGACGCCCTGGCGGTGACGCCGACGCCGACGATCAACGGGAAGCGCCTGCGGATCTACTACATGACCCAAGTGGCCGTTAAACCGCCGACATTCGTGGTGTTTGTCAACGATCCGGACCTGCTTCACTTTTCTTATGAGCGTTTTCTCATTAATCAGCTGCGGAAAACGTTCGACTTTGACGGCACGCCGATCCATTTGATCGCAAGAAAGCGGAAATAGTGGGGTTCGAGCCGGTCGCCGTTTTTCATGCCTGATTTTTCATACGGGCGATGATTTATTGGCTGAGATGCCAAAAAACCTTGCTACGACGGGGTTTGTGTGTTATCTTGAAACTTGAAATAGTGATACCGGTTTATCATTGTTTCCTCATTCTTGGAAACCAAGTTTGGGTAAATTTGGGTGAATTACCCAAATCTATACGGAGGTGAATAGATCATGGCAAACAAAGCAGAATTGATCGAAAATGTTGCTACTTCAACCGGCTTGACAAAGAAGGATGCAACGGCAGCTGTAGATGCAGTATTTAGCTCTATCCAGGCTTCCCTGGCTAAAGGCGAGAAGGTTCAACTGATCGGCTTTGGTAACTTCGAAGTGCGCGAACGCGCTGCTCGTAAGGGCCGCAACCCGCAAACTGGCGCAGAGATCAAGATCCCTGCATCAAAAGTACCTGCATTCAAGCCTGGTAAGGCACTCAAGGACGCTGTTAAGTAGTCTCCTTGGAGCAATGATAGGTTTATCAAAACGGGTTCGGACACAATTGTTCGAGCCCGTTTTTTCAGGAGGTAGTCATGAGCTATTCTGAGCAGATGCTCGCAGCCCTTGAACAGGGGCACATGGAAGAGTCACGCAACCTCTTCCAATCCGTATTGAAACACGATGATGATGAGACAAAATTCAACCTTGCCGGGGAGCTGTACGCCCTCGGCTTCACGGGGCAGGCCAAGCGGCTCTACCAGGAGCTGATGGGCAAGTACCCGGACGAAGACGAGCTTAAGACCGCGCTGGCGGACATTGCCGTGGGCGACGGTGACACCGATGAGGCGCTGAACCTCCTGGCGAAGGTGCAGCCGGACTCGGATGCTTACCCGCAGGCGCTGCTTGCGGAGGCCGACGTGTATCAGACGCAGGGCCTGTACGAGGTCGCCGAGCAAAAGCTGCTGGAAGCGCAGCGCCTGGTGCCGGATGAGCCGGTGGTCACGTTTGCCCTCGGCGAGTTGTACTTCGCCTGGGGCCGCGACGATCAGGCCAGTCTCGCGTACGCACAGCTCATTAACAGCGGCGTCGACGAGTTGGCCCACGTCAACGTTAAAGCGCGTTACGCGGCCACCCTGGCGCATCTGGGGCAGTACGAGGACGCGGTGGCCGTCTACGAAGACGTCGGCCAGGCCGCCTTGGATCAGGCCAGCCAGCTGCAACTGGGCAGCCTGTATCGCCAGCTGGATCAGCCCCAGGACGCCATCACCACGCTGAGCGGCCTGATCGACGGCGATCCCACCTACGCGAACGCCTATCTGCCGCTGGCCTTAGCCCAGCAGCAGGCCGGCGACGATGCGGCGGCGCTGACCACCGTGCAAAAAGGCATCGCGCAGGACGCGACGAACGCCGAACTGTTTGCCCTCGGCGCCAGCCTGGCAATCAAGGAAGAGGCGTTTGACCTCGCCGAGACCTATCTGAAAAAGGCGCGGGCGATCGACCCGGAGAACCAGGCCGTCGCGCTGTCTTGGAGCAACCTGCTTCTGGCGCAGCACAAGGACGAGGAAAACGTGGCCTTCTTGGCGGCGCTGGACAAGTCCGACGAGGTCGACCCGCAGATCTACTGGAACCTCGCCAAGAGCTACGACCGCCTCGATGAGGTCGCCAAGGCCCGGGAGAACTACCTGCTGGCCTTCAACGCGCTGCAGGACTCGCCGGCCTTCCTGCGCGACATCATCGACTTCTTCCAGTCCACCGGTGCCACGGCCGAGCTGAAGGCGGCCTTGACGCGCTACCTAAAGCTGGCGCCGGACGACGCCGACATGCAGGACCGCCTGGACGAGCTGACGGCCGACAACGAGTAACCAAAAGAGGCTGAGTCACAAAGCGGTTTTAGCCCAAAACGCAAGCGTCCCAGCATCACGATTCGTACTTCGAATCGCGGTGCTGGGGCGTTTGCGTGTCTGGGCGTTGCTTTGTGGAACGCGACTAGGGGTAATTTGTCTTACTCACCTTCTGGTCGGACCGAGACTTGGCGGCGTCAGGGGGACGGTCAGGCCCCGTGGCCCAGGCGCAGGCGGAGTGACCGGTCAGCTGAAAAACAGCCGCTTGGGTTTGCGCTTGTAGGTGAAGCCTTCGCCCAGGGCCTCGTGCACGTCCAAAATGGTGATGAACGCCTGCGGGTCGATGTCGTTGATGATCCGTTTGACCGCGGCGATCTCGGTGGTGGCGACCACGGCGTAAACCACGCGCTTTTGGTCGCGGGCAAAGCCGCCTTCCGCCTTGAGGTAGGTGGCCCCGCGCTCCAGCTCGCTCATGATCTGGTTGGCGATGGGCTCGGCCGCATCGGAGACGACCAGGACCCCCTTGGCGGCGTACGCGCCTTCCAAGACGAAGTCGACGATGCGCGAGAACACGTAGCTGGCCAGCAGGGTGTACATCATCCGCTCCAGGTTCAGGTAGGACAGGCTGGCCAGCAGGACGACCACGTCAAAGCCCAGCAGCGAGCGGCCCATCGGGATCCCGGTTTGCTTTTCCAGGATGCGGGCGATCACGTCCGAGCCGCCGGTGGTGCCGCCGCGGCGGTAGATCAGCCCGCTGCCGATCCCGCCGAACAGCCCGGCCATGACCCCAGCGATGAACAGGTCGTGGTGGATGTCCAGGCTGACCGGCAGGCGCTGCCAGAGCCACAGGAACACCGACAGCATCACCGTGCCGTACACGGTGTAGGCCAAGGCGCGCTTGCCGAGGAACTTGTAGCCGACGATGATCAGCGGCACGTTCAGAATCAGGGTGGAGTAGGCGGGATCAATGTGCCACCAGAAACGGATCAGCAGCGTGATGCCGGTGATGCCGCCTTCCGCCAGGTGGTTGGCAATGTTGACGGTGACCAGGCCAAAGGCGTACAAGGCGCACCCCACCGTGATCAGGGCCAGGTCCATCACCATCCGCTGCGTTTTCTTTGCCATCTCGCGCCTCCTTATCGTCCTAGCTCTAATACTACCAGACCTTCGTCAGGGTGACCTAAGTTTGCTATTATAGAAAGGACAAAAAGGAGCGAGTACGTATGAAGATCGATTTGAGCCATCCGGATTTCCAAGCGGCGATCCCCATCATGAAAAAAATAGAGGAAGCCGGCTACGAGGCCTATTTTGTCGGCGGCAGCGTACGCGACGCCTTGCTGGGCCTGCCGATCCACGACGTCGACATCGCCAGCTCGGCCTACCCGCAGGAGATCAAGCAGATCTTCAAGCGGACCGTCGACACCGGTATTCAGCACGGCACCGTGATGGTCCTGCACCACGGGGTCGGCTACGAGGTGACCACCTTTCGCACCGAGTCCGGCTACCAGGACTTCCGGCGGCCGGATCACGTCACGTTTGTGCGCTCGTTGAAAGAGGACCTGCAGCGCCGCGATTTCACCGTCAACGCGCTGGCGGTCCGCCACGACGGGACGGTCATCGATCTGTTTGATGGGCTGGCCGACCTGCGGGCCAAGGTGCTGCGGGCGGTGGGGAATCCCCACGCCCGCTTTCACGAGGACGCGCTGCGGATGATGCGCGCGGTGCGCTTTCAAAGCCAGCTGGGGTTTGCCATTGAGGCGGCCACCGCGGCGGCCATCAAGGATAACGCGGCGCTGCTCGAAAAAATTTCCGTCGAGCGCACCGCGACCGAGTTCACCAAACTGCTTTTGGGCCGCGACCGGCAGGCGGGCCTGACCACGTTTCTGGATACCGGCCTGTACGCCCACGCGCCGCTGCTGGGCGGGCAGAAGGCCGCGCTGGCGCAGCTGGCCGGCCTGCACGCCCCGCAGTTTAAGGTGCCGGCGGTGGGGTGGACCCTGCTGGTGCACCTGACGGGGATCCGTGCGGACAAGCTGCTGCGGACCTGGAAGCAGGCCAACGACCTGATCCGTCTGACGGCCGCGGCCGCCAAACTCCTGGCGCTGCTGCCTACCGCCGATGACTGGGCGCTGTACCAGGCGGGCAACGCCGCGCTGGACGTCGCCTTGACGGCCCAGGCGGCGCTGGATCCGGCCTTTGACGGGGCCCGGGTGGCCCAGGCCTACGCGGCGCTGCCGATCCACGAAAAGAGCGAGATGGCGATCGACGGCAAAGCGCTGATGGCCAATGGGTTTCAGCCCGGGCCGCAGCTGGGGCAGACGCTGAACCGGCTGGAGCGCGCCGTGGTGTTCGGTGCCTTGCCGAATGACCAGCAGGCGCTGCTGGCGGCCGCCCAGCAATAATTCTGCAGGCAAGCGCGCAAGTGCCGCCTTTTTGGTTAAGGTGTGCAGCGTTCGCGCACTTAGCGGGATGGGCAGCCGCTACGCATGTCACCCTGTACGCCATCAATGGTTACAGGCTGATCAGAGCCAAAGGCATTGCCGCTGGTTTTTCGCGGCGAGGACTTTGGCGTAGCAGCCCACTCCCGCGTTGCGAACGCGAAACCCGATTACGGCTGCTTGGCCAGGCGGGGCAATTCTCTCTGTCCAGATTCCATGTTATGATGGTGGACAGAAGAAGCGAGGATGATTATGCAAACATTGACCGCAGAAGGCGTGCGCAAGGCGTACGGCGACAAGCAGCTATTTAATGGCTTGGATTTTTTGATCAACGAAGGGGACCGCATCGGCCTCATCGGCGTGAACGGCACCGGCAAAACGACCCTGCTCAACGGGCTGGCCGGCAGTGACCCGTTCGACGGGGGCCAGCTCACCACGCCGAAGAACTACCGCATCAGCTACCTGGCGCAAAAGCCGGCACTGGATCCAGACAAGCAGATCATGGACGCGATCTACGGCGGCACGTCGCCGGTCTTTGCGGCGATCCGCACCTACGAGCAGGCGCTTTCTGACTACACCAAGGCGCCCATGGATGAGGCCACGCAGGCAGCGTACACCAAGGCCGATGCCCGCATGACGCAACTGGATGCCTGGGACGCGGAGACCGACATCAAGACCATCCTGACACAACTGCACATTGATGACCTGACCCAGAAAATTGGCAGCCTGTCTGGTGGCCAGCAGAAGCGGGTGGGCCTGGCTCAGGTGCTGATCGAGGCGCCGGACCTATTGATGCTGGATGAGCCGACCAACCACCTGGATTTTGACTCCATCGAGTGGCTTGAAAGCTACCTGGCCAAGTACAAGGGGGCGCTGCTGGTCGTGACCCATGATCGCTACTTCCTGGATCACGTGACCAACGCGATCTGGGAGCTTGACCGCGGTCGGCTCAACCGCTACGCCGGCAATTACGAGGCTTACGTTGAGCAGAAGGCGGAAGCCGACGAGCGCGATGCGGCCAGCTCGCACAAGCAGCAGCAGCTCTACAAGCAGGAGCTGGATTGGATGCACGCCGGCGCGCAGGCGCGCTCGACCAAGCAGCAGGCCCGCATTAACCGCTTCGTTGAGCTGAAGGACAACATGAACAGCCAGCCGGCGCAAACCGGCAGCGTTGAGATGAAAGTCGCCTCGACGCGGCTGGGCAAAAAGGTGATCGAATTCAGCCACGCCGGCCTCACGCTGGGGCCCCACCGCATCCTCAAGGACTTCTCCTGGCTGGTTCAGCCCGGCCAGCGCATCGGTATCTCCGGGGTCAACGGGGCGGGTAAGTCCACGCTGCTCAACGTGATCGCCGGCAAGGTCAAGCTGGACCAGGGCACGTGCGAGCTGGGCGAAACCGTGAAGCTGGGCTACTACACCCAGCTGGCGGTGGACCTGGACCCGACCAAGCGCGTGATCGCCTACCTGCAAGAGGCGGGCGAGGAGCTGGTCACGAACGCCGGCGAGCGCATTTCGGTCACCCAGCTGCTGGAGCAGTTCCTGTTTCCCCGCAGCATGCACGGCGAGCTGATCGCGCGGCTGTCCGGCGGGGAAAAGCGCCGGCTCTACCTGCTGCGCATCCTGATGAGCCAGCCCAACGTGCTGCTGCTCGACGAGCCGACCAACGACCTGGATGTGGCGACGCTCACGGTGCTGGAAGACTACCTGCACCAGTTCCCCGGCACCATCATCACGGTGTCCCATGACCGCTATTTCCTTGACAAGGTCGCCGACCATCTGCTGTTTTTTGAAGGCAACGGCGTGATCGACCGCCACGTCGGGTTGTTCACCGATTACCTGAAGAAGGAGCGCCAGGAGGAAAGCACCGCCAGCGCGAAGGTCAAGCCGGTGGCGGCGGCCAAGTCCGCACCGGCGCAGCCCGCCGCGCCGAAAACCAAGCTGACGTACGCGGAGCAGATCGAGCACGACCAGCTGCAAACGCAGATGGATGCGCTGGACGACGAGATCGCCGCGCTCAAGCAGGAGATGGGCACCATTGCCGGCGAGGATTACGTCAAGCTCGGCGACCTGCAGCAGCAGATCGACACCAAGAATGCGCAACTGGACGCGATGTTCGACCGCTTCGCCGCACTGGACGAGTACGCTGCAGATTAGGCGCTGATTGAAGGAGGAACCGCAATGACGGCAACCGAACAACCATACTTAGACCTGCTCCGGCGGGTGCTGACCGAAGGCGATTTTAAGGGCGACCGCACCGGCACGGGGACGTACTCGCTTTTCGGCGCGCAGCTGCGCTTTGACCTCAGCCAGGGTTTTCCCTTGCTGACGACCAAAAAGGTGCCGTTCGGGCTGATCAAAAGCGAGCTGCTGTGGTTCTTGCACGGTGACACCAACATTCGCTTTCTGCTTGCGCACCACAATCACATCTGGGACGAGTGGGCCTTTGCTCGCTGGGTCGCGTCTGCCGACTACCGCGGCCCGGACATGACCGACTTTGGGCAGCGCCGGCTCACCGATCCCGCCTTCGCCAAGACTTATCACGCGCAAATGCAGGCGTTCGATGATAGAATTCTGACAGACGAAGCCTTTGCCAAGCAGTACGGCACCCTGGGCAACGTCTACGGTAAGCAGTGGCGGGCGTGGCGCACCAGCCGCGGTGACACCATCGACCAGCTGGGCAGCGTCATTGAGGCGATCAAAACAACGCCGGATTCGCGGCGTTTGATCGTGTCGGCCTGGAACCCGGAGGACGTGCCGAGCATGGCGCTGCCGCCTTGCCACACCCTGTTTCAGTTTTACGTGAACGAAGGCAAGCTGTCACTGCAGCTGTATCAGCGCAGCGGGGACATGTTTCTCGGCGTGCCGTTCAATATTGCGAGCTACGCGCTGCTGCTGCACATTGTGGCGCAGGAGACGGGGCTTCAGGTGGGCGACTTCATCCACACGTTTGGGGATGCGCACATCTACACCAACCACGTGGCGCAGGTGAAAGAGCAGCTTGCCCGGACCCCCAAGGACAGCCCGCGCCTGGTGTTGACGCCGGGCAAGACCATCGACACGTTGACCATGGCAGACATCAAGGTGGAGGATTACGATCCCGCGCCGGCCATAAAGGCCCCGGTCGCCGTCTGACCACCACAGGAGGTACGTGATGATCGCATTTGTATGGGCACAGGACCAAGCCGGCACGATCGGGAAAGCCGGGCGGCTGCCGTGGCACCTTCCGGATGACCTCAAAATGTTCAAGCACCTGACGCTCGGCCAGCTGGTGGCAATGGGCCGGACCACTTACGAGGGGCTGCCGAACAAGCCGCTCCCCGGCCGGGTGAACCTAGTGTTGACGCACCAGCCAGACTACCAGGCGCCAGGCGCAGTGGTCGTGCACGACCGCGCCAGCCTGCTCGCCTACGCCAAGGCGCACCCGCAGCAGGACCTCATGATCGTCGGTGGCGCGCAGATCTTCAGCGCCTTTGCCGACGTGGTGGAACGCCTTTACGTGACCAAGCTGGCCGGGACGTTTGACGGCGACGTGAAAATGCCGGCGCTGCCGTGGCAGGCGTTTACCCAGGTCGAAAGCCGTGAAGTCGTCGACGCCGATCCCGCCAAGACCCATGTGTTTGAAACTTGGGACCGCAACTAGCACCACATAAAAAGTTGGCCGCGGAGGAAAAATCCCGCGGCCAACTTTTTAGTTGATCCATTTGTTCTTCGTTAAACGAATAGGTAAATCGAGGCGTACATGCAGGCCGACCCGATCATGACGAACACGTGCCAGACGACGTGGATGTACGGGATCTTTTTTTGCGAGTACAGCAGGGCGCCAAAGGTGTAAGCAACGCCGCCGCCCACCAGCAGCCAAAAGCCGATCAGGCCGAGGTGCGTCCACAGCGGCTTCATGCCGATGAGGATCATCCAGCCAAGGATGACGTAAATCGCCGTCTCGGCGTGCTTGAAGCGGCCCAGGAAGAACAGCTTGTAGACGATGCCGGCCGCGCACAACAGCCAGATCACCGCGAGCAGCCACCACCCGAGCACCCCGCCGATGCCAACCAGGCAGTAGGGCAAATACGAGCCCGCGATCAGGATGTACACGCTCGAATGGTCGATCACTTGCAGGACGTGGCGCGCCTTGGTGAAGTAGAACCCGTGAAACAGCGTCGAGCCGAGGTAGAGAATGATCAGCGAGATGCCGAAACCCAGGAAGGTGACCAGCCGCAGCGGGGTCGAGGCCTTGAACGCGAGCGCGACGGTGCCGACGACGGCCAGCCCGAGCGCAAAGGCGTGGGTGACGGCGCTCAGCATTTGATCATTAAACTTATAATTAGCCGACTTGAATGGTTTATTCAGCTGCATGTGAGAACCTCCTGGGTGATTTACTCTTATTTTAGCATGTTGAAGCTGTGTAAACAACGTTATCTAGTTTTAAAAACCGCATCATCCAATACTGACAAACCCCCACTGATTTTGGTATACTGAACGCAGTGCAAGACTACGAATAGAAAGCGTGGCTTAAATGGCAAACATCAAACTGGTGACGGATTCCTCAATTCAGCTGACTCAAGAAGAAATCGCCGAGTACGGGATTCATGTGATCCCACTCTCGATCATGATCGATTCGACCGTTTACGTGGATGGCGAGACGATCACGCGGGCCGAGTTCATGGATAAAATGGCCGCGGCGCAGGCGCTGCCCAAGACCTCACAGCCGGCGATCGGCACGTTCCTTGACGTGTTCAACGAGCTGACCGCGGACGGCAGCGAGGTGCTCGCCGTGCACATGCTGGAGGCCATCTCCGGCACGGTCAATTCCGCGCGCCAGGCCGCCGAGCTGTGCAAGGGCCAGGTCACGGTGATCGACTCTCAGTTCACCGACCGCGCCTTGGCGTTCCAGGTGCTGGAGGCCGCCAAGTGCATTCAGGCGGGCAAGCCGATGGCCGAGGTCATTAAGCGCATGGAACAAGTGCGCGATCACACCAAACTGGTCATGGGGGTGTCCACGCTGGATAACCTGGTCAAGGGCGGCCGCATCAGCCGCGTGTCGGGGATGCTGTCGTCGCTGCTCAACATCAAGGTGATCCTTGAGGTGACGGGCGGCGAGCTCAAGGCGCTGCAAAAAGGGCGCGGCATGAAGACGCTGGTGAACTTTGCCGACAAGACCGTGGCGAAGATGGCGGCCCTGGGCAACGTGAAGGGCGTGGGCGTGTCCTACGCCGGCGGCAAGGCGTTTGCCGAATCGATCGGTGAGAAGGTCAGGGCGGCGCTGCCCGACACGGCGCTGCTGGTGCAGCCGACCGATCCGGTGATCGCCACGCACACCGGCGACGGGGCCTTTGCAATCACGTACTACGTCGACTAAAATAGACTCATTCGGGCCGGAGACTCCGGCCCTTTTTTTGAACAGGCTGGAACGCGACTAGGGCATTTTGTCCTGGTCTCAAGCATTCGTTCACTAAGACTAGATAAGGGGACGCCATGAAAAAGTTCTTATATGCAGTGCTGACGGTCCTCGCGGCGGCGGCCGCGACCTTCATGGTCTGGCGGCTTGCCGGGCCCGAGGCGCAGCCGATCAAGCTCAAAGGGCAGGTGCAGACGGTGCGGCACCTGCAGCTCACGGCCGTCGGGGATTCGCTGACCCACGGGGTCGGCGATGAAACGGACAACGGCGGGTACGTGGGCCTGATCCAGGGCGACCTGGAGCAGTCCGGCGTCTACCAGGTCACGGCGGCCAACTACGGGGTGTCAGGCGACACCAGCACGCAGATCCTGAAGCGCGTCAACCAGCAGCAGAAGCTCCAGGCGGCCGTGAAGCGGGCCAACATTGTGACCGTCACGGTCGGCGGCAACGACCTGATGCACGTGCTGCAAAAGCACCTGCTGACGCTGTCGGCCAAGGACGTGGCGGCCGGGGCCAAGGCCTACCGCCGGCACCTGACCAGCCTGCTGACGGCGCTGCGCAAGCTCAATCCCGAGGCCCCGATCTACGTGTTTGGCATCTACAATCCGTTCTACGTCTATTTTCCCAAGCTGACGGCGATGACCACCAGCGTGAAGACCTGGAACGAGACGACTAAGGCCACGCTGAGCCAGTTCAACCGCGTCAGCTTCGTTGACATCGACTCGGTGCTCACGAAGGGCACTGGGGTCCAGGGCACCACGTCAGCCGACAAGGCCAAGCTGAAGGATGCCATGGCAGACAGCAGCAAGAATCCGCTGATCTTCGAGACGGATCACTTCCACCCGAATAACGCGGGGTATGCGCTGATGACCTCGCAGCTGTGGAAGAAAATGCAAGCGACTCAGAAATGGTGGGGAAGATAATGAAGAACAAAGCAACACGCACCAAACTGCATCAGGCGGGCCAGCGCCACTTCAACGGCTGGCGCCTGACCGCCCTCATCCTGATCGGCCTGATCCTCGGCACTGGCGCCTGGCTGGCAACCAGCGTGCTGACGCCGGTCCAGCAGCCGGCCTCGACCGCCCAGCCGCAGACGACCGATCCGGCGATGACGGTTTCGTTGACCAAGCGCCAGGCCAATGAGATCGTGACCTACTACTTGAACGATCTGCAAAAGGGCAGCCCGGTCAAGTACTCGCTGACGCTGGCCGACCAGGCGGTGCTCGGCGGCACCTTCAAGTTCTTCGGCCAACCGGTCAAGTTCCAGCTGTTGTTTGACCCGCTGGTTTTGCCCAACGGCAACGTGGAGCTGAAGGCCCGCCAGCTGAACGTCGGCAGTCTGCCGGTGCCGGTGTCCGCGGTGATGAGCTACGCGCACGGCAACTTCAAGCTGCCGACTTGGGTCAGGATGGATAGCAAGAAGAAAACCGTTGTGCTAGACTTGAACAAATTCAAGATGGCAAGCGGGATGAAGATCAAAGCGACCAAGATCGACCTGCCGAACTCCGAGATCAACTTCTCGGTCTTCTTGCCGAAAAAATAGTGGTGGGGCAGGGCCTTACCAAAGGGGGACATTAAAATGAGCGAAACCGCAATTTTTGCTGGCGGGTGTTTCTGGTGCATGGTGAAGCCGTTTGAAGAGCAGCCGGGCATCCTGAAGGTGGTGTCGGGCTACACCGGCGGCCACGTGGCCAACCCGACCTATCAGCAGGTCAAGGCGCACGAAACGGGCCACACCGAGGCGGTCAAGATCACCTTCGACCCCAGCATCATCTCGTATGAGCAGCTGCTGACCGTCTACTGGCAGCAGACCGATCCGACCGACGCGATGGGCCAGTTCCAGGACCGCGGCGACAACTACCGGCCGGTGATCTACGTGGCCAGCGCTGCCCAGCGCCAAGCTGCCGAGGCCTCAAAAAAGGCCCTGGCGGCCAGCGGGCGGTTTGACCGGCCGATCGTCACGACCATCGAGGACGCCAAGCCTTTTTACGAGGCGGAGCCGGAGCATCAGCAGTTCTACGCCCACAACCCGCGCCGCTACGCCGAAGAGCACCAGCAGCGCCAGGCCTTCATTGACAAGAACTGGGGGGAGCAGTAATGCGCCAGTCGTTTTATCAGTTTCTCATGACGCTGCGCAATCCCAATGATCACGGCGAGATCGCGAACTTCGCGCAAAACGCCTTCTTAGATCAGGCCTTTCCCAAGCAGGAGACGGACTTTGAGCAGCTGTCAAACTACCTTGAACTGAACGCGGGCTACCTGCCCAGCATGAGTGTCTTCGATGAGGCCTACAATTTGTACCTCACCCACGAACACGTCGGAAGGAATTAGCGCATGGATAACGAACCTCAGCACCCAGATCAAACTTCCCAAGCGGACCCGGCTAAGCCTGACCGCAAGCACCGCGGCTTTCGCTTTCCGGCCTGGGCCACGACCCTGATCGCAGCCGTCGCCCTGCTGTGCGGCGCCGGCCTCGGCTACGCCCTGCACCCCGAGCTGAACCCCGGGGACAAGCTGCACGTGCCGGCCGAATTTGGCAAGGTGATCGCGACGTACAACTCGATTCAGGCCAACTACTACAAGAAGGTCTCGCCGGCCAAGCTGGCCGACGGCGCCATCAGCGGCATGATGGGGAGCCTGGACGACCAGTTCTCCACCTACCTGCAAAACGACGCCAAGTCGAGCCTGGATTCCACGATTTCCGCCAGTTTCGGCGGGATCGGCGCCACCGTTCAGCAAACTGGCGACAAGCTGATGATCCAAAGCATCCAGCCGACCAGCCCCGCGAAAAAGGCGGGGATGCGCACCGGCGACCAGCTGATGGCGGTCAACGGCAAATCGGTGGCTAAACAGAGCGTCACCGAGGCCGTGGCCAAGATCCGCGGTAAGATCGGCACGACGGTGAAAGTTACGATCCGCCGCGGCGGCGCCGACCAGACGCTGACGATGAAGCGGGCGAAGATCACGCAGGACACCGTGACCGCCGCGTTGAATAAGACGGATAAGACGATCGGCGTGATCACCGTCGCCAGCTTCTCGGATCCGACCGCCAGCCAGTTTGAAAAGGCAGTTAAGACGATGCGCAAGCAAGGCGCCAAGAAGTTCATCATTGATCTGCGCGGCAACCCCGGCGGCGAGCTCACCACGGCGCTCCGGATGGCTTCGATGGGCCTGAAGAACGGGCAGACCATCGTCAAGGTCGAGGACCGCGCCGGCAAGACCGAGGTTTACAAGGCCGGCAAGGGCTACGACGAAGGCTTCAAGATCAAAGAACCGCTGGCGGTCCTGATCGACGGCAATTCGGCTTCGGCCTCGGAGATCCTGGCCGCGGCCTGGAACCAAAGCGCCAAGGTCCCGCTGATCGGGACCCAGAACTACGGCAAGGGCACCGTGCAAAATGTGGCTGCGCTCGGCGATAACGCCGAAGTGAAGCTGACGGTGGCCAAGTGGCTGACGCCCAACGGCTCCTGGATCAACAAGAAGGGGCTGACGCCGACCATCAAGGCGGCTTACCCGGCCTGGGCGCAGATCGCCGGCTTTGCGACGACTACGATGAAGCTGGGCGACGAAAGCCCAGACGTGAAGTCGCTGCAGATCAGCCTGGCGGCGCTGGGCTACAACGTGGGCACGGTCAACGGCTACTTTGGCCCGACCGTACAAACGGCGGTCCGTCAGTTCCAGCAGCAAAATGGCCTGCCGGCGACCGGCCAGACGAATGGGGCCATGCTGACGAAGATGATCACACTTTTGTCTGCCAAGCTGCAGACGGAAGACGCGGCCATGACGGCAGCGGTCAAGCAACTGGACAAGTAAGGCGAAGGCGCGTCCAGCACCATGCGGGCGCGCCTTTTGCGTGCCAAGGCACCTGATGCGCCCGCGGCCCCCGCAAGTCGTCTGACCTGCTCATTTGACCGCCGTGTGCTAGACTAGGCCAAAATTGGTGAATCATGGGGGTGGCAATGATGGAAATCTCGAGCACACGCCGGTGGTGGGCGCTGACGGCCCTGGGCTTTTTTGCGTTCATGACCAATCTGGACGGGTCGGTGGTCAACGTGGCGGTGCCGGTGATGGCCAAAAGCCTGAACGTGGCGGCCAGCCGGATGGTTTGGGCGACGTCGGTGTACCTGATCGTCCTTAGCGCCTTGCTGCTGCCGTTCGGCAAGCTCGGCGACCTGGTGGGCAAGCCGCGCATCTTCAAGTGGGGCACCGCCGGGTTCATCCTCGGCTCCCTGCTGGCCGGCATTGACCTAGGCTTCAACTTTCTGATGCTGGCGCGGATCGTGCAGGCGACGGGGGCCGCAATGACGCTGGCAAACACGTACGGGATCGTCACGGCCAGCTTCGCCGCTAATGAGCGCGGCAAGGCCATGGGGTTCGTGGGGACCTTCGTGGCGCTGGGCAGCGTTGCTGGACCCGCGGTCGGCGGGCTGATCCTCGCCGTCGCGCAGTGGCCGGTCATCTTCTGGTTCAACGTCCCGTTCGGCCTGGTCGCCCTGGGGCTGGCGCTGTGGGCGATGGGCGATGGTGCCCCGCAGGCCCAGCCCTTCGACTGGTGGGGGGCGCTGGCGCAGGGGGTTGCCATCACCGCGGGCTTTTGGGGCCTTAACCTGAGCCAGACCGACGGCTTTACCGCGCCGCTGGTGGTGAGCCTGTTGGCCCTGGCCATCGCCGCGGCCGCCTGGTTCATCTGGCATCAGCTGCACACCCCGGCGCCGCTGCTGCCCCTGACGATCTTTCGCAATCGCATCTTTGCGTTGGGGGTGCTGGCGGTCTTTCTTGTCTTCATGGTCCAATTCTTCACGACCGTCCTGATGCCGTTTTACCTGGAGGACGCTTTGCGCCTGGGTCCGGGCACGGCCGGGGCGCTGCTGACGCTGTATCCGCTGATGATGGTCTTCTTTGCGCCGCTGGGCGGTATTCTGGCCGATAAGCTGAACGTTGCGGGGGTTGCGCTATTTGGCGTGCTGGTGATCGCGGTGGGCAGCGCCGGCTACCTCCTGCTTGGCCTGCACAGCTCGCTGTGGGTCTTTGTGATCATCACTGTGCTGCTGGGCATCGGCAGCGGTGTGTTCCAGTCGCCGATCGGAGACATCGTGATGTCCGTTGCGGATGTGAGTCAGCTCGGGATCGCCGGCAGCTTCAACGCGCTGGCCAGGAACCTGGGCATGGTGGCCGGGACCAGCACCGCCACGACGCTGCTGTTCGGGCGCATGAGTGTGCTCGCCGAGCGCCGCATCACCACGTTTCCGCTGGGGCATGAGCCGTGGTTCATCAGCGGGATGCACCTGGCGATGGGGGTCGGCACGCTCCTGATCATCGCCGCGGCGGTGGTCCTTTGGCGCACGGTCCCGCTGTGGCGCACATTCAACCAGACTAAGGAAAAATGAGCGGTGGGGCGACCGGAGAGCGGTGGTAAACTGGAGTCGGGTTTCAATTCGAATGGAGGAATTCCGATGAAAGCAATCGTGATTGAACACGCCGGCGGCCCGGCAGCGCTGCAACTTAAAGAGGTGCCAACGCCGCAGGTCAAACCAGGCTGGAGCTTAGTCAAAGTCAGAGGCTTTGGGATCAACCGCTCCGAGATTTTTACCCGCAACGGGGAATCGCCGACTGTCAAGTTTCCGCGAATCTTGGGCATCGAATGCGTCGGCGAGATTGCCGAGACGACCGATGCCGAGCGGCTGCCCGTTGGCCAAAAGGTGGCCAGCCTGATGGGCGGGATGGGCCGCGCCTTTGACGGGGGCTACGCGCAGTACGCGCTCCTGCCAAACAAGCAGATCATCCCCGTCGCTACGGCCTTGAGTTGGGCCGAGTTCGCCGCGATCCCGGAGACGTACTTCACAGCCTACGGGGCGCTGCACAATGCGCACCTGAACCGCGCCCACAGTTTGCTGGTCCGGGGTGCGACCAGCGGCGTCGGCAGTGCGGCCATCAAGTTAGCCAAGGCGATGGATCCAACCATTAAGATCGCCGGCTCCACGCGCCACCAAGAGAAATTTGCTGAACTGAAGGCCATCGGCTGCGATGAGCCGCTGCTGGATCAGGCCGGCAAGGTCCAGACTGACGCCAAGTTCGATGCCATCATCGAGCTGGTCGGGACGGCGACGTTGACGGACTCGTTGTCGCACCTGAACCCGCGCGGCTATTGCTGCCTGGTTGGCGGCCTGGCCAATCAGTGGACGGTGCCGGAGTTTGACCCGTTTGTCATTCCGACCGGCGCCTCCTTGACCTCGTTCGGCTCTGGTGCCGAGATCACGCCGGAGCGCTTCTCGAATATGATGCGGCTGATCGAGAATCACCATATTGATGTGAAGCCACGCAAGACGTTTGATTTGGCGCACACCGGGGATGCCCAGGCCGCGCTGGACGAGCCGGATAGTTTCGGCAAGGTGGTCGTGCTCGTCTAATCAACTCAGACTCCATGTGAAAAGGCCGCCCGCTGCGCGCTGCAGCAGGCGGCCTTTTGAATGGCGGCAAGGATTATTTGGCCTGGTGGGGCACCCGCTTAAGCGAGACCTGGTCGCCGACTTCGGCCACCACGTCGTAGCCGGGGTCATTGTCCAGCGGCCCGAAGTTCAGCGTCAGGGTGTGCCCAGTTTGGGCGGCGAGGTGCACGCGCTCCTTGACGATCATCTGCAGGGCCTCGGCGAAGGTGAAGTGGGTGGCGGCGTCTTTTTCCGCCTTGGCCAGCGTGTAGCCCTGATCGATCATCGACTTAACAAAACTGATGGTGACGATGTCGCGGTAGCTGTACCGCTTGTTTTGCCCGACGCCGTGCCGGATCGGGTGCACGATGCCTTTTTTCTCCCAGTACCGAATCTGGGTCGCGGTGGCGCCGGTGACCCGGCTGGTCTCGCCGATCCCCATTGACACGTCAAGGTCTTGGACCTGACGTTTGAATTCATCCAAGATTTTTTCCTCCCGCACATTGACATGTAATTACAACTGACGTAATATTTTCACTTGTGATTGTAACACAATGTTATATCCGCGTAACAAAAAATTAGATAGGGAGCCTAAAACATCATATGGATAGTCTGAAAAATGCTAAAGATGTGAATGGCCAACCGATCCATGCCCTGATGATGATCATCACCCTGCTTGTGGGGACCTTCACCACCGTCTTGAATCAAACCATTCTCTCCACCGCGTATCCGACCTTGATGGATACATTCAATATCTCCACCTCGACGGTCCAGTGGCTGACGACGGGCTTCATGCTGGTCAACGGGATCATGATCCCAGTCACCGCGTTCCTGGTGAACAAGGTGCCGACCAAAATTTTGTACCTGTTTGCGATGAGCACGTTCCTGATCGGGACGATCGTCGCCTATGTGGCGGGCAGCTTCGGCGTGCTGCTGACGGGCCGCTTGATTCAGGCCGTCGGCGTCGGCGTCACCATGCCGCTGCTGCAGAACATCATGCTGACGATCTTCCCGCCGGACAAGCGCGGGGCAGCGATGGGCGTTGCCGGCATTGCCATCGGGGTCGCCCCGGCGATTGGCCCGACCCTGTCCGGGTGGGTCATCGACCAGTTCGGCTGGCGGATGCTGTTCGGCATGATCATCCCCGTGGCGGCGCTGGTCTTGATCAGCTCGTTCTTCTTCATGGCGAACGTGCTGCCTGACCGCAACCCGAAGCTCGACGTGCTGTCGCTCATCGAGTCGACCATCGGCTTTGGCGCCTTGCTCTACGGCTTCTCGGAAGTCGGGGACAAGGGCTGGGGCTCGCCGATCGTCTACGGCTCCATTATCGTTGGCGTGCTCGTGATCGCACTGTTCACGTCCCGTCAGCTGCACTTGGATCAGCCGTTCCTGGAACTGCGGGTCTTTAAGACGAAAATCTTCACGCTGTCGTCCATCTTGGGCTCCATTGCCAACATGGCGATGGTCGGGGCCGAAATGGTCATTCCGATGTACCTGCAGATCATTCACGGCAAAACGGCGCTCGAATCTGGGCTGACGCTTCTGCCTGGGGCCATCATGATGGCGCTGATGAGTCCGGTTACCGGGAACATTTTTGACCGCATCGGGGCCAAGCGCCTCGCCCAACTCGGCCTGTTCCTGCTGGCCATTGCCACCGTGCCGTACGCGTTCGTCACGGCCAACACGCCGTCGATCTACATCACTATGCTGTACATGGTCCGGATGTTCGGCATCTCGATGACGATGATGCCGCTGACCACCAACGGCATGAACGCTTTGCCGCAGAACATGATCGCCCACGGCACCGCCGTCAACAACACGGTGCGGCAGATCGCGAGCTCAATTGCGACCGCGATCATGATCTCCGTGCTCAGCGACGTCACCAACGCGTCCAAGCCGGCCAAGGCGCTGCTCACGGCCGACCCGCTGGCCTACAAGCACGCGTTCTTCAACGCGACCTTGAACGGCTACCACGCGGCGTTCTGGTTCGCGATCGGCTTCTCGACGCTCGGCTGGCTGCTGGCGTTCTTCCTTAACCAGAAGACCGGCTCCGTTGAAGTCGACCTCAAGCCTGACACTAAAAAGGAGGCGGCAAAATGATTCTATGGATACTGATCATTAGCACCGCCTTGCTGTTTCTCAGCTTCATGCTGATGAAGAACTCCTGGCTGCGCACGTGCCTCAGCGCGCTGTTTCTCGTCATGCTCTTGGGAGCAATCGCGCTGATCCAGACCAACGATGCCCAGCACTTTGGCATGAAAAAAGTCACCACCGAATCCACGCAAGTGATCTACAGTGCTTCACCGAGCCCGCGGCTGAAACTGCTGTTGCATCAGGACATCGGCACCGCCGGCAAGCACAGCGTGGTCATCTACAAGACCAGCGAAAAGGGCAAGGCCACGCACACCAAGGCGGACTACGACATTCACAACAAGGTCGTGTCTACGACTGACAACGTGGCGCAGATGAAAGTCCGGCGCACCGAGTGGGTCTACAAGTCAGGCTTTTACGCCACTCTGTTTGCCCATCAGAACAACCATCTGCTGATCAGCCAGACCAACACGTTCTCGCTGCCGAAGGGTTGGTACAACCTGACCACCAAGCAGGCCAAGGCCCTCGGCAAGCAGGCGAAGGCCTTACAACATCCGAGTGCCGCGCAAAAGGCTCAGATGGCCCAAGCCATTCAGGCCCAGGTCGCCGCGGCGATGAAAAAGGATCCGGCCATGAGTCAAGCCGACCAGCAGGCGCTGGTCAAGCAGATCACCGCCAAGTTCCAGCAGCAAGCGATCGCCAAGCTGATCAAACAGATTCAAGCCAAATACTAAACCAATTCCGCCAACAGCCGGGTCTGAAAAGATCCGGCTTTTCTCGTACCCTTGAATAAGTTTGAGTTGGGAGACCTACTTCAGACGGTACACTTCATGATTTTCCCCAAAGGCTTTCAACCCGGCTTGTGCAGTTACCTGCGTCGTTGGTTCGGTCTTTACAAGTAGGCGGGTGGTTGAAATAATGAATCAGACCCGGTTTGTTTACCGACAAACTTTTTTTAACTGCCGGTCGCCTGTCGACTGGTGGCCGACTGTTGTGGATTGCCGACTGACAAACCTTACTAGATCAACGTTTTGGCGCCCACCCAAGAAAAAATAA
Source organism: Lacticaseibacillus jixianensis (assembly GCF_003946485.1). Taxonomy (GTDB): domain Bacteria; phylum Bacillota; class Bacilli; order Lactobacillales; family Lactobacillaceae; genus Lacticaseibacillus; species Lacticaseibacillus jixianensis. The sequence goes on along the minus strand of NZ_RHOJ01000002.1, from coordinate 98,607 downwards.
ATCCGTTAGGCCGCCAGAGTTTCGTTGTAGGGTCTGGTCCAGGGCGGAAATTCGGTGATTTTCGGTCATCAATTAACATTTTTCTGGGGATTTAGCCGAAATTGGCGGATAAGTACTTATGATAACGCTTTTTGTTTTTTATTCGTTGGTATCAAGCTGAAAAATAGAAACGGTTTCCTCGGGACTATGCATAATTTAAGAATAAAAATTTATTTTTATCCGCAAATTTTCGCGTCGGGTTCAGCGGCGTGTTGACTTTACTACAGGCGCTGTCTAGGCTTGCCCCTGGTGTCTCGAAATGTGTATTTAATGGCTGACACGTTTCAGCTTTGATAGGTTTCCCTAATGGAGGGATAAAATGGCATCACAACTTTCTGGCCCCCTGCGCTCTTTGCTAACGGCGATGAATCTTGGGCGCAATACCAACCATCCGCTGGGTGGCTGGCAGGTATTGATGATTCTTTATCGCGATGGTAGTACCACTGGTGAGCCAATGACGATAAGGTATCTGGTCGATCATTACAATAGCGACTACTTAGAACCTGGTGAGCCGCTGATTGATGATGACGTCCTGCGCCCAATCGTTAAGGTGCTGGTGGAACAAGCCCACCTGGTGGCCGAGTCGACGCGCAAAGTGCGGGAACGAATGAACTCTGGCAAGTTTCACGTCATTCAGTCCTCCGTCTACCGGATCAATGCCGCCGGAATTGAATATCTAAAGGCCATGCAGCGCGTGATTGACGCGGAGAACACGGTCGTGGCCTCGACCAAGCGCATCACCGAGTACTGCCAGTTGGTCAAGACCTTTCAGCAATATGACAGCATGTCGACAACCGATATGCAGCTTTACGAAGATTTCAATCGCATGCTTTCGGCTTACGACGAGGTGACACAAGGCCTGCGTAAACTGGACGTCGATCTTCATGACATCAGTACCGATCTCGCCTTTGATCGCCTCGGTGATGCTTCACTTCATCTGCAAACGATGCTGCATGAACAGGCGATTCCGGCCTATACCCAAATGATCAAGCAGGCGGCACTCCTGCGGTGGCTGAGTTTGCAGGAAGGATTCGGCGAAGCAGTTGCAATCAGTCGGCAGGCAAAGGGGAACCTTGATGTTGCCGTCGCGATCGGTGACGAAAGCGCACTTGAAAGCGAACGCGAGAAAACCAAGGCGTTTGTCCAGCGCCGGCTCGCCAGCATGATTCAGAGCTTTGACCCATCAACTTCAGCGATTCAAACCAGTTTTGACTCGATTTACTTGCTGTACCAAACGCTTAATGACGCCTCACAGTTGCTCGCGCGTGAGTACGAGCATGTTAGGCGGCAGAAAATCGATTTGCGGGCCCTGACTGACGATATCGATCAGTTGATTACGAAGGCGTCGCGCCTTACAGTGCCTCATGCTTTGCCGTTGCACCTGCCCATGGACCGGCTGAGCAGGGCGGAAATGGCGGCAGTCGAGTCGCTGCCTCGAGATCAACGCGCCGATAAGATGGCGGACCTCACCAGTTCGGTTCGCGCTGATATGCTTGAAGCCGGGACAATGGAACCCGTGACGCGCCCCGTGACAGAAGCCGTCCGCAACACCGTCACCGCTGCAGATAATCCTGAAGCGGCGGTGGATGGTGACCTGGCTGCTGATGAGCAGGCCGCGATTCAAGAGTTTGCAGCGCTGACCATGACTTCCAGGCGAGTGGTCGACATCACCCATGACTTGGAGTTTACGACTCAGTTGGCCCGTGATGCGGTCGTGGCCCTGTATCCGGCGACTCAGTACGTTGATCCAGCAGGGTTTGGCGTGTTTGGCCGCAGTGTCGAAGAGGCAGCGGTAACGACTGACCAACCGATTCAGCTTCACTTGCAAGGCGAACTGTTTGCGGTGACCCTGCCACATGGTTTTCGGGTCACTTTCCAGAAAGAGGGGTAACAAGTGGCAGAATTAGAAAAAGCCCACCGGTTGGCCATCAACCAACTGCTTGATCATGCCATTTTCACGGGGTCGATTGACCAAGGAATGCGCCAAAGTGAAAGGAAGTCCCGCGAGGTGTATCAAAGCCCTTCTGGGAGGCAACGGATTCAAGGCTGGTTCTCACGCCTTTTTGGCGAAGCACCGACTGGCTTTCGTGACAACTGGCTTTGGTTAATGGGACCGGAAAAACTGCCCGCTACTCACGTCACGGTTTTGCTCGCGACTCTAAAAGCGGTGATCAATACGCCGGCCGCCCAAGGCATCGAGGCCGACCGTGTGATTGAGGCCCGGCCAGTGATTGCCGCCGTTCACTCTGCAGTGCCAGAATTAGGCGAGCGCAAGATTCGCAAGATCATCGATAGTCTGTTTGTTGAGCGGTTCAAACTGCTAACGCCGGATAATCCTGAAGTGGCAGAGGAGAAAAACAGTACTGTGCAGGAATACTGGGACGTGGCAGAGGATTTCGTCTCGGCCGCCCAACTGTTGGTCTCGGCGCTCAAAACGGGACTGAAGCCTAACTTGGAAAGTGCCACGCCGCTGCAGCAAGTTAATCGATATTTGCTCAAGCATCGGTACCTTGATCAGACGCAGCCGCAGTTGTGGGCCACGTTGAAAGCTAACAAAGTGGCAGTCGCGGACATGTGGGCCCCGCTTCAGCGGTTTTACCTGGAGGTCGGGGATGATTACGCGCTGCTCCTTGACGGCGCGCGGCGCCAGCTCCAGTCTCGGCAGTACTTCGTCGCCTTGGCAGTGGCGCGTTCTCTCGGTGCCGGTGTGCCAGATGCTGATTTGGGCCAGCGTATTAAAATGCTGTCCCGTCAGCTGTATTCCGAGGCCGTTGTGAATCAGACTCAAGTTAAAGAAGAAATCGAGAATAACAGCTTGGCGCAGGAGAAGAATGGTTTTTGGATTGCCACCCCGGTCGCCAAGCGGTTTGCGATCACGTTAGGAGATAGTGATGGAAAATAATGATTTCTTGCATCCAATCAGTTACCATCTGCGGGATTTCGGTCAGTATCAATGGCTAGACTTGTCGGCTTCGCAAGCTGGCAATCTGACGTTGCTGGGGGCTAATGCGGTCGGCAAAACGACCTTAGCCAATTCGTGGTTTCCCGTCCTCGTTGACGGTTCAATCGCCACGCCGTCCTTCAACCCAGCGCGCAGTTCAGATGCGATCACCCAGTCCACGCGGCCGCGCAATACCCTGAAGGATAAGCGGACTTTCAGTTCCATGCTCCTGGGCTGGGGTGCCAGTGCGTTTAAGGTCAGGACCGGTTATACGTACATGACACTGAAATCCAATACCAGGCAGGTCGTTTTGGGTATTGGGGCGCACCGACAAAGCGATGGGCTCAAGTCTCAGACTTGGTGGTTTGTGCTTGAAAGCAAGTCAGTTGATGATCTGGTCTGCGTTGATGGGCAAGGGCTGGGTCTTGATAAAGAGGCGTTTAGTGACGCCAATGCCGGATTCGGCCAGGAGTTGGTGATTTTTAAACGCTGGGAAGACTACCGCAGTTTTGTAGCAGTGAATATCTACGGCTTTGATTCCGGCGAGACCTTAGGCAAACTCGCCAACGCTTATCGGTTGCTGGCCTCACCGATTCTGACCGGCGGTAATGCCCGCTTCGCGCCAATCCCCATTGCCTTGCGCGAGGCGCAAGAGCCCATTGATCGCGACCAGATTATTCAGCCGCTAGCTGAGTCTCAGCGTCAACTTAATCGGACCAAGGCGCTGCAGCAAGAATTAGAAAACGGGCAGAAACGGTTAGACAAAATCAAGCTAGAACTGTTCTGGGGCAATTTGAATCGGTTAGCTGAATCCAGCGACAGCATGCTCAATACGCATCTCAAGCAGGCCAAGGCTTTGACTCAGGCTAAGGAGGCAGTCCGCGCCGCCAATGCCGCAATTAATCAGTTGACTGAACAGTTGAGGTTAATCAAAGAGAATCAAGTAGCGGCCGCGGCTAAGCTTGAAACCCTTCAAGCTGCGGTGGCCAAGCAGCAGGTAATCGAGGAGACGCGCCGCTCGCTTGACCATCAGATCGCTGACCTACAAAAGCGGCAAGCCATTTGTGAGAAACAGCAGCAGGACCTGGCAGAGCTTGAAGAAACGGTCCAGCAGGCACAAGTCAAGCTGGCTGCACTGGTCAGCCGCGGTCAACAGATTCAGACCGAACAGTTGGATCCCGTGATTGCTCAGTTGCATGGTCAGTCCGCCAATATGGGCGAGCTGACCGGGGCGCTGGCGCAGACTGAGCAGAAACAGATGATTCAGAGTCTTGCAGATTATCTGGCGACGCATCAGCGGCTGGTCAAAGAGTATAAGCATCTGAGTGACGCCATAACTAGAACCAGCGAAGACATCGCGCTGGTCCAAGGCATGCAAGGAAAAATGGACACGGCCATCGACCGCCGCGCGACCGGCATGTTGGTCAAAACTGTGAATGCAGCTCTGCATCAGGATAATCGCGATATTCATGAGCAGGGCGCCGCTACCATGAACACCGCAGTGGCAACGCTTCAGCAACAACGGCATGCGCTGATCGATCATGCCCCAGATCTGGCAGTGTTGCTCGCTGATCCAGAACGACTCGACCAGCTGGCACAACTGTCAAAACAGGCTAGCGGGATTCTGGATCTGCTGAACCAGAACAGTGCCGCGCAGAAACTTTCACAGGCCAAACTGGATGGTCAAACCGCCCAGCGGGATCAGCTGGTGGCCAGTATTGACCCCAACTTTTCACCCGAGCAAGCTCAGACCACCATCGCTGAACTTACAGCTCAACGGAATGGCCTGAAAATCGATCCAACTCTTGGTCAACAGCTTGATGATCAGCAAAAAAAGGGTAACGATCTGCAAAAAACCGCCACTGACTTACAAGTGAAACAAGGTCAGCAGCAGGGCATCATGACCACCCAAACGGGCGTTGCCCAAACGGCACAGCAGGAGTTGCAGGCCGTCGATGCCCGCTTAACGGCTGCCCTGGCGGTGCTGAAGGCTTATACACCAGAGGGAATCCAGCTCGATGGCATTACTGCTCTCCTGGATTTTGTTCATGGCAATCGCGCCGTGATCCGTCGACATCCTTTTGGAGACGTCGGCGGCAAAGTGCGTGACGCCATTGATGGTGGCGAAAACAGCTTAGCCTTGGATGAGCTGTTCAGTCAGCGGGGAACCACGGCAATTGCCACGGCGATTCATGAAGAGCGGACGACCAGTGCCGCGGAGTTGACCGTTGTCCCGTTTGATCTTGGCCAGGCGCAAAGTGTATTGAAAGAGGACATTACGGCGGTGGCAAAGTCAGTTGACGAGCGCAGCAGTGGCCAGAATCTTGCACTGGAGACTTACATTAATGCGGCCGTAATGAGCATTAGCCAGCAATATGCGATTATCCCGGAGTACAATCAAATGCTCACTGAAGGCACGGACCCGGATGGCATTCGCCTGCACATTAAATTGCTGCCGCTGCCGGGCAGCACTGAACCTGCAATCGCGGAAGCGCGGGATCTGCAGGCATCGGCGCGGCCTGCTTTGGCGAAGCTGGTTGAGGACCGGATCAATCGTCTGGTTGAAGACGTTGAGCTGGCAAGTGACGATGAGGCGTTCATTGACAAGGCAGTCGAGTTGCTTGATACCCGGCTTTGGTCGAAGTTTGAAATTACGATCAACCGTAAAAACTCCGACGAAGAAGAAGTCGTTGACGACACCTTTGTCCAGTCCGGTGGGTCTGGTGCGGAAAAGGCCCAGGCCATGGTCTTACCCTTGCTGCTGGTGCCGAAGATGCGTCTACGCTTAGCCGGCAAGGCAGATGCACCACACTTGGTCATGTTTGATGAATTTGCAGACAAGCTTGATCCTGAAACGGCCAAAGCCTTTGCTCAGACCATCAGTCGGTTTGGTTTCAATTTTATCGCCACCATGCCGTCCGGCGGGCAGACCAAGTTGTTGGCAGACGGTGTGGCAAACCGGGCCTACGAAGTGCTGGCGCCCAAGCGAAAGGATGGTAAATTTCATGCCAACCAGGTTCATGAAGTGCTGTCGTGGCACCCAGAGGTACAACATGAGTGAGTATTCAGAGGCTTACCAGCAAGCCACTGGGAAGAAGCCACCAATCCAATATCCAGCCTTGGACCGACTGTTCGACGCGATGAAGCGAGGGGAGCGATTGCCGCCGCGCGGTCAGCAGTCAGTCGATGCCGGGTTGGTGGCGCACGCTTTAGTCGATGATAAGGCCGACCCTGAGCACTATCGTTATTATCAATGGGCGATCAAGCAGTACCTGCACTTGCCGGCTGTGAATGAGATGAGTGCCAAACTGATTGGAATGGTGTTTGTGAGCGCGAACGTGTTTGCCACGGACTTGCCCCAGCCACTGACCCTAAATCCTTGGCAGGCGGAGAAGATGCAGGACTGGCCGTTGGCAGCTGAACGGGCTGTGATCATCGAAAACAATGGCGTTTTCATCTGGCTGCATCACCTCCATCCTGACTGGCCGCTGATTGATCAGGGTGGCAATGATTTTCAAGAGACATATTTGACACTGTTCGCAAAGCTGGTCACTCGCGGCTTAACGGTGACTTATCTTGGTGACTTGGATGCGACTGGCGTGCGAATTGCTGATACCTTGAAGCAGGCATTGCCTGACACTCCCGACTTTTTGGCGATTCAGACGCCTGCCTGGGTACTCGAGCAGCTGAGCAGTTGGGGTAAGCGCGATCCGGCTAGAACTCGCTTTCAGTCTGTACAGGATCCTGACCTGAAAAAGGAGATGGTCAGCATCAACCGTCTCGGTCTGCTTGTTGAGCAAGAACAGCTGATTGGTGAGTACGAGAAGAAAATTTCCAGCTGGTTAAATTTGGTGTTATAGGGAAAAGATTTACCCAGCAAGCGATATCGTTCAGAATTTTCAGTCGTGAATGATTAACCTCAATCGTAAGCGAGAAATGAAAGTCGTGTCTCACCAGATGCGACTTTTTGTGGTCGGCGTATAAAAAAACACTGCCCGGGTCAAGCAGTACTAATTCGTACGTGATACGTTTAGCTTAGTTGGGTTTCAGCGAAAACCGTACTTTGCTGCAAATTCTCGAATAATACGCTCGCTCTGTGGCGTGCGAATCAATACTTGGCGCCACTGCATCGGCGCCGGCTCGTCCAAGTGGCCGGCCGCATACAAGCAGGCAGCGATTTGGGCAATCGTATCAGTGTCCTCACCAAGGTTAGCCGCGGTCAGGATCAGGTGCTGCACAGACGCCGCATTCGCTGCACACCAGACGGCAGCTTCCAGCGAGTCAACCACATAGCCGCTTGAGCGAATTTGGCCGCGCGATGCGGTGAAAAAGTCTGGACTAAAGAGCCGGTCAAAATAGGCCAGCTCCTCGGCAGGAAAATCGCTCTGTTGTACCAACTGATCGGCTTGTTTGAGCGCGTCGGCGAGCGCCTGGCCAGCCAGCAACTGCCGCAACGTCTCAACATACAGGCAGCTGGCGATGATTGCGCGTTCGTGGCCGTGTGTCACTGTCGTAAAGTCTGTGATGCGTTGCCGGCTAATCGGCCAGTTTTGCCCATTCAGGGCGAAGGCGAGGGGCGCAATGCGCATCAACGCGCCATTGCCGTTTGCGTTAACCGACCGGCTGCCCGCCTCAGTTGCAGGCACGCGCCCGGTGTTGAAGCGGCTGATGGCCTCACTGGTGCCGATGCCAATGTCGAAGCGAATGCCGCGCGGCGTGTAGTCGCCGTCCAGGTAGGCAGTGAACTTTTGCATCAGCTGGGTCGGGCCGCCGCCTTCAGTCAGCGTCTCCGCCAGGCACAAGGTCAGTGAGCTGTCATCCGACCATGAGCCGATCGGCTGATCGTATGTGCCGTGGCCGATCATACCCGTCACGTGATAACTGTCACGCGGTCTGAATTCAACCGGCACGCCGAGCGCATCGGCAATCATACTGACTTCAAAGAAGTTGACGATTTGTTTTTGAGTGGCCATTCGCAACCTCCATGGTTTCTGTCAAACATTATTATTGAATTCAGTTTAGCATAGCGCATAGCCGCAGATGAACTGGTAGCTGCCTTGGGGGCTGGTCAGTACTAATTGGGAGACGCGAGGTCTCAATCCCAACTATCACTTACGTTTCCTTCTCGCTATCAGTACAATTAAGGCAGGAATGTTGGCTGAAAGTAGTATTTTCTGGCTGCTTAGCCTAACATCGGTGTCCGAGTCTGTTGGTAAAGTAGCCGACTCGACAGCGTATTATTGAAAGGATTAAAATCATTGAAAGCCGAGACCAAAATGATGCAGGCGGCCTATTTTACTACCGTCGGGGATGCCGATCAGATCCAGGTGGGACCGCTGCCGGTGCCGGGGATCGGTCCGGATGAAGTCCTGGTCCGGATCCACGAGGCCGCAGTCGATCGCGTCGATGCTTATGTGCGTTCCGGGGCGTTTAAAACGCCGCTTCAACCGCAGCAAATCATCGGGCGAGACGCCTGGGGTATGGTGGCGGCCGTGGGTGCAGAGGTGACGGCTTTCCATGTTGGCGACCGGGTTTGGACCAACAGCATGGGCTACGGCGGCCGCCAAGGCGTCACGGCGCAGTACGCCGCCATTCCTGAGGCTCGGTTGGTCGCGATGCCTGATGGTGACCCAAGCAGCTGGCTCGCGCTGGTTCATCCCGGCGCAACGGCGGCCATCATTGTCACGCAGCTCCTAAAGCTTCAGTCTGGCCAGACCCTGCTGGTCGAAGGGGGCGCGGGGCACGTTGGCCGGATGCTGATCCAGTGTGCGAAAATTTGTGGCCTTCAAGTGATTGCCACGGCGAATCCGCGAGATTTTGCTGCTGTGACGGCCTTGGGCGCTGAGGTCATCGACTACGCGCCAGGGTGGGAGACAAAGTTGACCGGTCCAGTGGATGCCATCATTGATACTTCAGGTCGCGTCCCGTTGCAGTTAAACCTTGATCAGCTTGCAGTGGGCGGTCAGATCATTTTGATCGCCGCCACCCAAGAACCTAAAGTGAGCTTTGACCTGCCCAGATTCTACATGAACGTTCAGCGCTTGCGCGGGTTTGTCATCAGCCGGGCGAGTTTGGCGAGTCTGACGCAGGCGAATCACTGGCTGCTTCAGCACGCGGCCGCTTTTACGCCACTGACCGTCGAGCGGTTGCCTTTAAGTGATGCCGCAAAGGCCCATGCGATGGTCATGAACCCACAGGTGAAATCTCGGCTGCTGATTACCTTGCCATAATTGTTGGCAGTCCGCTAAGATGGACCCAAAGAGAAGCGGGAGAAGAAGCTCATGAAAATCGAACAGGTGCCAATCACCATTGACATGGATGGAGGCGACGTCGAGGTTTACGATAATTCGATCACTATCGGTCCGCATGTGCTGGTGCATGTTGTTGCCAAAGCACCACATTGGTCAGAGACAGTCGATGGGGATGTTCAGCTCAGGCGCAAGAAGATGCGCGAGATCAAACAGGCGGTCGCGCCAATCATCGAGCAAAATCGCCACTGGCTGGACGTGGATACGTCGCAGTCGCCTGAAGCGATTCTCAAAGCAGTGCCGGAGATGATTCAAAAGCTCACCGGCGCGCTCAATACAGTGATGATTCCCGGTGAGCTGGAGATTGATTCAATCGGGCTGATTGGGTCCTGGCCGGCATACGGAGCTGAGCCAACCGCGCTGCTTGACCAGTATCATCAGCAACACGCGCTTCATCTAGCAGAACGTCTCAGTGACCTAAACCTCGGCGAATAACTGACGAGCCGAGCGGCGTGACCAGGGCTCACGCCTGGCGAATGTCAAAAACGCCCGGCGCCTTTTCTTGAAATTACCAAGAAAGGGCGCCGGGCGCTTCGTCCGCATTTGGAAACCACGCAAAGGGCACCATCCCTTGCGAAATGGTGTCCCGACCCTCGGGGTTGCCCCCGGGGGATTTGTATTTCCCGGTTGCCCGGGACTGCTACCGCCATGACGTCGCCGCCAAGGTTCGCTGTATTCAGTTAGGAATGGTAACAGGTATCCTGCCATGCGTCCTGAAAGGACCCCATGCTTTCCACATGGTCTTCATCGCCAAACCGATCGGAAGGCTCAGCATGCCTGGTCTCCCCCGCGAAGGCGAGGTTGGATTGCCAGGTAGTTTCCGGGTGACTCTGACGAGGTTGTTCCTTCCTCGCCCTCCCATCATCCGCAACCAGAATAACGCCTCTGGCAACCTTTGACTACCGATTTAACTTCGTTTTATGCAGTTTGTTTATTTTTCTTTTCACAATCAGCTATTCGGTGGGGCATGCCAGCCAGGAGTGGCGACCACGATGAATCGCTCGGGTAAAGAAGCGAGGAGGGTAACATGAGTTTATCTGCCGCAGAGTTGCAGGCGCTGAAGATCTTCGCCGCAACGATCAAGAATTGTCAGAGAATGCAGCCAAAGTTTGCCGCCGGCACGGCGCAAGCGTCATTGCTAACGAACCGCATCAGGGCGCTGCGGGTGATCACTGCGCTGGTCGGCCAGAACGAGGCGCGCTTTGACGCGGCGACCCTGGCGGCAGCGGTGGCGCCCATCGACTCGATCATCCATAAGACCACCACGGCCCGCGCCAAGTATGCCCCAGGGACCGCCATGTACCGCCGGCTGACGCCAATGATCACCGCGATGACGCTGGGCCAGCAGGCGTTGCGCGCCCAGCTGGCCGCTGAGTGATCGGCATGCCTTAGTAGTGACAGCAAAGACCCTGCCGATGGTTCGCGCCTCGACGGGGTCTTTTGCTAGTCCGTAAAAGGTTTGAACCGCTCGATGAACACCGTTTTGATTGGCATATGCATCAGCCGGGCCCGTGGTTAATTCGTTCGGCAAGCTGACAAGTGGCTAGTGGTGGCCGCTGACCGACTGGCTGGTGCCCCAGCATTACCGCTAGTCCGGTTGGCTGCGGCGGCTCACCAGATGGTCATAGATCCGCAGGTCGAAACACGGCTACTAATCAGCCGGCCTTAACGAGGACCACGTGTCCCTTAAATTTGCTCGTCCGATCCCTGACTCAGCGCGTATACGTTAAGGCAGGGATTTTTTATCCAGTCAAAAATGAACCAGTCGAGCAATATTTGCATCGACCAAAATACACTTGATGATCTTGACTTTAATTAGGGTGTTGGTATCGCTCAGCTAGGGAATTAAATTGCAAGCGTTAGATTTCCTTTCTGAAACGGCACCATGATACGGTGAAGATAGGGAAATATTGAGCATTAGCATAAGTTCGACGAATGAAAGGAGGCAATCCATGGAACTGAGCCATCAGCTGCTATAGCTGGCAAACCGCAGAACTACTGTATTTTACGTTGATCACTTGATCAGCTGAAGAAATGAGGCTGATTGCCCCCCGAAATGGAGGACGTCGTTAAATGCGAAAAATAAATCAATTCCGTCAAGCCTTAACAGAATCTAAGCACCGCAAGCACATGCGCAAATCCGGCAAGCGCTGGGTCGTTCGTGGCATCACGATGTTGACGCTGGGCCTGACCATGGCGCAGCCGCTGGTGACCGTCGCATCCGCTGTCGATACGCTGCCACCAGCGGCAGACACAAAAGCGGCGGCCGAGTCGGCTCAAGAGGAGCCTGTTGCCGCCGAGTCGGACGCATCTGACAAGAGCAGTGAAGCTGCAGCCAAGGAAGACAAGAGCGAAGAGGCCGCGCCAGCCGCCGAAGCCGAGAGTGACCCCGCTGCACCGGCAGAAGAAGCTTTTCAAACCCCAAAAGAACAGGTGACTGATGCGCCGGCATACGCCCCAGAACCCTCGGCGCCCAAAGCGCTTGGCCCGGCTCAGGGACTGGATGACCTAAGCGTCGACATCGGCGGTGAGAAGACATACGACGCCACGGATGGCTTTCCAACGCGTATCGATCATTTTTTTAATGTGTCGTTTAACTGGAACCTGTCCATGCCAATGAGCATGACTGATTTTGAGTACCTGGAAGGATCTCAGTGGAAGAATGGCCTGCCCACGAACGTCGGGACGTACCGAGTGCGACTGACGAGCAGGATGCGGACCCACATTCAGTCTGATATGAGGGACATCTATGGCGATGCATGGGCCGATGAAAAGTTCGAAGGAACCTACACGATCCATCAACTGGTCGCATCGATAAGAGCGACTGGTGGCAGTCGGGTTTGGGATGGCACTCGCGGCACCGTGGACCAATACGTACCGATTAATAAAATTCTCGACGTTGACTTTAACCTCTCATTAAATGATATCAACTATCAACAAGTGGGGGTACATGATCTTTCTTCAGGAGATTGGTATGCCCAGATCCCGCCGGGGGTCGGTACTTATCGGATCCGAGTTAATTTTGCAACGCAGTTGGGTATTCAGCGCCGGCTGGCAGATTTATACGGCGAGAATGTGATGCTACAGCTTCCTTCCATTACAGATCATGATTTGTTCACTGTTGAGGAAGCGCCAGGTTTTGAAAAATTAGGGATGAGCATCGGTGGCCGGAAGACCTATGATGGTAGTGTCAGTTTTCCAACCACGGCCGCAGACTTCTTCAAAGTGGCTGATTTGGACGCGTGGGGAGACCTACCCACCCCAGAAGGGGAGTGGTGGTTCGAATACAAAAGTAAGGGAACAGACAGCTGGGTAACAGACAGCTGGCTAACAGGTGGGTTACCAACTGCGGCTGGCGACTATGACGTGAGGGTTCGGGACCTTTATCGTTCCGTTATAACAAGGGCCATGGAAAAGAAGTACGGCGCTGCTCTGCCGGATTCTGCATTCGAGGGCAGTTACACTATCGATCCGCTTAGCGTCGATTTGACGGTGGGCGGCGGCAGCAAGATCTATGATGCCACCGCGCCGTCACCCGCAGAGTTGCTGTCCACTCTTGAGGTAGCGGATGTGGACCTTGGTATCACAAAGGCAGACTTTGAGTATCGGCTAGCCGATACCGATGATGCGTGGATCGCCGGAGCACCGATCAATGCGGGTAGGTATCAGGTCCGCCTGAGCGAAGCAAAGAAATCAGCAATTGACGTGTTAATCGCTGAAAAACTCAACGGTAATGTCCAAGTAGGCGCCGTATATCCAGGCGAATACACGATTGAGTCAAAGCAATTGAATTTGACGGTTACAGGAGGAAATAAGCAATACGATGGGACGGCAGTCATGCCGGAGCAGCTGATTGAACAGTCGCCAGAATTAGAAGGCGAACTGAACATTACCAAGGATGACTTTGAATTTACCATTGCTGACGAAGGCAATTGGACCAAGGGCACGCCATCAGCAGCGGGTCGATACGAGATTCGACTGACCGAGTCTGCGCAGAATCGAATAGTTGATCAATTTGACCTGAATTATGGTTCGAACCATTCCTTATCCATAGTAGACACTGCTGAATACGAGATCACCCTGAAAACTGATTTTGATCAGCTTTCCTTCAGCGTTGGTGGGGCCAAGGTCTACAACGGCGAGAACACATTGCCTGACGACTTTTTCAAGACATCGCCTAATTGGATGTTTGACCAGCCTCAGAATGAAGACGACTACCAATATCGTGCTAAGGGTGAAACCGAGTGGCAAGACGGCACTCCTATTGAAGTCGGCGAATACGAGGTGCAAGTGAAACCGTTACGGCGACAGGCAATTCAGGATGATATCAAGGCTGCATATGGCGAGACCCTACCGGATTCAGACTTTGTTGGTGACTATACCATTAAGCAGCGGCTATTTTTGAGCCTGAACATTGGCGGGAGCCGGGAGTATGACAAAACCGCTCTGAAACCGGCAGACTTTGTGACCCAATCCGAGGATCTCGACTTGGACTTCGGATTCACTGAAGAAGATTTCAGGTATCAGATTCTCGGCACTGATGAATGGTCTGACAGCAATGATGAATGGCACCCTGGAACGCCGACTTTAGCGGATCGATATCGTCTTACGCTCACTGAAGAGAAGCAACTTTCTATTAATGTGGCAATCCAGAATGCATACGGGCCAGGCCATCCGTGGCAAATAGCGCGTGGGCCTTTCGAAATAACGACCCCTAAAGCCTTTAACAAACTGGCCATCAGTATCGGTGGCGAGAAGGTCTTCGATGGCGCAGACTCATTACCAGCGGACTTCTTCAGCCCGTCGCCTGAATCCTGGGACTTTGGCACACCAACAGATGCTGATTACGAATACCGCCGCGCAAACGCCGATTCTGAAACGGACTGGACACCAGGCACGCCAATTGAACCGGGTGAGTACTCCGTGCGGGTGAATGAGGAGACGCGCCAGGCAATTCAGGAAAAGATTGAGGAAGAATATGGGGCGCGCCTACCGTTGAATAACTTCGAGGGCGACTACACCATCCACGAACGGGTGTTGTCACTATCGATTGGTGGAACGAAAGTGTACGATAAGACCTTCGATTTACCAAACGACTTTGTTCAACAGTCGTCACAGCTAGACCTAGACCTGGCTTTGGAAAATAGTGACTACGAGTATAAGCTGGAGGATGGCGAGACTTGGGCACAGGGTGTACCATTCTATGCCGGCCAGTACGACATTCGCATCCATGCGGGGAAACAGTCACTCATTCAGGCCGGCATCTACGATAAGTATGGCGAATATATCAGCGAGGAATCTTTTAGCGGCAAATACGAAATTACGCCATCCCCAGACTTTGAGGGCCTGGCGTTGGCCATTGATGGAGAGAAACCATACGACCAAAGTACCCAGCTGAACAGCACACCAATTCACTACACTGGTGCATGGCGATATGAGTTTGCCTTAAAAGAGGCTGACTTTCAGTACCGCTTACTTGGGGAGACAAGCGGGTGGATTGACGGTACGCCATTACTGGTAGGCAAGTATGAGCTTAGACTGCGACCTGAGATTCGCCAAGGAACCCAGAATGTCATTCTTGGTGATTATGGCCAGACCTTGCCAGACTGGATGTTCTCAGGCACCTATGAAATCACCCCAAGCATTCACTATGACGGCTTGGCGATGGTGATCGATGGTGAAAAGGAGTATGACCAGTCAGATTTCCTGCCGCTGGAGCTGGTCCAGCTTGAAGGCCAATGGGACTCTGAGGTTCATCTGGGAGCGGGAGATGTTGAACACCGCGCAGCTGGCGCTTCAGATGATGATTGGCAAGCGGGCGCGCCGACCAAGGTAGGCGAGTATGACCTGCGCGTGAATGCGACTAAGCAGGCACAGATCCAACAGGAAGTGAAGGAGATGCACGGCGCCGGCCTTCCTGATTGGATGTTTAGCGGGCAGTATCGGATCGTGCCCCACGCTGACCTTGATGACATCACCCTTAAGATTGGGGGGAAAAAGCAGGTCGACGGCACGAGTGATCAGCCTACCGACTTTGTCATCTCAACTGGCGGCTTAGAGGTGACACCTGATGTAGCGTCCTATCAGCACAGAATCCAAGGTGAGGAAAAATGGTTCGATGGTCTGCCGACCGCAATTGGGCAGTATGACGTCCGGTTTAGTCCGGATAAGCAGCAATCGCTGCAGGACCACCTCACTGAGCTTTACGGCGCAGGTATCCCCGCCGAATGGTTCACCGGCGAATACACCATCTACGGCGTGGCAAACCCGTATCTCACTTTGCCGACCAGCAAAGTCTACGACGGGACCGATCAGTTGCCGAAGATCGCGCAAGAGCACGATCTTGGCATCGAAATCGGGAAGGAACATCTGATCTACACGCCGAAGACGGCTCCCGGACTGCCAAGTAGTCGGTTATTGACTGACGATGGTGGGATCAAAGGCGCGCCGACCGAACCGGGCGTTTACAACCTCGCCCTGCAGCAGGAATATATTGACCGGCTGGAGGCAATGTATCCTGACCGTGACCTGTCTGATATGTACCAGACAACTTACACCATCGAAGCAGATGATGAGAAGGAGCCTAGTGAGCCCGGCGGAGGCGGCACTGATCCAGACACAGGCGGCGGTGGCACTACTGATCCAGACACGGGCGGTGGTGGCAGTACTGGCCCAGATACCGGTGGTAGTAGCAGCACTGGCCCAGATACCGGTGGTAGTAGCAGCACTGGCACTAACCAGGGTACCAACACTGGTGCCAACCCAGGCGGCAGCGTGGTTCGACCAATTCCGGTGAACAACCCCACCACGGCGGTCAATCCCACGACGACCCATCGGGAGGGCACCCTGCCACAAACTGGTGAGCAGCAGAAGCCATGGCTGATCCTGCTTGGTCTCTCACTGCTGGGGATGCTTGGGCTCGGCGGTTGGTACAAGAAGCGTCAGCGGATGGGCTAAGCTGCAGAGATCAATCTGACGGCTGATTCCAGACTATGACGAAGCGTTAACTGACAATGCAAAACCCCTCGAAGAGCACGTTGGCTGTTGCGGCCAGCGTGCTCTTTTGCCTATTTTCACACCAAAACAGGCCTTCTCAGCCGCTATCAGTGGCGGCAAAGAAGGCCTGTCAATTTGTATATGGTTTGAACCGGTCGATGAACGCCGTCGCAATCGGCGTCTGCAGCCGGTGCTTGCGCCAGGCCAGCACGGTGTGGGTCTGCACCCGCGGGGAAAAGGGGATGAACCGCACGCCGGCGTGGTTCTGCGGGTCGATGACGCCTTCGATGGTCAGCGCCGCGCCGGCGTTTTCCTGGATCAGCGGCAGGACGTTAAAAATCAGGTTGAAGTGCCCGACGATGGTCAAATCTGCCAGCTTGACCTGCGCCCAGTCCGCCAGCAGTTGCTGCACAGCTTGGCGGCTGGAGATGATCAAGGGGATGCCCAGCAGGTCGGCGGGTTCGATCACCGGCTTGGTGGCGAGCGGCGAATCAACGTTGGCGACTAGGCCCCACCTCTCCGTGTGGGCGAGGGTGAGGTGCGCGTACTTGTCCGTGTTGACCGGCTCCAGCAGCAGGCCCAGGTCGATCAGCCCCTTGTCCAGGCGGTCGAACAGGTCGTCGGAGGTGCCGGTGAACAGGTCGAACGTCACGGCCGGGTACTCGGTAGTGAAGGCGGCGAGCGCCTTGGCCAGCGTGTGGCTGGTGTCGGCCTCGACGGCGCCGATGCTGAGGTGGCCGCTGAACAGCTCGCGGCGCTGATTGATGAAGGTCTGCTCGGTCTGCTGCGTCAGGGTCAGGATCTCCTGCGCCCGCGTTTTCAGGTACAGGCCCGCCTGCGTTAGCGTGAGGCCGCGGTGGCTGCGCGTGAACAGCGGCGCGCCGAGTTCGTCCTCCAGGCCCTTGAGCTGCCGCGACAAGGTGGGCTGGGTGATGTGCAGACGTTCGGCCGCCTGCGACAGCGAGCCCGCCGCGTCGATCGCCAAAAAGTATTCCAGCAGCCTCAGTTCCATGTGTGTGCCTCCAGTGGGTCAGCCGGGCCGATCACCCGCGCTGCCCGGTTCATCGATGCTAAGACTACTATAGCTGTGCAGCGCAGGATTCTCAATCAGCTTCACGATCAGGTCAGCAACGCTCGCCCGCGACACGCTGGTGCCTTTAAAAGGGGTGCCCTTGGCCGTGAGCTCGTAGTCAATTTCGGCGGTGTCGGTCAGATAGGCGGCTCGGATCAACGTAAAATTCAAGGCGCTGACCTCGATCAGGTGCGCGGCCCGGCGGGTGTCTGCCATCACGGCGGGGCCGACGTCGGTTTCGACCCAGCGGCCGAATGCGCCGGGCACCTCGTGGTCCAGGCCGAGGCCGGTGACGTCGATCAGCCGGGCCACGCCGGCCGCGGTCATGGCCTTCACGATCGATCGCGCCAGCGGTTCGAGCTGCCCGTCGAGGTTGGCGTAGACAATGTCTTGGCCCGCCATGGCTTGGTACAGCGCCTGGTAGTCGTTCACGTCGGCCTCGACCACGGTTTCGCGGGTCGGCACGACCTGGCCCAGACGCTTGGCGCGGCGGAGGTACAAGGTCAGGTGGGCGTCGGTCTCCTGCAGGAGCCGCTTGCGGACCAGCTTGGCGATGCGGCCGTTGGCGCCTATTATCAGCACATTGGGCACCGGCTAGTCCTCCGGCGCGCTTTTGCCGTAGACTTCCTCGGCCAGCGGAAACGCGGACCACGCCTTGGGCCAGCCGGCGTAAAAGGCCAGGTGCGTGATCAGTGCGAACATCTCCGTCTTGGTCACGTCATTGTCCTTGGCGATGGCCATGTGCGCCTTCAGCTGCGGGAACAGGCCCTGCGCCATCAGCGCGGCGCAGGTGATCAGGCTGCGGTCACGGGCGGGCAGCTCCGATTCCTTGGCCCAGACCTGACCGAACAGGACGTCATCATTCAGCGCGGCGAACTGCGGGGCGACCTCGCCCAAGTGGTCGCGGCCTGCGGTTTGTTTCTTCACCATTATGATCTTCCTTTCTGGATGAGTGGGCTACCACGGCTGGGTGGTCGGGCCGACGGTGAATTCACTCACGTTCGTGTCTTCCGGCATGTCGATGGCAAACGCGACGACCCGCGCGATGCGCTCGGCGCTGATCTCGTACGTGTCGTAGGTCTGCTGCATCGCCGCGGCGGCCCCAGGGTCGGTGATGGTATTGAGCAGCTCAGACTTGACGGCGGCCGGATAGATCGTCGCCGTGCGAATGTGGCTGCCTTCCTGGGCGGACTCCATGCGCAGCACTTCCATCAGGTCGCGCACCGCCCACTTGGTCGCACCGTACACCGCGCCGTTCGGGTAGGCTTTGAGCCCGGCGACGGAGCTGGTCGTGATAAAATGACCGGCTCGCTGCGCTTTAAACGTTGGCAGGGCGGCGGCGATGCCGTTCAGCACCCCCTTCAAGTTGACGTCGACCATCTGGTTCCATTCGGCGACCTTCAGCGCGGACAGCGGGGAGCTCGGCATCAGGCCAGCGTTTAGAAACATCACATCGAAGCGGCCAAACGTGTCCTGTGCCAGCTGCACCAGCGCGGCGTTATCTGCCGGCTTGGTGACGTCCGTGACGCGATACACGGACTGACCGCCGGCGTTCTTGATGGCTTCCGTCAGCTGCGCCAGCTTGTCTTCCCGCCGTGCGCCCAGCACGACCTTGGCGCCTTTTGCCGCCAGCAGCTTCGCGGTAGCGGCGCCGATGCCGCTGGATGCGCCAGTGATTACAACCACTTTATCTTTAATCATGCAGAATTCCTCCTAGTCGCTTAGTGCGATGTACTGTTCATCAGAAACGGGTTCGAGCCATTCCGGCGTGCCGGCGGTGATGGCGATGTGCGAGAACCAGCTGTCCTTCGTTGCGCCGTGCCAGTGCTTCACGCCGTCGTGGGTGACGACGACATCCCGAGGGTGCAACTTGCGCGCCGGCTGGCCCTCTTCCTGGTACCAGCCCTCGCCGCCGGTGACCAGCAGCAGCTGGAAGCCGTCGTGGTGAATGTGCCAGTTGTTTCGGCAGCCGGGCTCGAAGGTGACATTGCCGACGCCGACATTGATCGCCGGGTCGCTGATCAGGGTGTTGAGGTAGCTCTGGCCGACAAAATACTGGGCATAGGCGTCGTTCGTGGCGCCCATGGGGAAGATGCCGTGCTTTACGGATTGTGCGGTGGTTGTCATGCTTTGTTTGTCCTTTCGAGGGCTTGAGTAGAACACTTAGCTTTGATTGAAGTAATTGTAGTGACTGTTTGGCTATACGTCCAATACTTTTATCAATCGTCTGAAATGCTCATTGAGCATGGTACAGGAAACCGAAAATGAGGCAGACCGTTACCAAAACAGTTACGCAAGACTGCCCAGATCTGCGGTTTGCTTTTTGATCGCAGACACATTTGTGCGACTGGGCAAGCCGATATACGACCGAGAGTTCTCGAGGGTCTCGTCAATTTGAGCATCTTACCCATTCTGCCGAAAATGATACACGACAAATTTTCAAAAATTGCGCGGTGCAAGTGCTAGAAGCTTCGGTGTTACAACCTTTTGAGGAAGGGTGAGTAATTAAGCATAGGTAATCACGTCAATCTTTGCCATAACGCCGCTTCGCGTCTGATTTTGTACACAAATAGAATAATTGGCGTGTGAGAAGAACTGGGACCTTATTTCGTTGCTCAATTCCGTGAAAACTTTTCTCGGGGTGCGTGGTTGTTGCTCGAAGCAAAATCTATGTCTGTAATTTGGAATGTCGGTGATGATCTAACACGGAGAATTTCGTATCAGAACATTTCATTAACTTGAGGCTCATGGCCCACAGAGAACAGGTTTTCAAGTTTTCCCTTGAAATTTGTCTAATTTATCACGTATTGTTACTAAATCTTTGGATATGGGGACTGACGGCAGCACCTGTCGAAATGTTCTGATATTATTACGGCAGTGCGAGGTTCATAGGCGACTAAAATCTAGATGACGGTATAGATACATCCAATTTGACAATTTAACTGTGCTGTTTTAATGGGTAATGTATTATGATTTAATGGTAAGTAGTGACAATACTAAAATACGAATGAGGAGATTGGACAATGCGGAGTAAACCTGATTCAATGAGTATTCTTGAGGCATATGATCAATACAGGAAACATAATCTATTAGTTAATAGACTATATCAGCGAAAACTGGTTTGGACTCAACAAGAAAAGCAACTTTTGATTGATAGTATTTTCAAACAGTATGCTCTACCGTCTTTTCTTTTTTCTAAATCGGCAGATTCACCTGATACTTTGGAAATACTTGATGGTATGCAAAGATTAACCGCAATTTTCGATTTTATTGAGAATCGAATTGATTACAATGGTAAGTACTTTGATATAGACGCGTTTCCTGCTGCAAGACTTGCAGCACAGAGGAAAGCGTTCAAGCCACAAACAGACAAAACATTGCTTCTCTCTAATGAAAAAAGTGTAGATTTTGTAGGTTATGCTTTGTCAACTAACATAATTGATGCAAGTCGAGATGAAACCATTGATTTATTTCGCAGAATAAATTCTCAAGGCCGTTTATTGAGCAACCAAGATCGTCGTCGCTCAGGCGTAACCAGCGAATTTTCATCCATTGTTGATTCTTTATCGAGCAGTATTCGGGGGGACATTTCTTCAGAAATTATTGACTTGATGAAGATGCCGAGCATAAGCCTAACTGATTCTTCTCAACAAAATGGCTATGGTATTTCCATTGATGATATGTTTTGGTTCAAGACTGGTATTCTAAATAGACAAAATATTCGTCATAGTGATGATGAGGAATTGATTGCTGATTTGGTTGCTTCTGTTCTCTCAGACCGTCCCTTTGCTGCCAGTCAGGAGAACTTTGATAGGCTTTATTCCGAAGATGATTCGATGGCAAAGACGCTGGAAGTGAATTTAAAAGAATATGGTGCAAAGCGACTCCAAGAAAATTTTCTGCACGTATTTAGTGTTATAAATGAAATTTTGATAGTGCATCAGCCAAAGGATACGAATTTTAAAAAGACAGTATCTAAATCTCATACAAATACAAATCCTGCTAAATATGCTTTTTATGCATTTTTCATGGCCGTTTTTAACTTGGTGATTGGGCAAAACCAATACCCGTCTAATTTTGAAGGAATTTGGAATGGCATTCTAGGCTTGGAACAGTCATTAAGAAGAGGGTCACATTCTGCAAATGTTAATGAGCGAACAAGCAATATTGATTCAGTAAAGGGTAGAATTTCAAATTTCTTCACACTATCAGAACAAGAAAAAAATCACGCGAGCTCTGAATATGTTCTGACACGCTTATTAGCCGAAGCCAATGGTGAAAGTTCACTTTTTGAATTTAAGATTGGTTTCTATAATGATATACCCAATAAAAAATCATCCTTTAATCCAGATGTGATTTCAAAAATATGTAAAGTTGCAACAAGCTTAGCGAACACCCCTCAGAAACGTGATAAATATATTTTCATTGGGATCGCTGATTCCGACGAGTCTGCCCAACTATATCAGAAGCGACATGAGAAGCCAATTTTTAAAATAGGCAAAAACTATATAGTTGGTGTAGAACGAGACTTATTTTTAAGCGAGTTAAAATGGGATAGCTATCTTCAAAAAATAATCACATTGATTCAAAAACAACCGATTAGCAAAGAAATGCGAGTAATGTTGACAAGCCCTAATACTTATGCCGTGAATGGACTAAGAGTTCTAGCATTTAGGATCACAAGTACAAGAACTCCCGAAAAATATGAGGACAAGTATTATGAGCGAATTGGAAATAGCGTAAGTGAGGTTTCCGATAGCGATCGTCTAATTCAGTTAACAAAGCTATTGAACTCAAATGAGTAAAACTTGTTAGTTTAAGGCTATAGGAATTTTCTGCACCATAGCTTGGATGAAGAAAATCTCCGGAAGGGTGCTGAGATTGAACCGAGGCGAATTATTAAATGGAGAGAACATTGATATGAAACCACAAGTTTGGATAGTATGTGGCTCTATGTCACTGGGTGTTGAAGCTAAATTCAATCTATTTTGGAGTCCTCACTTTTAAAGGGCTTCTTTTGTTTTCTTATGCGGTCAGTTGATAGATGTGGTCCAAGATATTGCCTTGGTTCCTGAAGCCTAAACAGGAACATTTCTATGACTTTATCAAGCGGTTGATTCCTTCGATTGGGCCTTTCGATCGCGTTATGGCCAAAACTTCTGCACGATCTTTCTTAACGTCTCCATGGCAGCATCTAGCGATGTGCCAGTGTTGCGATAGCTATCCAAAATAAGCCAAAGTTTTTTGAGTATTTTCGTCCATTAACGCACTTTGCAGGGCAAGAAAGGTGTCATAAATTATCTTTAGCGGCGGATATATATTCAGGGGCTATGTTTAACGCATTCTGCTCGGTCATGTACTCGTTGAGCCCAAATAAATAGCGAGTATGAGTCGCATCTGGATCAGCTTTGTGGAAGAGCCGTCATTGCAATTTAAGCAATTTGTAGGTGCGCAGGGGATGATTCTGAATTTGTATTAGTGTCGCAATCCTAGCCTGATCCAGCGCCCGGCCGAGAAGTTGCACGATGTGGAAACAATCAATGATTATTTCGTCTTGAGGAAACACCTCGTGAATAAAGAGCGATAAGCCGCGTTCATGTCCATGGTGATTGTCCTTTCTTTGAGGCTGTAGTGGGACACGAAGAAGCACTTGATGGTGTTATGCAGGCAACCAACCAGCAGCTGGACAGGTTAATGGTCATCGTCATCAATGCAGATAAAGGGTGCCATTTTTCCGGTTGAACGAAACTCATCAAAGCAAAGATTCTCCGGAAGCTTCCTTGCCGGATGATGGTTGACGTTTGCATTCATGATGCGCTGGACGGACGTGGCAGAGATCCCACTGATCGCTGCAATTGTCATCAAGGGTTGGCTTTTCAATGAGAGCTTTAAAACTGATTCCTGGTTTTCTTTGGCAATTGAGTGATTGAACTCGACTAAGGGGGGCGTCACGATTGTTGAGTAATGACAGTTACTGCACCACCATCGTTGCTTATTTAAATCCAGGATGTTTGGTATCTCAATGGCCCCTATGACATGAATGCGAGTTAGTCTGCAAAGCTTCAAACCGAAAAGAGGGCAGCATTTCCACGTATATGAAAGTGTTGCAAAGATTGTAGATTTCTGCGGTGTTAGGAGCCTGTCACACGATATTCTTCACGAACGTCTGAGACATCGATTGGTCCCCTCGCTAGATTTTGGTTTCGTCGCTTAGATCATAGCACGGGTGTCCTTGTATATACCCTTTTGATTTTGTTATTAAAAGAAGCGCCTACACTCTCGCTGTTGGATTTCTCCAACACTAGATAGTGTAAATCCTTTTTAACTTCTCAGCGTAGCGGTGATAGTGGCTATCTTGATTCTAAAACGCGGGTTGTTTCTTCGAATCTGAAAGTTCATAGACTGAAATTAGGCAAGGTATCGGGTTCGATTATGGCATTAGACCTGAGATAACCATCGTATCGAGCAATACGAGCTGCACTAATGTCACTTGCATACTGGCGTGCCTCTTTTCTTGTCGGCACCAATTCCGCTTGCTGTTCAAGTCGGCTTAGCCTAGTTTGGAACGCTGTCAGTGTCGTATTAAGTTCGTCCGAATTTGTTGGTAGTAACTTTGCGTGATATCTAGTGTGCTGGGACAAGAAGGGTGAATATTCGTCCTCATTGAGGTGATTGGCAGCTTGGCTGACCCTTTTCCAAGAGCCTTGCTTTGAAATTATTAATCGTCGACTCATCATTAGTATTGGGGATAGGGATGATATCTTGCATCTTAAAAACAGACGGGTATTCCTGACTCTCTAACTGAATGAGTACAAAGGGGAGATCGAAGGCTGCCCTCATGCCGAGCTCCAGCATGACATTGGGGTTTTTATCAGTCTTATCTACAACAACTACATCGCTGTCTACCAGCCCCCCTATTATGCGATTTAGTCTGTCATTACCTTCTTTATCGCTGACAAGTGAGGGTTCTTTATAGATATCTTTCGGTAGAGCTTCAGAGATATACTGACGGGTGAGTTTAAAGAAGTCTGCTGAATGTTTAAAAGTGGCTGAAATGGGAGCAATAATTCCAATCGAAATTAAGTCTTGCATAATGGCACCTTTCAGATAAATGATGGACGAGTAACTACACGACTTTCGTAAACAATCATATTTTATCAGATTTATACGGTAGAGCTTGATGTTATCTTAACTTTCTAAAAGAGACGTTGATTTGTGCCGTCTTCATGAGACAAAAGCTTTGGATAGGAGATTACGGGTTTCTATTTGCGGCACTATCGTTGAAGACGTGAAATTCTGATAGAAGCGAAATTTCATGGTAGAATAATCCAGAAACATTTGAGTTGCCGATAAAGGAGTCTTTTTAAATGCCACAAATCCAATGGTTGAACCAAGGCTGATTGGCAATGCTACTCACGGTGGTAGGGAACCTCTGACAATTCTGAATGTAAATTAGCAAAAAAGCCCGTCAATTCGGGCTTTTTAGTTGCTTTGGGGCATTCGTATCAGGTTATCACTAATGGTGGTCTTTAAGATTAAATCCACATATTTTGAGCAATGCTTGGCAAAAATCCTCAACTTTTGCCCACATATTTGCCCACGTTTTTCTGACCGGGATTGTGAATTAGACCCCGGTACATGCAAATAGTTACCCCGGACATTTACCAACGTTGGGCTCTCGACAAAGTGACCATTACCTTGATCAAAACACTTAAAAAAATAGTTTTCCAATGTACCCGCCAGCAAAGCCGCCAATAAGTAGGTTCGCTATCCAAAAGAGGAACTTTCCCCAGGCGGACTCATTGGCGAAATTATAGATTCCAAGTGGAACATTCCCATATTCATCTCGAAAGCTAGATTGGGTCTTTAACTCGTTATCGATGGCCCTCGTCAAAAACTTATCAAACAGATTGACTTTTCCAGCGCAGGAGAAGCTTAATCTGATAAATTCGTGATTTTTGAATGCATTGGCTTCGTCTTTTCCAGACATAAAATCTTTTACGTGTATACCGTTGTAGTCCATCAACGCTTTAATGTGCGGATCACCAATATAGCTTTTGCCGTAATACTTGCGGAAAAGGATAGCCATATCTAATTTATTCTGATCTGGAATGATTGCGGGAACCTTACCTAAAACGCGATACCGTTGCTCTAAAGCCTTGAATCCAAA
The DNA here is from genome assembly GCF_003946485.1 of Lacticaseibacillus jixianensis. GTDB lineage: Bacteria > Bacillota > Bacilli > Lactobacillales > Lactobacillaceae > Lacticaseibacillus > Lacticaseibacillus jixianensis. The sequence goes on along the minus strand of NZ_RHOJ01000002.1, from coordinate 73,081 downwards.
ATTTGAATCGCGCATGTTCCAGTGAATCCATATTTTATCAAGGTGGCCTTGAACGAAGGTAAAGAAGTCATCTAGCATCATGCGCTCAACTTCTTCGTACCTTTCTACAATATCTTCTGGTTTGATCTTCATCAATTCAGCCGCTTTATGTACCGCAAAGAGGTCAGTTTGACCGCTTGATGGCGACTTTACGGCAATCGCGGTAATCCGCGGCGTTGCACCATTGGTATCAAAAAAGCTTTCGCAGGAATAATGAATAATCAGATACCTGTCCTTGTGTTTTTCGAAATCGTGAAATATTTTACCTGCTTCGCGGTGATCTAGGAATCTTGACATACGGTCCTCGTTTTCGTTTATTGAAGGAAATTATCATTTTCTAATGGGGGTAAATACGCTGTCTATGCAGAGGCAGCCTGTGCCTTCTTAACCTTATCAGCAGTTAGAAGCCGATCAATAACGTCTTGCATCGTGTGTCGGTCGAGCTCCATTAACGCAGCTGTTTCCGCGTCATGATAAATTTCAGTGAGAACATCTTGAATGTTAGCGCCAACGATGCAAAGTGGATTGGTTTCTTTGTCTAACGCGAAAAGTGGTGTGTGTCCTTCCGTCAATAGGTAAACGTCTAACAACGTAATTTCATCGGGTGATTTTGCGAAGATTGGGTTATGCGTTTCGGCGTCAGTCATCACGACGCCTGCTTCTTTCAATGTCCCGATCAGACGCCGGACGACAACTGGTGAAGTGTTAATACTGGTTGCAATCACGGCGCTGGTAATATGAATGTTCTGATACACCGAGATGAATGCCAACAGGTGGATGGTGTCGCTGAACTTAGTTGAAACTCGCATGTGAATACCTCCGTAACTTTTGTGGTTACAATAATTTTAGCATATTTTCTGGAATTCGGGGGTGATTTATCGAAAAACCTAGCCCTTATTGAGAAGCTGCCATTATAGTGAGTCTATTCCGAAACAAAAGAGGTAACCATGATGATTCAGTTTCAGCAAGTTTTCAAAAAATATCAAGGTGTAGCTGCATTGACCGACATCAGTCTGTCAATCGCAAGTCATGAGCTATTCGTGCTGGTGGGGCCCAGCGGAAGTGGTAAAACGACATTATTGAAAATGATCAACAGATTAAATACACCCACAAGCGGACAGGTCTTGATTGATGATCTTGATGTCATGGCGGTGCCCGACGTTCGAGAATTTCGTCGCGGAATCGGCTATGTTCTGCAAGCTGGCGCACTATTTCCAAACATGACGGTAGCAGAGAATGCCTCAATCCAACTGGCAGCACAAAACGTCCCACAAGATAAGCGGGATGCGCGTGTTCGCGAGTTACTAAATGCCGTCGGTTTAGCATCTGACAAGTTCATGAATAGGATGCCAAATGAGTTATCTGGTGGTGAAGCGCAACGTGTGGGTATCGTTCGTGCGTTAGCAGCTGAACCGAATATCGTTTTGATGGACGAGCCATTTAGCGCACTTGATCCGTTGTCGCGTCGTCAACTGCAAGATTTAGTCGTGAAGTTGCATAAGCAATTTAACACCACCATCATTTTTGTTACGCATGACATGGACGAGGCATTGAGGTTGGCCGACCGTCTGGCGGTGATCCACGACGGCAAGCTGCAACAAGTTGGAACGCCAGATGAGATTCTTGCAACGCCTGCAAATCAATTCGTTGCGGAATTTTTCGCTAACGCGGGCCGTCAATCCCAATACGTTAAATCAGTGTTAGCTGCGGGATTCGGAGAGCCGGCGACAGGTTCAGCGCTAGTATCGCTTCCAGAAACGGCGATGCTTTCAGACTGGGCAGCACTGTTGCAACAATCACCAACTGCAACGGTTGGTATTGGTGATATGCAGCTTGCTCCAGCAGACTTGATTGCGTATCTTGCTCAAACTCGGGAGGTGCAATGAGATGCAGGACTTAACTAACTATTTGAGCAAAAATGGTAGCGAAATTCTCAATGCTTTATGGCAACATATCGCAATTTCAGTTGTTGCTACCGTGATAACCGTATTGATTGCACTCCCGTTGGCGATTGTGTTGATCGATCACCGGCGTGCTGGTGAGGCTGTGTTGCAAGTCGCAAGTGTGATTCAAACGATTCCGAGTCTTGCAATCTTAGGATTACTCATTCCGTTGGTCGGCATCGGGACGATTCCAGCCATAATTGCGCTTGTCTTATATGCCATCATGCCGGTATTTTCCAATGCGTATGCAGGGTTGACCAACATTGATCCCTTACTAGTCGAAGCAGCAGATGCGTTTGGCGTATCAAGACGATACAAGCTATTTAAGATTCAGTTACCACTTGCAATGCCAATGATTCTGACTGGTCTGCGCATTGCTGTGGTGATGGTGATTGGGACGGCAACGTTGGCCGCTTTGATCGGAGGCGGTGGTCTCGGTACTTACATTTTGCTTGGTATTCAGACGAACAATAATAGTGCCCTATTCGTCGGGGCCATTCTAGCAGCGGTATTGGCTCTGGCCGCCAGTGCCTTAATCAAATTGTTGGCTCAAACGAATTTGAAACACGTCTTAGTTGGCTTAATTGTGGTTTTGGCTGTGGGTTTAGGGTTTGCAGGAGTTCGCTCATGGCAGAACTCTCAACACCAGACTGTCACGATTGCTGGGAAGATGGGTGGAGAACCAGAAATTTTGATCAACATGTATAAGGAATTGATCGAGGAAGACAACTCAAAAGTTACTGTGGAGCTGAAACCAAACTTTGGTGGTACGAGTTTTCTGTTCAAGGGGCTGCGTAGCGGTAAAATTGATATTTACCCAGAGTTCACCGGCACAGTCTTACAGTCGCTTGTCAAGACGAACCAAAGCGTACCCCATCAGCCGAAACGTGCATATGCCCTAGCGAAGAAACTACTCGCAAAGCAGTACGATATGACGCTGCTGCCACCGATGCAATATCAAAATGGTTATATGATGACAGTGCGCGCCTCGGATGCCAAGAAGTACAACTTGAAATCCGTGGCAGATTTGAAGAATGTTCCAAAATTTAGGGCTGCATTTGATCCAGACTTTTACCAGCAGTCTGACGGTTATCCGGGTCTGAAAAGTGCTTATGGTCTCACATTTAATTCGGTGCGGACGATGGAACCGGCGTTGCGATATGAAGCTCTGGCCAAAGGCAAAATTGATGCCACGGATGGCTACACGACAGATCCGCAGATCAAACAGTATCACCTCGCGGTATTGACGGACACGCAGCGATTTTTCCCACCGTACCAAGGTGCTCCGTTGATGAATACAAAGTTTGCGAAAGCACATCCAGGAATCGTTAAGAGCCTAAAGCGGTTGGCTGGCAAGGTGACAACCAGTGAAATGCAAGAAATGAATTATCAGGTAACGGTTAAACATCAAAAAGCAGCGACGGTTGCACATCAGTATTTAGTAGCACATGATTTAATTAAGAAATGATCGGAGGAATCAAGATGAAAGCTGTGATTGTGAAGCACCCTGGCGGGCCAGAAGTGTTGGAATATACAGAGGTGCCAACACCAGCAGTGAAACCAGGATGGACGCGAGTCAAAGTGCGTGGGTTTGGTATTAACCATTCGGAGATTTTTACTCGCGAGGGCAAGTCGCCTTCAGTACAGTTCCCCCGGATACTTGGTATTGAAGCTGTTGGTACGGTCGATGCAACTAGCGCGCCCGAACGATTCACACCGGGGCAAAAGGTGGTGTCATTGATGGGTGAAATGGGCCGCGCGTATGATGGGAGCTATGCCGAATATGTATTGCTGCCCAACGAGCAAGTGTATCCGGTTGCAACAGATTTGGATTGGGCGCGTTTGGCAGCAGTTCCCGAAACTTTCTACACCGCCTTTGGAATTTATCAGAGCCTGCGATTGCAAGTTGGTGATCGAGTGCTGATCCGTGCTGCGACCAGCGGAGTTGGCATCGCAATCTTGAAGCTGATGAAAGCATCTGGGTTGGACTTGACTGTCACCGGTACCACCCGTTCTGATCGCAAAGACGCCGAGCTTAGAGCAATGGGCATTGACGTAATCGTGCATACACCAGACGCTACGTGTTTACCCGATGACGCAGGTGAGTTCGATAAAATCGTTGATTTGATTGGGCCGGCTGCCGTACGTAATTCGCTGACACACACTGCCGAATGGGGTGTGGTCAGCTCAACTGGACAGCTTGGCGGCGTATGGACACTAGAGGGGTTCGATCCAATTATGGATATTCCGAATAACCGCTATTTGACCGGCTTTTACTCCGGTGATGTTGATGCGCAACGCGTACAGAAGTTATTTGACTTCATTGCAAAGCATCACGTAGACGTTACGCCAGAGAAAATTTTCACTTTAGCCCAATCCCGTGAGGCTCACGAGTACCTTGCAACTGCTTCCGGTCTAGGAAAAGTAGTCGTGTTACCATAGCGAAAGGAAGTACCGAACATGCAGTACAAGCAACTTGGTCAAACCATATACTTACGTGTGGATAAGGGCGAAGAGATTCTCACTCAGATTCTCAAAGTGTGTGCGGGTGCGGGTATTAAGTCTGCTACCTTTAGTGGCATCGGTGCCTGCCAAGCGGCGGTGCTGTCCACGTATCTGCCAGATAGGAATGACTTCACTGATCACCACTTAAGCGGAATGCTTGAGCTGGTGTCGTTGAGCGGAAATATCACATTCGACGGTGAGGTTCTGTATGAGCACGCGCACGCTACGTTTTCTGAACTTGGGCGAGACGGTGAGCCACGCGTAGTAGCGGGACACTTAACCAGCGCGACTGTGATGTACACCGGAGAAATCACGATTCAGCCTGTTGCAGGTGTAATTCCGCGAAAGTTCGACGATAACGTTGGAATCACAGTGTGGGACTTAGATTAGTGCAATTCAAAAATGAGATCTGCCACGATGAGCGTGGTAGGTCTCATTTTTGTGTATTGAAGTATTACCATAGCTAGTCACTCTGGACATTGAACTTCTTGATTTCTTGAAGCTGCTTATAGACGTTATCTATTTCTTTGATTGGTAATTCGGAGTAGCGCGAAGCGGAGCTGATCTTTCGTCCATTCCGATCAGTCTTGGGAACGCCATCCTCATCTGTGGGAGTATACGGCTGAAAATAGCTGAATATATCGTGTAGTTGCTCTTCGAGGTGCTCGAGCTGATAAGGAGAATATCCTTCCATCTCCCAAGCAAGTTTGTGTATCTGCTCAAGCTTTGGGCGATATTCTTCCAATCGGTCGAGGGTTTCGTTAATTCGGTCTAACATCGCAGTTGTGCTATGGACTTTCTGTTCATCAGGCGAGCCAAATAAGTCAACGGGTGCGACGTTGAAGAACCGAGCAATTCGATCAAGCGAATCAAAACTGGGGTTGCGCTTGTTCTGCTCGATTTTTGAGATTGTATCTCTGGAAAGCTGGGCAATCTTAGCCAGCTCCTCTTGGGTGACGTCGTATTGCTCACGCAGTCGTTTCATGTTCCGGCCGACATTTTCAATCATTGTGCTCACCTCCACAATCATCATATTATGCGGCTGACGTCCATGCAAGGTTTCAGTCCTACCTACGTCAATATTGTCGGGCTGATTCACTAATTTACTGTCGGCCAAACCCTTGCTACCATTAGGATACAGGTAGACGCGACCTGTTATTTTGGGAAAGGACAAATCGCAAACTCGCCACCACGCGCGGCGTGCAGCGCGAAAGCCGCAAGCGTGAGCGGCGGCGGTCGGCGTAGCCGGCCGCCTAGACCCCCATGTACTAACAGGGGGGTCGTAAATGACACCTATCTACCTGATTTCTGGGTAGAAACGTTGATACAACACGGAAATTACCGACTGGACAATTCAAGTTGATGTCCGGTGGCAAAATGATTAGGAGGTACACGATTTGGGTTACTGGAGTGATTCAGTGCGAAAGCGTCGCAAAGAATTGAATCTGACGCAGGTACAGCTATGTCACCGGCTTGGCATTACACAACGCCACCTTAGTCGCATCGAAAATGGTGAGGCGTGCAGTAGCGGCTTACAAATGTACATTGATAAGACGCTCAATAATTGGACAGATGAGCCGGAATTGCAGATGCTGATCGACTATGTGCGGATTCGGTTTCCAACACAGGATATCGACAAAATCGTCGATGATCTCTTACGCTTGCAAACAGATTGCGTTCTGTCAGAAGATCGTGCGGCGTTCGGTTATCAATTTACCCGCTCACTGGGCCAGATCAAAGTCTACGGCTCTGATCCGGGCCATAAGGAGCTGGGGACGCTGGTAGAACTACGCGGGCAAGGTTGTCGCCAAATGGAAAGCATTCTGCTAGGGCGTGGCGAAACTTGGTATGACTTTCTTAATCAGTGCCTAGACATGAAAGGCGTGATGAAACGACTAGATTTAGCTGTCAACGATATGGTTGATATGCTGGATATTCCAAACTTGATTCAAAAGATTCAGGCCAACGAGTGCATCACCGTGATGCGTGAATACCAAGGCACGGTGTCTGGACACATCTATCATGATGACGATGAAGAATTTGATGATGAGACTGGTACGACATTATACATTGGTTCAACCAAAAGCGAGCTTTACTTTTGCCTTTACGAGAAAGGCGCTGAACAGCACAAGAAAGGCTTAACCACGAACATCTATAACCGTTTTGAAATTCGCTTAAAGAACACTCGGGCGGAAAAGGCTGTTGATGATCTCCTTTGCTATCGTGATGAAGAACGCACGATATTTGGCATTATCAAGCGCTACCTGCGCTTTGTTGATGCTCAAAAAGACAAGTCACGATTGGATTGGCCGCTCAACAAGAATTGGCAACGCTTTATCGGTCATGATCGCCAGCCGCTGCGCTTGACCACTGCCCCAGAACCGCTCGATCTCAATCGAACACGAGCGTGGATTGATAAGCAAGTTGCACCGATGGAGCGAGTGCTCCACGAGATTGACGCGTACTGGGGTAACCAGAAAACGATGCAATCGATTCGCGGGGCAATCTTGACAGATAAACATCGACAAATCATTGAGCAGTACACAGTTGGCGCAGATCAACTTGAGAACGGATTGTTTGAAGAAATGACATCTGAAAGTGAGCAATCAAAAAAGGATGACCACGCCGACCAAAGCAAGTAGTCACCCTTCACAGATAAGATATGGGTCCTATCTGTGCTGATTATCTCACACAGATGCTAGACACAACAAGTGAGGTAATGAATGAAAATCAAATACAGTCCAGTATCGGATAGTGACGCTGAATGGGGTAACAAGGCCGCCATTTTGAGCCGATACGACGGCTTAAACAAATACACGCTCAATCGTTGGCTATGTGAGATGCGTGACAACAAGCTGTGGCGTGATGGCGTCTTGAACCCAACGCACAAGCTCGTTTTCATAAATTTCGAGGTATTCGACGACTTTTTGTACTGGAAGACGCATGGCTATTCAAAATTGCGCAGAAAATAATGGGTTTGGATGTTAAAATAGAATCTGCTAATAGAGATTCAGTTTTGCCCTTTTCCTTACCCGGAAAGGATAAAACATGTATTTTGAAGAAAGAAAACGCAAGAACGGTAAGTCAACTTATTATGCGGTCGATCGCTATGTTGATCCATTGACTGGCAAAGCAAAACGGGAAGTCGTCAAGTTCTACACGAACACGGCGCGCGCTCGCAAGCAGGCCGAACGCGACTTAGCTGCAAAGATTGAGGAGCTGATTGCAGAGAAACAAGGTGCTTTCAACGGAGCCGCGATGGTGACATTCGGTGACCTGAAAGCAAAATGGTTGGAAACTTGGCAGACTACGGTTAAGCCGCCAACCGTCACGCGTGAGAAGATGGTGCTGAAACGCATTGAGAATCTGATGGCAGATGACGTCTTACTAGAAGTCATTACGCCGCTGTTGATTCAGAACCTGTTGAACGATTACAAGAAGGAGTATCACTCGACCCACTCGACGATGCAGCATATCAAGTGCTCGCTAAATAAGATCTTCGATTACGGCGTTCTGCACAACGCGATTCCGTTCTCACCTACGCGTGTGATCAAGCTCTCTGCGAGTTCAAAGGAGAAGCGCGAGAAGCGACTGCGACGCGAAGCAAAGTTTCTTGACGAGCACGAAGTTCATGCCTTGTTGGCAGAACTGCGCAAGCGGCGGCACAAGACCTATTACGATCTGGCGTTGTTTATGATTGGGACAGGTTGTCGTATCGGTGAAGCTGCCGCATTAACGGAAGCGGATATTGATTTCGAGAACCGGCTGGTGACAATCGACAAGTCCTTGCAGTATCACGACCTGCGCGTTGATGAGTATTACGAGGACACAACTAAGACCGAAGCTGGTGAACGTGTCGAAGAACTGCCGTGCTTTGCCATTGAGGCGTTAAAGCGCGTTATTGCCCGTAACAAGGCATTCGACGAACACATGGCCGATTTTCCGGCGGACGCCTTTCATGCTTCCAAGTCGCTGTTTAGGACGGAGTACGGCTCACCAATCACCTCGCACAGCTTTCGTGAGATCCTAACGCGAATCAACAAGTCGCTGACGAAGCACTGCCAAGAATGGTATGGCTTTGAATGGACGAAGAATGCGATTCCTCACGGCTTCCGCCACATTCACATTTCGGTGCTGCGCGATGACCCGTCGATTTCACTCAAAGAAGTGCAAAAGCGGGTCGGGCATGTTCGGGCCGAAACCACGGATGGCTACACCCACACCCTTGATGAAAATCAGGATAAATCGGTCGAAGCCATCACGCGGTTCATTGAAAAAATCGGGTGAAGTTGAACGGTAGCGTTTGGCAAGTTAGCCACGCTGCCCACGTTTTGCCCACGTTTACGAAAAAATGACAACCCAAGGGCCTCAACCCCTTGGTACTAAAGGAGTTACAAACTATGGCACAAATTCAATGGTTCCCCGGCCACATGGCCAAGGCCCGCAATCAGGTCCAAGAAAAGTTAAAGCTGGTCGACCTCGTGCTTGAGGTCGTCGATGCGCGGGTCCCGGAGGCCAGCCGGAACCCGATGATGAACCAGATTGTCGGACAGAAGCCGCGCATCATGGTCCTGAACAAGAAGGACTTGGCCGACCCGCAGAAGACAGCGGAGTGGCTGAGTTACTACCGGGCCCAGGGGTTTGAGGCCATCGCGATCGATGCGCAGCACGCCAAGCGGCTGCAACAGATTCCGCAGCTGGCGCGGCAGATGATGAAGGCCAAGCTGGAGAAGCAGAAGGCGCGCGGCATCCGCAATCCGGGCCTGCGCGCGATGTGCATTGGCATCCCCAACGTGGGTAAGTCCACGGTGCTGAACCGGCTGGTGAAGAAGAACATCGCGGTCACTGGCAACCGGCCCGGCGTGACGAAGAACCAGCAGTGGCTTAAGTCCGACGAGACCTTCATGCTGCTGGACACCCCGGGGATCCTGTGGCCGAAGTTTGAGGATGCGCTGGTCGGCAACAAGCTGGCGCTGACTGGCGCGATCGCCGACACGGTTTACCAGGCGGACAGTGTCGGGCTGTTTGGGCTGGGCTTCTTCCAGCGCGAGTACCCGCAGGCGCTGCGCAAGGCGTACGGGCTCAATGATGACGACATGGCGCAAACGCCGGCGGACCTGATGGTGACGCTGAGCCAGAAGATGGGCTTTGGCGAGGAGTTCAACCGGGCGGCCGAGCGTGTGATTTTCGATGCGCGGCAGGGCAAGTTCGGGCCGTTCACGCTGGAAGTGCCAGGTGATCTCGATGGCCACGCTGAGTGAGTTGAAAAAACAGCTGCTGACGAAGCCAACTGAAGAGCTTTTGCAGCAGCTGGCGGCGGATCCGCGCGTCGGCGCCCAGAATCTGCTGGACTGGTACGAGCGGCGGGAAGCCGACGAAGAGGCCAAGGCGCTGGATCTGCGGTACCGCTCGCGCTTTGAGCACGAGCTGTGGCCGATGTACCCGCACGTGGCGGGGATCGACGAGGTCGGGCGCGGTCCCTTGGCCGGGCCGGTGGTGACCTGTGCCGTCATCTTACCGCATGACTGTCAGCTGCCGGTGAACGACTCCAAGCAGTTGACCCGCCACGAGCGCGAGCGGCTGTACCCGCTGATCGTCAGCCAGGCGCTGGCAGTGAGCCTGGGGGTCGCCGATAACCACATGATCGACCGCGAGAACATCTACCACGCCACCGAGCTGGCGATGGGCGATGCGGTCGCCAACCTGCGCGTCGCCCCGGACTTCCTGCTGGTCGACGCGATGCACGTGCCGAGCCCGGTGCCGCAGCGCAAGCTGATCCACGGGGATGCCAACAGCATCTCGATCGGCGCGGCGAGCATCGTGGCCAAGGTGGTCCGAGACCGCCTGATGACGATGTACGACGGCATTTACCCAGGCTACGACTTCAAGGACAACATGGGCTACGGCACGAAAAAGCACCTGGAAGGCCTGGCCGAGTACGGGGTCACGGCGATCCACCGCATGAGCTTCAGCCCGGTGCGGGACGCCGCTTCACGCTAGTCTGCGGGATTCGCAGGCTTTTTTCGTAATCTATCCGCGAAAGGCGGGGGTGCGAATGGAGCTGCGAGAATTGATGCTGGTGTGGCACTGGGCATTCTACCAGAAGAGCTGGGCGAAGGAAGCGCGGCTGTGGCAGGAGATCGCGCGGCGGCGGCTGCCGGAATCGGCGCCGGTGTCGGCGCTGGCCGACTGGGCGCCGCTGCGGGAACTGCGGCCGTTCGTGATCGATGCGGCCTGGCTGCACGAGGTGCGCGCGTTTTACCGCACGGGCCTGTTTGTCACGCGCTTTGACCCCACCTACCCGCCGCGCCTGGCGGAAAGCAATCAGCCGCCGCTGGTCCTGTTCTACCACGGGAGGCTGGACCTGCTGGATAACGTGACGCTGGCAGTGGTCGGGGCGCGGCGGGCGACGCACTACACCGAACTGGCGCTACGCCGGCTGGGCGAGACCCTGCCGCCGCTGGTGATCCTCAGCGGGCTGGCCGCCGGGGCGGACGGGATGGCGCACCGCTTCGCCCTGAGCCGCGGCTGGCCGACGGTGGCGGTGGTCGCCTCCGGGCTGGACGTCGCCTACCCGGCCGCGCACCGGGAGCTGCAGCAGCTGATCGGCGAGGCCGGGCTGCTGCTGTCCGAGTATCCCCCGCGCACCTTGCCGCAGAAGTTTCAGTTCGTCGCGCGCAACCGAGTGATCGCCGGGCTGGCGCACGGGGTGCTGGTCACGGAGGCGGCAGCGCACAGCGGCAGTCTGATCACCGCCAACTACGCGCTGCAGAACAACCGGGAGGTATTCGCTTTGCCCGGCCGCCTCGATGCGCCGCTCAGTGCGGGCACCAATGCGCTGATCCAGGCGGGGGCCAAGCTCATCGCCAGCGGGCAAGATATTGCCGATGAGTTGCACTTTTTTCCCTGAACGGGCAATATTAATAGTAGAAACTCGCAGTGGGGCTAGTGGGCGACCAGTAGCCCTTTTGCGTGGTTGCAGGGGCCTGAAGTGGACAGTTCGATTTGACAAAGCGTTATCCGCTCGAATATGATAGCCAAGGATTTTGGGCAACTGCTCAACGAAAGGGGGGCGCACATGACCGCCAAGAATTTGGTCATTGTGGAATCGCCAGCAAAAGCTAAAACCATCGAGAAGTACCTCGGCCGGAATTACAAGGTCGTGGCCAGCCTCGGGCACATCCGCGATCTGCCGAAGAGCCAGATGGGCATCGACTTTGACAATAACTACGCACCGAAATACATCTCCATCCGCGGTAAGGGGGATGTCATCAAGGACCTGAAGAAGGCCGCCAAGAAGGCTGACCATATCTACCTCGCGGCCGATCCGGACCGTGAAGGGGAAGCCATCGCGTGGCACGTCAGCCACATCCTGGACCTTGACCCGACCGACAAGAACCGGGTCGTCTTCAACGAAATCACGAAGGACACGGTCAAGAACGCGTTCAAGAGCCCGCGGTCGATCGACATGAACCTGGTCGACGCCCAGCAGGCCCGCCGCGTGCTGGACCGGATCGTGGGCTACTCCATCAGCCCGCTTTTGTGGTCGAAGGTGAAAAAGGGCCTCAGCGCCGGGCGCGTGCAGTCTATCGCGCTGAAGCTGATCATCGACCGCGAAAACGAGATCCGCGCCTTCAAGCCGGAAGAGTACTGGAGCCTGGACGCGGAGTTCAAGAAGGGCACCAGCGCGAAGTTCGCCGCCAGCTTCTACGGGCTGAACGGCAAGAAGACCGCCCTGCCGAATAACGACAAGGTGCAGGAGATCCTGCGCGGCATCGACAAGAAGAAGCCCTTTGCCATCACCAACGTGGTGAAGAAAGAGCGCAAACGGTTCCCGGCGCCGCCGTTCACGACCAGTTCCATGCAGCAGGAAGCCAACCGCAAGCTCGGCTTCCCGACCCGCAAGACCATGATGCTGGCCCAGCAGCTGTACGAAGGGATCAACCTCGGCGGCAAGCTCGGCACGGTCGGGCTGATCACGTACATGCGGACCGACTCGACGCGGGTGTCCAGCGTCGCCAAGACCGAGACCTCGAAGTTCCTTCACGAGGAGTACGGCGAAGCATACGCGGCCGTGAAGATCCGCCAGGGCAAGCTTCAGGAAGGCGCGCAGGACGCCCACGAAGCGATCCGGCCGTCCTCGACCTACCGTACCCCGCAGAGCCTGGAGAAGGTGCTGGACCGCGATCAGATGCGGCTTTACCGCCTGATCTGGAGTCGCTTTGTCGCCAGCGAGATGACCCCGGCCGTGATCGACACGGTGCAGGTCACCTTGCAGCAAAATGAGGCGACCTTCCGCGCCAACGGCAGCCAGACCAAGTTCGCCGGCTTCACCAAGCTCTACGTCTCCAGCCGCGACGAGGAAAGCAAGGACAACCTGCTGCCGGACCTTCAGGTGGGCGATCAGGCCAAGCTGATCAAGACCGACCCGGCGCAGCACTTCACCCAGCCGCCGGCCCGGTACTCCGAAGCCAACCTGGTCAAGGCGCTGGAAGAAAACGGCGTCGGCCGGCCGTCGACCTACGCGCCGACCATTGCGACGATCGAGAAGCGCTACTACGTCAAGCTGACGGCCAAGCGCTTCGAGCCGACTGAGCTCGGCGAGATCGTCAACAAGCTGATCGTGGAATTCTTCCCGGACATCGTCGACATCAAGTTCACCGCGAACGTCGAATCGGAGCTCGACTCGATCGAAACCGGCAAGACGAACTGGGTCAAGGTCATCGACGGCTTCTACCAGCCGTTCAAGCAAGAAGTCGCGACCGCCGAGAAGGGCATCGAGAAGATCCAGATCAAAGACGAGCCCGCCGGCTTCAACTGCGACATCTGCGGGGCGCCGATGGTCATCAAGCTCGGCCGCTTCGGCAAGTTCTACGCCTGCTCCCGCTTCCCGGATTGCCGCAACACCAAGGCCATCGTCAAGGAGATCGGCGTGATCTGCCCGAAGTGCGGCAAGGGTCAGGTCGTCGAGCGCAAGTCCAAGCGCAACCGGACGTTCTACGGCTGCTCGCGCTACCCGGACTGCGACTTTGTCTCCTGGGACAAGCCGGTCGGCCGCAACTGCCCGAAGTGCGGGCACTTCTTAGTCGAGAAGCGCAGCCGCGGCAAGGTGCAGGTCGTCTGCCCGAACGGGGATTACAAAGAAGAAACTGTGAAGGCCTAAGCGCGCGGCGCGAGGACTTTGGCACACGAACGCCGCGGGGGCTCCCTGCGGCGTTTTTTACAGAAAAGAGGATGCTTATGCCCACTGTGAACGTGATCGGCGCCGGCCTGGCCGGCAGTGAAGCCGCGTGGCAGATCGCCCAACGCGGCGTTGACGTGAACCTGTACGAAATGCGCCCGCAAACTTTGACGCCGGCGCACCACACCAGCCAGTTCGCCGAGCTGGTGTGCACCAACTCGCTGCGTGCCAACGCCGTGACCAACGCGGTCGGCCTGCTGAAAGAGGAGATGCGGCGGCTGGATTCGGTGATCATGCACAGTGCCGACGCCCATTCGGTGCCGGCCGGCGGTGCGCTGGCGGTCGACCGGGATTCGTTTTCCGCTGAGGTGACCGAGCGGCTGCGGGATCATCCCCGCATTCACGTCATCAGCGAAGTCGTCGATGACTTTCCCGCAGGCATCACGGTGGTCGCGACCGGGCCGCTGACGGCGGAGGGGCTGGCTAAGCGCATCGTCGCGCTGAACGGCGAGGACGGGCTGCACTTCTTCGACGCGGCCGCGCCGATCGTCGACGCCAGCTCCATCGACACTGACATTGCCTTCAAGCAGTCGCGCTACGACACCGGCGAGGCGGCGTACTACAACTGCCCGATGAGCCGCGACGAGTACTACGCGTTCCAAGACGCCTTGGTGGGCGCCGAGGTCGCGGCCGGCCACGAGTTCGAGGACCTGAAAGTGTTTGAGGGCTGCATGCCCGTCGAGGTGATGGCCCAGCGCGGCCGGCGCACCCTGTTGTTCGGGCCGCTCAAGCCGGTCGGGCTAAATGATCCGCGCACCGGCAAGCCGCCGTTCGCGGTGGTGCAGCTGCGCCAGGACGACGCGGCCGCCAGCCTGTACAACATCGTGGGCTTCCAGACGCACCTGAAGTGGGGCGAGCAAAAGCGGGTCTTCCGCATGATCCCGGGGCTTGAACACGCCGAATTCGTGCGCTACGGCGTCATGCACCGCAACACGTACATGAACTCGCCGGTCGTGCTCAAGGACACCTACGAAAGCAGCAAGCGCCCCGGCCTGTTTTTCGCCGGCCAGATGACCGGCGTGGAGGGCTACGTGGAGTCGGCGGCCAGCGGCCTGATCGCCGGCATCAACGCGGCGCACCTGGCTTTGGGCGAGGCCACCGAGACCTTCCCGGCGGAGACCGAGATGGGCGCCATGGCGCACTACATCACGCACACCAGCCCGCGCCACTTCCAGCCGATGAACGCCAACTTCGGCATCATGCCGGCGCTTTTGCCGCTGATCAAAAACAAGCTGGAACGCAACCAGGCCTACGCGGACCGGGCGCTGGCCGCGCTGGCGGCGCGCACAGTGCAACCGGCTTGATCTCACAGGATCGTCCTCCAGTGGCGGTCCTTTTTGCGTTAAAATACAAAGTAAAGAGGAGGCGGGGCCGGTGGTCGAGCAGTCAGAAAACAAGCAGGCGGACGTCAAGGAGTTCTTGCAGTACCTGGTGGTGGAGCGCCATTATTCAGAAGATACCCAGCGGGCGTACCGCGAGGACCTGGCGGATTTTACCCAGTGTCTGACGGCCAGCGGGCACTTTTCGACGTTTGAGCAAGTCGACCGGCTGGACGTGGAGACGTACCTGTCGGACTTGGCCGACCGCGGGCTGGCCCGCAGCTCGGTGGCGCGCAAGATGAGCAGCCTGCGCAGCTTTTACCGCTACCTGATCCGCGTGGGCAAGTGTGCAGTCAACCCGTTCGAGCTCGTGGAGACCAAGAAGTCGCACAACCATCTGCCCAGCTTTTTCTACGAGCAGGAGATCCAGGAGCTGTTCACCACGACGGCCGGCGATTCGCCGCTCGACCAGCGCAATGACGCACTGCTGGAGGTGCTGTACGGCACGGGGATGCGGGTGTCCGAGTGCGCGAACCTGACGCTGCCGCAGATCGATTTTGACCTGGAAGTCATACTCGTCCACGGCAAGGGCAACAAGGACCGCTACGTGCCGTTCGGCGATTACGCCAAGCGGGCGCTGCAGCGATACTTAAAGGACGGCCGGGTCCAGCTGATGAAGAAGGCCGCTCCCAGCGCCTGCGTGTTCGTCAACCAGCGCGGCACGCCCATCACGCCGCGCGGCATCGAGTACATCCTCGATCAGCTGATCAAGCGGACCAGCCTGACCGCCGACATTCATCCCCACATGCTGCGGCACAGCTTCGCGACCCACATGCTGAACCACGGCGCGGACCTGCGCACGGTGCAGGAGCTGCTGGGGCACGCCAGCCTGTCGACGACGCAGATCTACACGCACGTCACGTCCGACCACCTCAAGCAGGACTACATGAAATTCTACCCGCGGCACAATTAAGCACTCTCAATTCGACAGTGCTAAAATCAGTCGAAGGGCTGATGTTTCAGGTCAGGCAGACCGGTAGACTAGGTACCATTATGACAGAACGTCATTTTACCGAGATAGGAGACTAAACAATGACAACTATTGCAGCCGTAAGAAAAAATGGCCACACCGCCATCGCCGGCGACGGCCAGGTGACGCTTGGCGAGAAAGTGATCATGAAGGGCAACGCCCAGAAGATCCGCCGCATCTACAACGACCAGGTCGTGATCGGCTTTGCCGGCGGGGTCGCCGATGCGATCACGCTGGAAGACTGGCTGGAAAAGAAGCTTGAGACCCACGCCGGCAACCTGCGTCGCGCGGCGGTCGCCCTGGCCCAGGACTGGCGCAAGGACCCGACGCTGCAAAAGCTGCAGGCCGAGCTGATCGCGCTGGACAAGGACGACCTGCTGCTGATCTCCGGGCAAGGCGAAGTGATCGAACCGGATGCCGACGTGGTCGCGATCGGTTCGGGCGGCAACTACGCCCAGGCCGCGGCGATGGCGATGATCCGCCACACCGAGATGAGCGCCGAGGCCATCGCCAAGGAGGCCATCGAGATCGCCTCGAACATCGACATTTTCACGAACCAGAACATTAAGGTCGAAAGCTTTTAAGGAGGCCCATTATGGCTGTTAAAACCCCTAAAGAAATCGTTGCGGCACTGGACAAGTACGTGATCGGCCAGGACGAGGCCAAGCGCGCCGTCGCCGTGGCGCTGTACAACCGCTACCGCCGGATGCAGCTGCCGGAGAAGATGCAGCAGGACATCACGCCGAAGAACCTGCTGATGATCGGACCCACCGGGGTCGGCAAGACGGAGATCGCGCGCCGGCTGGCGAAGGTCGTGAACGCCCCGTTCGTGAAGGTCGAGGCCACCAAGTTCACCGAAGTCGGCTACGTCGGCCGCGACGTGGAGTCCATGGTGCGCGACCTGGCCGACACCGCCGTCAAGATGGAAGAGGACAAGGCTTACGGGGATGTCCGCGGCCGCGCGACCCGCGAGGCGAACAAGCGCCTGGTGCGCCTTTTGGTCCCGGCCATCAAGAAGGAGAAGAAGACCCAAAACCCGATGGCCGAGCTGATGACCATGATGCAGGGCCTGCAAAACGGCGAAGGCATGCCGCAGCAGCCCAAGGAAGAAGACGGCGAGTTGAACGACGAGATCCGTAACCAGCGCCTCAGCGTTGCCGACCAGCTGGAAAAAGGCCTGCTGGAAGACCGCGAGCTGACCGTGGCGGTGGAAGACGAGAAAAAGCCCACCGGCGCCAATGACGCCATGGGCGCGATGGGCATCGACCTGTCCGACATGATGGGCCAGATGATGCCCAAGCGCAAGGTCCAGCGCACCATGACCGTGCGCGAGGCCCGCGAGGTCTTCATCCGCGAGGAATCCGCCAAGCTGGTCAACCACGCCGACATCTACCACAACGCGATCCGGTCCGCCCAGGACAACGGGATCATTTTCATCGACGAAATCGATAAGATCGCGGCCGGCAACAAGAACACGTCCGGCGAAGTGTCCCGCGAAGGCGTGCAGCGCGACATCCTGCCGATCGTTGAAGGGTCCGTCGTCAACACCAAGTACGGGCCCCTGAACACCGAGCACGTGCTGTTCATCGGCTCCGGCGCGTTCGCCACGGCCAAGCCGTCCGACCTGATCGCCGAGCTGCAAGGGCGCTTCCCGATCCGCGTCGAGCTCAAGGACCTGACCAAGGAAGACTTCATCCGTATCCTGACCGAGCCGGACAACGCATTGGTCAAGCAGTACATGGCGCTGATCAAGACCGACGGCGTCAAGGTCACCTTCACCCAGGAGGCCATCGCCCGCATCGCGGAGATCGCCATCGACGTCAACCGCGACACCGACAACATCGGGGCGCGGCGGCTGGCCACGATCCTCGAGAAGCTGCTGGAAGACATCCTGTACGAGGGGCCCGACATGCAGATGGGCGACATCACGATCACTGAGAAGTACGTCAACGATAAAGTTGGCGACATTGCGGCCGATAAGAACATGACGCGGTACATTCTGTAACCGGCGACCTTAAAGCGGCGGCCACGTGGCGCGCCGCTTTTTGCGCACGCCGGGCCCGGGCGGCACTTCCGGCTTGAAAGTGAAGCGTTCCCATGGTTAAATAAGACACGTTGACTTTTATGGCTGATAATATATATCAAAGGACTGAGTGAAATGGTAACGCTGACCAATGATTTTCTGACCGTCACGATCGATCCGCACGGCGCGGAAGTGACGAGCATCATCAACAACCACACGAACCGGGAGTACGTCTGGCAGGCCGACCCCAAGATCTGGAAGCGGCACGCGCCGGTGCTGTTTCCCATCGTGGGGGCCCTGAAGAACGATGAGTACCAGTACCAAGGTCAGACCTACCACATGACGCAGCACGGCTTTGCCCGCGACCGCGACTTCGCGGTCGAAGAGCAGACCCCAACCACCGCGGTGTTCACCCTGACGGAGGATGCGGCGACCCTGAAGATGTACCCGTTCAAATTTGTCCTCAAGCTGACCTTCCTGCTGGAGAACAACGGGCTGACGGTGAGCTACCACGTGGAGAACCCGGATCCCGACCACCCGCTGTACTTCAGCGTCGGCGGCCACCCCGGGTTTCAGATCCCGCTGACGGATGACACCAAGTTCGAGGACTACTACCTGGGCTTTCAGCCGCTGAAGTCGCGGGTGCGGGTGCCGCTGATCGCCGGTGAGGGCATCGACTACCAGCACCGCACCTTGGCCGCCACCGACACCAACCTGCAGCTCAGCCACGAGTTCTTCAAGGACGACGCGGTGATCTACGAGCTGAACGGGCGGTCCAGCTTCTCCCTGCGCTCGGACAAGACGCGCCACGGCGTGATCCTGACGGTCGCGGACGCCCCGTTTCTCGGCGTGTGGAGCCCGTACCCGACGCTGGGCAACTTTGTCTGCCTGGAGCCGTGGTGGGGCATTGCCGACACGACGGACGCGACCGGCGACTTCACCCAGAAGCTCGGCATCAACAAGCTGGCGCCGATCAGCACCTTTGATCACAGTTACTTGATCGAGATCTTCTAAAGGCAAAAAAAACGCCAAGGCAGGATTGCCTTGGCGTTTTGCGTTAATTGATTCATTGGTTTAGGATTTGCGCTTGCGCAGGTACTGGCCCAGCCCGAATGGGACCATGTTCTCGGTGCCGTTTTTGATGCGGGCAAAGTTGGCACGGTGGCGCACCATGATCAAAAGCCAGATCAGTGCCGCCACAGCGGTGAGGATCCAGTCGTGCCAAAGCGGGGTGGCGAGTGTGATCAGAAACATCCCCAGCGTCGAGGCGACGGAGACCATGGAGGTCAGCAGCACGAGGCTGATGAAGACGGCGCAGCAGAACAGGAAGAACGGCGGGTTGTACGCCAGCGCGATGCCCGCCGAGGTCGCGACGGCCTTGCCGCCCTTGAAGCCGATGAAAATCGAGCAGGTGTGGCCGAATACGGCAGCCAGCCCGACCAGCAGCACCAGCCAGTGGGGATGCAGGCCGAACAGCATGGGCAGGCTGGCCCCGAGTGTGCCTTTTAAGATGTCCATGACCAGGACGATGGTGCCCCCGACCGGGCCGAGCACGCGGTACGCGTTAGTGGTGCCGATGTTGTGGGAGCCGGCGGTGCGGATGTCCTGGTGGAAGAAGGCTTGCCCGACCCAGACCCCGCTGGGGATGGAGCCGATCAGGTAGGCAAGGACGAAGCATAATGCGAGTGTCATAACTGAGGTCCTTTCTTAGCAAATGAGGCGGCAGTTGCCCGCATGGTGAAGGTCGTGTGCGGCTGGCCGTCGAGCACCAGGTCGTGTTCAATGCGGCCGGTTTGCGTGAAGCCCACTTTGCGGTAAACATGCAGCGCCCGCGGGTTAAAGTCAAACACGTCAAGCGTGACGGCCGTCAGGTGGAGGTCAGTGAAGGCGTACCCGAGCATCAAAGTCAGCGCTTGGGTCCCGTGCCGCGCCCGGTGGCATCATCGGCGATCAGCACGCGCAGGTTGCAGGAATTGATTGCCGCAGCGTACTCGTTCAGCACGACTTCGCCAACCAACTGACCACTAGCGTGGAGCGCAAGGTCCAGGCGGTCCGGCTGCTGGTTGCGGGTTTGGTACCAGGCCCGATACCGCTTTTCGTCGCTGGCATTGGCCGGGAAGCGCGCCGTCGCGCTTGGCGTGTGCGTTAAGGCACCGGTGAACAGATTCACCTGGGGCAACGCCAGGATCTCGAGCATCCGGGGGATGTCGGCAGCGTTAAACGGGCGCAGTGTGACGGCGCCTGCCGTCAGCGTCGGTTTAGTGAGAAAGTCTGGCAAGCAAACACCTTCTAGCGGAAATATCAGTGGGTCCAGTTTACCATTTTTTGACGACAGGGAGAATGTTGCGTAAAATAGGTTGCCCGAACAAGTATTCGGTATTCGGCGGCAGCTTCGGTTCACTAGGCTAGTCGTCTGGCTAAGTGCGCTCGGCTTCGCAGCCTTTAGTTGCGCTCAGCCGAGCAACGCCCGAGCGTCTAGCTACGCCTGAAGCCTCACCGCCAAAGACCGGCGGTAATGCTTCAGGCTAGGCTAGTCGTCGGGCTAAGTGCGCTCGGCTTCGCAGCCTTTAATAAAATTGACTTTCATCTAAACGCCGGTCTGGTGTATTGTAATTGGAGTTGCACGAAAAGAGGAGCAATTAATGGCAAAAGCAAGTGAAACATACACCGATTCATCAATTCAGGTCTTGCACGGCCTGGAAGCCGTGCGGAAGCGGCCCGGGATGTATATTGGCTCGACCGATGCCCGCGGGTTGCACCATCTGGTTTACGAAATCGTCGATAATTCAGTCGATGAGGCCCTCGCCGGGTACGGGGACACCATCGCGGTGACGATCCATCAGGATAATTCCATCACGGTCAAGGACCACGGGCGGGGGATGCCGACGGGGATGCACGCGTCGGGCAAGCCGACCATTGAGGTCATCCTCACGGTGCTGCACGCCGGCGGGAAGTTCGACCAGAATTCTTACAAAACCTCTGGTGGCCTGCACGGCGTGGGCTCGTCGGTCGTCAATGCGCTCAGCGAAGCCTTGACCGTGCGCGTCGTGCGCGACAAGCAGGGCTTTGAGGAGCATTTCATCAACGGCGGCCACCCCGATGGCGGGTTGCAAAAGCTGGGGAAGGTCAACGAGCCCAACGGCACGACCATCACCTTCAAGCCGGATCCGACTATTTTTCAAACGACGACGTACAGCTTCGACACGCTGGCGGAGCGCCTGCACGAATCCGCGTTCCTGCTGAAGAACATCGTGTTCACCCTGACCGACGAGCGCACCGGCCGCGCCGAGACGTACCATTACCCGGACGGACTGGTCAGCTTCGTCAAGTACCTGAACGAGGACCGCGACACCGTCAGTCCCGTCTTTAACTTCGAGGGCGACAAAGACGGCATCGTGGTCGATTTTGCCGGCCAGTACAACGACGGCTACTCGGAAAACACGATCAGCTTCGTCAACAACGTGCGCACCGGCGACGGCGGCACCCATGAGGTCGGCATGCGGTCCGCCTTGACCCGCGCGTTCAACGATTTTGCGCGCAAGGTCAACCTGCTGAAGGACAAGGACAAGAACCTTGAGGGCTCGGATGTCCGCGAAGGCCTGGCCGCCGTGCTGTCTGTGCGCATTCCCGAGGAGATCCTGCAGTTCGAAGGTCAGACCAAGGGCAAGCTGGGCACGCCCCAGGCCCGCACCGCCGTCGACCAGATCATCTACGAGAAGATGAGCTTCTGGCTGATGGAAGGCGGCGACGACGCGCAGGAGCTGGTCAGAAAGGCCCTGCGTGCCCGGGAGGCCCGCGAGGCCGCGCGCAAGGCCCGCGACGACACCCGCACCGGCAAGCGCAAGAAGAAGGACCAGGGGCTACTGTCCGGGAAGCTAACGCCGGCGCAAAGCAAGAACGCCAGCAAGAACGAATTGTACCTTGTCGAAGGGGATTCTGCGGGCGGCTCCGCCAAGCAGGGCCGCGACCGCAAGTTTCAGGCCATCCTGCCGCTGCGGGGGAAGGTGCTGAACACCCAGAAGGCCAAGCTCCAGGACATCGTCAAGAACGAAGAGATCAACACGATGATCTACACCATCGGGGCCGGCGTCGGCGCCGAGTTTGACGTCAAGCAGGCCAACTACGACAAGGTCATCATCATGACCGATGCCGATACCGACGGCGCCCACATCCAGATCCTGCTGCTGACGTTCTTCTACCGCTACATGCGCCCGCTGATGGATGCCGGCAAGATCTACATTGCCCTGCCGCCGCTTTACCGCCTGCAGAAGGGTAAGGGCGCGAACATCAAGATCGCCTACGCCTGGACCGACGACGAACTGGAAAAAGAAACTAAAAAGATGGGCAAGGGCTACGTGTTGACTCGGTTCAAAGGGCTGGGCGAAATGAACGCCGACCAGCTTTGGGAAACCACGATGAACCCGGAGACGCGCACGCTGATCCGGGTGCACGTCGAAGACGGAGCCCTGGCGGAGCGCCGGGTCACCACGCTCATGGGCGACCGGGTTGAGCCGCGGCGCGAGTGGATCGAGCGCAACGTCGACTTTGACATGGACGAGGAGGGCTCGATCATGGAGACCAAGACCGCCGACCACAGCGACATGCAGTTTGGCGTTGCCCAGATCAAAAAGCAGATTTCGAAGAAGGGTAAGTAATGGCAAATCACATTCAAGAAATGACGCTTGAAGAGGTGATGGGGGAGCGCTTCGGTCGCTACTCCAAGTACATCATCCAAGAGCGGGCCCTGCCTGACGTCAGGGACGGCCTTAAACCCGTTCAGCGGCGCATCCTTTATGCGATGAATCAGGATGGGAACACGTTTGATAAGGGCTTTCGCAAGTCCGCCAAGTCGGTCGGGAACGTCATGGGTAATTTTCACCCCCACGGCGACTCGTCGATCTACGAGGCGATGGTGCGGCTGTCGCAGGACTGGAAGCTGGAAGAGCCGCTGATCGAGATGCACGGGAATAACGGGTCCATGGACGGCGACCCGCCTGCCGCGATGCGTTACACGGAGGCCCGGCTGGCGAAGATCGCCGGTGAGCTTTTGAAGGACATCGAAAAAGACACCGTGGATATGGTGCTGAACTTCGATGACACCACCGAGGAGCCGACGGTGCTGCCGGCCGCTTTTCCCAACCTGCTGGTCAACGGCGCGACCGGGATCTCGGCCGGTTATGCGACCGACATTCCGCCGCACAACCTCCGCGAGGTCATTAACGCGCTGCTTTACCTGATGAAGCACCCCGACGCGACATTGGGCGACCTGATGAAGTTCGTTCAGGGGCCCGATTTTCCGACGGGCGGCATCATTCAGGGGCTGGCCGGGATTCGCCAGGCCTACGAAACGGGCCGCGGCAAGATCGTGGTGCGCTCCCGCGCGCACACGGAGACGATGCGCGGCGGCAAGCAGCAGATCGTGATCACCGAGCTGCCTTACGAGGTCAACAAGGCGCTGCTCATCAAGAAGATCGACGAACTGCGGCTGGCCAAGAAGGTCGACGGCATCGCCGAGGTGCGCGACGAATCCGACCGCTTCGGCCTGTCCGTGGTCATCGAGCTGAAAAAAGAGGCCAACGCCGATGGCATCTTGACCTACCTGTTCAAAAACACCGACCTGCAGATCAACTACAACTTCAACATGGTCGCCATTGCCGATCTGAAGCCCAAGCAGCTGGGGCTGAAGCCCATGCTCGAGGCCTACCTCAAGCACCGCCAGGACGTGGTGACCCGCCGGACCAAGTACGATCTGAGCAAGGCCGAAGCGCGCCAGCACATCGTTCAAGGCCTGATCAAGATGATCTCGATCCTCGATCAGGTCATCCACACCATCCGCAGCAGCGACAACAAAGCCGATGCCAAGGCCAACCTGGTCAAGCAGTACGCCTTTTCGGTCGACCAGGCCGAGGCCATCGTGTCCCTGCAGCTGTACCGGTTGACCAATACGGACATCACCGCGCTGGAGGAAGAAGCCGCCCAGCTGGCCAAGAGCATCGCGACCTATCATGATATCCTCGATCACGATTCGGCCAGAGACGCGGTGATCGAAGCGGAGCTGGCGGCGATCGCCAAGACCTACGGCAAGGACCGCAAGTCGACGATCGAGGCGCAGATCGAGGCGCTGGAGGTCGATACCACCGTGACGGTGGCCGACGAGCGCGTCATGGTCCTGGTGTCCCGCGACGGCTACATGAAGCGCAGCTCGCTGCGCTCCTACCAGGCCGTGGCGGATGAAGACAACGGGCTCAAGACCAACGATTTTCCCGTCTTCAAGCGCGAAATGGGGACGCTGCAGCACCTCTACATCTTCACCAGCGCCGGCAACGTGATCTACCGGCCCGTTCACGAGCTGGAAGATTCCCGCTGGAAGGACGCCGGGGAGCACCTGTCCCAGGCCGTGGGGATCGGCAATGACGAGCACGTGATCGGCGCGTTTGGCTTCGATGCGCTGACGGCCAAGGGCAATTTTGTCCTGGGCTCGTCGGATGGCTACATCAAGCAAACCGCGCTGGCGGACCTGCAGCCGCAGCGCAGCTACAAGAGCCGGCCGATGGTGGCCATGAAGCTCAAGGGCAAGGGCGCGAGCGTCACCAACGTCTACTTTGCCGCGCCGGACTCAGTGCAGACGGTCTTTGCCGTGACCCATCAGGCGTACGGCTTGCAGTTCGCGCTGGCGGACGTCAGCGTGATCGGGGCCCGCTCCACCGGGGTCAAAAGCATGAGCCTGAAGGCGGGCGATTATGTGGTCAACTTTGCGCTGGTTGATGATCCGGAAAAAACCGAGATCGGCATCCTGACGCAGCGCGGCGCCTTCAAGAAGATGAAACTCAAGGAAATGGGCGTTAGCGCCCGAGCGCGCCGCGGCCTGATGGTCCTGCGGGAGCTGAAGCGCGATCCGCACCGCATCGCGGCGATGAGTGTGGTCGACGACAATACGCTCATCACCGTCGTCACCGACAAGGGCGAGCAGGTCGAGCTTGCGGCCAGTGATTACCCAGACGGCGACCGGTATTCGAACGGCTCCTTCGTCCTGGATACCGAGACGCAGGGGACCCCAAGTTTTGTTCACCTGACCCAATTACTCGAAACACCGGCAGAAAATTAATTTTTTTCTAACGAGGCGGCGACGCCTCGTTTTTTGTGCTTCTGTTGCAATACACAACTCGAATAACTGTAGTACAGTTTGATGCGACAGGGGACCTTAGAAATGCCGTAGTATCAACATTTTGGCCGAAAATCTTTGTGAATAGTTTACCTAAGTTTACAATTGGGCCCCGTTCCTGACACCGCTCTCTTTGCCTTTAAAGGGGGAAAGAAAAGGCTTGCACAGCCCTTGTGACGTGTTATACTAATTACGTAAGAACTGTGGTAAAAGTTCAACAATAGGAGGCTATCCAGATGAAGCAGTTAGACAAAACCGACATCAAGACCTACTGGGAAGGTTTCAATGGCGGCGACTGGCAGGATGAGATCAACGTTCGCGATTTCATTCAGCACAACCTGACACAGTATAACGGCGATGAATCATTCCTTGCCGGCCCGACTGAGGCAACCACGATCCTGAACAACCAGGTTTTGAACCTGAAGAAGCAGGAACGTGCGGCTGGCGGTGTCCTTGATGCGGATACCAAAGTCGTCGCAACGGTCACCAGCCACGGCCCTGGCTATTTGAACAAAGACCTGGAAAAGATCGTGGGTCTGCAAACTGACAAGCCGTTCAAGCGTGCGTTCATGCCTTTCGGTGGGATCCGGATGGCTGAAGATGCGTTGAAGTCTTACGGCTACACGCCAGATCCTGAAATGCACAAGATCTTCACCGAATACCACAAGACCCACAACCAAGGGGTGTTCGATGTTTACACGCCAGATATGCGCAAGGCGCGCCACTACAAGATCGTGACCGGCCTGCCTGACGCATACGCCCGTGGCCGCATCGTTGCCGACTTCCCGCGGATCGCGATTTACGGGATCGACAAGCTGATGGCCGCCAAGAAGGCTGATTTTGACAATATCGGCGACGGCGAAATGACCGACGATGTGATCCGCCTGCGCGAACAGGTTTCCGACCAGTACCGGGCCCTGAACGACATGAAGAAGATGGCGGCCAGCTACGGCTTTGATATTTCCAAGCCAGCGACCACCGCTCAGGAAGCTGTTCAGTGGATCTACTTCGGCTACTTGGCCGCCGTTAAGACCCAAAACGGGGCGGCCATGTCCGTTGGCCGCATCGACACCACGATCGACGCCTTCATCGAACGCGACATGAAGCGCGGCCTGTTGGATGAGAGCCAGGCCCAAGAGCTGATCGATCACTTGGTCATGAAGCTGCGCATGGTGCGCTTCATCCGCACCGAAGAGTACAACTCACTGTTCTCTGGCGACCCGATCTGGGCAACCCTGAGCCTGGGCGGCGTTGGCTTTGACGGCCGGCACCACATCACCAAGACGGCGTTCCGCTTCCTGAAGACGCTTGACAACATGGGCGCCGCACCGGAGCCAAACATCACGCTGCTGTGGGACGAGAAGCTGCCGGAAGGCTTCAAGCGTTACGCAACCGAAGTCTCCATCTCCAGTTCGACCATTCAGTACGAAAACGACTCACTGATGCGCACCGAATGGGGCACGGACTACTACGGCATTGCCTGCTGTGTGTCCGCTCAGCCAATCAAGGACGGGGTTCAGTTCTTCGGCGCCCGGGCCAACCTGGCGAAGGCGATCCTTTACGCCATCAACGGGGGGATGGACGAAATCGGCGAGACCCAAGTGGGGCCAGAAACCGAGCCAATTTCCTCTGATGTCATCGATTACGATGAATTCATGAAGAAGTTCGACGTTCAGGCAACTTGGCTGGCCGACGTCTATGTCAACGCCTTGAACGCGATCCAGTACATGCACGACAAGTACTACTACGAATCCGCTCAGTTGGCGCTGAAGGACACGCACCTGAATTACACCTTTGCCACCGGGATCTCCGGGTTCTCCCACGCCGTTGACTCGATCTCCGCGATCAAGTACGGCAAGGTTCACCCAGTCCGCGACGAAAACGGTGTGGCCATCGACTTCAAGGCCGAAAACGAAGACTACCCACGTTACGGGAACAACGACGACCGGGCCGACGACATTGCTAAGTGGCTCATCAAGTACTTCTACAACAAGATGAACACCCACCACCTGTACCACGGCGCTAAGCTGTCCACTTCTGTTCTGACCATCACCTCCAACGTGGTTTACGGGAAGAACACCGGGACCACCCCTAACGGCCGCCAGAAGGGCGAACCATTCTCACCTGGTGCAAACCCGGCTTACGGCGCTGAAAAGAACGGGGCCTTGGCTTCCCTGATGTCCACGGCGAAGATCCCTTATCACTACGCAACAGACGGGATCTCCAACACGTTCGGTGTGACCCCGAACACCTTGGGCCACGACGATGAGACTCGCAAGGACACGCTGGTTCACATGATCGACGGCTACATGGAGAACAACGGGATGCACCTGAACATCAACGTCTTCAACAAGGAGACCTTGATCGATGCGCAGAAGCACCCAGAAGAATACCCAACACTGACGGTCCGCGTCTCTGGTTACTGCGTCTACTTCGCAGATCTGACCAAGGAGCAGCAGGACGACGTTATTGCCCGGACGTTCTTCGAAGAGATGTAACAACTTGCCACGGTGATCACATCTCAATAGTTAGACGAAACGGGAGTCACCACTTTGGGACTCCCGTTTTGCCCAGAGGCGGCAAAATTATTTGCCGCTTGTGGGCAGACCAGCGTATGCTGAGGCTGACAGGAGGCAAGATTGATGAAATTGATCGATAATACCACGACCCCGCTGAATGTGCTTGATTCCATTGGGGTAGAAGACAAGGGCCCGGTCATCGGGTACGTTCATTCACTAGAAAGTTTTGGTTCGGTCGACGGCCCTGGCATTCGTTTCGTCGCCTTCCTGCAGGGGTGCCGGATGCGGTGCCAGTACTGCCACAATCCTGACACCTGGAACATCGGGGTCGGCACGGAAATGACCGCCGACGAGCTGCTCGACAACGCCGAGCGCTACCGGGCGTTTTGGGGCGAGACCGGCGGCTTGACCTGCTCGGGCGGGGAGTCTTTGGTGCAGATCGATTTTCTGCTTGACCTGTTCACCAAGGCCAAGGCACGCGGCATCTCCACGTGCCTGGATACGTCGGGTGGACCGTTCACCCGCGACGAGCCGTGGTTTTCGAAGTTCAAGCAGCTGATGGCCGTGACCGACATTTCGCTAGTCGACATCAAGCACATCAACTCGGCTGAGCACAAGAAGCTCACGGGGATCGGCAACGAGAACATCCTCGACATGATCCAATGGATGTCGCAGAATGGCTGCGACATGTGGATCCGCCACGTGCTGGTGCCGCAGCGCACGGACTACGACGTCTACCTTAAGCAGCTCGGGGACTACATCAAGACCTTAGACCACGTGCAGAAGGTCGAGGTGCTGCCGTACCACACGCTGGGCGTGAAGAAGTACCACGAACTCGGCATTACCTACCCGCTGGAAGGCATCGAGCCGCCAACGGCCGCCCGGGTCAAGAACGCGGAACAACTTTTGCACACGGCGGATTACCTCGGGTGGAAGACCTGGAAGCCGGCACAGTAGAATATTTGATGATTGTTATGATAAGAAAGAGGACGTTTTAGTTGCTCTTTCTTTTTTTGTACCTTATTATTGAGTAAGTGAATTATTAATTGATCGAGATGCCGTTGATGTGGTACGTGGGCGTGGCCCGGACAAAGGAGCTATAGCATGAAGACGAAGCAAGAAAGCATTTTCTCATCGAAGACGTTGTCGTATTTTCTGCAACTCGCTGACACCATGAACTATACTCAGGCCGCGCAACTGTTGGGGATCACGCAGCCGGCCCTGACGCAGCAGATCAAGAAGCTGGAGCGCACGGTGGGGGCCCCGCTGTTTTACTCAGTCGGCAAGAAGCTGCACCTGTCCGACGCCGGGCGCACGATGCTGGAGGCCACGCATTCGATCTACGAAACGCTCAACCAGGCCACCGATGAGATCCAGCAGGCCAGCAATGCGAACTCTGGGGTCATCAAAATCGGCATGCTCGCGTCGATCGAGTCCTCCGCGTTTATCGGCTTTTCGGCGCAGTACTACAAGGAAAATCCCGACGTGCAGATCATCTTCCTGAACATGACGCGCCACGAGATCTGGGAACAGCTCGAAAACAACCAGATCGACCTGGCAATCATGTACCTGCCAGACGACACCATCAAGAATTGGAAGCCTTACGAAAGCCGGAAGATCGTCGATGAGCAGCTGCTCTTCTTGCACCACAACGAGAAGCTGGCCAAGCGCAAGCGGGTGCACTTCAGCGACACCATTGCGCAGCCGTGGGTGTCGTATCCCGAGTCGTACTTCCTGTCGTACTTCCTGCACGAGGCGTACAAGAACCAGATGGTCGACTACCCGCATATCGTGGCCCAGTTCACCACGCCGTTTCAGCTGCTGCAGTTCCTTAATCTGACCGGGGTCAACACCGCCTTGCCGAACTCGTTCTACCAGGCGCACCAAGACGAGATCGATGCCTACGCGGTGGCGTTTGAGCCGGCAGTGACCTTCGAATTGGCCTTCATCTTCCGCAAAGGGAAGGATACGATCCCGCGGGTGGAGCAGTTCCTGAACCGGTTCGACGCGTACTTGGAAGAGCAGGATTACCTGTCGCGAGTCGCCGAAAACCGTGTTAAACTGGTTTAGTACGCGTAAGCGCAATAATCGAAAAAAGGGAGTCAAATCATGACAACACTGATTTTTGGCCATCAGAACCCCGACACCGACGCCGTTACCTCCGCAATGAGTTTTGCCGAGTATCAAAAGCAGCTTGGCAACACCGACGTTGAGGCCGTCGCGCTTGGCGAAGTGAACGCTGAGACCGCGTTTGCACTGAACTACTTTAAACACGCAACGCCGCGGGTGATCAAGACCGCCGCCAACGAAACCGACACGGTCATGCTGGTCGACCACAACGAGTTCCAGCAGAGCGTCGCTGACATCAAGGATGTCACCATCGCCGCCGTTGTTGATCACCACCGCATTGCTAACTTCGAGACGGCTGCCCCGCTGTTCTACCGGGCAGAGCCGATCGGCAGCTGCAACTCGGTCATTTACGAGATGTTCCAGGAGAAGGGCTTCACGATCAGCCCGCAGCTGGCCGGCCTGATGGCAAGCGGCATGATCTCAGACACGCTGCTGCTGAAGAGCCCGACGACGACTGACGTTGAGCGTAAGGTCCTCCCAGAACTGGCGAAGATCGCCGGCATCGACCTGCAGGAATACGGACTGGCCATGCTGAAGGCGGGCACGAACCTGGCGGCCAAGTCAGACATGGACATTGTCGAAGGCGACGCCAAGAGCTTTGATATGGGCGGCTCCTCCGTCCGCATCGGCCAGGTCAATGTCGTTGACCTGAACGAAGTGTACGAGCGCCAGGCGGCCATTGAGGCGACCATGAAGAGCGAAGCCGAAAAGAACGGTTATGACTCCTTCCTGCTGATTGCCACCAACATCTTGGACTCTGACTCGACCGGGTTCTTCTACGGCAAGAACGAAGACAAGCTGGAAGCGGCCTTCAACCAGAAGTTCGACGCGGATCACCGCATTGCGCTGCCAGGCGTTGTTTCCCGCAAGAAGCAGGTCGTCCCACCGCTGCAAAAGGCCTTTGAGGCGTAATTTGACTGAGGCTCAGGCAGCTGCCGGGGCCTTTTTGTTTAAGGTGCGGAGGGGCGACGTCCTTAGCCCGACGGCTAGCCTAGCCCCGAGCATTGCCGCCGAATTTTGCGGCGAGGCTTGGGGCGTAGCTAGCCGCTCGGGCGTTGTCGACCCCGTAGCCCGATTAGGCAAAGGTGCGTAAGGCTGGTGCACTTAGCGGGATGGGCGGGGCATTTACCGAGCCGAAACCATTTCAGGAGGACAAATACAAATAATGGAAGAACAAACTCAGATCAACCTGATCAAACAATTCTCCGACGCGTACGGCGAGCCGGGCTTTGAACAAGACGTGGTGCGGCTGTACCGCGACCAGATGAAGCCTTACGCCGACGTCACCATTGACGGTATGTTCAACGCGCTGGCGGCGCGCAAGCAAAACACCGGCGATCGGCCCGTGGTGCAAATGGATGCCCACGCCGATGAAGTGGGCTTCATGGTCCAAGCCATTCGCCCCAGCGGCTTGATTAAGTTCGTCACGCTTGGCGGCTGGGTGCCGACTAATGTCCCGGCGATGCGCGTGGTCGTTCGCAACAAGCGCGGCGAGTATGTGCCCGGTGTTGTTGCGACCAAACCGCCGCACTTCATGACGGCTGCAGAGCGCAATGCCGTGCCAACCATTGCTGGCATGTCGATCGATGTCGGCAGCACCTCACGCGAGGAAACGCTTGAGGACTACGCCATCGACACGGGCTGCCCGATTTTCCCGGACGTTAAGTGCGACTACGACGCCAAACACGGAATGTTTTTCGGCAAGGCATTCGACGATCGCATAGGGGCCGCGGCACTGATCGACACGTTTGACAACCTCAAGGACGATGACCTAGCCGTGGATGTCGTGGCCGGGCTGTCAACGCAGGAGGAAGTGGGGCTCCGCGGCGCGTACGTCACGGCCCGCAAAGTGGATCCTGACATCGCCATTGTTTACGAAGGCGTGCCGGCCGACGACACCTTCGAGCCCGACTGGCTGTCGCAGACCCGCGTCAAAGCCGGGCCGATGCTGCGGGATCTGGATACGACCTACATTGCTAACCCGAATTTCCAGCAGTTTGCGGCTGACCTCGCCGATGAGCTGCACCTGCCATACACCCGGGCCGTGCGGACGGGTGGGGGCCAGAACGGGGCGGCGATCGGCTACTGGAAGGGTGTGCCGACCATCGTTGTCGGTATCCCAGTGCGCTACGAGCACACGGCCTTCACGTTCACCGCGCTGAGCGATTTCCAGGTTTCCAGCAAGCTGGGCACGGAAATTCTGCGCCGGCTGGACAAGGCAACTATCGAATCGTTTAATTCTGTTGATTAAAAGAGCTACTGCAACCGGGCATTCACGCCGGTTGCTTTTTTGTTATGGTAAAAAGTTAGCCACATCTAACTTTTAAACGGGCAATTATATGCTAGTTTCAATAAACGTTATGTTTAGTTTCAAAGGCCGTGTTATCATTGTGCCTGCGAATACTTCACGTCAGCAAGCCGGTTGATTCGCAGCAAACCGCGCTACGTAGAGATCATGCCTGTCAGCATGGCGGCACTGATCCTAAGGATAAAGCGCTGGTCGGCTGGTTAAGATCATTGATTCAGTGTGACGTGTTTTTGCGCTCAGGATACGTCAACGATAGATATCACGATCAGCATGGAATGTGGCGCATTTTCAGCCATGAAGACGCACAGTCGACCGCCTAGATCCTCAGAATCAAGATGCCAGCATGAGTCAAACGCCAGCTATTTGAGAAAGACTTGATCAGCTGGTGGCATGATGGTTCCAGGCACCGAGTTGGCGTTGACGACAGTTCAGCACTGCATGCTCAAGAAGATGGCAAGTTAACCAGCACATGATCGCATGCTGATGTGGTGTGCGAATGAAAGGTCAATCAAGTTGAACGGCATTCGCCGACGAGGTTGTCGAACTGAGTGACGGCTAGATTGTCGTTGATTATGTGATTCCGGCTCCCAGACACTACTTCGTATAATATATATTATGTGAACTAGAATATAGCAGGCGGATACCTCGTAAAAGTTTAACAACTTAACTAGATTCTAAGCGGTCTCCCCTCGTATTTATTCAGCTAACTTGTATTGCGATTTCATCTCGGTATATCTTCGAACATGACTCTTGAATCGTGGGCCTCACGTTTTAAACGTCACTATCCCACATAATGACGTTTGGAACGTGAATATAACCAGCGAACGGAGCCACGATGAGCGGAAGATTGGTCCGATGCAAGTGCAGCCTATGCCAAAAAAGCCATCAATCGAATGATTGGTGGTTTCGTTTAATATTAGGACTGATGGCGATTTCATAATGATCCGGCCCAGCCTGTGAAAGTCAGCTGACCGCTAGTGCCGACTGATGACCACGGGCGTCCCTTCAGGAATCTTGTCGTAGATCCACTTGGCGTCGGGAATGCTCAACTGCACGCAGCCGTGCGAGCCCGCGCGAAGGCCGAGGTCGTTTGCCTCCTTGAGGTCGTAGTGGCCCTGGGCATCAAATGGCACCGTGTGAAAAAGGATCCGGTTTTGGTAGATCGAGGTCCAGTAGTTGGCCCCTAGGCGCACCGCCGGACTGGGGTTGAAGAAATGCAGTCCGCGCTGGCCAATCCGAAAGTGGCCTGCTGGCGTTCGGCCGGCCACCCCCGTTGAAGCGTACATCGTGTAAAGGCGTTTGCCATTGCCGCGGATGTAGACCCGCTGACGGTCCAGTCGCACTGTCATTGACAGGTCTTTTACACCCGTGAGCACTGGGTAAGCAGCGGTTTCCGACGGCTTGTGCCAGTCGATCGGCGTGCGCATCAGCCGCGCTGGCCTCGCCTTGCTTGCGTAGCCAGCGCGCTTAGCCAAGTGCGGCCGCTTTGCCTGCTGCCGCGTCTGGGCTTGCACGGCCGGCCGTGCCGGCTGGCCTGGTTGACCCAGTGCCAAGCCAGTCACGGCTAGGCCAATGACGATCAGGACGCCCCAGGCCCACCACCTGCGCGGCGAGCGCTTTGCGGGCGGCGTCTGGCTGGGTTGGTTTGGCTGCTGCGATTCCATCTCGGGTTCCTTCTCTCAATCAATTGTGTGTTATTCATTACTTCTGCCGGCTCCAGCAGACTCCCCGCCCGCTTACAAATAAAAAAGGCGCTCAAGTCCGGCGCCTGGGTGGAACGGTTAGCTGATGATCACGGGAGTGCCTGCTGGGATCGTCTGGTTGACCCACTTGGCGTCCGGCACGCTCAGCCGCACGCAGCCGTGGGAGCCGGGCTCCTTGCCCAGCTTGGCCGCCTCTGCCGGGATGTAGTTGCCGTTGATGTCAGTGGGGACAGAGTGAAACAGGTAGCTCGAACCGGAAAATGCCGTCCAGTAGTTCGCCCCCATTTTCTCCGATGGCGTGTAGAAATGATCCCCGCGCCCGCCGATTTGGAAGTGCCCCTTTGGCGTGAGGCCGTGGATCCCACTTGAGGCGTACATGGTGTAACTGGTTTTGCCGTTGATCAGCACGTAGACGCGCTGCTTTGCCAAACTGACCTGAAGCGTCACGTGGTCGGTGGTCGTTAGCTTGGGGTAAGCGACCGTCTCAGAGGGCTGCTGCCAGTCGATCGGCGTGCGCATAACTGACGGCGCCTGGTG
The DNA here is from genome assembly GCF_003946485.1 of Lacticaseibacillus jixianensis. Classification (GTDB taxonomy): domain Bacteria; phylum Bacillota; class Bacilli; order Lactobacillales; family Lactobacillaceae; genus Lacticaseibacillus; species Lacticaseibacillus jixianensis. Next base: position 38,622 of record NZ_RHOJ01000002.1, on the reverse strand, counting down.
CGCTTTCGGCTTGTCAGTGCGCTGCTGCTTCGCCTTGGCCGCTGATTTGGCCGCTGCATGAGCCGGCTTTGCTAGCTGGCTTGACCGCGGCGTGGACGCGGCGGTGTGAAAGCTGGCGGCCACGCGGACGCTAACGCCAACGACAATGATCACGGCCACTAAGGCCCAGAACCAGGGCCGGTACCTTTTCTTTAAACGAGGGAAACGAAACTGACGCATGCGCGTCCTCCTTAATGATGCACGATATTTCGGTTACTTATTGTACCATACAATCGGAGTATTCGATACGACGGAAATAGGTCATCCTTGAAGGTTTAAGTAAAAAACGGCTCGGTGATGGTCAGCGTCCCGGCGTCGCAGTCCAGCGCAGCTTTCGCCCCGTACGGCAGCGCTGTGCGCGGATAAGCGTGGCCAAAGTTGACGTTGAACAATAATGGCAGCGCATCAGGCGCCGTCACCTCCTGCAGAATCTGCTTGTATTCCGCGTAGTACCGCTCATTTTGCGGTTTGCCGGCAACGACCGCGACCACCTGATCGAACACGCCAAACGCCTGCAAGTGCTGCAGCATCTGCCGGTAGCTCGCAGGCGCCGGGCGCTCCTCGCTGGTCTCAATAAACAGAATTTTGCCGGCCCACTCGGTCGGCGACGGCATAATCCCGAAGCGCTGGCTGATCTCCGTTTCTTGCGGCAAGTGATCAACGAGCAGATCATCCAGGCTTTCCAGACAGCCGCCCAGCAGGGGGCCACTGATGACCCCCTGCCCGCGCAGGACTTCAAAGCCGTGCGTCTCGGGATGGCGCACCCGCGGCGTGCCCAACGCGGCCGGCGAAAAGTCCGTGCGCTCCTCGTACCAGACCGGACTAGAGCAGATCTGCGTGCGCGCCGCAGTGTCAAAGTAATGCGCAAAGGTCGCCTGCGTGTACGGCAGCATACTTTGATCAAGCTCCGCTAAGTCGTTCAGGAAATTGGGCCCGTAGAAGGTCTGCAGCCCGAGCCGGTAGAGCATCAGATGGTCGATCGTCGTGTCGGAAAACCCGGTGACCAGTTTCGGCTGGTCTTGAATCGCTTTGACCACGTCAGGGTCAGTCATCAGATAAGGCGCCAGCCGAAACGTGTCGTCCCCGCCGATCGCGCAGATGATGCCGGAGATCTCAGGGTCCAGCAGCGCCGCCTTCAGGTCGGCAGCGCGGGCTTCGGGATGGGCCAAAAGCGCCGCGCTCCCGGCAAGCGCGTTCGGCATGATCTTCGGGGTGAGCCCAAACACGGCGAGCCGCGCTAGGCCCAGTTTAAGCTGGTGGGCCGCAACCGGCTCACCAAGTGTACCGGCGGAGAGGCTGACGATGGCCACGTGGTCCCCTTTTGTGAGTGGCCGCGGCTTGAGCCGGCCGGCGGCATTGCGGTGTGGTCTCATCATGCGTTGCTCCTTTGGGGAAGTTAAAAGAGGATGGCGTAGGCCGCCTGCTCCTGGGCGTCCGGCTGGTCCGGGAAGGTCATGTAGACCTGAAGGCCGCCTTCGTCAACGTCGGCGAAGTCCCCTTCCAGAACCTGGTAGCGGCTTGCCAGGGCGGGCAGCGTGTACGCCAGCAGCCCGTCTAACAGCCCGTGGTCTTGCCCCCACGCGCCGCCAAACGCCAAGCGATTGCCGCGCAGGTAAGTCAGGCAGTACGCGACGACGTTGTTGCCCTGGGCCAGGGCCAGCGGGGCAGTTGGCTCAAGGTCGGTCAAGATCCGCGGCGCCCATTCGGTGTCGGTGAACGGCTTGACCGGATCGACGTCGTGGCGCTTCTGGTAGGCCAGGTAGGCGGTTTGGATCAGCGTGGTGCTGAGGGTGTCTGACTTCAGCAGATCGCTTTGGGTCAAAAGCCGGGTCCCAGGCGCCAGGGTCACCGGGGCGGTGCGGGCATCACGAAGCTGCAAGTGCGGCTTGAACGTGGTGCGGATCCGGCGCAGCCCGCGCGACACCATGGCTGACCGCAGTGGCGACTGGGTGTCGGTGGTCACCGTCAGCATCCCCCGCTGGCCCGCATTTTTGGCGCGATCGACCACCGGGGTGAGCAGCGCGTCGGCGAGCTGTGCTGGCGGCAGCGAATCCGCCGCCGCGGCCGCGATCGTCATGAAGCGCAGCAGGTACGGGTGCAGCGGATTGCGCCAGGTCGTCAGTGCCGCGACCGGCTTGCCGCCGCAGGAAACCAGCGTTGCGCCCTCTCGGTGAGCGGTGAACGCCGCTCGGTCCTCCGGCGTGGTCAGCCAGTTCACGCGTGATCCCTGATAAGGAGAATACTCAAAGTCCATGAATTTGCCTCACTTTTGCTGAAAAATCCCTGCTTGATGCGCGGCGTCACTGATGGGCGGCGATGACCTGATCGAGGACCTGGACCACGCCGTATGCCTCGTTGCTGCCGGTGCGATAGGTGGCGTACTGCTCCATGCCCGGGGCGAAGTTCTGGACGAGGTAGCTGTACTTGACCGTTTGCAGCATCTCCGCGTCGTTGAAATTGTCGCCAAAGGCCATCATCTGGTCGGACGTGATGCCCATCTGCTGGCCGATGGCGCGCATCCCGTTGCCCTTGTCGATGCCGGGCATCATAATGTCGATCCAAACTGGGCCGGACACGGCGACCGAGAACTGCTGGCCAAAGCGCGGCTGGATCACGTCCTCAAACACGGCGCGGGCGTCGCCGCCTGGCAGGTAGATGGTCACCTTATCGGCCTCGCCGGTCCAAGCGGTCAGATCCTCCAGGTAATCAAGTTGGTGGTAGAATTCCCGGTACACCGCGTCGTACTTGCGGTCCGTGGCCTGCCCGACCGCGCTGGTCAGCCCGCAGATCAAGGGCAGCCCGTCGGTTTCGTCGCGGATGACGCGCACCATTTCCTGCACCGTTGCCACTGGCATCAGCGTTTTGGCGATGATCTTGCCGCGATAGCTGATCACCCCGCCGTTATCGGCGATCAGCGCCAGCTGCTGGTAGTGCTGCGGGAACAGGTCCTGGAGGGTGTACAGCGGGCGGCCGCTGGCGATGCCGAACTGGATCCCAAGCTCCGCCAGCGCGTCAAGCCGCTCTTCAAAGCGCGGCGGCAGCGTGCTGGCCTCGGTGAGCAGCGTGTGGTCCATGTCGGTGGCGATCAGTTTGACGTCTTTTAAACTCATTGGTGTGCTCCTTTGATGAATGCCTCGTAGTAGCTGATTGCCCCTACGCTCTGGGCGGAGGCGATGCGCCCGTCCTTCACGGCGGCGACGACCTCAGCCAGGGGCACCAGCTGGCTGGTGACGAACTCGTCCTGGTCGAAGTGGGTTGCGGTGCGCTTCGCCGGATCGATGCGGGCCAGCATCAAGTGCACCAGCTCGTCGGTCATGCCTTCACTGGAGCGAATCGCACACATTTCCTGCAGCGCCAGGGCGGCGTAGCCCGTTTCCTCCTCCAGCTCGCGGCGCGCGGCCTGCACGGGGTCCTCACCGGGGTTCATGAGCCCGGCCGGCAGCGCGAAAGATTCGGCGTTGATGCCCACGCGGTATTCGCGGTTGATCAGCACCTGATCGGTCGGGGTCAGCGCCAGCATGGCGACGGCCGGGGCGTGCTTGATCAAGTCGCGCTCGACCGTGAGCCCGTCCGGTGTGGCAATGGTCTGCTGAATAACGTCAAAGATGTACCCATGATAAGCCTTGGTGGCCGCCAGGATCCGGCCCTTTTGCGGTGATGGTTGAATAAACATAATTGCCTCGCTTAGTGAACTGAATTTAACGCAAGCGTTAGTCTACTTACCATGATACCAAAAAACCAGCCGAATTAACGACTGGCTCGGGATTACTTCGCGCTGCGGGCACGGTTCTGGATCCAGGCCACCGCGATGGCCTTCTCGCCCAGGTGAGTGCCGATGACCGGCCCAAAGTAGGACTGGGCAAAAGCCACCTGCAGGAATTTTGCCTCCAGGTCGGCTTGCCACGCCGCGGCCGCTTCGGGGTCGTTGGCGTGGATGACCCAGGCCTTGACCGGGTAGTCGACTTTTGCCAGCTCAGCGGCGAACAGTTCCTCGACGCGCGAGTAGGCCTTTTTGAGTGAACGCACCTTCTCAAAGGCGACGATCTTGTGCGAATCGTCGTCGAAGGTCAACAGCGGCTTGATCTTCAGCATGCCGCCGATGAACCCGGCCGCGTTGCTCAGGCGCCCGCCGCGCACCAGGTTCTGGAGGTCGTTGACGATGAAGTACTCGCCCATCGTGGCCCGCAGCTGGTCAAGCGTTGCCATGATCTCGTCCGGGGTGGCCCCGGCCGCCGCCATTTGTGCCGCGGTCAGGACCAGCTCGCCCATCAGGATCACCGTGATCTGGGAATCGTACACGATGACGTGGGCCGGCTTGAAGTCGGCGACGGCCGCGCGCAGCGTCTCCACGAACCCGGAGATCGTGCTGGCCAGGTGGATGGAGATGATGGTGTCGTAGCCTTCGTTGGCCAGGTTTTCGTATAGCTTCAGCACCTCGCCCAACGGCGGCTGAGATGTGCTGGGGAACGTCTTAGCGGTTCGCAATTTTGCGTAGTACTCGGCAGTGGTGATGTCCTTGCCTTCGTCGTACACGGTGCCGTCCAGGATAACGGGGATCGGCACGATCTTGATGTGATTGGCCGCGATCTGCTGATCGGATAAGTATGCGGTGCTGTCGGTCACGACGGCGATCTTCATTTGCTACACCCACTTTTCTGAATTTGCTTAGAACAGCATAACATTTTATGTCTTATTTTAGAAGAATAACGCGCGGTGGCGCTTTGCGTCGGGCCTAGAAAACCGGTAGAATAAAGGACAGCAATTGGCGGCCCCGAGCGGGCAGAAAAGAGGTTTGCGATGTCATTTGACGGCTTATTCACGCATGCCATGGCGAAAGAACTGCAGCCGTTGGTGGGCGGCCGCGTCAATAAAATCACCCAACCATACAATAACGAGGTCATCTTGACCATTCGGGCGAACCGGAAGAATTGGCCACTGCTGCTGTCGGCCAATCCCCAGTTCGCCCGGGTGCAGATCACCCAGATCCCCTACGAAAATCCCAAGGTCCCCACGAACTTCACGATGACGCTGCGCAAGTACCTCGCCAGCGCCACCTTGCAGGCCCTGACCCAGGTGAAAAACGACCGGGTCCTCCACCTGGACTTTTCGACCCGGGACGAATTAGGCGACGATCTGAGCCTGCGCCTGGTGGTCGAGATCATGGCCCGGCACTCGAACCTCACCCTGGTCAACCTGAAAACAGGCAAGATCATTGACCTGATCCGCCACGTGGGGCCGGACCAGGACCGGTTTCGCACCCTCCTGCCCGGCGCAACCTACGTGCCGGCACCCGCGCAGGACAAGGTGGACCCGTTCACGGATGACACCCGCGGCTACCGCGAGCTGATGAAGACCCCGGACGTGCCGCTCGCCCAGCTGCTCCAGCGCCACTATCAGGGCCTGGCCGGCGATTCGGCCAAGGAACTGGCGGCCAGGCTAGCGGCCAGTGATCCTGACGAAGCCTGGGATGACTTCTTCGCCCAGCTCGACCACCCGCGGCCCACCATCACGACGGGGGCCAAGGTGAGCTTCTCCGCCCTGCCCTACCAGACGCACGAGGGCCAGGCGCAAACGTTTGGCTCGCTCAGTGAAATGCTGGACGCCTTTTACGCGCAAAAGGCCGAGCACGACCGGGTCCGCACGCAGGGCGACAACCTGATTCGGCCGCTGAAGACGCTGATCGAGCGCGACGAGAAGAAGCAAAAGAAGCTGCAGCAGACCCTCAAGGACACCGAGCAAGCCGACGAGTACCGGATCCGCGGCGAGATCCTCACCACCTACCTGGCCCAGGTCAAGCGCGGCGATACCAGCGTTACCCTGCCTAATTTTTACGACGCCATGAAGCCGCTGAAGATCAGCCTGTCCAACCAGCTGTCGCCGTCGAAAAACGCCCAGAAGTACTTTTCGCGTTACCAAAAGCTCCGCAACGCCGTGGCCTACGTCAACGAGCAGATGGCCCAGAACCAGAGTGAACTCGACTACCTGACCGGCATCATGACGCAGATCGAGATCGCCAGCCCCAAGGACCTGGCCGACATCCGCACGGAGCTGCAGGAAGGCGGCTACCTCAAGGCCCACAAGCAAGGCAAGAAGGCCCCTAAGCACAAGATTGCCCAGCCGGAGCAGTTCTACGCCTCTGATGGCACGAAGATCTGGGTCGGCAAAAATAACCTGCAAAACGACCAGCTCACCCTGCACAAGGCCGCCAAAACCGATATCTGGCTGCACGCCAAGGACGTCCCTGGCTCGCACGTGATCATCGATGCGGCGCGGCCCAGCGAGAAGACGCTGCTGGAGGCGGCGATGCTTGCGGCCTACTTCTCCAAGAGCCGCGCCTCGGCGAACGTCCAGGTCGATTGGATCGAGGTCAAGAAGATCCGCAAGCCGAACGGCGCAAAGCCGGGGTTTGTGGTGTACGAGGGCCAGCGCACGGTGGTCGTGACGCCGGATGAGGCAGTCGTCGAGCGGCTGCGCCATCAGCCCACAATCTAGCGGGCTCCCACTCAAAAGCGGCACCCCAGAGTAATTCTGGGGTGCCGCTTTTTTGCGTCTGCGGTAGTGCCAACCCGCACTGCTGCGGGCCGCTTGATCCGTCAGGCGAGCGTTTTGAGCTTGCCGCGAAAGTCGTCAATGCTGGAATAGCCCTTCAGCAGCATGATGTCGCCCAGCTCCTTGGCGATCCGTTCGAACACGGCCACGCCTTCGTAGCCGAACTGGGTGCCGATCTGCAGCATCGACGCGCCGCACAAAATATGTTCAAAGGCGTCTTTGCCGCTCATGATGCCGCCCACGCCGATCACCGCAATGGCGGGGTTCAGCCGCTGCGAGAGGGCCCGTACGTTGGCCAGCGCGGTTGGCTTCACGCTGGCCCCGCCAATGCCGCCAAAGCCGCCCTTGGGCTTAATGACGACCGTTTCAGTTTCGACGTTGACGAGCAGGCCGTTGCCGACGCTGTTGATCGTGGTGACGAAGCTCAGCGGGAACTGGTTGAGCACGGCCGCGATCGCATCGAAGTGGGCCAGGTCAAAATACGGCGGCAGCTTGACGCCCAGCGGCTTCTGGTAGAAGTCAAAGACCGCTTCCAGCGTCTGCCTGGTCGCCTCGAAATCGTACCCGGTTTGCGGGTGGCCCGGCACATTGGGACACGACAGGTTCAGTTCCACGAACCCGGTGTAGGCCGAATCGTTGATCTGGTGCAGCATGGCGAGGTTATCGGCTAGGCTCGTGCCGGCCAGCGACAGGAAGTTGGTTTTGCCCGGGCGCTTTTGTTCATCGGCCAGCACGTAGTCGAGGTAATAGGCCAGCCCGTTGTTGGGCAGGCCCATGGAATTGAAGCTCCCGTTGGGGAACGTGGCCATGCGCGGCGCGGGATTGCCCGAACGCGGCGCGGGGGTCGCGCTTTTCGTGACGTAAGCGCCGGCGCTTGACTGCACCAGGGCGTCGAGATCGCGGCGCGACTGGCAGCGGATCCCCGCCGCGTTCATCAGGCAAGACGCAAAGTAGCGGCCGGCAATTTCGGTTGCAAGAGACAACATGCGATACGCTTCCTTTTCTCAGCTTGTGATCAGTGCAAATTAAGTCAAGCCTGCCAGTGCGCCGGGTCCTTGCGCCAGGCGTGCAGCATGGCCAGTTCGGCGGCGTCGATTTGGCCCTGCGCCTGCGCCGTCTGGATCAGCGTGGTGTAGTTAGTCAGCGTGGCGAACCGGGTCTTCGCCGCGGCAAAATTGGCCGTCAACGCCGGCAGTTGGTAGCTAAAAATTGCCGCCACCCCGATCACGGCGGCCCCTTCACGCCGCGCCGCCGCGGCCGCCTGAAGCACCGACCCGCCGGTGCTCAGCAGGTCGTCGATCAGCACCAGCTTAGCGCCTTTGGCGAGCTTGCCTTCGATCTGCCGCCCCTGGCCGTGGTCCTTGGGCTTGCTGCGGACGTAGACCAGAGGCAGGTTTAAGCGCTCGGCGACCAGCGCGGCGTGCGGGATGCCTGCCGTGGCGACGCCGCCGATCACCTGCACGTCCGGGTACTGCGCCTTGATCAACTGGGCCAGGCCGTCCGCGATGCGCGTGCGCACCGCCGGATACGAGATCGTGAGCCGGTTATCGGTGTAAATCGGGCTGTGAATGCCGCTGGCCCAGGTAAACGGATCCTTCGGCCGCAGCGTCACCGCCCCGATCGTCAGCAGGTCGGTGGCGATCGTTGTTTCAAGTTCAGTCATTTGCTTGCCTCCATTCTTGATCGATCTGCTGGTACACCGCCACCGGATCAGCGGCCTGGGTGATCGGCCGCCCCACCACGAGCGCCGAGCTGCCGAGCTGCGCGGCCTGCGCCGGCGTGGTGGTGCGGACTTGGTCGCCTTTTTCGCTGCCAGCTGGCCGAATGCCTGGCGTGACAATCAGAAAGTCCGGCCGGGTGATGGCGCGGATCAGTGGGGCCTCCTGCGCGCTGGCGACGACGCCGTCTGCCCCAGCGCTTTGGGCGACCGCCGCCAAGTGCTGCACCGAATCGGCAACGGGACCCGGGATCTGCAGCTCGGTGTGCATCATGGCGGCTGAAGTCGACGTCAGCTGCGTGATGGCGAGCAGCTTCGGGGCGGGAAAGCCGGCTGCGGCCGCGCCGGCGAGCAAACCGCGCTTGGCGGCCGCCAGCATCGCGCTGCCCCCCGCCGCGTGCGCCGTGGTCAGCTGAACCCCCATGCGGCCGATTTGATACGCCGCTCGCTCGACGGTGTGCGGAATGTCGTGGAGTTTTAAGTCGAGGAAGACCTTGACGCCGCCCTGAAGCATTACGTCCCCGACCGCGCGGGGGCCAACGCCGTAGAACAGCTCCATGCCGATTTTGACGGTCAGCGGCCGTACGCCTTTGAAGCGCTCAAGAAAGGCCGTCGTTTCCTCGATGGTGGGAAAATCCAGTGCAATGATTGGTGACATGCTTCCTCCTACAGTGGCTGGGTGGTGAAGGCGCGGGATTCGAGCACCTGCACGATGGCGCGCGCAGTGTCCAGGCTGGTCATCAGTGGCACCCCGTGCATGATCGCGGCCTGCCGGATCCGGTAGCCGTCGCTGGTCGTCGCCTTGTCCTGGCTGGTGGTGTTGATCACCAGCTGCAGCTTGCGTTCGGCGATGGCGTCCAAAATGGCGTCCTCACCGCTTTCGCCGAGCTTAGCGATCACCTTCGTCCGCACCCCGGCGGCCCGCAGTGCCTCTGCCGTGCCGGCGGTCGCATCGATCTGGTAGCCGACCTCGCGGAAGCGCTTGGCCAGCGCCACCGCTTCGGGCTTGTCCGGATCGGCCACAGTGAACAGTGCGATCCCGTGCGCCGGCAGGTGGGTGTGACTGGCTTCAAAGGCCTTGTACAACGCTTTTTCCAGCGTGCTGTCCGAGCCCATCACCTCACCGGTCGACTTCATTTCCGGCCCCAGCGTGCTGTCGACGTCGTTCAGCTTGGAGAAGCTGAAGACGGGGGCCTTGACGTGCACCCCTTTGCGCAGCGGCTGCAGGCCGCTTGCAAAGCCCAAGTCCTTGAGCTTGCGCCCGAGGATGGCCTGGGTGGCCAGCTGCGCCATGGCGATGTCGGTGACCTTGCTCAAAAATGGCACCGTGCGGCTGGCGCGCGGGTTGACCTCGATCACGTAGACCTGGCCGTCGTGCACGATGAACTGGATGTTCATGATGCCGACGCAGTGCAGGGCGTGCGCCAAAGCGATCGTGTAGCGCTCGATCTGCCCTTGGATCTGCTGGCTGAAGTCCTGCGGCGGGTAAACCGCCATTGAATCGCCGCTGTGCACGCCGGCGCGCTCGATGTGTTCCATGATGCCTGGGATCACGACGGTGTCCCCGTCGCAGATGGCATCCACTTCGCATTCCTTGCCCACGAGGTACTGGTCGATGAGCACGGGGTGGTCATTCGACACGGATACCGCCCGGTCGATGTAATCGGCCAGCTCCGCCGTCGAATGCACGATCTCCATCGCCCGGCCGCCGAGCACGTAGCTTGGCCGCACCAGGACCGGGTAGCCGATCCGCTCGCCGATCGCGATGGCGCCGGCCTTGTCGGTGGCGGTATCCCCCACCGGCTGAGGAATGGCCAGCTTGGTGATGATCTCGTCGAAGCGGTCGCGGTCCTCGGCGGCATCAAGGTCGTCCAGGCTGGTGCCGAGGATCTTGACGCCGTGCGCGGCCAGTGGCGCGGCCAGGTTGATCGCGGTCTGGCCACCGAACTGCACGATGACGCCCAGCGGCTGCTCCAGATCAATGACGTTCAGGACGTCTTCGATCGTCAGCGGCTCAAAGTAAAGCTTGTCGGAAATCGAGAAGTCGGTGGAGACGGTTTCCGGGTTCGAGTTCATGATGATGGCCTCGTAGCCCGCCTTTTGGATCGCCTTGACGGAGTGGACCGTGGCGTAGTCGAACTCGACACCCTGGCCGATGCGGATCGGGCCAGAGCCCAGCACGAGCACACTCTTGCGCCCGCTCTTGGTGCTTTCGGTTTCAGTTTCGTAGGTGCTGTAAAAGTACGGCGTGGTGGAGGCAAATTCGCCGGCGCAGGTGTCGACCATTTTGTAGACCGGGGTCAGGTGGTTTTCGCGGCGCAGATCACGCACCGCGTCCATGGTCTGGCCCCAGAGCGTGGCGACTTCCTGGTCGGCAAAGCCGTTTTGCTTGGCCAGCCGGAGCACGTCCAGGTCGCCGGGGTGCGCCTTGAGGTCATCCTCGATCTCGATGATGTGCTTGAGCTTGTCGAGGAAGAAGATGTTGATGTGGGACAGCTCGGCCAGCTCCTCAAGGGTGAAGCCGCGGCGCAGCGCTTCCGCCAGGTAAAACAGGCGCATGTCGGTCGGGGTGACGATGAGTGCCGTCAGCGCCTCGTCGGCCAGCTGCTTGGCCGCCGGCAGCGCAAGGTGGGTGGCCCCCACCTCAAGGCCGCGGACCGCCTTGAGCAGTGCTTCTTCAATGTTGCGGCCGATCGCCATGACCTCGCCGGTGGCTTTCATCTGGGTCCCCAGCGTCCGGTCGCCGTGCTCGAACTTGTCAAACGGGAAGCGCGGGATCTTGGCGACCACGTAATCCAGCATCGGCTCGAACTCGGCGTAGGTCGCATCCGTGATCGGGTTCTTGATCTCGTCGAGGTGCAGCCCCACCGCGATCTTGGCGGCCATTTTGGCAATCGGATAGCCCGTCGCCTTGGAGGCCAGCGCCGACGAGCGCGACACCCGCGGGTTGACCTCGATCACGTAGTACTTAAAGGAATTCGGGTCAAGCGCCAGCTGCACGTTGCAGCCGCCTTCGATCTTCAAGGCGCGGATGATCTTGAGCGAGGCGTCGCGCAGCATCTGCACTTCCTTGTCGGTCAGGGTCTGGACCGGCGCGAAGACCACCGAATCGCCGGTGTGCACGCCGACCGGGTCGAAGTTCTCCATGTTGCAGACGACGATCGCATTGTCGGCCGCGTCGCGCATCACCTCAAATTCAATCTCCTTGTACCCGGCGATCGAGCGCTCGACTAGCACCTGGGTCACCGGGCTGAGGTTCAGGCCGTTTTCGGTGATGGTGCGCAGCTCGGCTTCGGTCTTGGCGATCCCGCCGCCGGTGCCGCCCATGGTGAAGGCCGGCCGGATGATCACCGGATAGCCGATGGACTCGGCAAACTGCTTGGCTTCGGCGAAGTTGTGGGCAATCGCGGATTCTGGGATCGGCTGGTGCAGCTTTTGCATCAGGTTCTTGAATAGTTCGCGGTCCTCGGCTTGGTCGATGGCGCTGAGTTTGGTGCCCAGCAGCTCGATGTGCAGCTCGTCGAGGATGCCGGAATTCGCCAGGGCCATGGCCAGGTTGAGCCCGATCTGCCCGCCAATGGTTGGCAAGATGGCATCCGGCAGCTCCTTGCGCAGGATCTGGCTGACAAATTCGGTCGTTAGCGGCTCGATGTACACCTTGTCCGCGATCTCTTTGTCCGTCATGATCGTCGCCGGGTTGGAATTGACCAGTACGACCTCGTAGCCTTCTTCGCGCAGCGCGAGGCAGGCCTGGGTGCCCGAGTAGTCGAACTCGGCGGCCTGGCCGATGATGATGGGGCCGGACCCGATGACGAGAATTTTGTGAATATCAGTACGCTTAGGCATGACTCGCTCCTTTGTTGGCCGCGAAGGCGTCCATCATTTCCATGAATTCGTCGAACAGGTGATCCGCGTCGTGTGGACCAGGCGCGGCGTCCGGGTGGAACTGCACCGAAAAGGCCGGGTACAGCCGGTGGCGCAGTCCTTCGACGGTGTGATCGTTGATCTCCTCGTGCGTCACGATCAGCTGATCCGGGTCGATCGACTGCGGATCGACCGCGTAGCCGTGGTTCTGGCTGGTGAAGTCGATGCGGCCCGTGGCGATTTCGCGCACCGGGTGATTAAAGCCGCGGTGGCCGTACTTCATTTTGAAGGTGTCGGCGCCGTTCGCGAGGGCGAACAGCTGGTGGCCCAGGCAGATGCCGAACATCGGGATGTGCCCTTCCACCCCGCGGATCATGTCCAAAGCGCCCGGCACGTCCTTCGGGTCGCCGGGGCCGTTGGTCAGCATGACCCCGTCCGGATTCAGCTCGAGGATCTCGGCGGCGGTGATGGTCGGCGGCACGACGGTCACGTTGCACTCCCGCTTGGAGAGTTCACGCAGGATGCTGTGCTTGAGGCCGAAGTCCACCACGACGATGTCCTTGCCGGTGCCCGGCGCCGGGTACGCCTGCGTGGTCGCCACCTGGCTGACCTGATTCTTCGGCAGGACCAGCGCCCGCAGTTGATCAAAGGCGTGTTCATCAGCGGCGTCCACGATACTGGCCTTCATGGTCCCCGCCTCCCGCAGGCGCTTGGTCAGCGCGCGGGTGTCGATGCCGGCAATGCCGGGGATGTGCTTGCGCCGCAAAAATTCGTCCAGCGTCATTTGCGCCCGCCAGTTGCCCGTGACCCGGGCGGTCTCGTGGACCACCACCCCTTTGGCGGTCGGGTTGATGCTTTCATAGTCGTCGCGGTTGATGCCGGCGTTGCCGATCAGGGGGTACGTAAAGGTGATGATCTGACCGTTATAGCTTTGATCGGTGATGGTCTCCTGGTAGCCGCTCATGCCGGTGTTGAAGACAATCTCGCCGGTCGTGACGGTCTCGGCGCCGAAACCAACGCCTGGGAACACCGAGCCGTCCTCAAGGATCAAATAGCGTTTCACTTGCTTTCCTCCTTGTATGCGATCTGGCCGTCAGCCAGGGTGTACAGGACCTGGCCAAAGACCTCGCGGCCGATGAACGGACTGTTCTTCCCTTTGGACAGCCAGGTGCGCGGATCGATCTTGTACTGCTTGGCCAGGTCGACAATGGTGAGGTCAGCGGGCTGGCCGATGCCGATCCCGCCGGCAGGAAGGCCGAACGCCTTGGCGGGGTTCGTGCTCATCCATTCGATCAGCTGGTCCAAGGTGAAACGCCCGCTTTTAACCAGGCTGGTGTACAGCAGGGAAAAGGCCGTCTCGCTGCCGACGATGCCAAACGCGGCGGTGCGAAAGTCCCCGGCCTTATCGGCAGCCGTGTGCGGTGCGTGGTCCGTGGCAATCATGTCGATGGTGCCGTCCTCCAGCCCGGCGAGCAGCGCCATGCGGTCCATTTCCGCCCGCAGTGGTGGGTTCATTTTGTAGTTCGGGTCGTTGGCCGGAATGTGTTCGTAGTCCAGCAGCAGGTGGTGCGGTGTGACTTCGGCGGTCACGTTGACCCCGCGGGCCTTGGCGTCGCGGATCAGCTCAACGCTTTGCTTGGTGGAGACGTGGCAGGCGTGGTAGTGCACGCCGGTCGCCTCGGCCAGGGTCAGATCGCGCGCCAGCTGCGCGGATTCGCTGACGTGGTTAATGCCCGGCAGCCCGAACGCCTTAGCCTTGGTGCCGTTGCTGATCACCCCGCCAGCCATCAGCCCGTCGTCTTGAATGTGAGCGACGATCGGCGCGCCTGCTTTGGCCGCCCCTTGCATCGCGCGGTACATCGTCGCGGCGTCTTGAATGCCGACGCCGTCGTTGGAAAAGCCCAGCGCGCCGGCGTCCTTCAGGGCCTGGTAGTCATCCAGATCGTTGGAATCCAGCCCGCGGGTGATGGCGGCGAACTGTTCGACGTGGATCTTGGCTTCGCTGTGGTTCTTCTTGATCAGCTGGCGCAGGTCAATGACGTTGTCCGGCACCGGGTTCAGGTTGGGCATGGCGACCACCGTCGTGAAGCCGCCGTGCGCGGCCGCCGCGGCGCCCGTCTTGATCGTTTCCTTCTGCTCAAAGCCGGGTTCGCGAAAGTGCACGTGCACGTCGACTAGCCCGGGCAGGACGGCGTTGTTTTGGGCGTCGATGATCGTGGCGTCCGCCGGCGCAAACAGGTGGCGCCCCAGCGCGTTGACCTTGCCGTCTTCGATCAGGATGTCGCCGGTGAAGGACTGCGGCCCCATCACCTTCGCGTTTTTAATCAGTGTGTGCATGATTGCCTCCTTGCGCGCACACGGCCTCAAGCATGGCCATGCGCATGAATACCCCGTTGTGCATCTGCTTAAAGATCCGCGACCGGTCTGCCAGCACTAAGGCTGACGCGAGCTCGACGTCCCGGTTGACGGGGGCCGGGTGCATGATGATCGCGCCGGGCTTCATTCGGTCGTAGCGGGCCTGGTTGATGCCGAAGCGCTCATGGTAAGACGCCGCGGAGAACTCTTCCTTCTCCGCCGGCGTCAGGCGCTCCAGCTGGACCCGCAGCAGCATCAGCACGTCGACTTGGGGGATCAGGTCATCCAGCGGCACGTAGGCGCCGTATTGCTGGAAGTCCTTGGTGTACCAGGCTTTTGGCCCGGAGAAGCTGATCGTAGCGCCGAGCTGCGTGAGCATTGCCATGTCCGAGCGGGCCACGCGGGAATGCTGCAGGTCGCCGACGATGCCGACGTGCAGGCCCTTGAAGTGCCCAAACTCCTCGCGGATGGTCATCAGGTCCAGCATCATTTGGCTGGGGTGCTGCCCTGCCCCGTCCCCGGCGTTGACAATGTGCAGCGGCACCTTGGCTTCGATCAGCGGCTGGTAGTAGTCGTCCTGCGGGTGGCGGATCACCGCCACCTCAATGCCAATGGCGGCCAGCGCCCGCAGCGTGTCCTCCAGGCTTTCACCCTTGGTCACGGAGCTGTGGTTGGGGTCAAACGGGATCACGGTCATGCCAAGTTTCCGCTCGGCCATCTCAAAGCTGGTGTGGGTGCGGGTACTGTTTTCGAAGAACAGGTTGGCGGCGTAGTACGGTGTGGTAAGCCGCGGCGCTGCCCCCTGCTTGAACGCCTCAGCGCGGTCGATCAGGCTTTCGGCGATCGCCGGGGTGACTTGGGTTTCCGAAACAAAATGCTCAAAGTTTTGTGGCATCGACGGGTTCCTCCTCATTTGCGGCCTGCTGCGGCAGGATAAAGTTCAGCAAAATCCCCAGGACGGTCGCGATCGCGAGTCCGGAGAAAGTATAGCCGCCGATCTGCAGGCTGGCGTTCCCGATCCCGATCACCAGGATCGTCGCGCCGATCATCAAATTCCGCTTTTTGTTGAAATCGACTTTGTTGTCGATCAGGACCTTGAGCCCGTTGCTGGCAATGACCCCAAACAGCAGAAACGAGATGCCGCCGATGACCGGACTGGGAATGGTGCGGATCAACGCGCTCAGCTTGCCGATGAAGGCGAAGAGCACCGCGAACATCCCCGCACCGGCCAGCACGTAGACGCTGTGCACCTTGGTCATGGCCATGACCCCGATGTTCTCCCCGTAAGAGGTCACAGGCGGCCCGCCGACAAAGCCGGCGATGATCGACGCGGTGCCGTCTCCGGCCAGCGTGTGGTTCAACCCAGGATCCTTGAAGAAGTTGCGGTGCGTCATTTCGTCCAGCACCATGATGTGGCCCATGTGCTCCGTCATGGTAACAAAGGCGATCGGCGCCATTGACAGGACCGCGCCCCAGTAAAATTGCGGGTGGTAGGTGAGAAACGGCACCTGGAACGCCGGCAGCGAGAACCACTTGGCCTGCATGACCGGGGTAAAGTCGACGATCCCAAACAGCAAGGAGATTACGTAGCCGGTGATCAGGCCAAGCAGGATCGGCAGCAGGCTGATGAACTTTTTCAGGTACATGTTGTAAACGATGGTGAAGGCCAAGGTCAGCATCGCCACGGCGAAGTAGCGCAGGTCGTACACGCTCTTGGTGGCGGACACGGCGCGCATGGTTGCGTCCGTGGCGGCGGTCCCGGCCAAGCTGAGGCCGATCACCATGACAATGGGGCCAACCACGATTGGTGGCAGCGCCTTATCGATCCAGGCCGAGCCGGCAAAGTTCACGATCAAGGCGACGATCAGGTACACGCACCCCACCGCGACGGTCCCCTGTGCGATGCCCGGGTAGCCGGTGGTTTTCATCAGCGACTGCATCACCACGATGAAGGAAAAGCTTGAGCCCATGTAGGCGGGAATCTTGCCGCGGGTGATCAGGATGTAAATGAGCGTCCCGACGCCGCTGGAAAACAGGGCAATGCTGGGATCCAGGCCCACCAGGATCGGCACCAGCACGGTGGAGCCGAACATGGCGAACAAGTGCTGAATGGACAGCCCGACCCACTGGCCGAAGCCCGGTTTGTCATGAATGTCTAATACCGCATCATCATCATGAAATTCCTTCATGCTACGCCTCCAACTTGGCAATGCTGATGCCGTCCTGGCCGTCGATCTCCTTCACCTGCACGTTGATCTCCTCGTGACGGGAAGTCGGGATGTTCTTGCCGACAAAGTCCGGCCGGATCGGCAGCTCGCGGTGGCCGCGATCGACCAAGACGGCCAGGCTGATCTTGCGCGGCCGACCCTGATCCATCAGCGCATCCAGGGCGGCGCGAATCGTGCGGCCGGTAAAGAGGACGTCGTCGACCAGGACCACGTGCTTGCCGGTGATCGGCACGGGCAGGTCGGCCCCCTTGACGTCCGGCTGCTTGCGGTAATCCGCCTTGTGCACGTCGTCGCGGTACAGGCGAATGTCCAGGTCCCCCACTGGCACCGCCAGGTTCTCCAGCTGGTTCAGCCGCTCGGCGATTCGGTTGGCCAGGTAGACGCCGCGCGTCTTGATCCCGACCAAGACCAGATCCGACAAGTCCTTGTTTTGTTCAATGATCTCGTACGAAATGCGCGTTAGGGCGCGCTGCATCGTGACTGCATCTACTACCTGTTTTGCCATAATGATCTCCTTTTCTGCACGAAAAAGCCGCCTCCTATATCCAGTTTGGGTATAGAAGGCGGCGAGGTTCGCCGAAAAATCGTCTGCCGCGGCAGACACGTGCCCTTCCAAGCCTCTCTGGACTTAGTTAAAGGTGCTTTATCAAGTTGGTTACAGTCTAGCGAACGCGCCGAGTCTTGTCAATGCCAGCCCGCAGATCCGCCAAGGTTTTTTGAAACAGGGCCGGCGGTTCGACCGTGAAGGCCATAAACTCCCCGGTCGTCGGGTGCGTGAAGCCCAGCGTGCGCGCATGGAGGAACTGCCCGGCCCCGGGCAGCGTGACGCGGGGGCCGTACAGCGGGTCGCCGGCCAGCGGATGGTGAATTGAAGCCATGTGCACCCGAATCTGGTGGGTGCGGCCGGTTTCCAGCACGCACTTGACCAAGGCGTACCGCGGAAACTGCTCGAGGACCTGGTAGTGAGTGACCGCGTGGCGCCCGCCCGGTACCACAGCTTGGCGCTTGCGGTCCCTGGGATCGCGGGCCAGCGGGGCGTCGATGGTGCCCGTTGCCGAGCGAAACGCGCCGTGGACGATGGCCCAGTACTCGCGCTTGGTGGTTTTGGCCTTCAGCTGCGCCGAAAGGCTGGCCTGCGCCTGCGCGGTCTTCGCCACCATCAACAGGCCGCTGGTGTCCTTATCAATGCGGTGCACGATGCCTGGCCGCAGGACGTCGTTGATGCCGGGAAAGCTGGTGTGAAACAGCAACCCGTTGACCAGCGTGCCGTCAGGATGGCCCGGGGCCGGGTGCACCACCATCCCCTGCGGCTTATTGACGACCAGGACCTGATCGTCCTCGTACACGATGTCCAAGGGGATGTCCTGAGGTACGGCCGCCAGCGGCTGCGGGCGCGGCGGGTCAAGCCGGATCCGATCGCCAGCCTGCACGGGCGCCTTGCCCTTGGCGACCTGGCCATTCAGGGTCACCAGGCCCGCGGCCAGCCACTTTTGGGCCTGAGAGCGGCTGATGTCTTGGTAGTGGGCGGCGATCACCTTGTCCAGGCGCCCGGTTTGCTCGTCAATCGTGAATTCTAGCGTGATTGTTCCCCTTTTCCATCCATGAACAATAAGTAAATGACCACGAAGACCACGCCGATCGTCAGGCAGGCGTCCGCGACGTTAAAGATCGCAAAATTCATGAAGGTGGTCTCAAACATGTCCGTCACGTAGCCCAGGCGCAGCCGGTCGATGAAGTTGCCCAGCGTCCCGGCGACGATCAGCGTGAGGCCGACTTTGTAGAAGCGATTGCGGCCGGCGTCCCGCCACAGCCAGTACACGACCACCAGCGACACGGCGGTGATCAGGTAGAAGAACCACTGCTGGCCGCGCAGCATGGAAAAGGCCGCCCCGTCGTTTTGCAGGTGCGTCAGCGCCAGCCCCGGCAAAAATGCGACGGTGTGGTTGACCGCAATGTGGGCCACGACCCACGCCTTGACCAGCTGATCCAGGCCCACGAGCAGCCCGGCAAAAACCAAATAGATAATCATGAATACTCCTCTTAAGCTAGATTAGAACAAACCCGAGATCACGCCGTCGTCTGAGACGTCCATGTTCAAGGCGGCCGGGGCCTTCGGCAGGCCCGGCATCGTCAGCACCGTCCCGGTCATCACGACCAAGAACCCGGCGCCCAGCCGCGGCACGATGTCCCGCACGCTGATAGTGAAGCCGCTTGGGGCCCCCAGGGCTTTCGGGTCATCGGAAAAGCTGTACTGCGTCTTGGCCATGCAGATCGGCAGGTCCGCCCAGCCGTTTTTGGCAATGGTGCGCAGCGCAAGCTCGGCTTTCCGATCGTACTCAACGTGCGCGCCCCCGTAGATCTTGGTGACGATGGTGGCGATTTTATCCTTGACGGCGGCCGTGTTGTCATACAGCGGCGTAAACCGGGCGGGCTGCTTCAACGCGGCAAGCAGCGCGTCGGCCAACGCCAAGCCGCCCTGGCCGCCCTGGCCCCAGACGTCAGCTGGGACCGCGGTGGTGCCTTCCTGCTTGCACAAATCGACCAGCAGCTTGAGCTCGGCCTCGGTGTCTTCCGTGAACTGATTGATGCCGACGATCACCGGCACGCCGTAGCGCTTCATGTTGCGGATGTGCCGCTGCAGGTTGACAAAGCCGGTTTGCAGGGCGGTCAGGTCCTCGGTTTTGAGGTCGGCAAGTTTTTGCCCGCCGTTGTACTTCAAGGCGCGCACGGTCGCGACGATCACGACCGCATCCGGCGTCTTGCCCAAGGCGGGTGCCGCGATGTCCATGAACTTCTCGGCGCCCAGGTCGGCCCCAAAACCGGCCTCGGTCAGCGCAATGTCGCCCAGCTCCAGGGCGGCGCGGGTGGCCAGAATCGAGTTGCAGCCATGGGCGATGTTGGCAAACGGGCCGCCGTGGATCAGCGCCGGGGTGTGGGCCAGCGTCTGGACCAAGTTAGGCTTGACCGCGTCTTTCAGCAACATGGCAATGGCCCCGGTGACCCCCAGATCAGCGACGGTCACGGGCTTGCGGTCGTAGGTGTAGCCGATCACGATCTTCGCGATCCGGCGCTTCAGATCCCCCAGGCTGTCGGCCAGGCACAAAATCGCCATCAGCTCGCTGGCCACCGTGATGTCGAACTCGGTTTCCCGCGGCACGCCGGCAGTGGGGCCGCCCAGCCCGATGGTGACGTGGCGCAAGGCCCGGTCATTGATGTCAAGCACGCGCCGCCACTGAATGCGGCGCGGATCCAAATTCAGCGCGTTGCCCTGCTGCAAGTGGTTGTCGATCAAGGCGGCGAGCGTGTCCACGGCCGTGGTCAAGGCGTGCATGTCCCCGGTGAAATGGAGGTTGATGTCTTCCATCGGCACGACCTGGGAGTAGCCGCCGCCGGTCGCGCCGCCCTTCATGCCCATGACGGGGCCAAGCGATGGTTCCCGCAGCGCGATCACCGCGTTTTGATCCCGCAGCCGGAGCGCATCGCCGAGCCCGATGGTGACGGTCGATTTACCTTCCCCCGCTGGGGTGGGGTTGATCGAGGTGACCAGGACCAGCTTGCCCAGCGGCTGTTGCCGCAGCCGTTTCATGGCCGCCAGCGTCAGCTTCGCCTTACTGCGGCCGTACGGCTCGAGTTCGGCCGCGGTCAGGCCCACCATGGCCCCGATCTCCGTGATCGGCTTCATTTCGCGTTGCTCGTTTGCCTGCGCAATTTCGATATCTGACACGATTAACCCCTTTCTGACAGCACTGCTGTCACCGCCTGTTGCAGGTTCTCACCATGACCAAACCGTAAAAAATTGATGTCGCCGTAAGTCCGCGTCTTCAGCGTGCCGCCGTGCTTCGTCCACGTGGCGGCGGTCAGATCACCGCGGCGGATGACCAGCGTGTTGCCTGGCATGAGCCGCCTGACCGTGATTTGCGCGGGTTCAATGATCAGGCGCGAGCGCCACACCTGCGCGCCGGCCAGGAGTGCCATGGCCAAGAGCAGCAGCAGTGCCGGCAGGCTGACCGGCCCGTAGCCGATCAATTCCATCTGCAAGACGACCGCCGCGCTCAGACCAATCGCGATAATGCCCCAAAACATGCTAAAATCAAGCCATCCAGGTTGGATGCAAAATGCTTTCTTCAACGGCTCACTTCCTTAAGGAGAACGATGAATAAACTATACACAGATGCGGCGACAAAAGGCAACGTTGGGCTTGGCGGGATCGGGATCTTGATCATCGCTGAAGGCCAGCAGGACCAGACCCACCTACCGCTGCCGCAAACAACTAATCACGAAGCCGAATTTCAGGCCGCCATCGCCGGCTTTAAGCGGCTGCTGGCCCTTGGCCTGACGGGGCCGGTGAGCTTTTACAGCGACTCGAAGCTGGTCATTGAGGCCCTGGATAAGAACTACGCGAAGCACTACGCCGATTATGTCACAGAATTGGCCGCTCTGGTCAGTCAATTCCCGTTGGTCTTGTGGCAGTGGCTGCCTGACCACCAAAACCGCGGCGCGCACATGCTGGCCCAGCAAGGCCTGCGGGCGGCCGAGGCACAAGAAAAGCGTGCCTCAGCACGCTTTAGGGAGTGATCAAAAGGCGCCGCATGCGTGCGGCTAGCGGTTTAGCGGCTAGTCCAGGACCATGAACTGATCGGCCTTGGCCATGGTGGTCTTCGGCTGGGCCGGCTGGACGATCGAACCAAACGGCATCTGCGCCCGCAGCGTCCAGTTGGCCGGCAGCGCAAACGCGCTTTTGACGAGGTCATCGATGATGGGATTGTAATGCTGCAGGTTGGCCCCGATGCCGTTGTTCGCCAGCGCGACCCAGACGTTCAGCTGGCTGGAGCCTTGTGCCTGCTCCGCCCACGTGGCAAAATTGTCAGCATACAGCGGAAAATCGTGCTCAAGCTGCTTCACGATCGCATCGTCCGTCAGGTACAAGATCGTGCCGTACGCCGCCTTGAACGCGGCGATCTTCGCCTGGGTCTTGGCGTATGCGGCCTCGTTTGGCACCTCGGCCTTCAGCCGGTCGACCACGATGTCCCAAAACTGGTCGTGCTTTTCGCCGAACAGCAGGACCGCCCGGGTGGTCTAAGAGTTAAAGGATGTGGGGGTCGCCTGGATCACGTCCTCGACGAGGTCCACGATGGCCTGCTTGCTTTGGGTCACGTCCTTGCCCAAGGCGTAAATCGAGCGGCGCTGCTGCAATAAGTTCAGTAAGTCAGTATTCAATTCGATAACCTCATTTCGTAGTGTATCAATAAGTGTAACAGCGTACTTTTTGTTAGTAAAGTCTAAATTCCAGTAAAGGAGGCGTGCTGATGTCCGTATTCACCCTGATCATCTCGCTTATCTTGGTCCTTAACATCATCGCCGCCATTTTCACCGTCCTGCGCTCAGTGCGGGATATCCCGACCACCTGGGCGTGGTTGTTAGTGCTGATTTTCCTGCCCGTGCTCGGCTTTGGCATCTACCTGTTCGCCGGCCGGGGCCTTTCCGCCAAGAAGGTCCGGACGATCCAAACGGAGTACCGGCGCGGGACCAAGGCCTTTGTCGCCATGCAAAAGCACGCCAACACGCACGACCGGCTGCTGCCGGCCGCGGTGTCCACCCCCGCCGCCCGGGAGCTGACCACCCTTTTTCTCAACACCGCCAGCGCCCCGGTGCTCGGCGACAATTCGGTGAAGCTGTTTTACGACGGCAAGGATAAGTTCGCGCAGTTGTTTGCCGACATCAAGCAGGCCAACGACCACTTCTTCGTCGAGTACTACACCATCTACAACGACCAGCTCGGGACCCAGCTGCGGGACCTGCTGATCGAAAAGGCGCGCGCCGGCGTGGCCGTCAAGGTGCTTTACGACGCCTGGGGGTCGCTGGGGGCGGGCAAGCGCTTCTGGGCGCCCCTGATCGCTGCCGGCGCCAAGGTGGAAGCCTACTTCTCCTCCCAGCACCTGATCTCTGACTTCCGCCTGAACTATCGCCTCCACCGCAAGATCGTGGTGATCGACGATGCGATCGGCTACATTGGCGGCTTTAACGTCGGCGACCAGTACGTCTCCCGCAAAAAGAAATTCGGCTTCTGGCGCGACACCCACCTACGGATCCGCGGTAACACCGTTTACGCGCTCAAGGTGCAGTTTCTGATGGACTGGAACGCCACGGTCCCGGACGACCAGGCCGAGCCTTACGCGATCGACTTGGCGCCGCTGTCGCCGGAAGCGCTGGCCACCAGCAAGATTCAGCTGGGCAAGGCGCCCATGCAGATCGTCGCCAGCGGCCCGGATTCTTCCGCCCAGCAGATCAAGTACGGCTACGTTAAGATGATCGCCAGTGCCACCAAGTCGGTGCGGTTGCAGACGCCTTACCTCATTCCCGATGATACCGCCCTTGACGCGCTGATCACCGCCGCGCTCGCCGGGATCGACGTGCAGGTCATGGTGCCGGACATGCCGGATCACCCGTTCATTTTTCGCGCGACGCAGTACTACGCGAAC
Source organism: Lacticaseibacillus jixianensis (assembly GCF_003946485.1). Lineage (GTDB taxonomy): Bacteria > Bacillota > Bacilli > Lactobacillales > Lactobacillaceae > Lacticaseibacillus > Lacticaseibacillus jixianensis. The sequence goes on along the minus strand of NZ_RHOJ01000002.1, from coordinate 15,391 downwards.
TACCTCAGCCGCTTCGGCATCAAGGTCTACCACTACCAAAACGGGTTCCTGCACGCCAAGACGCTGGTCATCGACGATGCGATCGCCAGTGTCGGCTCAGCCAACTTTGACATTCGCTCGTTCAAGCTGAACTTTGAGGTCAACGCCTTCATTTACGACGCCAAAATCGCCCAGCAGCTGAGCGCGGCGTTTGATGAGGACCTGAAGCACTGTCAGTTCCTGTCGCCGCAAGTGATCAAGCAGCAGGGCCACTGGCTGCGCTTCAAGCAGTACTTCTCCCGCCTGTTGTCCCCGGTTTTATAGCCGAGTCACCAAAAGCGGGCCAACATTTTCTCGCCGCGTTGCGGCCGCGGCCGGCCAAGCAAACACCCCTGCATCGCGATCCTTCGAGCGAATCGTGAGGCAGGGGTGTTTGCATTTTTGGTTAAACCCGCGGCTTTACTTGACCCACTTGTCAAACGCCTCAGGATGCTGCCGCAGCAGCGCCAGGGCCTCCTTGACGAGCGCCTCGTGCTTGGCCGCAAGTTCATCACCGGCCAGGTGGTAGCGGTCAACGAGGTAACCCGTGGCCAGGTCCTCCACGCTTTTGCGCTCCAGGCCGCCGTCCTTAAATAAGGGGTCCACGCCTTCCAGCCCGTCCTTGGTCGCCGCGATCAGGGTCTTGGCCAGGTCCCGGCTTTTGAGCCCGTGCTTGCTGGCGTAATCGATCAGGCCGTCGATCATGTCAACGGCTGCGGCTTGGTCTGCCTTTTTGTCGTCTTTCATGTTCTCACCTCCGATCCTGACAAGTCCATTATAGGTCAGCCTAGCGGGCCAAAAAACTTACCTTTTAGAAGTGTCCAAGGATTGTTTTGCCGTGGACGCATGGGTTATACTTAATGTACAAAACACATCGGGCACCACGTCTTGGGTTGAGCAAAAATCTTAACCACAAGATGTGGTGTTTTTGCTTGACCTGACCCCCAACATTGGGTATGATGGTCGCATAAGATAACAAGAAAGAGTGATTGGTATGAGCAACGTTACGCTGTTTACGAAGAACGGGTGCCCCCAGTGCCGGATGACGAAGAACTACCTGCGCACCCACAACATTCAGTTCACCGAACATAACATCAACGAAGAGCCTCAGTACATCAGCTACTTGAAAGAGCAAGGCTTCCAGGCGGTGCCGGTGCTCGAGGCCGATGGCATGCGGTCCTTCTACGGCTTTCGGCCGGAAGCATTGAAGCAGCTGGCTGGCTAAACGGCCGGCTTTTTTCATCCCCCAAACTTTGTGAAAGTGGTGACATTATGGCATTAAGCACCCTCAAACCCGAAGACGTGTCCTATTACGCGCTGAACAACGAGATCAACATCCCCGTCGCCGGCCAGATCCCGCTGGCCAAAGACAAGCAGGCCCTGGCGGCGTTTCTTGAAGAGAACGTGGCCCCGAACACCAAGCACTTTGCTTCCTTGCAGGCGCGGCTCGATTACTTGGTCAACAATCAGTACTACGAGCAGACCATGCTGGATAAGTACGAGCTGCCCTTCCTGGAAAAGCTCGACGCCTTTCTGACCGCCGCCGGGTTTCAGTTTAAGTCCTTCATGGCGGCGTACAAGTTTTACGCGCAGTACGCCTTGAAAACGGACGATAACCAGTATTACCTGGAGAATTTCAAGGACCGGGTCTTTGCCAATGCCCTGTACTTTGCGGACGGCAACGAAGACCTGGCGATGGCCCTGGCGGACGAAATGATCCACCAGCGCTACCAGCCGGCCACCCCGTCGTTTCTGAACGCCGGGCGGCAGCGCCGCGGTGAGCTCGTCTCGTGTTTCCTCCTGCAGGTCGCAGACGACATGAATTCGATCGGCCGGGCGGTCAATTCCGCGCTTGAGCTTTCCCGCATCGGCGGGGGGGTCGGCTTGACCCTGTCGAACCTGCGGGAAGCCGGCGCCCCGATCAAAGGCATTGAAGGCGCAGCCAGTGGCGTTTTGCCCGTCATGAAGCTGCTGGAAGACAGCTTTTCTTATTCCAACCAGCTGGGGCAGCGCCAAGGCGCCGGGGTCGTGTACCTGAACGTCTTCCATCCCGACATCATCAGTTTCTTGGGCGCCAAGAAGGAAAACGCGGACGAGAAGTACCGGGTCAAGACGCTGAGCCTTGGCGTGATCGTGCCCGACAAGTACTACGAGCTGGTGGCCCAAGACGCCGACATGTACCTGTTCTCCCCTTACTCCGTTGAGCGCGAGTACGGCCAGCCGTTTTCCTACGTGGACATCACCAAGGAGTATGACCAGCTGGTCGCAAACCCCCGCATCAAGAAGTACAAGATCAAGGCCCGCGACTTGGAAAATGAGATCTCCAAACTGCAGCAGGAATCCGGTTATCCGTACATCGTCAACGTCGACACGGCCAACAATGCCAGCCCGATCGCCGGGAAGATCATCATGTCGAACCTCTGCTCCGAGATCATGCAGGTGCAAACACCCAGCGTGATCAACAATAAACAGGAATACGACGTGCTGGGGACAGACGTTTCTTGCAACCTGGGGTCGACGAACATCCCGAACCTGATGAAGAGCCCAGACTTCGGCAAGAGCGTTGAGGCGATGGTGCGCGCCTTGACGTTTGTGACCGACAGCAGCAACATCGACGTCGTGCCTTCGGTTCAGCACGGCAACCAGCTTGCCCACTCCATCGGCCTGGGCGCCATGGGCCTGCACACCTATTTTGCCCTGAACCACATGCAGTACGGCGATGAGGAGTCGCTGGACTTCACCAACATTTACTTCCTGCTGCTCAACTACTACACCCTTAAGGCCTCTAACCAGATCGCCGCCGAGCGCGGTGAGACCTTCCACAACTTCAAGGCCAGCAAGTATGCCGATGGCTCGTACTTCGACAAGTACGTCACCCAGCCCTGGGCGCCGAAGACCGCCAAGGTCCAGGCGCTGTTCAAGAACGTGAAGATCCCGACGCAACAGGACTGGGCTGATCTGAAGGCCGCGGTCATGAAGGACGGTTTGTATCACCAGAACCGCCTCGCCGTGGCGCCGAACGGCTCGATCTCGTATATCAACGACACCAGCGCGTCGCTGCAACCAATCGTCAACCGGATCGAAGACCGCCAGGAAAAGAAGATCGGGACGATCTACTACCCCGCTCCTGGCCTGTCGAACGACACCATGCCTTACTACAAGAGTGCCTACGACATCGACATGCGCAAGGAGATCGACGTTTATGCGGCAGCCCAGCAGCACGTTGATCAGAGCATGTCCCTCACCCTGTTCATGCGCTCGACGATCCCGGAAGGCATGTACCCGTGGAAACAGGGACGCACCAACAAGATGACGACCCGCGATCTGAACATCTTGCGCAACTACGCGCACCACAAAGGGATCAAGTCGATCTACTACATCCGCACCTACACGGATGACCAAGAAGAGATCGGCTCAAACGCATGCGAATCTTGCTCGATTTAACGTCGCTTGGGCAGGGCTTGGCCCTGCCCTTTGCGCGGTTGGCGATTTTCTCAATTTAAGGAGTGGCAAAATGGCGGAAAAGCAGTACATTGCAATCAACTGGAACGACATTGAAGACCAGATCGACAAGGCGACCTGGGAGAAGCTGACCGAGCAGTTCTGGCTCGACACGCGGATCCCGGTCTCCAACGACTTGGATGACTGGCGCAAACTGGACGCGAATGAGCAGTGGGTCGTCGGCCACGTCTTTGGCGGCCTCACCCTGCTGGACACCCTGCAAAGCCAGGACGGGATGCGCAGTCTGATGGACAATATCCGCACCCAGCAGGAGCGCGCCGTGCTGAACAACATCCAGTTCATGGAGTCCGTGCACGCGAAGTCCTACTCAACGATTTTCTCGACGCTGAACACGCCGGCGGAAATCGACGAGATCTTTGACTGGACCAACTCCAACGAGCACCTGCAGTACAAGGCCAACAAGATCAACGATATCTACCACAATGGGTCCCCGCTGGAGAAAAAAGTGGCGTCGGTCTTCCTGGAGACCTTCCTGTTTTACTCCGGGTTCTTCACCCCGCTCTACTACCTGGGCAACAACAAGCTGACCAACGTCGCCGAGATCATTAAGCTGATCATTCGCGACGAGTCGGTGCATGGCACCTACATTGGCTACAAGTTCCAGCTGGGCTTCAACGCCCTGCCCGAAGCCGAGCAGGCCAAGATGAAGGACTGGATGTACGACCTGCTGTACGATTTATACGCCAACGAGGAAGGCTACACAAACGACCTGTACGCCAAGACCGATTGGACGGACGAGGTGCTGACGTTCCTGCGCTACAACGCCAACAAGGCCTTGATGAACCTCGGCCAGGATCCCCTTTTCCCCGACACCGCGGCCGACGTGAACCCGATCGTGATGAACGGGATCTCCACGTCGACGTCGAACCACGACTTCTTCTCCCAGGTCGGTAACGGCTACCGGCTGGGGCAAGTGGAAGCAATGTCCGACGACGACTACAAGTTTTAGGGCGAACAATTAAGCCAAATAAATAGAGCCGAGACATAATTGCCCTAGTCGCGTTCCCCAAAGCAACGCCCAGACACGCAAACGTCCCTGCACCGCGCATTGGAAGTACGAATGCGTGATGCAGGGACGTTTGCTTTTTGGGCTAAAACCGCTTTGGGTCTCAGCCTCATTCCTACGCCAGCCCCGGGGTCATGCTGGCGCGGTAAATCGCGGTGACGGCTGCCGCGTCCAGTGGCAGGTAGGCATTGCCCAGTCGCTTGCCCGCGGCTTGGGCCATCGGCGCGAAGTTGCGCTCGTCGGGGATGCCCACCGCCGGCAGCGTCATCCCAAAGCCCAGGCTCGTGATCCAGCTCAGGGTCTTGGCGATGGCATGGCCGGCCAGGTCGGCGTCATCCGCGTCGGTCAGGTGCCAGACGTTGCGCCCAAACCGCACAAACAGCGCAGTGGTCGTGGGATCGGTGGTCAACACATAGTGCATCCAGCGCGGCGTGAGAATCCCCAGGCCGACGCCGTGGGTGATGTCGTAGTAGGCAGACAGCTGGTGCTCCATCGCGTGACAGCTCCAGCCGTTGCGGTTGCCGGCCCCCATTTCGCCGTTTAACGCCGCCGTGGCGGTCCACATCAGGTTCTGGCGCGCCGGCAGTGAGTCCGGCTGCTTGAGGGCCACCGGCGTCCACTTGATCACACTGCGCATCAGCCCTTCGATCATGCCCTTGGTGGCGTCATTATCCGGCTCGCGGTCGAAGTACTGCTCGCACAGGTGGCTGAAAATATCCATCGACCCGGCCGCTGTCTGCCGCGCCGGGACGGTGAAGGTCAGGCTTGGATCCATGAACGAAACCGCCGGCGTGCGGCTGCAGCGGGCGCCGAGCTTCTGCTTGGTCTCCGGATTGGAAATGACCGCGTTGATGTTCATCTCCGTCCCGGTGGCCGCCAGGGTCACGACGTCGACAATGGGCAGCTGCTTCGTGCTCAGGCCCAGCTTGCTGTCAAGAACGAGGTCCCACGGGTCGCCGGCGTAGTTCGCCGCCTCACCGATCACCTTGGCCGCGTCAATGACGGAGCCGCCGCCAACGGCCAGAATGACCTGGACCGCATTGGCCTTGGCCAGTGTTTGCCCGGTGCGGACGGAATCAATTTTGGGATTGGGCGCGATGCCTGGCAGCTCGGTGACGTTCAGGCCACTGAGGGCTTCGATCACCCGATCGTATAGGCCACTGGCCTTGATCGAATGGCCGCCGTAAACGAAAAGCACGCGGTCGCCAAACTGGCTGACGGCGGCTCTGAGGTCCGCTTCCTTGAGCGGCCCGAAGCGCAGATCTGTTTGATTATTTAACCGAAAAGCTTGCATGATTAACCTCCAATCATTTCTTTGGCAGGCAATGCTGTCTTCTTTACTGTGAGCCACGAACGCGAAATTGGCAAGGGCGTGAGCGGCACCGTACCGCCACCAAAAAACGGCCGCAGCGTCAGCCGGGCCGTTTCCGCGCAGAATGCGCGACTAGTGCGTGTTTACCAGATGTGAACCCGCTTGGCCGGCTCGGTGTACATGCCGTCGCCAGGCAAAACGTTAAACGCCTCGTAGAATTCATCCAGGTTCTGCGGCTGGATGTTGGCCCGGAGTTTGGCCGGCGCGTGCACGTCGATCGACAGGATGAACTTCATGTACTCCGGCCGCGCCTTTTGCCGCCAGACGCGGGCCCAGTTGGTGAAGAAGGCCTTCAGGTCAACGTCGGGTTCACGCTGGGCCGTTTCAAGCGCGGCTGCCAGCCCGCCGGCATCAGCAATGTTTTCCGACACGATCTGTTTGCCGTTGACCTTGCCAGCCGGCGTTTCGATGCCGTCGAACTCGGCAATCATCTGCTGGGTCAGTTCCTTGAAGTGGGCGTAATCGGCCGGTTGCCACCAGTTGGTCATGTTGCCGTACTCGTCGAACTGCGCCCCGTTGTTATCAAACCCGTGCGAAATCTCATGGGCGATGACCGCACCAATGCCGCCGTAGTTCTCGCTGGCGGTTTGCTTCAGGGAATAAAACGGTGCTTGCAGGATCGCCGCCGGGAACGTGATGTCGTTGCGCGACGGGTCGTAGCTGGCGTTGACCAAGTGACCTGGCATATTCCACACGGCGCGGTCGACCGGCTTGGTCAGCTGCTCCAGGTTAAACGCGTGGCGCTTTTCTGCCAGCTGGATCACATTTTCAAACAAGCCTTGATCGGCCTGCACGTGCAAGCGGTCGTACACCTCGTTTGGCCGGTCCGGGTACCCCATCTTGAGGACCATCTTATCCAACTTCACGATGGCCTTATCCTTCGTCGGCTGACTGAGCCAGTCGGAGTTGGCCAGCCGGCGCTTGTAAGTGGCGATCATGTTCTCGACCAGCTTCGTCACATCCTGCTTGGCTTCTTCGCCGAAGTAGGTGCGGCCGTAATAGATGCCCACTGGCTCGGAAAAGACGCGGTTGGCCAGCCGGTATGCGTGCTTGATCTGCTTAGGCGACTCTGGGTTGCCGGACAAGGCTTTGCCGTACTTGCTGCCCAACTGACGCAGGGCTTCGCTCAGGTAGCCCGAGTTGGAAACCAGGTCGCTCACATAAGCCCAGTGCTTGTAGCGAGGGAACGTCGACTTCGAGAACAGCTGGGTGAATTCCTTGAGAAACCTTGGATCAGCGACGATGATCGTTTCCGGCACCTCGGCCCAGGCCTCCTTGGCAAACCGGGCGAAGTCAAAATCGCCTAACTGGGCCGAAACTTCCTGGAAGGACTGCGGGTTGTAAGCCGCCGGGTAGTCGGCCCATTGCTCCCGGGTCTTGACGTGCTTGGCCAGCTCAGCGTCAAACGCCAGTGCATCGGCCAGGTATTGGGCCTGGTCGGCTTCGCTGAGGCCGGTTTGCGCCAGCAGTTCCTTGACCATGTCTGCCCACACCTTGAGCAGTGCCTTGCCCTGGGCGTTGTCTTCAGCGTAATACGGCACGTCCGGTAAAATGGTGGCCGGCCCGGTGATGGTGACCTTATTGACGCTGGTGTCCTTCAGGTCGGGCTCAACGCCGCTGCTAAACGGCATTGGGAAAAGCGAGGCCTCAAGGTCGGCCGCCTTGGCGTTAAATGCGGCGATGTCCGTGGTGTCGTCCAGCGGCACCAGGCGCTCCAGGGCCGGCTTGATGCCGGCCTCGTCGCGCGCGTCGAAGTCCTTGGCCAAATCGTACAGCTTCACGGCCTCGGCAAAGTAATCGTCAGGGGCGGTTTTCTTCCCGGCACTGATCGCTGCAAAATCGGCCATCAGTTTGGCCTCAACGTCGTCGGCCAGGTCGTTGAACCCGCCGGTCGCCGTTTTGTCCGGCGCGATCTCCGCGGTCTTTTCCCATTCGCCGTTGACGGCGTCGTACAAGTCATCTTGGTAACGCACTTCTGCCATATTCTTGTCGCTCCCTTCACCGGCTCTCACCAGCGCTTAATGTAATGCTAATTATAGCGCAAGCGCTCCCGCTTTTCACCACTGCTTTTGGGGGCGGCATCACCCCCAGTCGCGAAAAAAAACGGGCCAACCTGGAATGGTTGGCCCGGCCTGGCTTAAGCCCAGGCGATGCGCGTGATGGCATACTCCTGAAGCCGTTTTGCCCCTTTTGGCGTTTCAATGATCACGGTACTCCGCTCCTGGTACGGTTTGACCGTCCCCGGGTGGATCTCAGCGATGATCCCCTTCAAGATCTTCTTGTCGATCGTGTGGATCAACACCTTGCGCTTGGTGAGAAGTGCGTCCTCCAGTAAGCCAATAATCTCAGTGGTGCGTTGCGCCATGAGCAAGAACCTCCTTTTGGGTGCTAATTGTTACCGCTTTCAGTATAACTGTTTTGGGGCGAAAAATCAGTACCCGGCGGTCAGGTCCACCTGGTTTTGCGCGATGCGGCCAGTGGCCACCAAGGCCTCGAGGTTTGGTTTAAAAATTTGATAAACGGCTGAGCGCAGGTGCGGCACCGTTCCGGACACGTGCGGCGTGATCAGCACTTGCGGCTCCTGCCAGAGCGGATCGGCGGCCGGCAGTGGCTCCTGCTCAAAGACGTCCAGCGCGGCTCCTTGCAGCCGGCCGGCGTGCAGCGCGTTGCGCAGCGCGACGGTGTCGGTGGTCTGACCGCGCCCGACGTTGATGAACAAAGGTGTTCCCTGCAGGGCGTTAAAGAACTTCGCGTCAAAGAAGTGATGCGTCGCCTGTGTCAGCGGCATGACGTTGACCAAGACGGTGGCCTGCGCCGCAAACGCCAGGGCATCGGCATCGGTGCCGACCTTGGCAAACCCTTCGGCAGGGCGCCCCTGCCGGCTGATCCCCCACACGGTCATGCCCTGCTGATTCAGGCGCCGCGCGATCGCCCGGCCAATGTGGCCGGTCCCGAAGACCACTGCCACTTGCCCCGCCGGCAGCCACATGTGCGCACGCCGGGCCTCATTATCCCACTGCCGGGCCTGCGGCATGAGGCCCCGCGCAAACGCCAGCACGGCGGCTAACGTCGAGGACGCGATCGGTTCGGCATGGATCCCGCTTGTGTTGGCGAGCTGGATCCCCTGCTTGGCGAAGGCGGCCAGCGGGAGGTAGTCAACGCCGGCGGACATGGCTTGGACAAATTTGACCCGGTTGGGGCCAGCAATAATGGCGGCCCCGGTTTGGTTCCAGCCCAAAATAACGTCGATCACGCCGGCCTGATCGGCAGTATATGCGGCCTTGGCGATCACGTGCCAGTCAGGATGCGCGGCAAAGTCGCCTTTGGCCTCGTCGGGCAGATCAAATAACGTGAGAATGTTCATTAACGCTCGCCTTCTTAGTGGCGCCGCTGCGCCCAATACTGGAAGTAGTCGGTGCGAATCGTCCCGTTGTACAACTTACGCCGCTTGGTCGCCTTTTGCCCAAACGCCTTTTCGAACTCGAGATCGGCAGTCAGGAAGTAGCGGCTCCAGCTGGTAAGCCCGCCGTAAACCTGGCCCATTTCGCGGTAAAGTGCGCGCGCGGCGTCCAACTCGCCCAGCCGTTTCCCGTACGGGGGGTTTGACACCAGGACGCCGCGCTGATCATTGCTCAACCGGTTATCCTTCACCGCCAATTGCTTGAAGCGGACCGTCTGGCCGAGCCCGGCCTGCTTGGCGTTTTCCTGCGCGATCTCGATCATTTTCGGATCAAGGTCAAAGCCCTGGATGTCGAGTTCACGGTCGAAGTCGGCAAGGTCCATCGCTTCGTCTTTGACGTCTTGAAGCACCTGGGGCTGCATAAACGCAAAATCCTCAAACGCAAAGCGGCGCTGCAGGCCGGGGGCCAGGTTCAGCCCTTGCAGGGCCGCCTCGATCGGAATGGTGCCAGAGCCGGCGGTTGGGTCGACAAACGGCATGTCGGGATGCCAGCTGGTCAAAAGCACCAGGGCCGCCGCAAAGTTTTCCTTCAGCGGCGCGTCCCCTTTGGCAATGCGGTAGCCGCGCTTGAACAGGCTGGGGCCAGTCGTGTCGATGGTCAACGTCGCGACGTCGCGCAGGATCGACACCTCCAGCGGGTAGGTCTTGCCCGTTTCGGCCAGGCGCCCGCGGCGGTGGTAAACGGTCGCCAGCTTATCGACGATGGCCTTTTTGGTGATGGCCTGAACGTCGGGCTCGGAGTGCAGCTTCGACCGCACGCTGCGGCCCGCGACGGGGAAGGCGGCATCCAGCGGCAGGTATTGATCCCAGGGCAGCGCCTTAACGCCTTCGAACAGCTCGTCAAAAGTCGTCGCGGTGAACTGGCCGACGATGATCTTAACGCGGTCGGCCGTTCGCAGCCACACGTTGGCCTTTGCGATCGCCCGTTCGTCGCCTTGGAAGTAGACCTTGCCATTGTCCGTTTGCTCCTCGAACCCGAGGTTTTGGATCTCGCGGGCGGTCAGTGCTTCAAGCCCTGAGGCCATGGTAGCCAATAATTTATATTGCATGTTAATCTCCTTTACTATCGGTTCAATGTTACCCCAGATTGAGGGCGCTGTCACCGGAAAAGAACGGGGCAGAGGCAGGGTGTGGTGAGCGCATATGTTACCCGCTCAGCCTGGCGCGATTTATGGCGATACAGGCTGACATGCGGAGTGGCTGCGCATCCCGCTAAGTGGGGCCGGCTCTGCACCTTGGCGTAATCGGGCGCCGGGTTCGCAACGGGGAAGTGTCTAGCTACGCTTGAGGCCTCGCCGCTAAAAACCAGCGGCAATGCCTCAAGCTAGGCTAGCCATTCCCCTAAGTGCGCGAACCCTTTGCACCTAACTTAATCGGGCGGCGGGTCGACAACGCCCGAGCATTCAGCTACGCCCGAGGCATCGCCGCCAAAGTACGGCGGCAATACCTCGGGCTAGGCTGACTGTCGGGCTAAAACCGTCGACCCTCTGCACCTAAAAAAACAGCCCGGGGAAATCCCCGAGCCGTGCCTGGTTGCAGTTCTCTATAAGCCATGTTTTGTTCCAGCACCCTGTCAGGCCAAGGTGCCTTCAGTAATCATCTATCTCAGTTTTCACTGTTGGGACCATCGGTTCAATTCCCTAGGTCTTGCGCCCCTACCAAAGTTTGGGTTACTCGCTCGCGGGGTTTACCCGTTCCAAACTGCCGGTTTCCCGAACAGCATCGTCTCTGTGGCACTTTCAGACCGACTCACGCATAGCCGAAGCCTTAGCGCTTTGGGCCGCCGTTACCGTAAAACGGTACTCAGGCTTATTGGGCCTGACGCGAACACTCCAAGCATCTCAGCTTGGGCGGGCATGGACTTTCCTCACCAGACATAAGCCTGGCGCGATTACTCAAGAACTGCAACTACATTCACAAAATTAGTATTGATCGATGCGCGACTGGTCATCGTGACTGGCCTGACCGCCATCCGACAACTTACTGCCGAAGACGTGGCGCTCCAAGTTGGAGAGCCGCTTCAGGATATCATAATTCGTCGCGGTGGCGCTAGGCTGCTGCGGGGTGGCGGCAGCGACGGACTTGGAAACAGACAACTGCTTGGTCAGCTCGTCGACGCGACTGCGCAGGCGGGCATTTTCCTCACTCAAGCGGTCGAGCTCGGCGTTGTAGATTTCGTAATCCTTAATGATCTGGTCAAGGAATTCATCGACCTCGTCCGGATCGTCACCGCGCATGACCTTCTTAAAATTCTTATCCAAAATGGCCTTGGGGTCAAGTTGAACATTGAACGTTGACTCGTTGTTATCCATATCCAGCACCTCTTCGAAGACTTACTGAAACTATTGTAGCATACCACCTAAGGCTTTAAAACTGCTCATTTGCCTGGTTTTCACTCCAATCACGCGCGGCCTCTTCTAAATCAGGCATGGTGATCAAGGAAACGGGATAGTCGCGGCGGCTGCTTTCGGCCTGCGCCCCTTGGTAGGCAAAGCGCGGCTTACCCTCAAACTCTGGATCATAAACCAGCAAGGCCCCGTCAGTGTGGTGAAGCATGAAGCGCGTGTACCCGCTGAGCTGCTGCGGACTTTGGTAGGGCGCGCTGGAGGTGGCCTGGGAGAAATCGACCTGGCTGATCAACTGCTGCAGTCGGCCCTGGTTGTCTTCGTTCCACTGGTGGCCAAAATCGGCGAACGGCAGCATCACCGCCACCTGCAGGTCCGGATACTGGGGCTTGAGGCTAAGGGCGACCTGAGCGCCCCACTGCTCGCACCCCAGTTCGCCGCCGGTGATGACCCACCGCAAGCCGTCATCCAGCAGCGGCACCAAAGCATTTTTTAAACTATACTTAATGACCGTGATTTTCGGGTCGTCTTCCCCGTGAGTGCTTAGTTCCCACGAGCGGTAGCCTGTCAGCCAAAGGCGAGTCAGCATAACTGTTCCCTTCTCATTAGGTCACGAATGACCAAGATTGATATAATGACGCTAGGAGCGTGAACATATGGCAATTCATTACCCCAATGGTAAAGCATACGAGCAAGGCAGGCAAACTGAAGACGCGGCCGTGAACTATGGCAGCCGCGGGATGACGCTTGAGGCCGAGCTCAATGCCAGCAATCAATACTACCGCGCCGCAAAACGGGCGGTCATTTATAAAAAACCAACCCCCATCCAGATCGTCAAGGTGGACTACCCTCAGCGCAGTCAGGCCGTGATCAAGGAGGCTTACTTTAAGACGCCTTCCACCACCGATTACAACGGGGTTTATCAGGGCTATTACGTTGACTTTGACGCCAAAGAGACAAAGAACAAGGCGAGCTTTCCGCTGAAGAACTTCCATCCGCACCAAGTGGCCCACCTCAATGCCTGCCTGGCGCAGGGCGGGATCTGCTTTGCCCTCATCAGGTTCGTGACGCTGAAGCGGCTGTTTGTGTACCCGGTCAGCGCCCTGAATCACTGGTGGGAAGCCAGCCTGCAAAACGGCCGCAAGTCGATTCCGCTGAAGGCGATCGAACAAGCCGGCTTCGAGCTGCACCCCCAGCTGCAGCCGCTGATCCCCTACCTGGACGGCGTCGATTGGTTAATTGAAACGAAGAGAGGAACTTATCATGCCTAATACGCCATCGCGAATGGCTCGCAAGCAAGCCAGACGACCCAAGAAAAAATCCCGCCGCTGGCTCACGGTCATCAAGGCCCTGCTGATCCTGTTTGCGGTCGGGGTCGTGAGCGGGCTGGGGCTGTTCGCCTACTACGCCTCCAGCGCCCCGACCGTCACCGAGGCGCAGCTCAAGTCAGGCGGCAGCCCTACCTTATACGATGCGTCTAACCACGTCTTTACCACCCTCGGGGTGGAAAGCCGCACTTACGTCCATTCCGACCAAATTCCGCAGACCCTAAAGGACGCCGTCGTGTCGATCGAAGACCGCCGTTTCTACCAAGAACGCTGGGGCATCGACCCCATTCGCATCGTGGGGGCGACCTTCAGCAACGTGATGGGCAGGCTGACCGGTCGCAGCAACGGCCTGCAAGGCGGCTCGACGCTGACGCAGCAGCTGATCAAGCTGTCAGTGTTTTCCACCAAGGCCTCGGACCAGACGCTTAAGCGCAAAGCGCAAGAGGCGTGGCTTGCCATCAAGTTGGAGCAGAAGTACAGCAAGGAGCAGATCCTCGAGTACTACATCAACAAGGTCTACATGGATAACGCGCAGCGCGGCATGGGTACGGCCGCGCATTACTACTTCAACAAGGACCTCAAGCAGCTTGACCTCTCCCAGCTGGCTTTGCTTGCCGGCATGCCGCAGTCCCCGGCCGGGTATGACCCCTACGAGCACCCGGAGGCGGCCTTGAACCGGCGCAACGAGGTCCTGCAGGCCATGGTGACCAACAAGAAGGTTTCGCAAGCCGAGGCGAATGCCGCCAAGGCAAAGCCAGTGACCGATGGGCTCGCCAAGAAGAAGGCGCAGACCAATGATTCGACCACCGACAAAGTGATCGATTCCTACCTGACCTCGGTGATTAAGGAAGTCAAGAAGGAAACGGGCATCGATCCGTACAGCGAGAACCTTAAGATCTACACGAACATCGACATGAAAGCGCAGCGCCGGCTGTACGACATCGTGAACACCAACGATTACGTGACCTTCCCGAACGACAGCCTGCAAACGGCGGTGACCATCACCGATCCCCAAACCGGTCGGGTCATCGCGCAAAGCGGCGGCCGCAAAACCGGCAACGTGCGCCTGGCCTACAACCGGGCCACGCAAAATGACCGGAGCAACGGGTCGACCATGAAACCCCTCCTCGATTACGGGCCGGCGATCGAGTACTTGAACTACTCGACCTACCAGCAAATGGAGGACGCACCATACATGTGGCCTGGCAGCGACGTCCCGGTGAACAACATCGACCACAAGTTCTTGGGCCGCATCTCGATCCGCGACGCGCTGGTGAAGTCGCGCAACCCGGTGGCCGGCCGCACCCTGGAAGCAGTCGGGCTCGCCAAGGGGCTGAACTTTCTGAAGGGGCTCGGCATCACGCTGCCGAGCAATCAGAGGGTCTACCCGAGTGCGATCGGCGCCTCGGCGACGACCGAACAAGAGGCCGCCGCTTACGGCGCTTTTGCCAACGGGGGGACTTACTACAAGCCTTCCTACGTCCGCAAGATCGTCGACATGGACGGCCGCACCACGACGTTTGAGCATCAGGGAACGAAGGCGATGAAGGCCAGCACCGCCTACATGATCACCGATATCCTCAAGAGCGTCATGACCCGTGGGACCGGCATTTACGCCCGCATTCCGGGCCTTTACGAAGCGGGTAAAACCGGCACGTCAGACTACGGCGCCCCCGAGCTGAAAACCAACCCCGCGCTTTCGGGCCTGGCCAAAGACATCTGGTTCACCGGCTACACCACCCAGCGCGTGATGTCGATCTGGACCGGCTACGACAAGCCGCTGCAAAACGGCCTGGGTGCCAGCTCCAACCTGATCGCCCAGCAGATCTACAAGGCCATGATGAGCTACCTCGTTGACTCAGAGAACCTCCCGAACCAGGATTGGCACAAACCCAGCTCGGTTCAAGTTGCCCACATCCTGAAGGGTTCCAACCCGGGCACCGCGGTGACCGGCAATACGGCCAACACCACCCGGGAGCTGTACGTGCGCGGCCACGGCCCGGCCACCCAAACGGCGGCGATCGAGACGCCAAGCAGCACCAGCGCCACTTCATCAACGACCAGTGAATCCACTAGCACCGCCAGCACCCCGGCGGCTTCGACGAGCAGCGAGTCTTCGAGCAGCAGCGTCAGCGACGACACCAGCGCTACCGTGCCGTCGAGCAACACTGAGTCGAGTGACACCGCCAGTTCGACTGAGTCAAGCGCCGCTTCAACCGAGCAGCACTGAGCCAAGCCCCGCCAAAAAGACCCTGACGACGATTGAAGTGCAATAGAAAAGTTAGACGAATTAGAATTTGAATTAAGCCACGATGACTTGTTCCCGATACTCAACCGGGG
>NZ_RHOJ01000019.1 GCF_003946485.1 Lacticaseibacillus jixianensis | reverse complement strand
AAGTTAAGGTTAGCAGAGAATGGGCGCTGTGCCCACAAAAAGAAGCCCTGAGATTCCGTATTATTCGGATTCTCAGGACTTTTTCTTTTGGGCGAGAATTATGTCTCGGCCCCATTTGCTTTGGCCGGGCTTAATCGCCGAAAATGCGCTGCTTGATGGCCTTACCGGTTGGCGTTGCGGCTAAGCCCCCCTCTGCGGTTTCCCGAAAAGCGCTGGGCATCTGCTTGCCAACCGCATCCATGGCGCTGATCACCTCGTCCGGCGGAATGACCGACCGGATGCCAGCCAGGGCCATGTCCGCGGAGGTCAACGCCTGCGCAGCCCCCATGGCGTTGCGCTTGACGCATGGCACTTCCACCAAGCCCGCCACGGGATCGCAGACCAAGCCCATTAAGTTCGCAATGGTGATCGCGACCGCCTGCGCCGCCGTATCAGCATCGCCGCCTTTGGCCTGGACTAACGCCGCCGCGGCCATCGCCGCGGCGCTGCCCACTTCCGCCTGACAGCCGCCTTCCGCGCCGGCGATGCCAGCGTTATTGGCGATCACCAGCCCGAAGGCCCCCGCCGTGAACAGAAAATCGATCTGCTGGTCTCGCGTGAGGCCAAGCGGCTGACGGACCGCCATCAGGCAACCGGCCACTACCCCGGCACTGCCGGCCGTGGGCGTGGCACAAATCAGGCCCATTTGCGCGTTGACCTCATTGACCGCCACGGCGTTGCGCACCGCAGCCAGCGCAACGGGACTGAGAAAGCTCTCGCCCGCGCTCAGATACTGATCCAGGCGCTTGGCGTCCCCACCGGTCAGGCCGGTGACCGATTTGACCCCCGCGATCCCTTTGGCGATCGATTCGGCCATCACGTCCAAGTTGCGGCCCATGAGCGTCCGAATGGTCTGCTCACTTTTGCCGGTGTTCTCGGCCTCAGTATGCACCATCAGTGCGGCAACGTTCGGGTAGTCCGCGGCCTGCATCACTAATTCCTTGATTGAATAAAACATGGCGTCCCCCTACTCGAAATACGTCGCATTGTCGACGTGCGGCATGGCCTTGAGCTGCGCGACCAGATCCGGCCGCCGCTCGTCGACCTCCATCACCATGATGGCCTGCTCCCCTTTGGCCTCTCGGGTCACCGTCATGGTCCCGATATTCACGCCGTTTGCGCTGAGCAGATCGGTTGCCCGGGCGATCATGCCCGGCACGTCGCGGTGCACTGTGATGAACGTCGGCGTCCCCATCGTCAGGGAGAGCTTGAAGCCGTTGATCTCGGAAATCTGGATGTTGCCGCCGCCGATCGAAACGCCGGTCACGGTCATCGACCGCTTCGGGGTCTGCAGCATGATCTTGGCCGTATTGGGATGATCGACCTTATCGCTTTTCGGCACAAACGTTACCTTGATGCCGCGCTCGTGCGCAATTTTCAAGGAATCTGGCAGCCGCGGATCATCGGGGCCCATGCCAAGCAAGCCGCCGACCAAGGCCACATCGGTGCCGTGGCCGCGGTAAGTCTTGGCGAAGGACTCGTAAAGGTAAATGTCCACGCGCGTCGGCGCCTCGCCGAAAATCTCGCGTACCACTTTACCAATGCGCGCCGCCCCCGCCGTGTGGGATGAACTGGGGCCCACCATGACCGGCCCGATGATGTCAAACACGCTGTTAAACCGCAATTGTTTTGCCATGTCACTGCTCCTTTATCTAGCCTAATAGAACCACGCGCCATCCGCCTCGTCAAGCGGGGCGGCGGCAGGCCTAATCGGGCTCCGGGTCGACAACGCCCGAGCGTCCATCTACGCTCTAGGCCTCGCCGCCAAAACCCGGCGGCAATGCCTAGAGCGATGATGGCCGTCGGGCTAAAACCGTCGACCCTGCGCACCTTGGCTTAATTGGGCGCCGGGTTCGCAACGGGGGAGCAGCGAGCTACGCCAGCGCCTTCACTCGCTTTGCGAGCAAAGGCCCTAGCTAGGCTCCCTGTCCCCCTAAGTGCGCGAACCCTGCGCACCTTGCAAAAAAGGCAGCGCCTCAGCACTGCCCTCGATGGCGCATTTATTTTTTAAAGTAGTAACGCCCTGTCTCCAGCGCGCTGGTCGGCATCAGCAGCTTGCCGTATTCGGCCAAGACGTCCGCCGACAGGTTCTCCCGCGTGCCGTACTCCAGCGCCAGCGCCGTCTGATCCGCAATCTCGCTGCTGGAAGCTTTGTTGGCATAGAAGGTCAGAACTAGGTAGTACGTGTCTCGGTATGCATATAGGTCGCTCGTGGCACCTTCGAGCCTTAGCTCTTGGGCCAACGCCACAAAGTCCTCGAAGCTAGCCAGCTTGACGACGACCTCGGTTTTCTCGGCCTGACCGCCATCAATGAAACCACCTTCGTCGCTCGCCTCGTCCGCCTTTTCAGGCTCATCCAGCGCGTTGAGCTGCTGGCGGATGAAGTCGGGAATTCCATTGGCATCATCGGCTGCGGCCGGCTCATCGTCCTCGTCTTGATCCTGGTTGCGCGAAATCAGCAGCTCCAGGCCGCTTTGGCTCGGCATGACCTGGAAGGTGACGCCGCCTTCGCTCGCGAACGAGTGGTCCTTATCGACCTCATCCAGGATACTATAGAAGAAAGTTTCGATCTGCTTGTGGTTGCCGAGCAGGTCCAGCACTGTGATCCCGCGTTCGGCCAGATCTTCGTTGCCAAGCAGGACCCGAATGGTATTTGCGTTAAGTCGTTCCATTTCCATGATGGCTGCACCTCACTTTGCCTTTGAATCTTAGTATATCAGATTCTCACTGACACGGCATTCTACGCTTAAAAAGTAAGGAATGCAACCAAGCAAGTTCGCCAAGGGCCGCAGGGGTGCCCAGCTAAACCACCACCAGCCCTGCACAGCCGGGCTAACTGGGCTTTGGCCTAAAACCGCCAGTCCCCGCACCTTGGCTTAATCGGGCGACGGGTTCGCAACGCGGGAGCATCTAGCTACGCTCCAGGCCTCGCGCCAAAAATCGCCGGCAATGCTTGGAGCTATGATCACCCTGTAGCCATTTATGGCGTACAGGGTGACATGCGTAGCGGTAGCTGTCGGGCTAAAACCGTCGACCCTTTGCACCTTGGTCTAATCGGGCACCGGGTCGACAACGCGGGAGTGGGCTGCACGCACACGGCCTCGCCGCCAAAGCCCTGCGGCAATGCCGTGTGCTAGGCTGCCCATCCCGCTAAGTGCGTCGACCCTATGCACCTTAGCTTAATCGGGCACCGGGTCGACAACGCCCGAGCGCTTAGCTACGCTCACGGCCTCGCCGCCAAAGTTCGGCGGCAATGCCGCAAGCTAGGCTAATCGTCGGGCTAAAACCGTCGACCCTTTGCACCTTGGTCTAATCGGGCGACGGGTTCGCAACGCGGGAGCATCTAGCTACGCTCCAGGCCTCGCCGGCAAAAAACGCCGGCAATGCCTGGAGCTAGGCTAGCTGTCCCGCTAAGTGCGCGAACCCTATGCACCTTATAAAAAAAGCACGATTCCTTCGAATCATGCCTCCACTTAAAATCCTGCCAACAGTTGGGCCTGCTGCAGCTCCAACGCGCGAACGGAGCGCGGCAAGAACCGGCGGATGTCATCTTCGTTGTACCCCACCTGCAGCCGCTTATCATCCATGATGATCGGCCGCCTGATCAGCGCGGGGTTTTTGGCAATCAACTCGATCAAGCAGTTCATTGAAATCGTCTCGAGGTCGATGTCCAAGTCCTGAAAAGTGTTGGAACGCATGGAAATGACTTCCTCGGTCCCCTTCTCGGTCATGCTCAGCACATGGCGGATCTCGTCAACGGTCAACGGATCGGCAAAAATATTGCGCTCAACAAAGGAAATGTTGTTTTCCACTAGCCAGGCGCGGGCTTTGCGGCATGACGTGCAACTCGGCGAAACATACAGATAAACCATGGGTGCTCGCTCCTTTACTCGTTGCGTGACTGCGCTTTCTTTACATTTATTATTATAACGAAAGTGAAGAAGGTAAAACAATCATAGTTCAAAAACAAATTTTAGATTTCGCGCGCGTTCTTATTGTGAGATAAGTAACAATTAGTTCGACTTGGGCCAAAAGCTTGACCCGGCGGGAAACGTTGCGCCTAAAATCGCGTCAACTTGTTCACCGCCGGGTCAATAAAATTAAATATGTTATTTTGTCCGTGATAATTTGTTCCCATCAATTACAGTCTGCTCACTGGCCAAAAGGACGGGAATAGTCCCCGCGGCCGCTTGGGCCTCCTGCTTCAGCTGCGTGAGTGAGACCTCCTGTGGCAGGTGGGTCAACAGCAGCGTGCCAACGTGGGCGCGCGCGGCAAGGGCGCCGGCCTGCTGCGAGGTCAGGTGCCACATTGGGGCCGGATGTGCTGCCAGGAAGTTGGTGTCAGCCATTAGCAGCTCTGCCCCTTCACAAAACGGCGCCAGGCCCGCAAAGGCCCGGGTATCGCTGGTATCGACAAAGACTTGGCCCGTCGCGCGCTCCTGGATCCGCACCGCAAACGCCGGGACCGGATGCTGGGTCTCAAGAAACGTCAGCGTCAAGGGCCCTAGCTCTAGCGGCGCCTCGGCGCTGTAAGCGATCCCCTGGGTGAACTGACCGAACGTCAGCGCGGCAAAATTCAGCGGGTCTTTGCTGTGCCCGTAAATCGGCAGCGGCGTCACCTTTTTTTGCCCACTGTGAAGCTGGTAATAGTACTGCAGCACGCCGACGTCCGCGGCGTGGTCGTGGTGGTAGTGGGTCAGCAGCACGGCATCCAGGCTGAAGGGCGCGGTCACCTTCTCCAGCGCCAGCAGCGCGCCGGACCCGCAGTCCAGCAGCAACTTGTAATCGCCGCTTTCGATCAAGTAACTGGAGGTCCCCACCCCGTGGTCGGGATAACCCCCGTAGTAGCCTAAGATCGTCAATCGCATCGTATCATTCCTTTCGCTGAAGTAAGCGCTATACTAGATTCATTGGAGGGATTCACATGACCAAGAAAATGCAGTTAGTCCTCGGCAGCAAAACCTACATGCAGGCGATCGTCAAACAGGCAAGCACCCCGGTGCGCCTGCTCAAAGACGCCGAAAAGGACCGCGACTTTGCCACGCTCGACCTGACCGGGGCGATCAAGTTCATCGCGCCAGTGAAGGGCACCGTCCTAGCTAATTATGGCACAGTTCCGCCTGCCGGGTACGTCTACCTCATGTACTTCAAACTGACCGACGAGGAGGCCAAGGTGTTTGAAAAGCAGGCCGAAACGCTGGTTGAGGAGGCCGACCGGCTTGGCGGCTGCGAGGCGATGACCCTGATGCGGACGGACAACCCGCAGTGCGAGTACCTGCTGCTGTCGGCCTGGAGCGGCAAGCTGGACGTCTACACCGCCAAAAACACCCCACTGTTCGCCTCGGTCATGCTGTTCACCAAGCGCGCCCAACAGAGCTACGGGTTTCATCAGGCCTTCTACACCATCGCCGACCCGTTCCACCCCGATCACCCGATGCCGCGCACGATCCTGGACGCTTAACTGCGCTCGGTCAGGCGGACGGTGAGCACGGCAAAGACCAAGTAAACGACTACGTACACCAAAATGATCAAGGTCACTAAGAGGTACCCAGGGTCGTTCAGGAACATGCTCAGGTAGCGGATGATCAGCCCGGAATTGCCGGCGCCAAACAACAACGGCAGCGCAAACACCACGCCCACCTGGCCGGCGGTGATGCGCTGCAGGGCCGCTTGGGGGATGCCGAGCGCGCGCAGAGCCTGCCGCGGCCGCCGCTCCTCGCTGGCGATCATCAGCTGCTTGATCAACAGGATACTGGCAGTGGCCACGATGAAGACCGCCCCCAGCAGGATCACAATAAATAGCCCCATGCCGAAGACCACGTTCATCTCGGTCATCATGGGGGCCCGAAACCGCAGCGCACGGCGGGAATAGTCGGCGGCATCAGCCGTTTGCTGGATCCGCGGTGTTTTTTTGCCTGCCAGTACCGCCCTGCCGGCCCGGACGTAATCGTAAGGCGCGGCGTTGTTCTCCCGCTCGGCGTACGCATGCGCGGCGGGGCTGTTGGCGAGCTTGTAGGCCGTCAGCGAATCCAGCGGCGCAAACAGTGCCTGGTAATCCCGGTCGGCCACGACGAGGGCCCGATCAAAGTAGGCCCCTTCGCCCAGCGGAAAGGCGCTGGTGACCTGCTTCAGCGAAAAGCGCTGGTGCGTGCGCGTCAACGTCAACGACCAGTCTTGACTCTTGCCTAGCCAGGTGTGCTGATACAGGGTGCGGCCGAACAGGATCATCACCCCCTGCCCCCCTGCCACCTTCAGCGGCGGCAGGGTGCGCTGAATCTTGCGCACCCTGGTGTAATCACTGAGGGCGATCACGTTGTACAGCGCCTGGTCGCCGTCGCCGGTCCGCTGCGCCGGCTCGTGCAGCTGGCCAGCCGCCAGCTTCGTGGGCAGCACGACGGTCTGGCGGATCCACTGCGGCCGCAGCTGGTGGTACGTGGTGCGCAGCCCCGGCGCGCTGGCCACCATGTCGAGGGCCACGCCGCGGGTGACGGAGCGCTGGCCAAACTGATAGAGGATCGCCCCACTGCCCAGTACCGTCATGGTGATCGTCGCCAGCACGCTGGTCAAAAACAGCGAGTGGGCATTGCGCACGAGCCGTTTGTGCAAATCGGCGACCGTCAGCAACCAGACGGCGTTGCGGCGCACTTGGGGCCGCTTTTGGAGCCACCCAAACAACGTCGGCAAAGAGATCCTGAAGACTAGATACAGGCCAATAATACCCACGGTCGGCACGGCCAGCAGCGTCCATCCGCCACTGCCGATGAACCGCTGCGCCATGGCGTAGGTCAGGTGGACTAGGTTAAACGCGGCAAGGTAGCTGACTGCTAGGATCACCCCGCCCAGCCACGCGACGCCGACCCGCCACCCGCTAGCCGCGCGCGGCAGGGTCTGCTCTTTCGCCTGCGGCCCTTGGAGGAGCGCCAAGTTGCCTGCATAAAGCGCATTGATGCCGCCCAAGACGGCGTAGACGACCAAGAATAAGCCCGCGATCTCACCGGCGACCCGCGGCGACCACAGCATGCCAACCGCCTGATGGATCCCCATCAGGCGCAGCAGCAGCATCGCCATAAACTTTGAGAATAACCAGCCGCCGAACACGCCTAACATGACGCTCGCGCCGCCCAGCACCAGTGACTCGCAAAACAAACTGAGGCCAAGGCGTCCCCCTGGCATGCCTAACAGCCGGTAGACCCGGATATTGCCAGTGCGCCGTTCGATCAAGATCGCATTCATATAAAGAAGAAAGACGATCGTGAACAGCAGGATCACCACCAAGACCCCGACTAACAGGGCCGGCACTGCCGCGGTGAGATCGTTCATGTCAACCGTGCGGCCTAACACCGCTGGCGCGTCGATCAGCGCCAGCACCGCGTAAAGGACGGCGATCATGCCCGCCGCCATCAGGACGTACAACCGGTCAACCGTGCGGTGACGCCGCAAGTTAGTGCGGATAAGCTTCACCACGCCGGTCACCTCCGTTAATGGTCGCTTCCATATCAATGATGCTGTTGAAAAAGGCCTGCCGGGTTGAGCGGCGGGTAACCTCCGCAAAGTAGGCCCCGTCGCGGATGAAAATGATCCGGTTGCAGAAGCTGGCCGTGAAGGCGTCATGCGTCACCATCATGATGGTGACGTCCTCTTCCAAATTCAGTTTGGCCAGGTACGACAGCAGCTCAGTGGCGGCCATCGAATCCAGACTGCCGGTCGGCTCGTCGGCGAGGATCAGGTCGGGATGGCCGATCATCGCCCGGGCGGCCGCGACCCGTTGCCGCTGGCCCAAGCTGAGCTGTTCGGGGTAGCGGGTGAGCAGCGGCCTTAGCCCCAGCAGATCCGCAAAATGCTGCAGGCGCTGGTCAAGGTCGCCGGGCACCGGGGGCACAAAGGTCTGAGGCAGGATGATATTGTCCGCCACCGTCAAATCAGGCAACAGGTTGAACGCCTGAAAGATGAACCCAAGATCCTCCCGCCGATACCGCGCCGCCTCACTGTCACTCAGCTTGGTCAGCTCCTGGCCGGCCACCGTGATCTGGCCGGAGGTCGGTTGATCAATGGTCGCGATCAGGTTCAGCAGCGTCGACTTCCCGGCACCGCTGGGCCCCATGACGCCGACGAACTCCCCGCTTTCGATGTGAAAGCTGAGGTCGTTAAGGGCGGTCACCCGGTTTAACCGGTGACCATACACTTTAGTCAGATGTTCCACGTTCACGACCCGCATCCGTTTGCCTCCCGCGCTCTTTTCGTCCATAATACCAGAAACTAGCCGTCCTGCCGGCAATCTTGCGATACTGTTAGGAATGCTTGTGAACTCGCCAGCAAACAGCTACCATACAATTAAACCGGTTCGCAGCCGACCCCTCGGCAGACCGGTAAAGGAGGACGACCCATGTTCAAAATCATGATTGTGGAAGATGACCGCACCATCGCCGACCTGATCAAGGACGCGCTGAATAAATGGGAGTTCCAGGCGACGACGGTGCAAGATTTCGATCAGGTCTTCACCCAGTTCGAGCAAACCGCGCCGGACCTCGTCTTACTTGACATCAACCTGCCGGTGCGCGACGGCTACTACTGGGTGAAAAAGATCCGTGACCACTCGCAGGTCCCGGTGATCTTCATCTCCAGTCGCAATACCAATATGGACATGGTCATGGCAATGAATCTGGGCGCCGATGATTTCGTCGAAAAGCCGTTTGCCATGGAGGTGCTGATCGCCAAGATCAACGCGCTGCTGCGCCGGACCTACAACTACCAGGACAAAAGCGCAGTCACCCTGACCGTGGGCGGTTTGACGTTGGACCTCAAAACCGGCATGGCGATCGTCAACGGTGAGGAGATCAACCTGTCCAAAAATGAGTACAAGCTGCTGCAACTGTTGATGCGCGCCCATGGCGAAGTCCTGAGCCGCTCGCACCTGCTGAAGGACCTGTGGACGGATGAGCGCTTTGTGGACGACAACACCCTAACCGTTAACATCAACCGGCTGCGCAAGAAAATCGAGGCGGCCGGCCTGCCCAATTACATCCAAACCAAGGTCGGCCAAGGCTACATGGTGAAGTGATGACCGTAAAAAAATACCTCCAGGACCGCATTTTTGCCATCATCTGGTTCCTCTTCGGCCTTGCGCTGCTCTGCCTGGGGCTGTGGCTTGACCCCCGCCAGCTGGTGCGCTGGGACACGCTGCTGTACTTGGCACTCCTGCTGACCGGGTTTGGCAGCCTCATTCTCTGGTGGGGCTATCACCGGACCAAACGGTGGGTCGCGCCCTTTGAAGAACGGCTGGCGGCCGGCCCCGAAGCGCTGGCGTGGCCGATCAAAGAGACCCTCCGCCACCATGATCAGCAGCTGGTCGCGGCTGCCTATAACCAGCTCATCCGCGAGCACCGCGAGGCCCAGTCCGCCCTGATCGCGCGGCAGCAGGATCAGCAAGCATTCATCGACTCTTGGGTCCATGAGATCAAGGTGCCCCTTGCGGCGGCGGGCCTGCTCCGCGACAGTCTCGATGGTAAGGCCCCAGAACAGCCGCTGGATGAGCTGGCACTGCAACTGGACAAGATCAACTTTTTCGTTGAACAAGTCCTGTATTACTCGCGCCTCGACAGTTTCTCCAAGGACTACCTGCTGCGCGAGTACGATCTGGCCGCGCTGGTTGATAGCGTGATCGTCGACCAGCGCAACAGCTTCATCGCCCGGGGGATCCGCTTTACGCGGGTTGGCGGGCCGCTCACCGTGGTGACCGACGAAAAGTGGCTGCGCTTCATTCTGACCCAGGTGGTGTCAAACGCCTTGAAGTACACCGCCTCTGGGGGCAGGATCACCGCGACGATCAGCGATAACTCGCAGGAAGCCACGCTCACGCTCGCCGACACGGGGATTGGCATTCCGGCAGACGAGCTGCACCGCGTGTTCGAGAAGGGCTTCACCGGCACCAACGGGCGCAACGCCAACCAGCGGGCCACCGGCCTGGGCCTCTACCTGGCCGACCGGCTCAGCCAGAAACTGGGCCACAAACTGACCTTGACCTCGCAGGTGGGCCAAGGCACTCAGGTCACGGTCCACTTCCCGCACCTCAGCTTCTACGGGGAAAAGGGCACGACGCTGACTAAACCTCAGGTATGACACAAAGCGGCGACGAAAATTAGATTTTCGTCGCCGCTTTGTTGACCCTCGCCCGCGCTACCGCACCAGGTCCTTCCAGATCGTCACGTGGCCGCTGGCCAAGGAGGCCGGTACGTCGATGATCCGCTGGTTGGAACTGCCGCGAAACTGCAGCGTCAGATCTTTCTTGGCTTCGAGGAAGCGCCCATCAACCAGGATGTCGAGCATGTTCAGCAGTGCCAGCTTGTCTTCAGACTCCTGCATCAGCTCATCCCACGTGTACCCGGTCCAGCTCCAAATGTCCTTCGTGTGCCCAAACTCGCGGCGCACCCGACGGCACAGCTGCAGGCAGACCTGCGTGTTCAGGAACGGCTCGCCGCCCAGCAAAGTAAGCCCCTGCACGTAGCTCTGGCTCAGGTCCGCAATGATGCGATCCTCCAGTTCCTGGGTGTAGGGCGTACCATAATGAAAATTCTGCGCGACCTTGTTGTAACAGCCCGGGCAGTTGAACCGGCAGCCCGAGACGTACAGGCTGCAACGGACGCCTTCCCCATCCACGAAGACGAACGGCTTGTAGCTGGCCACGTACTGCAGCGACAGGGCGGACGCCAGCCATTCCTTAGGTTTTGGATCATTCGGCAATTTTCTTTGCGGCATCATGCTCACTCCATTTCATACGCTTAATGCTACCACAGCCGACCCCCAATATGTAGTACCGGCGGGGAATAAAAACGGCCAACCGCCATGGATATGGTAGTTGGCCGTCATTTGCTTACAGGCCTTTGGCGCCAATGTCGCGGCGCACCGCCAGCGCGCCTTGCAAAGGCTGCATCCGCGCGTAGGCCTGGGCCTGAGCCTGAGCGAGGGTGGCCCCGGCACCAAGCACCGTGAAGATCCGGCCGCCGGCGCTGACCAGGCCAGCTTTGGTCTGCGCAACCCCCGCCGGCAGCCAGTACCGCTTTTGCTCAGCGTCAGGCAGTTGCAAAGGGTACGCCTGCCCGCGGTTTGGATAGGCCGGATCAACGGCCACCACCCCGCAGTAGGTTAGCCCATCCAGCGCCAGGGGCTGGGCCTGACCAGCCAGCAGATCAACCGTCAGTTCGTAGAAATCATTTTGCACCTGGGGCAGCAGCACCTGCGTCTCCGGATCGCCAAAGCGCAGATTGTACTCCAGAATTTTGGGCCCTTCAGCGGTGAACATCAGCCCCAGGTAAAGCACGCCGCATCCGGCCAGCCCGTCGGCGGCCAATCCTGCCAGCGTGCGGTCGCACAAAGCGGCGGCAGCTGCCTGCTGCGCGGCGGTGAACTGCGGGGCGGGGCTGATCGCCCCCATCCCCCCCGTGTTCGGCCCAAGGTCGCCGTCAAAGCGGCGCTTATGGTCCTGGGCCAGTGGGAACAGGACCCGCGCCTGGCCGTTGAACATGGCCAGCACCGACGCTTCTTCCCCCTGAAGGAATTCTTCCAGCAGCACCGGCGCATCCGGCTGCGCCGCATAAAGCGCTGTCAGCACCTGCGTAGCGGTGGCCTCATCCTGCGCCACGGTGACCCCTTTGCCGCCGGCCAGACCATCCGCTTTGATCACGACGGGCAGGCCGAACGGCTTCAGCGCCGCTTGCGCTTCGGCGAGTGAGTGGACCAGCGTCGCGGCCGCGGTCGGCAGGTCGTGGCGCGCCATAAACGCCTTGGCAAACTGCTTGCTGCTTTCCAGCTGGGCTAAGGCCTGCGGCGGCCCAAACACCGGCAGCCCTGCCGCCTGAAACGCGTCGACCAGGCCCGCTGCCAGGGGCTGCTCCGGCCCGACAAAGGTCAGCGCAACGTGGGCCTTGGCGAAGGTGATCAGCGCCTCGCCATCCGTTTCGGCGATGGGCACCGGCGTGAGCCCAATCAGGGGCATGCCGGCATTGCCCGGGGCGACAAATACTTGAGCGACCTGCGGCGACCGCAGAAACGCCAGGCCCAGCGCGCTTTCCCGCGCGCCTTGCCCGATCACTAAGACGTTGACCATCATTGCCTCCTTAATGCCGGAAGTGGCGCACCCCAGTGGTGACCATCGCAATGCCGTACTTGTCAGCCATGGCGATCGAATCCTTGTCGCGGATCGAGCCCCCAGGTTGAATGATTGCCCGAATGTCGTGCTGCGCGGCGTACTCCACGCAGTCATCCATTGGGAAGAATGCGTCAGACGCCAGGACGGCTCCGGCGAAGTCCTGGTTCTGCTGAGCCTGCTGCAACGCGATCGCCACTGACCCGATCCGGTTCATTTGGCCGGCACCGATCCCCAGGGTCTGGCCTTTTTTGGCCACCACGATGGCGTTGCTCTTGACGTGCTTGACCACCTGCTGAGCAAACAGCATGGCGTCGATCTGGGCCTGGGTCGGCTGGACCTTGGTCACGACGGTCAGATCCGCCGCCGTCTCGATTTTGGCGTCCGTCGTCTGGCGCAGCACCCCGCCATTGACCGCCACCGTCTCCACGCGGCCGGCCGGCGTGTGGTCAGCCAGGGTGATCGTCATGAGGCGCACGTTCTTCTTCTTGGCCAACACCGCCAAGGCATCGTCATCAAAACTCGGGGCCATGATGATCTCCAGGAACAACGCGTGCATCTTCTCCGCCGTGGCCAGGTCCACCGGCCGGTTCAGCGCAATGATGCCGCCAAAGATCGAGGTCGAATCGGCCGCATAGGCTTTGTCCCAGGCCGCTTCGATCGTGGCGCCCTGGCCGATCCCGCACGGATTCATGTGCTTGACGGCCACCACGGTCGGCTCCTGGTACTCGTTGATCATGGCCAGCGCGGTATCCGCGTCCCGGATGTTGTTGAAGGACAGCTCCTTGCCGTGAAGCTGGTGGGCCGCCGCGAGCGACTCCGCCGGGGCGTCTGGCGCCGCGTAAAAGGCCGCGTCCTGGTGACTATTTTCGCCGTAGCGCAGCTTGGACAGTTTCTTGAACGTCGGCGTAAACAGCGCCGGGAACGGCTCTGGGTCCAGGTAAGCGGCAATTTGGGCATCGTAGGCCGCAGTGATCTGGAAGACCTTGGCGGCCAGCCGGCTGCGCAGCTGCGCGTCGTCGGCGTCCAGGCCGGCCAGCACCGCTTCGTAGTCCGCTGGGTCTGCGACCGCCCACACGCTGGCTGCATTCTTGGCCGCGGCCCGCAGCGCGCTCGGCCCGCCGATGTCGATCTGCTCAATGGCCTGCGCACGGGTGGTCTCCGGCTTGGCGATGGTCTCGGCAAACGGGTACAAGTTGACGCACACCAAGGCGATTGGCTGAATGTCATGTGCCGCCAGCGCGCGCATGTGGGCCGGCACGTCCCGCTTGGCCAGAATCCCGGCGTGGATCTTCGGGTGCAGGGTCTTGACCCGGCCGTCCAGCATTTCCGGGAACCCGGTCACTGCCTCGACCCCGGTGACCGTTAAGCCGGCTTGCTCCAGCGTGGCTTTGGTGCCGCCGGTTGAAACCAGTTCGAAGCCCCGGGCAATGAGGCCTTGGGCAAATGCCGTCAGGCCGGTTTTATCAGAGACACTTAACAATGCACGTTTCACTAGATTTTCTCCTCCTTGATCAAGTCCTCGATCGTCTGTGGTAGTAAGTGGTGCTCAACGTCATGAATCGCTGTTTCAAGGGTTTCAAGCGTGGTCGCCTTGCCGATCAAAACCGGCGCCTGGGCAATGATCTGCCCGGAATCGATGCCGGCATCCACAAAATGCACGGTCACCCCCGTCACCTTAACGCCGTAATTGAACGCGTCTTCAATCCCGGTGCGGCCAGGAAAACTGGGCAGCAGCGCCGGGTGAAGGTTAATGATGCGGTTAGGAAAGGCCGCCAGCAGCGTTTCGCCGATGATGCGCATGAACCCGGCCAGGACCAGCAGATCGCACGGCGGCAGTTGCTGGATCAGTGCCGCCTCGGCCGCCTGCTTAGTCGCGTACCGCCGGTAATCAAGCGTGATCACCGGAACCCCGCGGGCCTGGGCCTTTGCAACCACCGGGGCGCGCTCATGGTCAGACACCAGCGCGACGATCCGCGCCGTCTGACTGCGGTCAAAATGGTCCGCCAGGGCTTCAAAATTTGTGCCCGTCCCTGAGGCGAACACGACTAGTCGCTTCGTCATGCCTGCCTCCATTCCACGGCGTCCTGCGTGCGCACGCCGACCTGGCCGATGCGTTTAGCGTGCGGCTCGACCGCCAGG
This sequence comes from Lacticaseibacillus jixianensis, assembly GCF_003946485.1. Classification (GTDB taxonomy): domain Bacteria; phylum Bacillota; class Bacilli; order Lactobacillales; family Lactobacillaceae; genus Lacticaseibacillus; species Lacticaseibacillus jixianensis. The sequence continues at coordinate 29,897 of NZ_RHOJ01000019.1, read as the reverse complement.
ACCTGGGCCACATGGGCAGCCGGCACCGCCAGCACCATCCCAATCCCCAGGTTGAACGTGCGCCGCATCTCGGTATCGCTGAGCCCGCCGGCCTGCTGGATGCGCTGAAAGAGCTCCGGCCAGACCCAACTGTGCGGATCAATTTGCGCTGCCAGCCCTTTCGGGAGCATCCGCGGGACGTTATCGGTGAACCCGCCGCCGGTGATGTGAGCCGCGCCATGAAGCGCGCCCTTCTCCTGTAGTGCCAGCAGCGACTTAACGTAAAGCCGGGTGGGCGTCATCAGCGCCGCCCGCATTTCGGTTCCATCCTGCAGCGGCATCATGCCCAAGTTCGTTTCGGCCAAGAGGGCCCGAATGAGGGAAAAGCCGTTGCTGTGAACGCCGCTGCTGGGCAGGCCCACCAGGACGTCCCCGGCCTGAACGTGCCTTGGCAACAGTTGCTCGCGCGAGGCGAGGCCGACCGCAAAGCCGGCCAGATCGTAGTGCTTTTGCGGGTACATCCCCGGCATTTCGGCCGTTTCGCCGCCGATCAGGCTCATCTGGGCCTCACGGCAGCCGTACGCGATCCCCCGCACGACTTCCTCCACCCGCGAAGGGATCAGCTTGTCCGTCGCCAGATAATCGAGGAAAAACAGCGGCCGCGCGCCGGTCGCCACCAGATCATTAGCCACCATCGCGACGAGGTCGATGCCGATCGTCTCGTGCGCATCGCATTCCAAAGCAAGTAGCAGCTTGGTGCCCACCCCGTCGGTCGCGGACACGAGGACCGGCGCTTCCACCTGCGGGAGCGTATACGCCGCGGCAAAGCCGCCAAGGTCGCTCAAAACGCGCGCCGATTGCGTCTCTTTCACCAGGGGGGCAATGCGCAAAACGGCTTCGTTGCCGGCATCGACGTCCACACCTGCTTGCTGATAATTAATGCTCATGGGGCGGCCACCTCCTTAACGTTCTGGGCCAGCGCCTTCAACTCCAAGTCGAGGTTAGCCGCGTAGTCATCCAGCGGGGTCGGGTACTCACCCGTGAAGTAGGCCACACACAGCCCGCGATTCGGGGCCGTGGTCGAGAGGCCCACGCTGTCTTCCAACCCTTGGACCGAGAGGAAACCGAGGCTATCCACTCCCAGCAGCGTGCGCATCTCGCGCACGCTGTAGTTCGCAGCCAGCAGCTCCTTGGTCGTCTGGATATCGATACCGTAAAAACACGGGAAACGCAGCGGCGGGCTGGCAATGCGCAGGTGAACCGCCTTGGCCCCCGCCTCCTTAAGTAGTTGCACGATCTGCTTAGCGGTCGTCCCGCGGACAATTGAATCATCGATCAGGACCACCCGTTTACCGCTGACGACCGCCTTGAGCGCGGACAACTTCAGCCGCACGCTGCGCTCCCGCAGGGCCTGCGTCGGCTGAATGAACGTGCGCGCCACGTACTGGCTTTTGATCAGGCCCATTTCGTAGGGCAACCCACTTGCCTGCGCGTAGCCGATGGCGGCTGACAAACTTGAATTAGGCACGCCGACGACGATATCGCCGGCCGCCGGCTGCTCCTGGGCCAGCCGCTTGCCCATGGCCACGCGCGCCTGGTGGACATTGACGCCGTGGATCTCAGAATCCGGCCGGGCAAAGTAGACGTACTCCATCGAACACACCGCGAGCTGGGTGTTCGTGGTGTACTGCTGCATGTGGAGCCCCGTATCGTCCACCGTGACCAGCTCGCCGGGCTGAACATCTTTGATGAACGTCGCCCCCACTGCGTTAAGCGCCGCAGTTTCGCTGCAAACGACGTATCCGCCGCCGGGCAGCTGGCCGACGACCAGCGGGCGAAAGCCATTCGGATCACACGCGGCATAAAGGCCCGCCTCCGTCAGCAAGGCGAAAGCAAACCCGCCGTGGACCTGATTCAAGGCGGCCATCAGCTGACCCGCGAAGGTCTTCGCCGGACTGCGGCGCAGCAGGTGCATCAGCACCTCTGTGTCGCTGGTGGACTGAAAGATCGCGCCGGCCTTCTCCAAGGCCGCCCGCAAACTGATCGCGTTGGTCAAATTTCCGTTATGCGCCAACGCCACCGCCCCGTCGCTGAACCGAAACAGGAGGGGCTGGATGTTTTCCAAGATCGCGCCGCCAGCAGTTGCGTAGCGGACGTGGCCCAGCGCTGCCGGCCCGCGCAAGGCCGCCAGGTCGGCCGGCTGCGCAAAGACCTGAGACACCAGGCCAAACCCGTAGTGGCGGCGCATTCCGGCCGGCGTCAACGACGCGATCCCGGCCCCTTCCTGGCCGCGGTGCTGGAGCGTGTGCAACCCGAGATGCGTCAGTTCGGCGGCGTTGGGGTCTCCCCAGACGCCGAACACGCCGCATTCCTCGTTTAAGCTTTTTACTTCAGCAGGCATGGCAAACTCTCCTCCCAAATCGTCTGGAGCACGGCGACCGGCTCCTCAATGCGCCCGTCCGCTGCGTTGATCTGAAGCATTTCGCCCCCGGTGGTGCCGATCAGCTTGGCCATCCCGGCAGCCAGCGCCTCAAATGCCGCCTGCGCGCTTTGTGGGACCGTCACCAGGAAGCGGCTTTGGGTCTCACTGAACAGTTGGGCGGCCGGCAGCGCGAGGCTCACCGCCGCGCCGATCCCGAGTGCAAAGGTCATCTCGGCAAGGGCGACGCCCAAGCCGCCATCGCCGACGTCATGCGCCGCGGCGATCAGGTGAGCCCGGATCGCGGTCAGCACCAGCTGCTGGTGGGCCTGCTCAAGCTGCAAGTCCAGCCCCATCAGGCGGCCGGCGACGCTGCCGGTCTGCACCTGCTGCAAGAGGCTGCCGTTGAAATCGGCGGCGGTGTCACCGATCACGTAAATCAGCTCCCCGGCCGTTTGGAAGCCGGCGCCGGTCACCGTGGTCAGGTCTTCGATCAGCCCCACCATTCCGATCATCGGCGTCGGCGCGATGGCCTCACCGTTCGTCTCGTTGTACAAGGAAACGTTGCCCGAGATCACCGGTGTGTTCAGGACCTTGGTCGCTTCGACAATGCCCTTAGCCGATTCCTGAAGGCTGTAGAACTGTTCCGGCTTGGTCGGATCGCCGTAGTTCAGGCAATCGGTGATCCCCAGCGGCTGCGCCCCGACGGCCACCAGGTTGCGGGCGGCCTCGGCCACCGTGATCGCCCCGCCGATTGCCGGGTCTAAGGCCAGGTAACGGCCATTGGAATCCGTGGTCAGCGCCAGCGCGCGGTGCGTTCCGCGCACGCGGATCACGGCCGCATCACCGCCGGGCCCGGCGATGGTGTTCGTCTGCACCTGCGCGTCGTACCGCCGGTAAAGGCTGCTTTTGGCGGCGACGTTGGGGTCGGCCAACAGCTGCTTCAGCGTGGCGGCGGGATCGCTCACGGCCGGGACAAACGCGGCCGCGGGGTGGGCCAGGCGGGCCGGCTGCTTGCCGACTTGGTGATACACCGGTGCGTCGTCGGTAAGCAGGCTGACCGGGACGTCGCACACGACGGCGCCGCCTTGGGTGAGGCGGTAGCGGCCGTCGTCAGTCACGTGCCCGATCACCACGGCGTCAAGGTCGTACTGCTTGAAGACCGCCTCAACTTCGGCTTCGTGGCCCGCTTTGACACAGAGCATCATGCGCTCCTGCGATTCGGACAGCATGATCTCAAACGGCGTCATGCCCGGCTCGCGCTGCGGCACCAGATCCAGGTCAAGCACCATCCCGTAGCCGGCCTTGTCCGCCATTTCAACCGTTGACGACACCAGCCCGGCGGCGCCCATGTCCTGCATGCCGACCAAGGCTTCTTGGTGCTGATGGGTCACCTCCAGGCAGGCGTCAACCAGCAGTTTTTCCATGAACGGATCGCCGACCTGAACGGCCGAGCGGTCCGCCGCCTCGGCGGTCGAGAACTCGGCCGAGGCAAAACTGGCGCCGTTGATCCCATCGCGGCCGGTTTTGGCGCCGACGTACAGCAGGCTGTTGCCTGTGCCGGCGGCCTGACCGCGCTGAATCGCACTTTCGTCCATCACCCCGACGCACATGGCGTTGACCAGCGGGTTCTGCGCGTACGTCGGCGCGAACTTGGTCTCGCCGCCGACCGTAGGGATCCCGATCGCGTTGCCGTAATCGCCGATCCCGGCCACCACCTGATCGATCAATTGCTTCGTGTGCGGGTCGGTGGGATAGCCGAACGCCAGTGAATCGAGGACCGCCACGGGTTTGGCGCCAATCGAGAAAATGTCGCGGATGATGCCGCCGACCCCGGTGGCCGCCCCCTGGTAAGGTTCAACGGCACTCGGGTGGTTGTGGCTTTCCGCCTTGAACACCACGGCCTTGCCCTCACCGATCGCGATCACCCCGGCCCCTTCACCCGGGCCCATCAGCACGCGGTCGTTCTTGGTCCAGAAGGTTTTCAGGACCGGCTTGCTGTACTTGTAGGCGCAGTGCTCGCTCCACATGCCAGACGCCAGCCCGATCTCTGTCAGGTTGGGCAGCCGGCCTAACTTTTCGGCAAAAAGGTCGTACTCGGACTCAGTGAGGCCCCACTGCAGGTAAGGCTTCTCCTGCTTGATCGTCTCTGGGCTCATCTCAGTTTGCAGCATAGGCGCCCTCCTCAATGGCTTCTTTCAGCGACTCAAACACGCCCAGCCCATCGGTACCGAAGATCAGCTGCTCAACGGCCCGCTCCGGATGCGGCATCATGCCCAGCACGTTGCCCGCGGCGTTGGTCAGCCCGGCGATATCGTTCAGGCTGCCATTCGGGTTGTGGGCGTACCGGAACACCACTTGCCCGTTGGCCTCAATGGCCTGAAGTGTCGCGGGATCGGCGTAGTAGTTGCCTTCCCCGTGGGCGATCGGCAGCGTCACCGTCTGCCCGGCCCGGTAGCGATTGGAAAAGGCGGTGTGCGCGTTAGCCACGACCAGCGGTTCCGGTTCGCAGATGAACTGCAAGCTGGTGTTCCACTGCAGCGCCCCGGGCAACAGCCCCGCCTCGGTCAGGATCTGAAACCCGTTGCAGATCCCCAGGACATAGCCGCCGGCCGCGGCAAACGCCTTAAGGGCCGGCATGATGGGCGCAAACTTGGCGATGGCGCCGGAGCGCAGGTAATCGCCGTACGAAAAGCCGCCGGGTACCAGCACCAGGTCAAACCCGGTCAAGGTCGTGGCACTGGCCGCGACCTTCGTCACCCGTTCGCCCAGCACGGTCCCAATGGCATGCATGAGATCATCATCACAGTTGGAGCCAGGAAAGCTGATCACCGCCGCGTTCATTGCGCCACCGCCAGTTCTTCGACCGTGTAGCGGAAGGTTTCCGTGTTCACGTTGGCCAGCATCTCGTCGCAGATCCGCGCGACCTGCGCCTCGGCAGCCGCCTGATCCGCGGCCGCCAGTGTCAGCTCGAAGTACTTGCCGACCAGCACGTCCTGGACGTTGTCGTCGCCCAGGCGGCGCAGCGTGTTCTGAATGACCTGCGCCTTCGGATCCAGCACGCTGGGTTTGTAGTTGACGTAAATCTTGGCTTTAAACATGGGCAGCTCCTTTCAACCGGTCTAAGACGACCTGGTAGGCCGGGGTCAACGGCCCCTCATGGTGGCGAAAAATATCCTTATCCAGCGAGCGGCCCGACTGCTCGTCGATCAGCCGCATGTTATCTGGTGACAGCTCATCGGCCAGCACTAAGCGGCCGTTCGGCAAGCGGCCAAACTCCAGCTTAAAGTCCACCAGCTTGATCCCCACGCTGGCAAAAAGGGCCGTGAGCACCGCGTTGACCCGGTCGGCCAGCTGGTGGGTTGCCGCCAGCGTCGAAGCATCAGCGAATCCCAGCGCCGTGATCTGCTCATCGTTGATGAACGGGTCATCCAGCGCGTCGGACTTGTAGTAGAACTCGTGCACGGCCGGGGCCAGCGGCAGCAGCGGTGCCGTGTGGAATTTGCGTTCAAAACTGCCCGAGGCATAATTGCGCACCACGACCTCCAAAGGCACCATGGTGCACTGCCGCACGATCATCGTCTGGTCGTCCCAATTCTTGATGAAATGCGTCGGGATCCCCGCCGCCTCGACGGCCTCAAACAGCAGCCCGGAGATTTGGCGATTCAGGGTGCCCTTGCCTTCGATTTGCACCTTTTGCTTGCCGTTGAGCGCCGTTGCCTGATCCTTGTATGCCGCCCACAGCACCCCGGGAACGTCGGTCAGGTACATGTCTTTCGCCTTGCCAGAATAGAGCAACTCAGTCTTTTCCATTTTCGTCCTCCAATTGAACCGCCTGCAGCATGTCAGCAGTATCCCCCGCAAGCACGGTCAAATGCCCCATCTTACGCCCCGCGCGCGCCTCTGCCTTGCCGTAATCATGCACGTGCCACTCCGGATGCCGCGGCCAGGCCCGCTCGGCTTGCGCCAGTTCCGCCCACAACAGATTACGCATCACGGCCGGCTCCTGCAGCCGGATCGGTGGCAGCGGCAGGCCGCAAATACTCAGAATGTGCGCCTGAAACTGGGAGAAGTTGCACGCCTCGATCGAGTAGTGACCGGAATTGTGCGGCCGCGGGGCTAATTCGTTGACCAGGACCCCGTCCTTGCCTTCAAACAGCTCGATGCCAAGCACCCCACGCAGGGCCAGGGCCTTGGCGATCTTTGCCGCCAGCGCGTCGATCTGGTAGCGGGCCGGTTTTCTCAAGTGCGGCGCCGGCGCGATCGTGGTGTGCAGAATGTGGTGCTGGTGGTGATTCTCCACTACCGGGAAGCAGCGCACCGCATCATTGCCGTCGCGCGTGACCATGAGGGACAGTTCCCGGTCAAAGGCCACCCGGGCCTCCAAGATGCAGGGGCCCTTGGCCAGCAGCCGGCGGGCAGCCGGCAGATCAGACTCACCGTTGATGTCCTGCTGGCCGTGCCCGTCATAGCCGCCCGTCGTGGTTTTTAAAATTGCGGGCACGCCGACCTCGTGGATCGCCGCGGCCAGCGCTGCTTCGTCCGGGACAGCCGCAAAGTCCGCAGTGGGAATGCCGTGTTCGCGCAGAAACGTCTTCTCGCGGATGCGGTCACGGGTGATCGCCAGCAGCTCAGTGCCCTGGGGCAGCGCGGCATTTTGGCTGACCTTAGCCAGCGCAGTGAGATCGACGTTTTCAAATTCGTAGGTCAAAACGTCCGCGCGCTTGGCCAACGCCGTGAGCGCGGCCTGATCCGTGTAGTCCGCCTGCAATTGAAAATCAGCGACTTGCCCCGCCGGACACTGCGGAGTCGGGTCAAGGACCCCAACCGTGTAGCCCATGGCCTTAGCCGCCTGAGCAAGCATCCGCCCCAATTGGCCGCCGCCGACGATCCCAATCGTGGCTGGCGGCAGAATCGGCTCACTCATCAAGCTGCGCCTCGCTTTCCTGGGCGGCCGCAGTTTGTTGCTGGCGAAAGGCTGCTAGCCGCGCGGCCACTTGCGGGTCGGTAATCGCCAGCATCGCCGCGGCCATCAGGGCGGCATTCTTGGCCCCCGCGTCGCCGATCGCCATCGTGGCAACCGGCACCCCAGAGGGCATCTGGACGATGGAGAGCAGCGAGTCGATCCCGCTCAATGTTCGGGTTTTAATTGGCACCCCGATGACGGGAACGGTTGTGCTCGCCGCCAGCATCCCGGGCAAATGCGCCGCGCCCCCGGCGCCTGCAATGATCACGTCGATCCCCTTTGCCCGCGCCTGCGCGGCAAACTGCTGCAGCTGCACCGGCATCCGATGCGCCGAGATCACGTGTTTTTCCACGGGAATATCGAATTGGCTGAGCAGTTCAACGGCCTGACGCATGGTCGGCCAGTCCGACGTTGAACCCATTACCACAGCGACTGTCAATGATCGTCACCTGCTTTCATATTTGCCTTGAGTTTATCACGCCTGTTTCACCGGCTCAACCATTTTTAAGAACGTTTTTGCTTTTATATTCAACTATTGTTCGTATTTATTGTTCGTATAAAAAAACCGCAAGCAAGGCTTGCGGTTGCACCAAACCAGCATTAGCGGTGGCGCTGGTCAAAATTAGCGACGGCCCCGATCAGGTTGGCCGCGTCCGTGTACTGACAAATCTTGATGACCGGCCGCTGAGTCGCGATCTCAATCGTCTTAAAGACGCCATCCATGTGCCGCTCGATCCCCGGGATCAGGTCAGGGTTGCGCGAGACGCCCCCACCAAGCAGGAACAGCTCCGGATCAAAGCTGTACTGCAAGTTGAAGATCACCTCGGCCAGGGCCTCAAAGAAGCCTTCGACCTCCTCATGGGCGATGCGGTCACCGGCCTTGGCCGCCTCAAACAGCGCCTCGCCAGAGATTGCCTTGCCTGTCCGCTGCTGGTAGCGCGCGACGCGTTTGACGACCGTCGCCTGCGCGGACACCGACTTGCCGTTTTGCAGCATGAAGCCGAACTCACCGCCCAGCAGATGGGCGCCATGGTCGATGTGGCCATCGGCGATCAACGCCCCGCCAACGCCAGTGCCGAGCACCAGCATCGCGACGCGCGCTTTGCCCTGCGCCGCGCCGCTTTTGACCTCGGCCAGCGCCGCACAGTTGGCGTCGTTTTCAAACGCGATCGGCAAGCCAAAGCGTTTCTCTAGCTCGGGCTGGATCGGGAAATTGTGAATGTAAGGCAGTGCACTCATGCCCTCGATCACGCCGGTGGCCTGATTGACCGCCCCGGGGCTGGAAATGGCCACCCCGCCAATGGCCGGGTGGCTTGCCTTCATCGCGGCTACCTGCGCCGCCAGCAGCGCATAAAACGCGGCCAAATTATCCGGCGTCGGCTCCGCGTGTCGTTCCTGCAAGGCGCTGCCGTCCCACCACGCAAACTTGATGGTCGTCCCGCCAATATCGATCACTGCTAATTCCATTTTGCCATCTCCAGAACCTTATTTGTGTACACAAATCAGTCTAGAGGTTCGTGAATCCGCTGTCAATGCGGTGGTCGCTGTCTTTGCCGGCAACGGGCGCTGACGACGATCAGAGCGATGATCACGCGGTGGATTTGCGGGCGGCCAAGGGCAAGCCGCCCAGTTTCCCCTACTCTGCGCACCTTGGCCTAATCGGGCTTCGAGTTCGCAACGGGGGAGCACCTAGGTGCGCGAACTCTATGCACCATCTAATCGGGTTCCGAGTTCGCAGCTAACGCATGTCACCCTGTAACTCGCTTCGCTCAAACAGGCTGATCAACGGGGGGCATCTAACTACGCCATCAGCCTCGCCGCCAAAATACGGCGGCAATGCTGATGGCTACGTTAGCTGTCCCCCTACGTGCGCGAACTCTGCACACCATGCAAAAAAGCGCCGCGAACCAGTCGCAGCGCCTTCCTTGCTCTTCAATTACTTGCTTTCGGTGAATTCCTTGACCAGCGCGATGTTGTCCTCGTTGGTGACGGACTCGGTCACGGCGCGTTCTGCCAAGGTCTTCAGGTAGCTCGCTGAGAGCCCCTTCATCTGACTGCGGACCCGCAGGACAGACGTGGCGGACATGGAGAACTCGTCCAACCCCATGCCCATCAGGATCGGCACCATGATCGGGTCGCCAGCGGCTTCCCCGCACATGCCGGCCCACTTGCCTTCCTTGTGCGCCGAATCGATGATGTGCTTAACCAAGCGCAGGATCGACGGGTTGTAAGGCTGGTAGAGGTAGGACACACGGTCGTTGCCCCGGTCGGCAGCCATCGTGTACTGGATCAGGTCGTTGGTCCCGATGGAGAAGAAGTCTGCAACCTTGGCGAACTGATCAGCCAGTACCGCAGCGGCAGGTACTTCCATCATCATCCCGGTCTGGATGCTGTCCGAGACCTTCACGCCGTCCTTGACCAGCTTGTCTTTTTCCTCCAAGAAGACCTTCTTGGCCGCCTTGAATTCGTTGACTGTGCCGATCATTGGGAACATGATGCGCAGATTACCAAAGGCTGAGGCCCGCAGGAGTGCCCGCAACTGGGTGCGGAAAATATCCTGCCGGTCCAAGCTGATCCGGATCGCACGGTAGCCCAAGAATGGGTTATCTTCGTGAGGAAGTGGCAGGTAAGGCAGCTTCTTGTCGCCGCCGATGTCCATCGTGCGGACAACGACGGGCTTGCCGTCCATCTTTTCCAATACTTCCTTATACGCCTTGAACTGGTCATCTTCGGTTGGCAGCTCAGAAGAGTCCATGTACAGGAACTCGGTCCGGTACAAGCCGACTGCTTCCGCGCCGTTAGCAATGACACCATCCATGTCCTTCGGGGTGCCGATGTTCGCACCGACCTCGAAGTGAACGCCGTCCGCCGTGATCGTCTTGGCCGTCTTCAGCTGAGCCCATTCGGCTTTCTGAGCGGCAAACGCAGTGGCTGCCTGTTCAGAGGCCTTGACTTGGTCCTCAGACGGATCGATCGTCACATCACCGGTAAGCCCGTTGACCGTGATCAGCTGCCCGTTTTGAACGTCTGTCGTGACCGTGTCAGTGCCCACGACCGCCGGAATCTCCAGCGACCGCGCCATGATCGCGCTGTGCGCGGTCCGGCCACCGATATCGGTAACGAACGCCTTGACGTACTTCTTGTTCAGCTGCGCGGTGTCTGATGGCGTCAAATCGTGCGCGATGATGATGACCTCAGAATCGATCAGCGCCGGGTTCGGCAGTGGCCGGTTCAACAAGTGCGACAGCACCCGCGTGGACACGTCGCGGATGTCCGCCGCGCGTTCCTGCATGTAGGTGTTATCGGTCATGGCCTCAAACATGGAAATGAAGTTGTCCGAAACGGCTTTCAGCGCGGTTTCGGCGTTGACCTTATCGTTTTGGATCTGCTGCTCGATGGCGCCGATGTACTCAGGGTCGGCCAGCATCGTCATGTGTGCGTCAAAGACTTCCGCCTCTTCTTCACCCAAGGACTCCGCTGCCTTCGCCCGGATCACTTTCAGTTCAGCGGTGCTTTGATCTAGTGCGCTGTGTAGCCGTGCGACTTCTTTGTCTGTATCTTCAATTGTTGACTTCGAAAATGACAGATCGGGTTGCACGAGCAGGTAGGCCTTCGCCGTAGCGACGCCATCACTAGCCGCGATCCCTTTCAGGTTCTTAGTCATTAGTTGGACAGACCTTCCTTTTTCATGGTCTCTTCAATGGCAGCAATGGCTTCCTTCTCGTCAGCGCCTTCAGCGGAGATCGTCACATCAGCACCCTGACCGACGCCAAGACTCATGACGCCCATGATGGACTTCAAGTTAACACTCTTACCCTTGTATTCCAGGTTGATGTCAGAGTTGAACTTGCTGGCAGCCTGAACCAAGAGGGTGGCTGGACGTGCGTGGATACCTGTTTCTGCTACAACATTAAATTCGCGTTTTTCCATGAGTAATCTGCTCCTTTGTGTATAAACTTTTGCCGAATAGAATTTGCATTCTATTTCTTGTAAACCTTACCATTATTCCGCTTACAGGACAAGTATTGAGAACGGTTTTATTGCGCCTTTGCGGACTGGTAGTGATACAAAATAGTCCCCCCGCGCTTTGCTTGGCCGACAATTTCCTTACGACTAGGATAGTTGGTCCATGCCGTGCGAAAAGCGGCAAACGTCGCTGGTTCGATCTTGATCTCAGCAATCTTGCCGGCCCGCAGGTCATCCATCATCTTCGTGTAGTCTGATGCCACATGCTTGCCCCCTTTCCGTCACTATTTTAGACTAGACGTAGGCCCTTGACCAGTGCACTACCGGCCACGACCGGAAACCGCTGGTAAAAATTAGCACTCTCCTCTCTTGAGTGCTTGCATTCTCGGCGGAGGGGTGTAAACTAGAGCCAAGGTCAAATAAGGTCAAAGCCTAGTTTGACTAATTCTGTGCGTGATCACGGAATGGAAGTAGATAAGAAAGGTTGTGAACAACGGTGCTATGTGAGAACTGCCATCAAAATCCGGCTACCATTCATCTGTACACCAACGTGAATGGCCAACGCCAAGAGATCAACCTATGCCAGAACTGCTACCAGCAGTTGAAACAACAAGCAGGAGGCAATATGAACCCAACGAATGCAAACAATGATCCGTTCGGCTTCAACAGTCTCGATGACATCTTCCGGGCGATGGCTGCCGGCCAAAATGGGCAGCAGCAGCCGCAGGATCAGACCCCGCCGACCCAGTCGGGCAGAACCGGCGGCGGCCGCGGCAACGGCCCTGGCCAGGGCGGCAACTCCGTGCTTGGTCAGTTCGGCGTCGATTTGACGGCCAAAGCCAAGAACGGCGAGATTGATCCGGTCATCGGCCGCGACGAAGAAATCGCGCGGGTCATCGAAATTTTGAACCGGCGGACTAAAAATAATCCAGTCCTCATCGGGGAAGCCGGCGTCGGTAAGACCGCCGTGGTCGAGGGCCTGGCGCTCAAAATCGCAAACGGCGACGTGCCGACCAAGTTGCAGGAGCGGCACGTGATCCAGCTGGACGTCGTGTCCTTGGTGCAAGGCACCGGGATCCGCGGCCAATTTGAGCAACGCATGCAGCAGCTGATCGACGAGCTGAAGAAGGACCCGAACATCATCCTCTTCATCGACGAGATCCACGAGATCGTCGGGGCCGGCAATGCCGAAGGCGGCATGGACGCCGGCAACGTGCTGAAGCCAGCGCTTGCCCGCGGTGAGTTGCAGCTGGTCGGGGCCACGACCTCAAACGAGTACCGGCAGATCGAAAAGGATTCCGCCCTCGCCCGCCGGCTGCAGCCCGTTACGGTTGAAGAACCCACCCCGGAGGAGACCATTGAGATCCTCAAGGGCATTCAGCCGCGCTACGAAGCCTACCACCACGTGAAGTACACCGCGGCCGCCATCGAGGCAGCGGTCAACCTGTCCAGCCGCTACATCCAGGATCGCTACCTGCCTGACAAGGCGATCGATCTTCTGGACGAAGCGGGCTCGCGCAAGAACCTGACCATCACGGTGGCCGATCCGCAAACCATCAAGGACAAGATCACCGAAGCCGAGAAGCAAAAGCAGGACGCTTTGAAGCAGGAAGACTACGAAAAGGCCGCCTTCTACCGCGATCAGGTCACCAAGCTGGAGCAGATGCAAAAGCAAGACGCGACGCGGGCCAAGGAAGACACGCCGACCGTCACCGATAAGGATATGGAGCAGATCGTCGAAAAGATGACCAACATCCCGGTCGGTGAACTGAAGCAGCAGGAACAAGAGCAACTTAAGAACCTGGTGCCTGACCTTGAGGCCCACGTGATCGGCCAAAACGAGGCCGTCGAAAAGGTCGGCCGCGCCATTCGCCGCAACCGGATCGGCTTTAACAAGACGGGCCGGCCAATCGGCAGCTTCCTCTTCGTTGGCCCCACTGGGGTCGGCAAGACTGAGCTCGCCAAGCAACTCGCCAAGGAGCTGTTTGGCTCTGAACAGAACATGATCCGCTTTGACATGTCGGAGTACATGGAAAAGTTCAGCGTGTCCAAGCTCATCGGTTCCCCTCCTGGCTACGTCGGTTATGAAGAAGCCGGTCAGCTGACGGAGCAGGTCCGGCGCAATCCGTACAGCCTGATCCTGCTGGACGAGATCGAAAAGGCCCACCCGGACGTCATGAACATGTTCCTGCAGATCCTGGATGACGGCCGCCTGACTGACAGTCAGGGCCGGACCGTTTCCTTCAAGGACACAATCATCATCATGACCTCAAACGCCGGCTCCACGGACGCCGAGGCGAACGTTGGCTTCGGCGCCTCGATCAACGGGACGACCAAAACGGTCCTGAACCAGCTGGGCAACTACTTCAAGCCGGAATTCTTGAACCGCTTCGACGACATCGTTGAGTTCAAGCCGCTGGCTAAGGACACCCTGCTCAAGATCGTTGGCCTGATGATCACTGACACCAACGCCAACATCAAGGATCAGGGCCTTTCGATCAAGGTCACGGAACCGGTCATGGAGAAGTTGGTCGAACTCGGCTACGATCCGGCCATGGGGGCCCGGCCACTGCGCCGTGTCATCCAAGAGCAGATCGAAGACCGCGTGGCCGATTTCTACCTGGATCACCCGCAGGCTAAGCGCCTCGAGGCCCGGATCGAGAAAGGCGCCATTGCCATTACTGAGATCACGCCAACCAGCCCCGCCAGTGTGAAAGCCTGACAAAGGCAAAAGCAAAGGGTTGAACGCCAAAATGGCGTTCAACCCTTTTTATTTGGCGATAATCTTGGAGCCGTACCACGGGTACGCAAGCCCGGTGTAGCCGCGCATCAAATGATCAAACTGGGCAGGCACAAAGCGGCCGTTGCGGACCATCGTGTCATAAGCCACGCCAAGGTCCACCACCTGAAACGGCTGCAGGCTAAACCCGTTGCGCTGGTAAAACCTTAGCCGGGCCGCCCGCTGCCGGTGGTTGGGCGCGCTTTGGTCCTGCGGCTCTAGGGCCAAGACCAGTGGGCGCCCCGCGTGCTGGGCCGCGATGCGATCCAAGATCGCTGAGCCAAAGCCCTGCCCGCGCACGCTGGGGCTGGTGGCCAAAAAGATCAGGTACGTCAGGTCCCGGCTCGCGACGCTGAAGGTCAGCCCGACAAAGGCTGGGCCATCGTGCCAGGCCCAAAAGTCGACGCCGGCTTTAAGGCTGCGCCCAAGCAGCCAAATTAAGGGCACTTTTTCCTCAGCCGGAAAGGCCGCGCGATACAGCTGTAGGGCGGAGAAAAAATAACGGCTCGCCGGTCTCAGCAGTTGATGCTGCAATGTCATGACGATCGCCTCCTACGGTCAGTTTAACAAATTTTGCGTAATTAAGATAAAAGCGTCAGAAGGTCAGAAACTTTTGGTTTTTCTACGTGATTCACTTATAATGAAGTCAGGATACTTGAGACTGGGGGCAATAAATATGCGGTTGATCGATATCACCAATAGCTACCCGCACTTAGTAGCGCAACAGCTCGCCCATACCGACACGAATTACATTAAGGTGTATTCGCTCGGCAGCACCACGGTGATCTATACCCGCGCTGCCGCGCACGACGAGCTGCTGTTTACCAACGATAAGCGCAACATCAAGGACGCAGAGATCGCTTTTGCGCTTGATAAGCTGGCTAACGTCGCCTTTGCGGACGTCAACGTGATCCATGGAGACAAGCTCGCCGAGGTATCGCTGGCAACTGAGGAACTGTAATCTTTGACGCCGGCGGTTGCCGGCTTTTTTTGAATGGAGGGCACTATGGGGCTGCTGCGCACATTAACAGAATGGTTCAAGCGCCGGGAAAAGCCGGCTGCTCACCCGGAAGCGCCAGTGCGCCCCCCGCGGCCAGCACCGCGCCCGGCCGCCCCGCGCCCGCCAGCAGCCGCTGCGGCAGCAGACCTGCCGCCCGCCGTCGTGCCGCGCCGCTTCAGCCGGGTGACCGTCTACTACCGCCAGCGCGGCCGCCAAAAGGAGCTCCAGCCAAAGTTGGTGCTCCGCGGACCCATCGGCGCCAAGCTGACCTTAGCGATGCCCGCGATCGAAGGCTTTGAGCTGTTCACAATCACGAATTTTCTGGACCGCTTTCCAGCCAGCAACACGGTCATCTACCTGGTGTACGAGCCGCACATCGCCGCGCCGGTGACGATCTACCACCGCGACGAGGAAGGCCGGCTGCTCGCCGAACCAACAATCCTGGTGGGCCGACTGAACGCGCCGTTTACCGCCCAGCCGCTGACCCGGTTTAAGGCGCAGGCAGCGCCGCTAGTGCAGACTGGCCGCTTTAGCAAAGCGAGTCAGTCCCGCCACTTCACCTACCGCCTGGGGGCGCTGCAGCAAACCGCTCCCGAAGCCGAGTACGTGGAGCTGCTGGCGCCTAAACCGGCCTTCTCCTCGCCGATGCAGCTGCTCAAGTATGACACGCTGCTGCCCGCCGGCTCATTTTGGCGGGTGTTCGCGGTGGCCAAAGACCAGGCCGGCCAGGTGTTCCTGGACCTCGGCGGCAGTCAGTGGATCGCCGCCGACCACGCCAAGCCGCAGCGAACCAACCCGTTTCTGCCTGGGCCCAGCCAGCTCCGCCTGACAAGCGATGCCGTCACCTTCAACGCCCAGCCCCTGCAGCGCGTGGGCCAGGCCCGCGCCGCAGTGACCCGCTGGGCCAAGCCCTACGGTGATGCCCTGGCGCCCCTGCCCGCTGGTGCGAAGGTCGCCCTGCTGCGGATTGTGTACGGCACAGACGGCAGCCAGTGGTATCGCCTGGCCGACAACAGCTACGTGCTGGCCAGCCTGATCGACGTGATTTAACGCCGCTGAAAGGGCGCCATGCGCAAAAAAGGCATCAGCCCGCTCGCAGAAACGTTGCGAACGGACTGGTGCCTTTTGCAAATGCAGTCGCCTAGGCCCGGAAGAACGGGGCAATGCCCTCAACCATCGGCCGGCTGTCATCATCCAGCGGCACCACCGACAGCTGCAGGTCAGCCTCTTTGAGCAGCGCGTCACCTTGGCTGCCCAGCTTTTGGGCCAGCGGGCTAAGGGCCTGCTCGGAGACTGACTCGGCATCCAGGATCAAGACGAGGTGCTCGGTCCCATCATAGCTGATCACCCGCAGCCAAGCCTGCTTCACGCCGGTCGGCGAAAGCTCGGTGCGCAAGGCGTCCTCAAACCCGGCCGGCAGGTTCTGCGGCTCTGACACCGCGACCTTGACTTCATTATTAGCCGCGTGGTGCTGTTGCTGCTGCTTGGCGAGGTCCGCGACCGTCTGGCGGGAGAAGAAGATGTTGTCGCTGAACGGATTGATCGCAATGCCATCGACCCCATCGTTTTGCGCCAGGAGCTGCGCTAGGTCGGAAAAGCTGATCGGGAGAATGGACGCCTTCTCCACGTTTTGGTGCAGGTCACTCTTGTCCCAGTTGTCAAACAAGGTGTTG
Source organism: Lacticaseibacillus jixianensis (assembly GCF_003946485.1). Taxonomy (GTDB): domain Bacteria; phylum Bacillota; class Bacilli; order Lactobacillales; family Lactobacillaceae; genus Lacticaseibacillus; species Lacticaseibacillus jixianensis. The sequence goes on along the minus strand of NZ_RHOJ01000019.1, from coordinate 13,115 downwards.
ACCTCTTGCCAATCCGTGAACAGCGGTTGGATATTCTGCCGGTCCTGACTGGACATCAGCGGGAACTGCATCTGCACATCCTGATCGAGCTTGGCGCGGCCCTGTTCGTCCGTCTTGATCTCCTGGTCGGCGAGCACCACCATCAAGAGCGTCGCATTGTCGACCAACGCGGTCAGGAACTCACCCATGTTCTCGTCTGAGTTATCCAGCGAGAACGTCCGCCACTTACCGAGCAGATCGTCATTGGCGATCCCGCGAACAGCCTCATTATGCTTGTTTTCTTCTGCCATGTGCCATTTGTCCTTTCTGCTTACAGCTTGGCTGTCAGCTTAACCTCTGGGTACTTATCCGCAAACCAGCGCTGGGCGTACTGGTTTTCAAACAGGAACAGCGGATCGCCGTGCACGTCCTTGACCAGCAGATTCCGCGTCGAGGACATCTTCTCGTCCAGCTGCTCGGGATCGATCCAGCGCGCCACGCGGCTGCCGATCGGGGTCATCACGACCTCGGAGTTGTACTCGTTTTGCATCCGGAATTTGAAGACTTCAAACTGCAGCTGACCGACCGCCCCGAGGATGTAATCGTTGGTCGTGTAGGTGCGGTAAAGCTGCACCGCCCCTTCCTGCACGAGCTGCTGCATCCCCTTGTGGAAGCTCTTTTGCTTCATCACGTTCTTGGGGGTGACGCGCATGAACAGCTCCGGCGTGAACTGCGGCAGCTTCTCGTATTCCACCGGATCCTTGCCGGCGTAGATCGAATCCCCAATCTGAAAATTGCCGGTGTCATACAGCCCGACAATGTCGCCGGCCACCGCGGTTTGCACCTGCTCACGCGTGTCGGCCATGAACTCGGTCGAATTGTTCAGGCGCAGCACCTTGCCGGTCCGCGCCAGCGTGACGTCCATGCCCCGCTCGAACTCGCCCGCCCCGATGCGCACAAACGCGATACGATCGCGGTGGTTCGGGTTCATGTTGGCCTGGATCTTGAACACGAAGCCCGAAAAATTGGGGTCGGTCGGGCTGAGCGCGCGGCCGTCCTGCAGGCGGTGCGGGCCAGGGGCCGGCGCCATCTCCACAAAATGCTTCAGGAAGGTCTCCACGCCGAAGTTGGTCAAGGCGGACCCAAAGAACACCGGCGTCTGATCGCCGCTCATCACCTTTTTCAGGTTGAACTGATTGCCGGCGTCGTTGAGCAGCTCAATGCTGTCCAGGGTATCCGTGTAGATGGAATCATTAGCCAGCGGCTCGCTCGGCGCCAGCCGCCCGTTTTCATCCAGCGGCAGGTAGCGCTCTCCCGCCTCATTTTCGCGGTAGAGTTCGATGCGGTGGTCGACCCGGTCATACAGCCCGGCCAGGCCCTTCCCCATCCCCATCGGCCAGTTCATCGCGTAGCCTTCGATGCCCAAGAGGTCCTCCAGCTCGGCGATCAGGTCCAAGGGCTCGCGTCCGTCGCGATCCAGCTTGTTCATGAAGGTGAAGATCGGGATGCCGCGCTGCTTAACGACTTTAAACAACTTCTTGGTCTGGGCCTCGATCCCCTTGGCGGAGTCGATGACCATGACCGCCGCGTCCACGGCCATCAGTGTGCGGTAGGTGTCTTCGGAGAAGTCCTCGTGCCCCGGCGTGTCCAGAATGTTGATCTGCTTGCCGGCGTATTCAAACTGCAGCACCGAGCTGGTCACGGAGATCCCGCGCTGCTTTTCGATCGCCATCCAGTCGGACTTGGCAAAATGGCTGGACTTGCGGCCCTTGACCGTCCCGGCCTCGCGGATCACGCCCCCAAACAAGAGCAGCTGCTCGGTGATGGTGGTTTTCCCGGCATCAGGGTGGGAAATAATGGCAAAGGTGCGGCGCTTATCTACCGCGTCTCTTAATTCTTGTGGTTTCATTACTTGGTCCTTTCAATTGCGGTAGTGACAGATAATGGCCGCACGTTACATTGGACTGACCTTCCTCTCATTAAAAAAGTCCCAGCGACTGGGACCTTGTCTTTCCATCATTATAGAGAACCCGGCCGCGTTCTTCAATCAGACTTTACTCCGCCGGCCCCGGGTGGTCGGTTGCGGCCGTGATCGGCAAATGCAAGTGCACGTTGACTAGCCGCGAGTTCTCGATCTTCCCGGTGGTCAGGGTGCCGCCCGGGATCGGCACCGTTTCCTGCTTGTGGGTGTTCGGGATCGCGCCCAGCGTGCTGATCACGTAGCCGGCGATCGTGTCCACATCCGGTGCGTGCAGGCTGGTGCCAAACGCCTCGTTAAAGTCGCTCAGGGTCATCCGCCCGTTGATCAAGTAATCGTCCTGATCAAGCTTGGTGTAATTGACGGTCGCAGAATCCGACTCGTCGTCAATGTCGCCAACGATCTCCTCCAGCAGGTCCTCGATGGTCACGAGCCCCACCACGCCGCCGTACTCATCCAGAAGCACGCCCATCTGCTGCTGCCGGATCCGCATCTCGGTCAGCAGGTCGTCAATGCTGATGGTTTCCGGCACGAACAGCGGGTCAGTCATAATATCTTCGAGGCGCACGTTGGCAAAGCCGACTCGGCGGGCCTGCCGCAGGAGGTTCTTGATGTGGACGATGCCGATGACGTTGTCCTTGTCCTTCTGGTAGATGGGGATGCGGGAATAGATGTTGGACAGGATCGCGTCGATCGCCGTCTCGTCTGGCTGATCCGCGTCGACCATGAAGGCGTCAATGCGCGGCACCATCACCTCGCGGGCCAGCTTATTGGACAGGCTGATGATGCCTTCCAGCATCTCGTACTCATCAGCGTCGATGGCCCCAGACTGCTTGCCGCTTTCGATCATCGAGGTCATCTCCTCACGGGTGACCTTGTTTTGATCCGTGGAGAACTTGATGGGCGTCAGCTTGAGCAGTACGTTGGTGGAGGCGGACAGCAACCACACGAACGGGCGCATGAGCACGCCGATCACTGAAATCGGGCCCACGGCGGCCTTAGCCACGCGTTCCGTCATTTGCAAAGCCACCTGCTTAGGGTAAAGCTCGCCGAAGACCAGCGAGAAGTAGGACAAGATCACCGTGACCAGCAGGACCGCCAGTTCGTGGGCAAAGCTCACGTGCCCAAACAGCGGCTCCACGCGGCTCGCTAAGGTCGTCGCCGCGGAAGCAGACGCAAAGAACCCCGCGAAGGTGATCCCGACCTGGATCGTGGCCAGGAAATTCGACGAGTTGTTCATGATCTTGAGCAGCTTCTTGGCCTTCCTGTCCCCTTTTTTGGCCTGGCCCTCGATCTTGCTGCGACTCAGCGACACCACGGCGATCTCGGCGGCGGCAAAGCCCGCGTTGATCACCGTCAAAATGACGATCAGTAGCAGCTGGCCCCATATGGCAGCGCCTGCATCACCTTGCATAACGAATCTTCCTCTCCTGGTAGTTACTTTAATTTTAAGCGAGGCGGCTAAGCCCCCGCAAGTGATTACTTTTTCAGTGGTTTGGGCGCCGGCTTACCCAGCAGCGGCTCCTGGGCGGCCTGTTCGCGGTGGAACCGGTACAGCTCCAGCACGTACGTCCCGACCGTCTTGACCACGGCGTACACCGGCACCGCCAAGATCGTGCCCAAGATCCCCCACAGGTGGCTGGCCACCAAGAGGATCACAATAATGGTCAACGGATGAATGTTCAGGCTGTGGCCAATGACATTTGGATAAATGAAGTTGCCATCGGTCTGTTGCACGATCAAGACGACCACGATCACCAGGGCCACCTTGGTCCAGCCCTCCGTCATCGCGATGAGCAGCGCGGGGGTGATACTGATGTACGGCCCGAGATACGGAATGATCGTCACCACCCCGGCAATGAACCCGAGGAGGAAGGGATACGGCATGCCGATGATCAGATAGCCGACAAAGGTGAACGTCCCAACGAATACACACTCGATCGCCTGCCCAGCAATGTAGTGCGACAAGGTCTGATTCATGCGGGTGAAGACCGTCTGCACCTCAACGCGGTAGCGCTCCGGCACCAGCCGCTGGATGGCCGGCACGAAGCGTTCGCCATCCTTCAGCATGTAAAACAGCAGGACCGGGATCGTGATGGCGCTAATGATGACGGACGCGACCGAGCCGATCAAGCTCGGCACCCCACTCGTGAAATTGCCCACGATTTTCGGCAGGAGCTTGGCGGGCTCCACCTGGATCCGACTCACCAAGTTGCCGACCCCTAGCTGCTGGTACCACCGGTAGTTCGACAGCTGGGTGACCTCGTGGCGCAGCTGCTTCAGAAAGTGGGGCAGGCCCAAGACCAGCTGGGTCGTCTGATCGACCAGGTTCGGAATGACCGTCGCGACCACCACGCCGATCAGGGCGAAGACTGCGATGAAGATGAGGGCGATCGCCGCCGGCCGCGGCATCTTCAGCTTGCCCAACCAGTTAACGAGCGGGTTGAACAGGTAGTACAGGAACCCGGCGGCAATGAACGGGATCAAGAGAATGGAGAAAAAGGTCGCGATTGGTTGGAATAAGAAGCTGAGGTTCGTCAACCCAATGATCAAAAAGACCAGGATCAGCGCTTCCAGCGACCAGTACATCAGCCGCGACTCACGGATTTTCTGAAACATCGTTCACACCTTCCTTCGTATGGTCTATAATACTCGCATTACCCAATTAACAGGAAGCAGTGAATCAAATAAATGGACATTGAAATGAGTACGGACCTGAACAGCCAGGTCTACCAGGATGCCTTGGCGATCCGCACGGCTGTCTTTGTGAAGGAACAACACGTTGCCCCGGAGCGCGAAGTTGACGCCGATGAGGCCAAGGCCACCTACTTTGTGGCCTACGATAACGGCTTGGCCGTCGCCACCGCGCGGCTCCTGCCTGAAGATTACGGCTACCACGTCCAGCGCGTCGCCGTTGCCGCCCCCTACCGGCATCACGGGGTCGGCAAACTGCTGCTTGAGCACTTGGCCGACTTTGCCGAGGCGCACGGCGCCAGGGAGCTGCGCCTCGGGGCCCAAGTCCACGCGCTCGGCTTTTACAAGGCGCTCGGCTACGAGCTTACGGCGCGACCGGAGTTCCTGGACGCCGGTATTCGGCACCGCGAGATGCGCTTGGTTTTCGCCTAAAAAGATAAAGAAAAATCGTCCCGCACATTAGGGGCGATTTTTTTCGTTGCTGCGGAACGCCGCGTGCACGTGATGCTCAATGCGGCGCTCGGGCCGAACCCAGAGCAAGAGCAGCAACGCGTCGATCAGGATGGTCAGGGTGGGCCAGATGAAGGCGGCACCCAGCGCCAGCACGTTGCCGCCAATGGTCACGATCGGCTTGTAGTAGCCGTGACCGAGCAGTTCACGCAAAGCGGCATTATGGCGGTCGGCGTGGATCAAGGTCTGGATCAAGAGCCAGAAGGTCACGTCCGTGGCAAGCATCACCAGGCCATAGGTCATCTCTGGCGCGCGCGCCGCCACGTGGCCGGCGCCGACCCAGTCTGTCGCGAACGGGAAGAACGAGGCCGCAAACAAAAACAGCACGTTGGCCCACAACACGCGGCCATTGATCCGCTTCACCAGCAGAAACAGGTGATGGTGATTATTCCAGTACACCGCCAGCGAGAAGAAGGACACCAGGTAGATCGCGAAGACCTCGCGCATCGCCCATAGCGCAGCCCAACTGCCGGCGCTGGGCGCATGCAGCTCCAGGACCATGATGGTGATGATGATGGCAATGACCCCATCCGTGAAGGCCTCAAGGCGGTTTTTCGGCATATGCTCACCCCATTAAAGAAGACTGACGGCTAACTCAACGCGTTCATGGCGGCCAGGTAGGCGTCGCGTTGCTCCGTCCATTCGCGGGCGTCCGCGGCGGTGATTGGCCGCAGCACCTTGGCCGGATTGCCGACCACGATCACGTCACTGGGCACGGCTTTGGTCACCACCGCGCCGGCACCCACGACGACGTTATTGCCGATCGTGACCCCAGGCAGTACGGTGACACCGCCGCCGAGCCAGACATTATTGGCGATGGTGATCGGCTTGGCATTCTCCAAGCCGGAATTGCGGATCGCCGCATCGATCGGATGCCCCGGCGTTAGCAGGCTCACCCGCGGGCCAAACATGACGTTGTCCCCAATCGTGATCGGCGCCACGTCCAATAGCAGCGGATCGTAGTTGGCGTAAAAGTGGCTGCCGATCGTGATGTTCGCCCCGTAATCGACGTGCAGCAGCGGCTCGACGTAGCTGCCCTCACCGAACTGGTGAAAGAGTTGCGCCAAGATGGTGCGCCGCCCCGCCTGGTCGGCCACGCTGGTGCGGTTGTAGGACTCCGTGAGCAGCCGGGCATGCAGACGCTTTTGCTGAAGCGTCCGGTCGCCGGCATCGTAAAGCTGGCCGCTGATCATCCGCTGCTCGTTAATCGAACTCATCGTAGCCCCCTAACTGATCCGGGTTGATGTACAGCAAATACTGGACCTGGCTGACCTTGCCGTCTGTGACCGGGTAGGATTCCAAGTAATACGGGTGATCTGTCTGGCCAATGTGCGCCGGGATCGTAAAGCCCGCCTTTTCCAACATCTCAAACCCCTTGCCGACTGCAGTTTGCACCGGCAGCTGATTCAAGAGGCCGTTGACCGGCCCGCTCGTCTTGCCGACGGTCCCCGCCGGCAGCGGCACGGCTTCCAGTCCCGCCGGCGCGGCCACGCCGACTGGCGTCACGCTGCCGATCCAGTACTGAAAATTGCCGTACGGTGAAAAAACGACCAAGTACGACCGGTTCGGCTGGCTGCAGAGCTGATCGAGTTGCTTAAAGTACCCATCCGCTTCAAATTCCTGCCAGGCCGGATAGAACGTTCCCATCTGGTCACTGCTTTCAGTTGTATAAACCTTGCCCACGAACTGGCTGGTGGGCTGATCGATCAAGTCTGTCATGTTTGCCTCCAACATTTTCCTTATCTGTGTGCTGAGACGTGGTAATCGGGCTTGGACCGGCAACGCCCGAGTGGCTTGCTACGATCACGCCTTCACCTGCTTCGCAGGCAAAGGCGCGATCTATGATCAGCCCGTAGCCATTCATGGCGTACGGGGTGACATGCGTAGCGGCAACCCATCGGGCTAAACCCGCCGGTCCTCGCACCTTACCTAATCGGGCGCCGGCTTGGCAACGGGGGAGCATTTAGCTACGCCCCCCGCTTCACCTGCTGCGCAGGCAAAGCGGGGAGATATGATCACCCTGTAGCCATTGATGGCGTACAGGGTGACATGCGTAGCGGCTGACTGTCCCCCTAAGTTCGCCAAGCCTTTGCACCTTACCTAATCGGGCGCCGGCTTGGCAACGGCCGAGTGATTAGCTACGGTCACGTCTTCACCTGCTGCGCAGGCAAAGCCGCAATCTATGATCAGCCCGTAGCCATTCATGGCGTACGGGGTGACATGCGTAGCGGCTAATCATCGGCCTAAGTTCGCCAAGCCTTTGCACCTTACAAAAACAGCGCGAGTCTCCTCGCGCCTGAGCGTCTACACCCGGTGAGACAGTTGCAAGTACCGGTTGTACCATAGATCCACATAGGCCGCCGAGAACGGTCCTTTGCCATGGTTGATCCAATCGACGAGGACGCGGACGTTGGCCTTTAAGATGCGGTCCGTCGTCTGCGGGTATTGCCATTTACGGCTGTGCGCCTCGTACTCATCAACGTCCAGCAGCCGCTTCTCCCCATCCGGGAAGACTTTGACGTCCAGATCGTAGTCGATGTACTTCAGCGCCTCCTGATCCAGGATCGCGGGACTGGCGAGGTTGCAGTAATACGAAACGCCGCCTTCTCTGATCATTGCGATCACGTTGAACCAGTAATGTTTGTGAAAATACACGATCGCCGGCTCACGAGTCAGCCAGCGCCTGCCATCAGATTCGGTCACAAGGGTGTGATCGTTACAACCGATAATTGCGTCTTCGCTGGTTTTCAAAACCATGGTGTCTCGCCATGTGCGGTGCAGGCTCCCGTCGTGCTTGTAGCTCTGAATGGCGACATAATCGCCTTCCTTGGGGATCCGCATTAGTTATCCAGCTTTCAGCATTATCATTTTGTCCCTTCAAGTATAACAGAAAGGCCGCGGGGACACTAGGACATCACTGGTCATCCGGCAGCTCAGCCAGGACGGCATCGATGGCATCAAAATCAAACCCTTTGCGGGCCAGCGCCTGCTTAACCCGATTTCGCCGGTCAAAACCGGTGTATTTGCGCTTGAGCCGCCACTGCTTGGCCGCCTCGCGCTTCAGCAAATCGTCCTCCTGCTCCTGATCCTTCTCGAGGTGCAACGCCGCCAGTGCGGCGCTGGCCGCTGCGCCCTCAAACCCCTTTTGCATCAAGGCCAGCCGGATCTTGGTCTGCTGATCCTTGAACGGTTTGTGCTGGGTGCGGCGAGCCGCCTTTTGGGCCACCCGGTCGGCAACGGTTTGCCACTGCACGGCCGAAACTTGCGCCACGGCGCGCTCGGCCAACTCCGGATGAATGCCCTTCTCGCGCAGCCGCGAAACGACTTGGCGCGGCCCGCGCTCCCCCATCGCCAGGTCGTCGCGGATCAGGATCTCTGCGTACTGCGCATCATTAAGCACCTTGATTTCCTTGAGGTGAGCGGTCACCTGCGCAATCACCGGTTCTGGCACCTCGTCTTGGCGCAGCCGGGCGCTGACCTCATGGACGGTGCGCGGCTGGTGGCTGATGAAATTCAGCGCGGTCGCATTGGCCGCCGCGGCAATTTCCGCATCTTTGAGCGCCGCTATTTGCTCGGCAGTCAGCTCCGCCCCCTTGATCAGCCGGTACTTCACCAGCGTTCCTTCACTGACGGGAAAGGCGTATTTACCGTCCAGAAAAATGTTGTAGCGACCGCGCCGCTTTTGCGCGGTGATTTTAGTAATTGTTGGCATGGGGTAACCTTCCTTCGATGCGCCTCTTGATTAATGACTATGGTACAATAATCTTGTTAAAAACCGCGAATCGGGGGGTAAAAAAGATGTTCGAAGACAGCTTTTTTGATAAGCGGACGACCACGACTTACCGCGTCTTTCGACTCATGAAGGCGCATTCACCGAATAACTTCACGATCAACCGGCTCAACGAGGAATCGGGGCTGACCTATTCCCAGACTTATAATGCTTATCAGGAAATTATGGCTGACCTGGCCCAGATGTACCCAAGCCACATCAAGCACGGCAGCGACGTCACGTTCACCGAGCTGGCAGGGGAGCTGAGCGTTGACGAATACCGCTTTCACCTGTTGAACCAGTCCATGGCCTTCCGCTTCTTTGACTACGCCTTTCGCGCCGAAGCACCCGACGTCCACGCTTTCTGCCAAGACGCCGGCATCAGCATCTCCACCCTCCGGCGCCGCGTCGCCGCTTTTCGCCACTACATGACCGCCAAGGGGCTGCGCCTGAACGCCAGCACCTGGGCGCCGGAAGGGCCCGAGGCGCAGCTACGGATCCTGATCCTCACCTTTTACAAGCTCGCCTACCGCGGGGTCGGCTGGCCGTTTTCGGAGCGTGAGTTCAAGCAGGCGCGGCAGATGTTCGCCGCCCTGAACGTGGCCGCGCCGGGCTCGATGCACAACGCCACCGCCGTCCCCAACAAGCAGGATGTCATGCTGCTGGCGATCCAGGCCCACCGCATCGCCTGCGGCCACTTCGTTACGCCAAGCGAGCAGCTGCCAACCGTCGCCAAGCCGGGGGCTGGCTCTCCCGTTTACAACCGCGCGCATTTCCCCCAACTAAGCGAACCGGACCTCGCCTGCGAACGCGACTACTACGACTTCTGCCAGATGCATTACGTGTCATTGCGGGAGACCCTGAACGGTCAGGATCAAACCATCATGGCCTACCTGCGCACGATTCCCCCGGTCCATGAGTTTGCGCAAGGAATGCTGGATTTTCTGCTGGCGGCATGCCAAAAAGGCACCAAAGAGGCCGCGCCCCATGCCCATGACGTCTTACTGGCCAACCTGCACCGCGCCGCATTTTCCTTTCTCACCCTGCATGGCAACTTTGCCATGCGGTTGGACTTTCTTAATCCCGAAGGCGAAGACGCGACCCGCGGCCACCTGTCCGATCTGATCCATGAGTACTTCGCGCAACTCGATCCGGAAAAGGTCGGCGCTCTGGCCGGCTACTACGACACAATGGCCGTTCAGCTCTACGGCATCATCGCCCCGGATTTTCCAGAGCTGAACGCCGATCACCGGCTCAAAGTCGCGGTCATCGTCGACCACGGCACGTTCATGAGCCGCGATCTACTCACCTTTCTCAACGGGATTCACTTCGTCGAGATCGTTTCCCCAAATGCCAATATCTTGCCGGATGTCATCATTACGACCCTGAACACGACCGGCGTGTTGGACCGGTACTATTCGCCCGCCCGCCTAGCCCAAGTGCGGGTCATCAACTGGCAGCTCGTGGCCACTGAAATGGATTTCTTCAACCTCATGAACACCTTGTACGCGGTGCGACCGAAGTTAGTCGCCCAACCAGACTGACTCCGGGTCAGTCTTTTTTCTTGCCTCGCTGCAGGCCTACGATTCTCAGCCCAATCAGCGCCACCACGAGCACCAGCAGCAGGATCAGCAGCACCGCGCTGTTAAGTAGGTAGCCGACGATACCCAGCGCCAGCAGCACCACGAGGATGATCAAAAACCCGTTTCCTTGGAGCATTTTCATCGCTTTCGCCCCTAACGGTGGACCGGCACGGCCCGGTAGCCATTGAAGTAATTGACCACCTCGAACACGACCAGCGCGGCGACGACCAGGATCGTCAGCATGGTGTTCGAGATGTTCTTCACGTACCACACGGCCACGATCATCACGGCCAGCGCCGCCATGTACGCGTACAGCAGTGTCCGGTTGGGTTCCAGCACGAAACTGGCGCTTGGCGACTGAAACGCCAGCCGGTGCGTCTGTGAGAACCGGCCGACCTTGAACGTGACCGTATCGCCGCGGTGCACCGGCAGTTCAAGGGTGCCGCCAGCGATCAGCTCCTGGACCTGGCCGTTGCAACTGATGTACGCAATCGTTTTCTTCGAAGAATTCGCTTCTAATCTGATTTTCACGGTTGAAAACCTCCCGCCTGGAATTATACCTGAGTTGGTGAAGCGGCGCCATGTTCGCTATAATACGGGCAAAAGGAAGTGCCTCATGGAAAACACTGTACAAGTCGGGACCCGGTTCCCGCTCACGATCAAGCGGCTGGACATTAACGGCCGCGGCATCGGTTACTATAAACGCAAAATCACCTTCGTTACCGGCGCCTTGCCGGGCGAGATCGTGGTCGCCGAGGTCACTGCGGTGCACGACCGCTACCTGGAGGCGACCCTGCACCGCGTCAAGAAGGCCTCACCCGACCGGGTCAAGCCGGCAGAGCCCCTGTACGGCAGTGTCGGCGGCGTGGAACTCAACCACCTCGCCTACCCCGCCCAGCTCCAGTTCAAACGGGACGTCGTGGCGCAGAGCCTCGCCAAATTCAAGCCGGCCGGCTGGCAGCACTATGACCTCAGGCCGACCATCGGCGCCGCCGCCCCCACTCACTATCGCAACAAGGCGCAGTTCCCCGTCCGCGTGATCGACGGTCACGTGCGCGCCGGCCTGTACGCGCCGCACTCGCACCGGCTCGTGCCGCTGACCACTTTTCTCACCCAGCGGCCGTTGACGATGCAGGTGATCCAGGTCCTTTGCCAGTTGCTTGAGGACCTGGCCGTGCCGATCTACGACGAGCACGCTCACGCCGGCATCGTGAAGACGCTGGTGGTCCGTGAATCCGCGGCCACCGGCGAAGTGCAGGTCACCTTCGTTACCAACTCAGCCAAGCTGCCGCACAAAACCCAGCTGCTGGCAGCGATCGCCGCCAAGCTGCCGGCGGTGGTCTCCGTTTCGCAGAACATCAACCCGGGCGACACCCCATTGATCTGGGGGCCAGAGACCCAGCTGCTGGCCGGCCAACCTTACATCACCGAAAAACTGCTCGGCCGCGCTTTTCAGGTCTCCCCGCAGGCCTTCCTGCAGCTGAACCCGGCCCAAACCGAAGTGTTGTACACACAGGCCCTCAAGGCGCTGGCGCTGAAGCCGGGCGCCAAGCTGGTCGATGCCTACGCCGGCATCGGCACCATCGGCATCAGCCTGGCCGAGGCCGCGGGCGAGGTCCGCGGGATGGAAATCATCGCGGCCGCCGTGGCAGATGCCAACCGCAACGCCGCCCTCAACCACGTGACCAACGCGCACTATACAGTCGGCACCGCCGAGGCGCTCTTTCCGCAGTGGCTGCGTGAGGGCTTTGCCCCCGATGCGGTCATCGTCGACCCGCCGCGCGCTGGGCTGGAGCGCCCATTCATCGACGCCCTGCTCAAGGCACAGCCCAAGCAGTTCGTGTATATTTCATGCAACCCCTCGACGTTGGCCCGGGACTTGGTGCTCCTCACCCGGCGCTATCAGGTCGACTATATCCAGTCCGTCGACATGTTCCCGCAAACCGCGCGCTGCGAAGCAATCGTCAAGTTTACCCGCAAGTAAGGAGGACCCTGATGAAAATCTATTTTGCCAATGCCCTGTTCAGCCAGGCCGATTTCGCCTTTAACGCGCAGCTGGTCGCGCGGCTGCGTCAGGCCAGCCCGGCGCTGGACATCTACCTGCCCCAGGAAAACGCAGCCATCAACGACAAAAACGCCTACGCGGATGCCAAGATGATCGCCCAGGCGGACACCGAGAAGGTCCGGGCGGCCGATCTCATGATCGCCATTTTGGACGGTCCCACCATCGACGTCGGGGTGGCCACCGAAATTGGCGTAGCCTACGCCCTGCACATCCCCATCCTGGGACTTTACACGGACTCCCGCCGACTGGGCGCGACCAACCAGCAAAAGTTGAGTGCGCTGCAGCAGGTCGCGGAAAACCAGTTCCACTATCTGAACCTCTACACCGTTGGGCTGATCAAGCTCAACGGGGCGGTCTACACGGATCAGGAAGCCCTGATTGATGCGGTACTGAAGCGGGTATAGCCCCTCAATCAATGACCTCAAACACGATATTAACCAAAACGGCGGCCCACTTGGAATGAAGTGCCCTACAATTGTTAGACGATAAGTCTGATGATTGTGGGGCTTTTCTTATGACTAAGTACAGCAGCGAATT
>NZ_RHOJ01000018.1 GCF_003946485.1 Lacticaseibacillus jixianensis | reverse complement strand
CCGCCAGTTGACCCGAATCCGGGAGAATCGGGAGAGCCGGAGCCGCCAGTTGACCCGAATCCGGGAGAATCGGGAGAGCCGGAGCCGCCAGTTGACCCGAATCCGGGAGAATCGGGAGAGCCGGAGCCGCCAGTTGACCCGAATCCGGGAGAATCGGGAGAGCCGGAGCCGCCAGTTGACCCGAATCCGGGAGAATCGGGAGAGCCGGAGCCGCCAGTTGACCCGAATCCGGGAGAATCGGGAGAGCCGGAGCCGCCAGTTGACCCGAATCCGGGAGAATCGGGAGACCCAGAACCGCCAGTTGACCCGAATCCGGGAGAATCGGGAGAGCCGGAACAGCCAGTTGACCCGAATCCGGGAGAATCGGGAGAGCCGGAACCGCCAGTTGACCCGAATCCAGATGGTTCAGAAGACACTTCGGAAGACGCATCAGAAGACGCTTCAGAAGATACTTCTGAAGACACTGGAGAGTCGGAGAAACCTGAACCAGGCAAGCCAGAACCAGGCGAGCCAGATCCAGGTAATCCGGATCCAGGCCTGCCAGAACCAGGCAAGCCGGATCCAGGCAAGCCAGAACCAGGCAAGCCGGATCCAGGCGAGCCAGAACCAGGCAAGCCAGGTCCGGACACTGACGGTGGCCCAGAAGGCGGCGTCAGTGGCGGCACTAGCACCGAATCCGGCAAGAAGCCTAATGTGACGGCGACCGTCACGGGTAGTCAGACCACCAGTGGCGACCAGCCAGACAATTCGGCAGGTGCAGAAAATGAAGCCCTGCCGCGGACGGGCAATGTGGTGGCCGGTGCGTTGTCGGTGATCGGCCTTAGTATCATGGGCCTGATTGGTTTGGTGGGTGCGGCGTTCAAGCGTAAGAAGGAATAAGCACCAAGCGAAGCGGTACCGTGTTGCTGGAAACAGTAGCACGGTATTTTTGCATACCTGAGCAACCGTGAATCAGCGGCGGTGGCGTGAGCGGCTTTTGCGGCTACCTGACCGCGGCAATGCATGCGGCACACCAGAACCCGCGCTTGGCCCAATGAGATCACCTCAACCTTGCCAGTGAGCGGGACGAGGGGACGCCTTGCCCAAGCGCTCCCAATTGCCACTTACTGAGCAAAACCGGGCAAATTTGCCCCTCATGTTCTTGTTAAGGAACTGTAATGAAAACGTAGCCCATTTTACTTGAAATCGGGAGGTGACCCGGTATAATAGGCAGACGTACTAAACTTTCGGTTTAGTTTAACAAAACTATAGTGGGGGTGGCCAAATGGACATTGGGCAGAAGATCCGTGATTTAAGGATTCAAAAGAACCTGACGCAAGAAGAGCTGGGGGAGCGCACCGATTTAACCAAGGGGTACATTTCGCAACTTGAGCACGACCAGTCGTCGCCGTCGATGGAGACCTTCTTCGACATCCTCAATGTCCTGGGCCAGACCCCGGCGCAATTTTTCACTGAAGATAAGAATCAGCAGCTGGTGTACAAGGTCGCTGACCAAACCGAGTACGAGGACGAGGAGCGCGGCTATCAGCTCAGGTGGCTGGTGCCCGAGTCCAACGAGAACGAAATGGAGCCGGTGCACATCACGTTTGCGGCGGGCGGCGAGTTCAAGACGTTCGAGCCTTCGCCGGCGGAGACGTTCATCTACGTGGTCTCGGGCCGGGTGACCCTGCAGCTGGGCAGTGCGAACTATCTGGCCAAGCGCGGGGAGACGATTTACTTTCACGCCACCCAGCAGCATCGCATCGTGAACGCGGCGCGCGGCAAGAGCGTAATCCTGCTGGTCGCGACGGCATCTTACTTATAGGGGGAGCAAACAGTGAGCAAAACGATTATTGAACTGAAGCACGTCAGCAAGGTGTACGGCGATACCACAGTTCTTAAAGACATCAACATCGAAATCGAGCAGGGCAAGTTCTACACGCTGCTCGGCCCAAGCGGTTCGGGTAAGACGACCATTCTGCGCGCCATTGCGGGCTTTCTCGACCCGACCGCCGGCGACGTGCTGTTCGACGGCAAGCGGATCAACGACATCCCGGCCAACGAGCGCAAGGTCAACACCGTGTTCCAGGATTACGCGCTGTTCCCGCACCTCAACGTGTTCGAGAACGTGGCGTTCGGGCTGCGGATCCAGAAGCACACCAAAGATGAGATCAACACCCGCGTCGACAAGGCGCTGAAAATGGTGCGGCTGGAAGGCCTGGCCGACCGCGAGATCTCCGAGCTTTCCGGCGGCCAGCAGCAGCGGGTCGCCATTGCGCGGGCCATTGTCCTCGAGCCCGAGGTGCTGCTGCTGGACGAACCGCTGTCGGCACTGGACGCGAAGCTGCGCAAGGACATGCAGTACGAGCTGCGCGAGCTGCAGCAGCGCCTGGGCATCACCTTCCTGTTCGTCACCCACGACCAGGAAGAGGCGTTGGCGCTGTCCGACGAGATTTTCGTCATGAACGACGGCGAGGTGCAGCAATCCGGAACGCCGGTCGACATTTACGACGAGCCGGTTAACCACTTCGTCGCGGACTTCATCGGCGAATCCAACATTGTGTCCGGCCACATGGTTCAGGACTACCTGGTGGAGTTCAACGGCAAGCAGTTCGAGTGTGCCGATGCGGGGATGCGCGCCAACGAGCCGGTTGAGGTCGTGCTGCGGCCCGAGGACCTGGACATCACGGCCGTCGGCGCCGGCAAGGTCACCGTCGACGTGGACACGCAGCTGTTCCGCGGCGACTACTACGAAATTGTGGCCTACGACGACGCGAAAAACGAGTGGCTGATCCACTCGACCAACCCGGCCAAGGACGGCGACCACGTCGATCTGACGTTTGATCCAGAAGACATCCACGTCATGCGGCTGAACGAATCGGAAGAGGAATTCGACGCCCGGCTGGAAAGCTACGAAGGCGAATAGGAGGCCGGCGATGAAAAAATCAACGCAAAACATGGCCTTTTACGTGCCGTACATCCTGTGGATCGCGCTGTTCGTGATTGCGCCAATGCTGCTGATCGTTTACCAATCCTTCTTCAACATCGAGGGGCAGTTCACGCTGAGCAACTACGCGACGTATTTTCAGTCCGGGACCTACATCATGATGACCATCAACTCGGTGTGGTACGCCTTCTTGATCACCGCACTGACGCTGCTCATTTCCTACCCGGCCGCGTACCTGCTCCACTACGCCAAGCACAAGGAGCTCTGGCTTCTGTTGATCATCCTGCCGACGTGGATCAACCTGCTGCTGAAAGCCTATGCGTTCATCGGGATTTTCAGCCAGGACGGCGGGGTGAACACGTTCCTGCGCATGATGGGGCTGGGCACGCACCAGTTCCTGTTCACGGATTTCTCGTTCATCTTCGTTGCCAGCTACATTGAGATCCCGTTCATGATCCTGCCAATCTTCAACGGCATTGAGGAGCTCAACGAGGGGCTGGTTAACGCCAGCCGCGACCTCGGCGCCAAGTGGTGGCAGACCTTCACGCGGGTGATCCTGCCGCTGACGATGAGCGGGGTCAAGGCCGGCGTGCAGGCGGTCTTCATTCCCAGCCTGAGCCTGTTCATGCTGACCCGTCTGATCGGCGGCAACCGCGTCATCACGCTTGGGACCGCGATCGAGGAACACTTCCTGACCACCATGAACTGGGGGATGGGCTCGACCATCGGCGTGGTCCTGATCGTCGCCATGGTCGTGATCATGTTCCTGACTGGTGAACGCAAGAAGAAGGGAGGACGGCAAGCATGAAAAAGTGGAAATGGTCTAATCTGTACCTGATTTTTGTCTTCATCCTGCTGTACGTGCCGATCGCCTACCTGATCATCTACAGCTTCTCCAAGGGCGACACGATGAGCAACTTCCGCGGCTTCACCTGGGCGCATTACAGCGAGCTGTTCGCCGATACCCGAATGATCCAGATCGTGGTCGACACGCTGATGCTGGCGCTGCTGTCCAGCCTGATCGCCACAATCGTCGGGACCCTGGGCGCGTTGGCGATTAGCCGTACCAGCAAGCCTGTGCTGAAAAACTCGATTCTGTCCTTGAACAACATCCTGATGGTGTCGCCTGACGTCATCATCGGGGCGAGCTTCTTGATCTTCTTCACGGCGCTGCACGTGCCGCTCGGCTTTTTGTCCGTGCTGCTGAGCCACATCGCCTTTTCCATTCCGATCGTGGTGCTGATGGTGCTGCCGCGGCTGGCCGAAATGAGTACCACGATGCTGGATGCGGCGCGCGATCTGGGCGCGACCAACACGCAGACGCTGACGCGCGTGATCATGCCGTTCATCACGCCGGGCATTTTGTCCGGGTTCTTCATGGCGTTCACTTACTCGCTCGACGACTTCGCGGTGACCTTCTTCGTCACCGGCAACGGCTTTGAGACGCTGTCCGTTGAGATCTACGCGCGGGCGCGCCAGGGCATCAGCCTGGAGATTAACGCGCTGTCCGGCGTCATGTTCATCTTCTCCTTGGTGCTGGTCATCGGTTACTACTTCATTCAACGCGGCTCGGCCTCGCATAAGGCCAAGCTGAAGGCAAAGGGGGCGCCGCAATGAAACGACTGATTAGCATGGCAGCCGTGATCCTGGCGGCGGTGCTGGGGCTGGCCATCTGGAGCAAGTCGCTGCAGACGGCGCAGGGCGCGACCGGCACCAACACCCTGAACCTGGCCAACTGGGGCGATTACATCGACCCGGCGCTGGTCAAGAAGTTCGAGAAGGAATCCGGCTACCACGTCAACTTGGAGACGTTTGACTCCAACGAGGCGATGTACACGAAGATTCAGCAGGGCGGCACGTCCTACGATCTGACCGTGCCTTCCGAGTACATGGTCGAGAAAATGGCCCGCGCCAAGATGCTGATCCCGCTGGATAAAAGCAAGCTGCACGGCCTGAGCAACTACGGTTCGCTGTACATGAATCGCTCCTTTGACCCCGGCAACAAGTACTCGCTGCCGTACTTCTGGGGGACGCTCGGCATCATTTACAACGATAAGTTCGTCAAGCGCGAAGAGGTCCTGCACTGGAATGACCTGTGGTCCCCGAAGTTCAAGGACAACATTATGCTGATCGACTCGGCCCGCGACATTATGGGCTACTCGCTGCGCTCGATGGGCAAGTCGATGAACACCACCGACCCCAACACGCTGGCGCTGGCCAAGGCCAAGCTGGACCAGATGTCGCCGAACGTGAAGGCGGTCGTGGCTGACGAGATCAAGATGTACATGGCCGCGGACGAATCTGCGTTGGCGGTGGACTGGTCCGGGGAAGCGGCCGACATGATGGCCAATAACTCCCATCTGCATTACATCGTGCCGAGCGAAGGTTCGAACCTCTGGTTTGACAATCTGGTGATCCCCAAAACGGCCAAGCACTTCAAGGCCATCTACGCGTTCCTCAACTTCATCACCGACCCGAAGAACGCCGCCCAAAACGCCGATTACGTCGGTTACTCTACCCCTAACACGGCGGCACTGAAGCTGCTGCCGAAGTCCGTGCGCAACGATAAGCAGTTCTACCCAGACCAATCCGTGATCAAGAAGTCCGAGGTGTACAAGGACCTTGATCCCAAGACGGTCGGGTTGTACAACGATTTGTACCTAGAATTTAAGATGTATCGCCGCTGAGGCAAGGCACACCAAAGCACGAGCTGGATTTGCTGGATTACCGGCATTTCTGGCTCGTGCTTTTTTCGACTACGCTCGTGTTTTCTCGCTTAAATTCGATACATTGTCCGGTACATAAATTTATACCGGAATTATTGACCTGGTCCTCATCTGTAATTTGTTATAAATCTATTTTAGTGACGGGAAGCGTCCCCAGATCAGAGAAGTCTGAGGTGTTACAGAAGCTATCAAAGTTAAGCGTTATGGAGGAGAGCTTGTCTTTGTCAGATGTGGTAATCAACGCCTGCACGGCAGTGTCTTTGGTTGCGCCTGCTGCGACTTCTGCACCGACGCCTTGGTCGGACATACCACCGTTGCTGTCCAGTTGCTGCCCGGTACTGGTGACGAGTGACGAAATGCCATTGAATTGGACCGGATTAGCTGATGTATTTTTGATGGCGTACTGAATTTGGATTTCATAGTACGGGGTGGTGACGCCGGTTGAAGATGCAAAAGAGTCGGCGGCAAGCTTCTTTTGGTCATTGTCTTTTGGCGTCACTTCAAACATTTTGAAGTCTTTAAGAATGACGGAGTACTTACTAACGGTCAGAGTTTTGTTGATAGTCGCGATTTTGGCCAATTCCATCTTGCCCTGCATGTCATCGTTTTTCCACTGGCCGACCTTCAGCAGCTGTCCGTTTGTGACCTCGTTACTACTAGAGGACTTCTTTTTTGATGGCTTCGTAGTTGTCTTGGTGTTCTTAGAACTTTCGACTGTTTTTCCGCCGTTATCAGTGCCCGAGTTGCTGCTCCCGCAGGCCGCCAAACTTAAGGCGGCCAATAATGTTGCCCCAATTGCGATTAGCTTTTTCATGGTTACACTCCTATTTTCTCCAGCTTTTTACGTCGTTCAGTTTTGGACGTCTGCGAAACATGATTTGATTGGTAGAACAGGACAGTTTCTCACAAACCTTGAGTCAAATAGACAGTTAAAAGGGAGACGGTCCCTAGAAAGCGCTTTCATTAATTGCTAATAGCACCTCGCCTCTTGGTAACAACGCGTACTTGTGCAGAACCTCACCAGCCATATTGTATAACTCCTTTTGAGAAAAATCCTCAAGAATTAGTACGGACAAGAGATAGAGCTGGTTGATTAAGGAATGTGCCGGATCAACAACAATTTTGGCCGAAAAAAGTGGGACCGGCTTACCGTAGTTTTGGCAAGTTGGTCCCGCTATTTGGATGGTCGAGTGACTATTGAGCAAACTACTTGACCTGGAACTTGGCATAATCATCGTTCCGCGACTGCACGAGGATCTCCTGGTGCGCGGCCAGCATGGTGAACAGGCCGGTTTTCTCGTCCTGGGCGGTGGCAAGTTTCTGCTCGCGCAAGACGGTGAGCGCGAGGTGGGAGATGCGCTCGGCCAGCTCCAGCCGCGCCTCCTTGACCAAACTGGCGAGCTTGAAGGCACTGACTTGGCCGGTCACCCGGCGCTGGTCATCGATGGTCACGACCGTCACGTACATCGTCCAGTCGTACCGATGGTCGGGCGTCCCGCTTGCCGTCGCTTGGCCGTGCGAGTCACCGGTGCCCTTGGCCAGCCCCTGATCGATCGTGAGCTGATGGGCGAGGCGGGCGTTGAGGCTGGTGACGGCGGCCTGGCTGAGCGCTGGCGCCTTGCTGGCAGGCAGACTGCTGCTGGCGGCAGGCTTTTTGGCGGACTTGGCTTTTGGGCTGGACTGGGTCGGCGGCTGCGGGCTGGCTGCTGGTTGGGCGTGCAGGTAGGGCAAAAGCAGCCCGGCTGCGAACAGCAGGAACCCGCTCAGCAGCGCGATCACCGGCAGGAGAAAAGCGCGCCGGCGGGTGATCAGCGCCACGCTGGCCGCGATGATCACGGCGAGCCCTAAGATAATCAGAATCCGTGCGGCAATCATCTGCACCAGCTCCCTTCGCGAAAATCTCTGCTCCGTATGAGTTCCCTTATAATACCATGCGGTTCCACGCCTGAACATGCTTAGTTAGTAAAGCCTGGGCCAGACTTTGCGATGCGTCTGCCTAAGTGCGCGAGCCTTTCGCACCTTGGCGGGGGGATCCCGGCGGTTGGCGAAATATATCTGCATCAGGGCACTTGGATCTGGCACAGCGAAGAGTGGAGGAAAGCCATGTTAAATCGAGTCGTACTGACGGGTTATTTGGCGCGCGAGATCGAGCTCAGGCAGACGCAGGGAGGCCACACGGTGGGGCGCGCCAGCCTCGCCGTGGCGCGCAAGGCGAAGGATGCGCAGGGCCACCGCCCCGCAGACTTTATCCGCTTTGTGGCCTGGGACAAGCAGGCAGAATTTCTGGCTCATTACGCGAAAAAAGGGGCGCTGCTCAGTGTGGAAGGGCAGCTGCGCACGCGCGGCTACGACGACAAGGAGGGCAAGCACATCTCGCTGCTTGAGGTGGTGGTGACCGACGTGTCGTTTCTCGAGTCCAAGGAGGTCTTCGCGTTCAGGCAGAGTCAAAAGGCGCACCGCGAAGAAGACGCAGCGCCGGCAGTGGATCCCTTTGCGCCTGAGGCCAAGGTGGACATTCCAGAGGACGATCTGCCGTTTTGAGCAATGAAAAAGACGCCTAAACGGGCGCCTTTTGCGGTGGTGATCAGTGCTTGGCGTTAAGCTCCTTGTTCTTGCGGCGCACGCCTTTAAGGGCGGTGTCGTAAAGCAGGGCGACGTCTTCGGGCGACTTGTCGCTGAGGTCCTGCTGGCGAAGCCACTCGATGGCGACGGCTTCGTCTGCAGTTGCGGGAAAGGACTGTGCGTTTTCGGTTGACATAGTTTGTCTCATCTCCTGAGGCTATTATGCCACACCCACAGGCCCTGCGGCTACGATTTGCCTGATCAGGGCAGAGGGGCGCTGCCTTGTAATCGCGGCGGTTCTCCTTTATACTGAACGCCAAATCGGTCTGGCTTAAGGCGTGCTTGGGCGACCTGTGAGGAGAGTTGGAATGTACAAGGCAGCATTGATCCTAGAAGGCGGCGCGCTGCGCGGTCAGTACACCGCGGGGGTGCTTGACACCTTCTTGACGCATGACATTCACTTCGAGCTGGTGGTCGGGGTGTCGGCGGGCGCGCTGTGCGGGACGAATTATCTCTCCGAGCAGCTCGGCCGCACGAACGCCATCAATACAAAGCACCGCATGGACAAAAATTACATCTCGGTGCGGCGCGCACTGCGGCGGCAGGACATTATCAACTTAGATTACCTGTTTGCCGAGCACGGCGGCGATTGGGAGGACTTCGACGACCGCACGTACCGCACCTCGCCCTCCGAGTTCGTGGTCGTGGCCACCTCGGTCGAGCAGGGCAAAGCGGTGTACTTCCGCCATCCGCAAGGCCGGGACATGATTGCCGACCTCAAGGCCAGCGCCGCCATGCCGTTCATTTCTGCCCCGGCGTACACCAGCGCTGGCGTCTGCCTGGACGGCGGGATCGCCGATTCGATCCCGTACCAGTACGCTCAGCAGCGCGGCTTTGACCAGGTCGTGGTGATTCGCACGCGCGAACGGGCCTACCGCAAGGCGCCGACCAGTCAGGTGCTGCGGCGCGCCTACCACCGGAGCTTTGCCGCTTACCCGACGTTTGTGGAAACGGCGATCGGCCGCCCAGAGATGTACAATCGCCAGGCGACGGCGCTGGAAGCACTGGAGGCGGCGGGTAAAGTGTTTGTGATCGCCCCGCAGCAGCCGGTGACCGTGGGCCGGCTGGAGCACGACGTCAGCAAGCTTGAGGCGCTGTATCAAACCGGGGTCACAGAGGCGGAGGCGAGCCTCTCCTCAATGCGGGCCTACCTCGCGTAAGCCGCTCGGCCAGGCGTCCTCGGGGGGCGCCTTTTTTGGCGGCAGGGGCGGAGAATTGTTTTCGCTGCGGGGTTTGACTATACTGAATTCATCACTGCAGGGGAGGGGCGCGCATGCTCGAATACGAAGACATTGCCGGCCAGTTTGAAAAGGATCAGAAAATCAACTTCGACAAGATCCTGCAGCAGGTGATTGCGGGCTGGCAGGCGGCGGGCAAGCGCCCCAGGCTGCTGATGCACGCCTGCTGCGCGCCGTGCTCCACGTACACGCTGGAGTACCTGACGCAGTACGCCGACGTCACGATCTACTACTACAACCCAAACATCCACCCGCGGATGGAGTACGAACGCCGCAAGCTGGTGCAGGAGCAGTTCATTGCGGACTTCAACCAGTGAACGGGCAACGCCGTGCGCTTTTTGAGTGCGGACTACCGGCCCAGCGACTGGCTGGCGCACACCAAGGCGCTCAAAGACGAGCCGGAGGGCGGTGCGCGCTGCAAGGTGTGCTACAATTTTCGCCTTGACGCGGTGGCACAAAAGGCCCAGGCGCTCGGCTTTGACTACTTCGGCAGCACCCTAACGATCAGCCCCAGCAAGAACGCCCAGTGGATCAACGAGGGCGGCCTTCACATTCAGCACATCTACAACGTGGCGTACCTGCCGAGTGACTTTAAAAAGCGCGGCGGCTACGCGCGGTCAGTGGAGATGTGCAAGGAATACAACGTGTACCGGCAGTGCTACTGCGGCTGCCTGTTTGCGGCCAAGGCGCAGGGCGTGGACCTGAAGGCGGTCAACCGGGAAGCGACCGCCTACGTGGCGCAGCACCAAGGCGATGACTTTACCGGGATCGAGTTTCACATCCAGCGCCAGGCGCAGTAAGCTTCAGGTTTTGCCCCAAGGCACCTTGTTATTTACGGGGGTGAGACCTACACTGGCGGTAGATGGAACCGTATCCACAGGAGGGGGCGAAAGCAATGGCAGAAGCAACTGATGGGTCAAAAACGGCGCGCATTGGCGTGGACTACTTGCTGACTTTCACTGAGCCACAATCCGAGCGGGCGGTGCGGTTGGCCCTGAACCCGGTCGTGGCTTACCTGCGTGAGTATCAAGGCGGGTATCGGTTCAGCTCAAACATGGGCCCAACGAGCCTCAAGGTGCGCCTCAAGCACGCCTTGAACCTAGACCCCAGAACATTCACGTTGCGCTCAACAAGCGCGGCGTTTGATAAGTTATATTAAAAAGCAAGGTGCGAAGAGTTCGCGCACTTAGCGGGATGGGTAGCCTAGCGTAGGGTATTGTCGGTGTACTTTACCGACGATGCCCTACGCGTAGCTAGCCACTCCCGCGTTGCGAACTCGTAGCCCGATTTAGCAAGGTGCGTAGGGTCCGCGCATTTAGCCCGACGCTTAGCCTAGGTCGAGGCATTGCCGCTGTACTTTGGCGGCGAGGCCGCGACCGTAGCTAAGTGCTCGGGCGTTGCGGACCTGAAGCCCAGTTAGGAGCAAGGTGCGCAGACTTGGCGTTCTTTGGGGGACAGCTAGCCTAGCGCAAGGCATTGTCGGCGTACTTTGCCGACGAGGCCTTGTGCGTAGCTAGATGCTCCCCCGTTGCCAAGTCGTAGCCCAGTTTAGGCCCGCGACTGCTGCCTGGGTTTGATTGGCAACTGCTTTCTAATCTCGTTTACACGGTACAAAAAAATCTCGACCGACAACTTCTGTCAGCCGAGATTTTTCTTGTACCCTTATTCCACTGCCGCTTCGGTATTGCCGAGGCGCCGCCGGTCGAGCCACTTGCGCAGCTCTTCGATCAGGAAGATCGGAATTGGGATCATGAACAGGAAGACCCAATCGTCCCCTTGCAGGACGGTGGTGTTAAAGAGTTCTTGCACCCCTGGCGTCATGGTCAGGAAGGCGAACAGGATGACTTCAAAGAAGATCCCGTACCAGACGCGGCGGTTGGAGAACAGCCCCACCTTGAAGACCGAGGCGGTCTTGGTCCGGCAGTTCAACGCGTTGGCAATCTGGGAGAAGACGATGGCGCCCAGGACCATGGTCGTCGCACGGGCGTAGACCTGCCCGGACGATGCCAGGGCGATGCTTGGCCAGCCGTTTTGCGCGTTGACGAAGAAGTAGGCAAACGTTGACACGGCCGAGCTGATCAGGCCGTACCAGAGGAAGGCTTTCCAGACCACGCCTTTGTTCAGCAGATGCGCGTTCTTGGCGCGCGGCGGCTGCTTCATGATGCCCGGCTCCGCTTTTTCAGAGCCTAGTCCCAGCGCCGGCAGCATGTCCGTGCCCAAATCGACGGTCAGGATCTGCATGATGGTCATCGGCAGCGGGATCAGGCCGCCGGAGAACAGGAACAGAGCGGACGGCACCGCTTCTGGCACGTTGGAGGTCAGAATGTAGGTCAGGAACTTCTGCAGGTTCGAGTAGACGGTCCGGCCTTCCTCGATGGCGGCCACGATGGAGGCGAAGTTGTCGTCGGTCAGGATCATGTCGGCGGCATCCTTGGCCACGTCGGTCCCGGTCACACCCATGGCGACCCCGATGTCGGCCTTCTTCAGGGCCGGGGCATCGTTGACACCATCGCCGGTGGAAGCGACGATCTCGCCGTTTTTCTGTAGCGTCGAGACGATCTTGTACTTCTGCTCAGGCGCGACGCGGGCGAAAATGATCTCACCCTTCAAGGCGTCCTGCAGTTCGGGCTCGGTCATGGCCTCAAGCTCGGTGCCGGTCACGACGCGGGCCTTGTCGGAGGTCAGGCCGATCTTAACGGCGATCGACTTGGCGGTCAAAGATGAGTCCCCGGTGACCATGATGATCTTGATGTTGGCTTCGTGGCACTTGCGCACCGCCTCGTAGATCTCGGGGCGCGGCGGGTCGGCCATGACGGTCAGCCCAACGAAGGTCAGGTGGTTTTCCGCCGTTTCGATGGTCATGTTGGCAAGCTGCTCATCGCGGTCCGCCGCTACGGGGATCAGGTGGTAGGCGGCGGCCAGTGAACGCAGGCCCAGCTTGGCGTACTTCGTGTTGGCGACGTCGATGGCGCGGCGGTCGTCTTCGGTGATCGGGCGGACCTTGCCGTCAACTTGAATGGTGTCGCACTGGTGCACAATGTCGGACAGGGAGCCCTTGACGCACACGGTCAGGTTCTTCTCGTCATTTTGGTGCACGGTGCTCATGCGCTTGCGGTCGGAGTCAAACGGGAACTCCTTCAGCCGCGGGGTGGCCTTGGTGGCCGCGTCCAGGTCGAAGCCGGCCTTTTCCGCAAGAATGACGAGCGAGGCTTCGGTTGGCGTGCCGAGGATCTTCGGTGCGCCCGTGTCCTTGTCCTGCTGGACCTGGGTGTCATTGTTCAAAGAGGAGATGCGGATCAGCGCGTCCAGCTCGGGTTCGTCTTCCAGCGCGATCTTCTGGCCGTTGAGCTCAATGTGGCCGTTGTTGACGTAGCCCTGGCCCGTGACCTTGTACTCCTTGCTGCGGGTCCAGACGTGGTTAACGGTCATCTGGTTCTGCGTCAGCGTGCCGGTTTTATCCGAGCAGATGACGGTGGTTTCACCCAGCGTTTCGACCGAGTTCAAGTCCTTGACCAGCGCGTGCTTCTTGGCCATGCGGGTCACGCCTTGCGCGAGGCTCAGCGACACAGTCGGCAGCAGGCCTTCCGGAATGAAGGCGACGATCATGCCCAGCGCGAAGATGAAGGCCTTGGCGGCAGGGTAGTGCACGAAGAAAATCGACGCAATGAAAAACGCGACGCCGATGCCGATGGCAATGATCGAAATCTGCCGGGTCAGGTGATCCAGCTCGATGGCCAGCGGACTCTTGACCTTCTTTTGCTGCTGGGTCAACGCGGCGATCTTGCCGAACTCCGTGTTCATGCCGGTGGCGATGGCGACCGCCTTACCGGTGCCGGCACCGATCGTGGTGCCGGCGTAGATCAGGTTGCTTTCGGCAAATTGGCCCTCGCCGGGGTCGTACTTGACGAACTTGGATTCCGGCACGGATTCACCGGTCAGCGCGCTTTGGTCGACCTGCATGGAGGTCGCCTCGATCAGGCGGGCGTCAACGGGGATCGAGTTGCCGGCTTGCAGCATGAAGACGTCGCCGGGCACCAGCTCGGTCGCGTTTTTCTGCTGCAGCTTGCCGTCGCGGAACACCTGGGTGTACGTAGGCAGCATTGCCATCAACGAGTCCGTCGCCTTCTTGGCCTGGAACTGTTGCCAGTAGCTGAACAGCCCGTTGATGATATCGACTAACCAAATCGCGATCCCCAGTTCCATGGTCCCGGAGATCATCGCCACCAACCCGGAGACCCACAGCAGGATCGCCATGAGGCTGCCGAAGTTTTTAATGAAAGCCTTGAACTGAGACTCGCCCTTGGCGTGGCTGATCGTGTTATCCCCGTACTGGCTGAGCCGCTTTTGGGCCTCAGCCTCGGTCAGGCCGGTGGCAGTGGTGCTGAGGTCGCTGAGGACCTTATCCGAAGACTCGGTTGCATACTGCGCTTTCTTTTCTGTTGCAGACATATTCTTCTAACCTCCACGTTTCGACTAGCGCCGAAAAAATGGCCCGGCGATGCCGGACACCCCAAACTTTGACGACTTGATCGTCGCCTGGTTATAGAGACATTCTAACGCTTTGGCGCAAGGACAACACCCCTTTTTAGCGTTTGTCCGGCGCGCTTGTACGCGTGTACACAAAACGCCAGTCGACTGGCCGTGGGCGGCCGCGCTGGCGTTGTGAGTAAATGAGAAAACGATTAATTTTCGTGGATGAGGTCGCGCAGTTCGCCGATCAAGTCGTTCGGGTGCCGCGTCGCGCGGGCCACGGTCTTGATGTTCAGCAGGTCCTTGTCGGTCAGGTTATGGGAGATCGAGTTCTTCCCGTACGAGCCGGTGCCCAGCGTGAGCGACGGGGTCAGGCGGTTGAACAACCCGCCGATGCCGCCGAGGGACGCCGGTGAATTCACCAGGATCCGGCAGGCGGGCATCATCTCGCCAAACGCTGCGATCACGTGCTCGTCTTGGGTGTGCAGGGCGGCGGTGTGGCCCAGGCCGCCGTAGTTCAGCAGGCCGCGGCAAAGGTCAAACGCGCTGGCCTGGTCATTGGCGATGTACATGCCCAAGACCGGGCACAGCTTCTCGCCGGACAGCGGGAAGTTCTGGCCGATCCCGTCCAGTTTGGCGATCAGCAGCTTGGTGCCCTTGGGAACCGGGATGCCGGCAAGCTTGGCGATCTTCTCGGCGCTTTGGCCAGCGACCGGGCCGCGAACAGTGTGGCGCGCCGGATCGATGACGGCGGCGCTCAGCTTGGCGATGTCCGCTTCCGGCACGAAGTAGGCGCCGCGCTGGCTGAAGGCCTTGCGCACGGCCGGGTAAATCGCCCGGTCGATGACGATGCTGTTCTCCGAGGCGCAGACCATGGAATTGTCGAAGGACTTACTTAATAGGATGTCGTTGACCGCGGCGTCAATGTCCGCACTCTTTTCAATGTAGGCCGGCGCGTTGCCGGGGCCCACGCCCAGCGCGGGCTTGCCGGTGGAGTAGGCCGCCTTGACCAGGCTCGGGCCGCCGGTGGCCAACACCAGCGCGACGCCTTGGTGGTTCATCAAAGCGCTTGAGGCCTCAATGCTGGGGTGCTGGATGCACTGGATCAACCCGGCCGGGGCGCCGGCCTTGACCGCGGCTGCTTCAAGCAACTTGACGGTGGCCTGGCCGCACTGCTGCGCCTGCGGGTGCAGGCCGAAGATGATGGCGTTGCGGGTCTTGAGCGCCAAGATGGCCTTGAAGATGACGGTGGACGTCGGGTTGGTGACCGGGGTCACGCCGGCGAGGATGCCGAGCGGTTCGGCGTACTTGGTCAGGCCGTTTTGCCGGTCCTCTTCGATCATGCCGACGGTGCGGTCGTTTTTGATCGCGTTCCAGATGTACTGACTCGCGTAGATGTTCTTGATGGCCTTGTCTTCCGCATTGCCGCGGCCGGTTTCCTTCCACGCCAGGAAGGCGAGGTCCTTGGCGTGCGCCCGCGCCGCGGCGACGACGGCGGCCGTCACGCGGTCCACCTGGGCCTGGTCGAACTGAGAATAGGTGTTGAACGCCAGCTGGGCGCTTGCGACCAGCTTATTCACCGCCGCTTGGGGATCATTTGCCGGCCGGGCTGCGACCTGCTTCATTGCCATAACATTTGCCATGATTTCACATCTCCATGTCTAAGTTACCCTCAGCATACCGCCCTGAAAGCAAATGTAAACCGCATGAAAACATGGTGTAACAGCGCTTGGCGGGTGTTTCGACCGGGCCATTGGCAACGCGGCTGCCGGCCCACTGGCCCGGCGATCTGTGCATTTTTTCACGAACAAAAGCTGGCCGATGGAATCGAATACATTTGAACTGTATTGGTACAGAAAATTATTTTCGCGAAACAGGCCGCGCAAATGGCCCCTCTGGTCGGACGGCCCGGCGTGGTATAATGAGTCGATAATCAAAAATGGAGGACAGGCAATGCAGGATTTTGTCAACAACATACTGCGCTGGTCGACGCTGACCAATCTGATCGACATCCTGGTCGTCTGGTACGTGGTCTACCGCCTGATCATGCTGGTGCGCGGCACCAAGGCCGTGCAACTGCTCAAGGGCGTCTTGGTGATCGTGGTCATCAAGGCGGTCTCCTTGGTCCTGCAGCTGCACACCGTCGGGTACATGGTCGACATGATCATTACTTGGTCGGTGCCCGCGCTGGTCATTATTTTTCAGCCGGAGATCCGGCGCGGCCTGGAGCACCTCGGCCGCGGCTCGATCCTGCCGTGGACCAAAAATGACGAGCACCAGCAGGAAGAGCGCCTGATCAAGGAGCTCGACAAGGCGATCCAGTACATGAGCAAGCGCCGCATCGGGGCCTTGATCACCATTCAGCAGAACACTGGGCTGGAGGATTACATCGAAACGGGGATCCCGATCGATGCGGACGTCTCCGGCGAACTGCTGATCAACATCTTCATCCCCAACACCCCGCTGCACGACGGGGCGGTCATCATTCGGGACAACCGCATCGCGGTGGCCGCGGCGTACCTGCCGCTGTCGGAAAGCAACCTGATCCCTAAGGAGCTGGGGACCCGGCACCGCGCTGCGGTCGGCATCAGCGAAGTGACCGACGCGTTGACCATCGTCATCTCCGAGGAAACCGGCGGGGTGACGGTGACGACGAACAACCACTTGATCCGCGATTTGGCCCGCGAGGATTACCTGAAGCTGCTGCGGGCGCAGCTGATCCCGCAGGAGACCCCCAAGCAAGGCAAAGTGCAGACGTTCTTCTCCGATTTGAAGCGTAAGGGAGGGACCAAGCGATGAAATTTAATTTTAGTAAGATCTGGGACAGCAAGTGGGTCTACCGCGTGCTTGCCCTGGTGCTGGCCATCGCCCTGTTCGCCTACGTGAACGCCGAGCAGATCAACCGGACCCCGGGCGGCGGCACGAACGGCTCGGCCGTGACCGCCACGGCCAAGCGGACGCTGAAGGTCCCGCTGGAGCTGAAGGCCAACACGGACCAGTACTTCATCACGGGCTATCCGCAGAAGGTCTCCGTGGAGGTCGAAGGCAGCGCCAGCCTGGTGACGGTCACCGCCAACACCCTGAACTTCCGCGTGATCGCGGATCTGTCCGGGTTGGGCGTCGGCACGCACACCGTGCAGCTCAAGGAGCAGGGCATTAACCGCGATCTGACTTACACCATTAAGCCCAAGACGATCAAGGTCAAGATCCAGGACCGCCGGACGCGCAAGATGCCGATCCAGGTCAAGTACAACTCTGACAGCCTCGCGCCCGGCTACGTGGCGGACACCGCCCAGCTGGGCACGGAGACGGCCGACGTCACCGGCGCCAAGGGCGAGATCAACCGCGTCTACCAAGTGGTGGCCAACCTGGTCATGAGCCGCAACACCCGCACCGCAGTGGACCAAGAGGTGCTGCTGCAGGCGCTGGACGAAGACGGCAACACGCTGAACGTGGTGATCACGCCGGCGACGGTGCACGTTCGCCTGCCGGTCAGCCTGCCAAGCAAAAAGGTGGCCGTGGCGCTCAAGCAAACGGGCACCGTTCCGCACGGCACCAGTTACACCTTGAACACGACGACAACTAGTGCGACGATTTATGGCAGCCGCGCCGATCTGAAGAAGATCGACACGCTGACCGTGCCGATCGACGTGTCGAAGATCTCCAAGAGCACCAGCGTGACCGTGCGGCTGAGTGCGGCGGCGCAGGGGATCGTCTCGAGCGATCCGCGCACCATTCGGGTCCAAGTCACCATGCGCACCGATCCGACCTCTAACGGGACGGCCGGCAGCGTCAGCTCCAGTTCCAGCAGTTCGGCATCGGCAAGCAGCGCTGCCGCTGATGATTAAACAAAAAATAGAGAAATGAGGCATTTGGCATGACGAAGTATTTTGGCACTGATGGCGTGCGGGGGATCGCGAACCGGGAGTTGAGCCCGGAGCTGGCGTTCCGCTTAGGCCGCTGCGGCGGGTACGTGTTGACCCAGCATTCGAAGGACGCGGCGAAAAAGCCGCTGGTCCTGGTCGCGCGCGACACCCGGGCATCCGGTGAGATGCTCGCGGAATCCCTGATCTCCGGGCTGCTGTCCGTCGGCATCGAGGTGCTGTCGCTGGGCGTCATCACTACGCCGGCGGTCGCTTACCTGATCAAGGTGCAAAGCGCCGACGCCGGGATCCAGATTTCCGCCAGCCACAACCCGGCTGAGGATAACGGCATCAAGTTCTTCGGGCCGGACGGCTACAAGCTGTCCGATGAAACCGAAGACGAGATCGAAGCCCTCCTGGACGCGCCGGAAGACACCCTGCCGCGGCCTGCCGCAGAAGGCCTGGGCCACGTCAACGATTACCCAGAAGGTGCGCTGAAGTACACCCAGTTTCTCGAGCAGACCCTGGCCGATGACCTGGGCGGCATCCACGTCGCGCTAGACGCGGCCAACGGGGCCACCAGCGGTCTGGTGGCGCGGCTGTTTGCCGACCTGGACACCGAGTTTGACACCATGGCGACGCACCCGGACGGCATCAACATCAACAAGGGCGTCGGCTCCACCCACCCGGAGGCCTTGGCCAAGTTTGTCGTGGAAAAGGGCGCTCAGGCCGGGCTCGCCTTCGACGGCGACGGCGACCGCTGCATTGCCGTTGACGAGAAGGGCCAGATCGTTGACGGGGACAAGATCATGTTCATCCTCGCCAGCTACATGAAGAGCAACGGCCGCCTCAAACAGGACACCGTGGTCACCACCGTGATGTCCAACCTGGGGATGTACAAGGCCCTGGAAGCACATGACATGAAGTCGGTGCAGACGGCGGTCGGCGATCGCCACGTGTCCGAGGAAATGCGCGCGCACGGCTACAACATCGGCGGCGAGCAGAGCGGCCACGTGATCCTCTTTGACTACCACAACACCGGCGATGGCATGCTGACGGGGATTCAGCTGCTGAACGTCATGAAGCAGACGGGCAAGCCGCTGTCCGAGCTGGCGGCGCCGGTTCACACCTACCCGCAAAAGCTGGTCAACGTGAAGGTCAAGGACAAGAACAACTGGCAAGCCTACCCGGCGATCCAGGCCGCCATTGACACCGTCGAAAAGGAAATGGCCGGCGACGGCCGCGTGCTGGTGCGCCCTAGCGGCACCGAGGCGCTGCTGCGGGTCATGGCCGAGGCGAAGACGCCGGAGCTGGTCAACCAGTACGTCGACCAGATCGTGGCGGTCGTGGAGACCGAAATGGGCGGCGAAGCGTAAGCGTGGTGCCTGCTGCCTGAAAGTTGAAAAAGTGCGTTGCCGATCGCGGCAGCGCACTTTTTCATTGTGTTGGCCCCAACGTCACGGCAAAATGTCTATACCAATATTATTAAGAAGACCTATACCACTTTAAAAAATAATTGACATTAAGGCCGGCAAAGCACTATATTTGTTCACATACCAAAGAGCCTAACAACCAATGTTAGGCTCATACCAATAAAGAGAATGGATGTGGAAGTATGTGTGGAATTGTCGGGGTTATCGGTAAGGCGGACGCAACGCAGGTGCTGCTTAATGGGCTTTCGAAACTGGAGTATCGCGGCTACGATTCGGCCGGACTCTACGTGAACGACGGCCAAGGGCAGGATCACCTGATCAAGCGGGTCGGGCGGATCAGCGCCCTGACCGCCGCCGTTGACGGCTCGGTGCATGGCGTCATGGGCATCGGCCACACCCGCTGGGCGACTAATGGTAAGCCGACCGTAGCCAACGCCCATCCGCACGTCTCCAGCGACGAGCGCTTCTACCTGGTGCACAACGGCGTGATCACAAACGCCGCCGCGCTGCGGGCCAAGTACCTGAGCAACGTGGCGTTTGCCAGCGAAACCGACACCGAGGTGGTCGTTCAGCTCGTGGCCGCCTTTGCGCGCGACGGCCTTGCCGCCCGCGCCGCCTTCGCCAAGACGCTGGGCCTCTTGGAAGGCTCCTACGCCTTTGCGCTGGCCGACCGCACCGACGCCAATCACCTGTACGTCGCCAAAAACAAGAGCCCGCTGCTGATCGGCAAGGGCGAAGGGTTCAACGTGGTCGCCTCCGACGCGCTGGCGATGCTCAAGGAAACCGACCAGTTCGTCGAGCTCAACGACGGCGAGCTGGTCACGTTGACCAAGGACACCATTGCGATCACGGACGCTGCCGGTCGCCCCGTGGACCGCGCACCGATCACCGTCAAGATCGACGCCGGCGACGCGGAAAAGGGCCCGTTCCCGTACTACATGCTCAAGGAGATCACCGAGCAGCCGGCGGTCATGCGGCGCCTGCTCAGCCGCTACGTGGATGCCGACGCGAAGCCGCAGTTTGACGCTGCCCTGCTCAAGGCCCTGGCTTCGGCCGACCGGCTGTACATCGTGG
Organism: Lacticaseibacillus jixianensis; assembly: GCF_003946485.1. Lineage (GTDB taxonomy): Bacteria > Bacillota > Bacilli > Lactobacillales > Lactobacillaceae > Lacticaseibacillus > Lacticaseibacillus jixianensis. The sequence goes on along the minus strand of NZ_RHOJ01000018.1, from coordinate 24,154 downwards.
CGGCCGGTACCAGCTACCACGCCGGGCTCGTCGGGCAAAGCCTGTTCGAGCAGCTGGCCGGCGTGCCGACCCAGGCCGCCTTGGCCTCGGAGTTCGGCTACCACATGCCGCTGCTGTCCGCCAAGCCAATGTTCATCTTCCTGACGCAAAGCGGCGAGACCGCCGACATTCGCCAAGTGCTGGTGAACGTCAAGGCCGCCGGGTACCCGACCTTGACGCTGACCAACGTGATCACCTCCACGCTGGCGCGCGAGGCCGACTACGCGGTCGACCTGGCGGCGGGCCCGGAGATCGCCGTGGCCTCAACGAAGGCCTACACGGCGCAAGTTGCCGTCGAGGCGCTGCTGGCCGCGGCCCTGGGCCAGTTCAAACAAGTGCCCGCGGCGGCCAAGTCTGACGTCGCCCACGCCTTAAGTCTGGCGGCGGCCGGCCAGCAGGCGCTGATCGACCAGCAGGCCAAGCTGCACGCCTTGGCCACGGCGCTGTTTGCCAAGACGCGCAACGCGTTTTTCATCGGCCGGGGCACCGACTACTTCGTCAGCCTGGAAGCGGCGCTGAAGCTCAAGGAAATCTCCTACGTGCAGGCCGAAGGGTTTGCCGCCGGGGAGCTCAAGCACGGCACGATCGCACTGATCGAGCAAGACACGCCGGTCGTGGCGTTCATCACCGACCCCAAGACGGCCGCCCGCACCCGCAGCAACGCCGAGGAGGTCGAGGCCCGCGGCGCGAAGGTGCTGCGCATCGCCGCCGCCAGCTTGGCCCAGCCCGAAGACCAGCTGATCGTGGATGACCTGCCGGCACTGCTAACGCCTTTGCTCACGATCATTCCCGGCCAGCTGCTGGCCTACTTCACGAGCCTGGACCGCGGCTACGACGTGGACCGGCCGCGCAACCTGGCCAAGTCCGTCACCGTGGAATAACGCTGGCGCCACGAAAAAAGCAGGCCCCCGCCTCGCCGATGGCGAAGGGGGGCCTGCTTTTTTGCGCATGAGGCAAGGCTACCGCGGCGCGAGGAAGTTGTGGCTTTCCAGTGCCGTTTCCGAGTAGTCATCCGCAGGGGCGAACCCGTGGCCCAGCAGGTCGTTGATGTAAAGCCGGTTGTAAATGAACGAGAAGATCAGGCCCACGATCGCGCCGCCGAAGCCGAAGGTCGGCAGGCCGAGCACGATGGTGATGATCAGCAGGATGAAGAACCATTTCCAGTCGCCGCGCACGAGGGGCACCAGGCAGCCGAAAAAGAAGGTGGTCCAGGAAAAACCGATTTTGGCCTGTTTGATCTGGCGGGTGGCAGGATTGGTGAGATTGATTTTCATTTTAATTTTCCTCGATTGGGGTGAGTGACTGGGGTCATGCTAGGCGAAGGCCGGCGGCAGGTACGGCCGGCTGAGCGTGATGAAGGTCTGCGCGTCCGCGGCGGCTAGGTCGATGCCCTGCTGCCAAAAGGCGGGCTGGCTGAGATCGACGCCGAGGTGCTTTTGGGCCAGTGCCTCGGTGGACATGTTGGCGGTGTCCTTGAGCAGGGCGATGTAGTCGTCCTCAAAACTGCCGCCCGCCGCCTTGGCCTTGGCGTAGATGCCACTGGAGAACAGGTAGCCAAACGTGTACGGGAAGTTGTAGAAGGACACGTCGTCGATGAAGAAGTGCAGCTTGTTGGCCCAGTACAGCGGGTCAAACGAGCTGAGCGAACCGGCGTAGGCTTCTTCTTGCGCGCTTTGCATCATGGCCTGCAGCTGCGCGGCGGTCACCGTGCCGCTTTCGCGGGCGTCGTAGAACTTGCGCTCGAACAGGTAGCGGGCGTGGATGTTCAGCAGCATGGCGATGGGGTTGCTCATCTTGGCGTCCAGCAGGTTCAGCTTTTCCTCCGGGGAGGTCGCCTGCTGCACGGTGGCGTCGGCGACCACCATTTCGGCGAAGGTCGAGGCCGTCTCGGCCACGTTCATCGCGTAGTCGCGGCGCATCTCGGGGTAGTCCTTCAGGATGCTGGCGTGAAAAGCGTGGCCGAGCTCGTGGGCGATGGTGGAAACGCCGGCAGCCGAACCGTCAAAGGTCATGAAGATCCGGCTCTCCTTGACGTCCGGCACCTCGGTCATGTAGCCGCCGGCGATCTTGCCGGGGCGGTCCTCGGCCTCGATCCAGCCGTGTTCAAAAGCGTGCTGGGCAAACGTCGCCATTTTCGGGGAGAACTTGCGGAAGTTCTCGATGATGAACGCGGCGGCCTCGTCAAACGAGTAAACCTTGGGCGTGAAGCCGCCCAGGGCGACCGGCGCCCACTGGTCCTGCCAGGCCATCTTGGCCTTGCCCATCAGGTGGGCCTTTTGGTCGAGGTAGGCGGCAAACGGCGCCTTGTTGCGCGCGACCGTGGCCCACATCTGGTCCACGGTGGCCGCCTGCATGCGGTTTTGGCGCAGCGGCACGTACAGGTAGTTCGGGTAGTGGTGCGCGCGGTAGTTGGTCAGCCGAAAGCCGTCCAGGTGGTTCAGCGCGTCGGCGAAAAGCTGGGCGTGAGCGGCCCACGTCTTTTCCCAGACCGCGAAGACCTGCGCGCGGTTTTCCGCCTTGAGGTCGCCTTCAAAGTGGTTCTGCGCCTGGCCGGCGGAAAGCTGCAGTTGCTTGCCGTCCAGGGTGACGTCAAAGTGCAGGGCGGCCGACAGGTTGTCGTAGTGCTCGCTCCAGCCGTGGAAGCCGTCGATGGCCAGCTGGTTGATCAGATCCTCGGTGGCGTCGTCCAGCAGGTCCTTGCCCTGCGTGCGCATCTCGGTCAGGCCAAACGCGCTGGGCGCGAGCGCCGGCACCTTGAGCAGGGCGGCAAACGTTGCGTCGGGCAGGGCCACCAGTTTCTTGGTCAGGGCGTTGTCGGCCGCCTGCAGGGCCGTCATCTGCTGCGCCACCTGGCCCAAGACCACGCCGGCCTGGGCGTTCTTGACGTCGGCGGAGTGGATCATGTTGGCGAACGTGCCCACCGTGCTGAGGCCGCTGACCACGTCCTCCCGCAGGGCAAACAGGGTCAAAAACGCGGCAAAGTTGGGGTCTTGGGCCGGCTGCCAGGCCGCGATCTGCGCGGTCAGATCGGCCAGCTCGGCGGTGGCCTGCTTGAGCCGGGCTGTCATCTTGGGCGAGTCGATGCCGCCGGGGAAAATATTGTCCAGTTGCCAATTAATGGGATAAGTCATGCGGTGCCTCCTTGATGATAAGTTGACTTATTATACCGCTTAGCAAGCGGCCCTGGTATGCTAAACTAGGACGTTGGAGGGAGAATCTGCATGCTGAAAAAATACAATTGGCTTTGGCTCGACCTGGCGCTGCTCGTCGTGCTGTTCATCAGCTCGAGCATGCCGTACTACGATCAAAGCCTGGTGCCGGAGCTGAACGCCTGGCTGCCGCCGCACTTCACCTGGGCGTTTTTGAACCACATCGACTTCTACTGGGCGAGCCAGCACGTATCGGTGCAGGCGATGGGGATGGCCGGCTTCACGGAGTTCTTCATTCGCAAGCTGGCACACTTCAGCATCTTCTTCGTGCTGGGCGGCGCGGCGATCTTGGGTCTGCGCACCTTTACCCAGCCGACGTGGCTGCGCGTGCTGCTGGCGTGGCTGGCCTGCGCCGGCGTGGCGGCCTTGGACGAGTTTCACCAGATGCTGACGCAGGACCGCACCCCGCTGTTTCAGGACGTCCTGCTGGACGCGACCGGCGCGCTCGTCGGCATTGCCCTCGTCAGTTTGGTGCTCGCGCTGTGGCGGCGGCGCCGGCGCGTTAGGACGCGTTGAACCCCGGCTTTTTTTTTGCTATACTCAATAGCGTTTATGTCCATACTAATTTTTCGAAAAGAGGGTTTAAGATGTCAGGACATTCCAAGTGGCACAACATCCAGGGCCGTAAGAACGCTCAGGATGCCAAGCGCGGCAAAATTTTCCAGAAAATCTCCCGTGAGCTTTTCATGGCAGCAAAGCAAGGTGGTTCTGACCCTAACAACAACCCTTCGCTACGGTTGGTCATGGATAAGGCCCGCGCCGCGAACATGCCAAAAGATAACATCAAGCGCGCACTCGACAAGGCTGAAGGTGGCGACACCACGCAGTACGACGAAGTGCAGTACGAAGGCTACGGCCCAGCCGGGATCGGCGTGCTCGTTGAAGCGCTGACCGACAACAAGAACCGGACCAGCTCCGACGTGCGCGTGGCCATCACGCGCCACGGCGGCACCATGGCCGGCGCCGGCGCCGTGTCGTACATGTTCAACCGCAAGGGCTACTTCGTGGTCAACCGCGAGGGCCTGGACGTCGACGAAGACCAGATGCTCGAAGCCGTGCTTGAGGCCGGCGCCGAGGACCTGCAGACGTCAGATGACGAGTTTGAGATCTACACCGACCCGAAGGACTTCTCCGTCGTTCGCGACGCGCTTGAAGAACAGGGCTTCCACTTCACGACTTCCGAGCTGACCATGGTGCCTGAAACCACCGTGCCGGTGCCGGAAGACAAGCTGGAGACCTTCCAGAACATGATCGACGCGCTGGAAGACAACGACGATGTGCAGAACGTGTACACCTCCGCTGAATGGCCAGACGAAGACCCAACCAAGTAACCCTAAGCGAATGATTGAACGGCGCCTCGCAGAAAATTTCTGCGGGGCGTTTTGCTGTCTGCGGCGAAATCTCTTTTCGAGGTGAGGCCAATGGAAGCAGAGCTGCTCGCGGTGTTTCAAGCGGCGCAGGCGGCGTTCGCCAGCGACGTGTACTTCCTGCCCAAGCCGGCGGGGGTGAGCGTGCTGGTGCGCACCGCTGCGGGCTGGGCGCCGGGCCGCGAACTTTCCGCCGCGGCGGGGGCAAGCTGGATCCGCGCGCTGAAGTAGGACGCGGGGATGAACGTGGCGGAGACCCGCCGGCCGCAGCTGGGCGCGCTGACCGTGGCGGAGCTGGGGCTGACCCTGCGGCTGAGCACGGTCGGGGACTACCGCAGCCAGGAGGCACTGGTGGCCCGCCTGATCTACGGGGTGCCGCCGCTGGACGAGTGGACGGGGCCCATCGTGGCCCAGCTGGTCGCCGGACTTGCCACCCGGCGGATGCTGGCGCTGTGCGGGCCGACCGGCAGCGGCAAGACCACGCTGCTGTACCAGGTCGCCACCGTGCTGGGGGCCGACCGGATGGTGATGACCATCGAGGACCCGGTGGAGATCGCGGCGCCCGCGTTTTTGCAGCTGCAGGTGAATCCCGAGGCGGGGATGACCTACGCCAGCCTGCTGAAGGCGGCGCTGCGCAAACGGCCGGACGTGCTGGTGATCGGGGAGATCCGCGACTTTGAGACGGCGCAGGCGGCCTGTGAAGCGGCGATCTCCGGCCACCTGGTGCTGACGACGGTGCACGCACAAACGCCCGCCCAGGTGCCGCTGCGGCTGACCGCACTGGGCGTGGCGCCGCCGCTGGTGCAGGCGGCGCTGAAGCTGGGGGCCGCGGTGCGGCTGGTGAGCACGCCGCGCGTGCACCCGGAAGTGACGGTGCTGGCGTACGAGGAGGTGGGGTCATGAAGACCAAACGCCTGCCGCTTGCGGTGCAGCTGGCGGTGTGTGAACAGCTCAGCCAGCTGCTGAGCGCCGGCTTTTCCCTGCGGGCCAGCCTGCAGGTGGTGACGTTGAACTTTGCCGCCCAGGCGGCCGTTTGGCAGGCGGTCGACCAGCGGCTGAGCGGGGGCAGCGGGCTGGCGGCGGGGCTGGCCGCGGTCCATTTTCATCCGCAGATCGTCGCCGCCTTGACGTTGGCGGAGCGCCACGGTCAGCTGGCCCTGGCGCTGCAGGACGCCGCCGCGTTGGTGCGGGTGCAAACGGAGAGCCGCAAGAAGCTGCGCCAGCTGATGATGTACCCGCTGCTGTTGCTCGCGCTGCTCGCGGTGATCCAAACCGTGCTCATGCTGGGGGTGCTGCCGATGCTGGGCGGCGCGCGGTCCCGGTTCGTCCAGCGCGAGCTCTTCGGAGCCGCGGTGTTGGCCGGGCTGGGCCTGGCCCTGTGGCAGTGGCTGCGGCGCCTTGGCGGGGCGCGTCGGGCGCACTTGCTGCTGAAGCTGCCGGGAGTGCGGCAGCTGGCCACGAATTACTACCAGTACCAGTTCGTCAGCGGGCTGGCGCAGTCCTTGGCGGCGGGGCTGCCGCTGGCCAGCTACGTTGCCACCCTCGCCACGCTTGACGCCAGTCCGCTGGCCGGGGTGGGCCGAAGCATCCAGCAGCAGCTGGCGGCCGGCGGCGAGCTGGGCGCCGCGCTGGCCCAGCCGCTGATCTTTCCGCCGGCGCGGGCGCTGCTGCTGCTTGGCCAGCCTGGGCCCCTGGTGCAGGCGGGGATGGCCCTGTTTGCCCGCCAGCTGCTCAAGCAGTTTGAGGACCGCGTCGAGCGCTGGCTGGCCGTGGTGCAGCCGGTGATGTTCATCCTGATCGGGGTGCAGATCGTGCTGATGTACCGCGAATTGCTGCTGCCGCTTTACGACAACATAGGAGGTTTGCCATGAAAAAACGCAAGGCGTTCACCTTGATCGAGGTGCTGGCCGCGCTGGCGTTGATCATCGTGTTGACGCTGACTTTGGTGGTCACCATCCAGGGCCAGGTCCAACAAGCCCAGCGCCGCCAGAGTCAGGCGCTGATCGAAACCACCAACGCCCAGATCACCATTGCCTACGAGCAGCCCGACCGCGTGGTGGCCGAGTTTGCCTCTCCCGCGGAGTTAGTGCGCGCGGGGATCATTTCCGCTAACCAGCAGACGCAGCTGGCGGCCGTTGCGACGTACACCGCCTCGCCGCCTGCTTACCATCTGAAATGAGGCGGGCGTTCACGCTGATCGAAGTGACCGCCGCCTTGGCGGTGTTTGCCGCGATGAGTGGGGCGACGGTGATCATCGGGCAGCGGGTACTGGCGCGGGAGGCCGAGACGCAGTTTTTGACCCAGTTCAAGCGGGACTGGGAGCGCCTGCGCCAGCGCGTGCGGCTGACCGGGTATATCGGCACCATGACCATCGAGGAGGGGGTGGTGACGTTTGCCGACCGCCCCGAAAACGGCACGACGGCTAACCAGTACCGCCTGCCCATTCCGGCGACGCTCACGCTGGCCAAGCAGGGCAGCGGCGACTGGGACACCACCCGGCTCGCCTTCACGTTCACCAGCAAGCCGGCGGTGACGGTCGGCCAGGTCGTGTTCAGGCGGGCCAATGGTAAACTGGTGCGCTTTGCGGTCCTGCTGCAGTGGGGGGTGATGAGACGAACCAATCAATGAGAGCGGCCAGTGCGCTGGCCGAGCACCTCGGCGCGTTGATCGTGACCGGGCTGATCGTGCTGTGGGTGACGCTGCTGGCCCAGCAGTACCAGGTGCAGGTCGCGCCGCTTCAGGCCGCGGTGGCTTCGCGCTACGCCGCCCGCACGGCGCTGGCCGCCCATCCCGGAGTCGGCAAGATCACCATTTGGCTGGCGGAGACGGCGTATCAGGTGACCATCAGGGAAGATGGCACCTTAGTGGAGGTGGCAGGTGAAAAACCAATCTGGTTTGCGTTCAGCGATGACCCTAGCTGAGGTGCTGGTGGCCTTGGCGCTGCTTGCCGGGCTCGTGCTGGTCTGGCGGCCGGTGCTCCGCGGGCTGCGCCGGCTGCCCAGCCTGAATGAGGACATGACCTTGCTGCAGGTGGAAAGCGAGCTTTCGTGGTACATGAGCACGAACGCGACGGTCGAGCACGTCGGCGAAAGCCAGGTGACGTACAGCTCGGCGGCGACCGGCAAGGGATCGCTTTTGGAAGTCCGCACCTCGGCGTCCGGCACCTACCTGCAGGGGTCGTCGGGCAAGTCCGACCGCAATCCCGGGATGGCGCCGCTGATCTACAACGTCAGCAGCATCAAGTTTACCGAGATCACGCCGGGCCGGGTGAAATACGAGCTGAAGCTGATGACCGGGCCACGGCTGACGGGGGTGTTTAATGACAAAACGAAGCGGTAGTGCGCTGCTGTCCGCCATTGTGCTGCTGGCGCTGGTGACGCTGATCAGCAGCGCCGCCTTGCAGCAGTTTGCCGCCTGGCGCGTGGACTACCAGCGCCGGCTGCGCTACGAGGAGCAGCAGTTCAAAGTTGCCTACGCCTGGTGGAACCGCCACCAACCGCAGCCGGCGGGCGCGGATGAGGCGAAGCCCGAATGATAATCCGCTTGAATAACCCCTGAGGCACCGGTAAAATGGTTCTGTACGATTAAAAGGGGGTTGCGGCGTGGCCAACGAGCACATGGAATCACTGTACCAAACGTTAATGCAGGCGGCCGACTTGCTGCATCAGCAGGTCAAGACCAGCTATTTGGAGGCGGCCACTGAGGCCGGCGAGGACCTGACGGCCGGCACGATCAACGTCCAAGACGGAGTGCCGAACCAGGAGACCGTGGCTAAGCTCACCGCGCTGTTTAAGCCGGTGAAGATTACCGACTTCTCCGCGGAAGAGGTGCGCCAGGCGCTGCAGCTGATCTTGGTCAAGGCGATCCGCCTGGATGCCATTGAGCCAAACAAGCAGGTGACGCCAGACGCCATGGCGGAGCTGGCGACCTTCGTGGCCACCACGTTCCTGCCGCAGCCGGCGGCCCTGACGGTGTTTGATCCGGCGGCCGGCACCGGGAACCTGCTGTTTGCCGTGATGAACCAGCTGAAGGCGGCCTTGGCCGTGCCGGTCACAGGCGTGGGCGTCGATAACGACGAGACGCTCTTGGCCTTTGCCGGCATGAGCAGTCAGCTGCAGCAGCTGGACGTGGCCCTGTACCACCAGGACGCCTTGGGGCCACTGGCTGCCACTGACGTTGATCTGGTGGTGTCCGATCTGCCGGTGGGCTACTACCCGCTGGATGAGCGGGCCAAGCAGTTTGCCACGGCGGCTAAAAGCGGTCATTCGTACGCGCACCACCTCATGATCGAGCAGAGCCTGCGGGCGCTGAAGGACGGCGGCCTCGGGCTATTTTTCGTGCCCAGCACCGTGTTTCAGTCGGAGGAGGCGGCCGGCCTGACCGCGTGGCTGACCAGCAGCGCCCATTTCCAGGGCCTGCTGAACCTGCCGCAGTCGCTGTTCGCCAATCCCGCGGCGCAAAAGTCGCTGCTCATTTTGCAAAAACCGGGGGCCCACACCAAGCAGGCCAAGCAGGTGCTGCTGGGGTCCTTCCCGGAATTGTCTGACCGCAAAGCCTTTAGTGAATTCATCGACTCAGTGCGCACCTGGGCCGCTCAAAATTTAGCGTAGGAGAGAGATCAATGCCAAAAATTCTAGCCATCAATGCCGGTAGCTCAACTTTGAAGTGGAAGCTGTTCAACATGCCGGCGGAGCAAGTCATCGCCGAAGGAATGGTGGACCGCATGGGCCTGCCGAACTCCGAGTTCAAGGTCAAGTATGGGGACGGGCAGAAGTACGTCGTCAACCAGGACATCCCAACCGCCGAGCTGGCGGTGGACATGCTGCTGAAGGCGCTGCTGGACCTGAAGATCATCAGCGACTACCAGGAGATCCAGGGCGTCGGCCACCGCATCGTGGCCGGCGGCGAGCGCTTCAAGGAATCCGAGAAGCTGGATGCCGACTCCCTGAAAGAAGTTGAGGCGCTGGCCGAGTACGCACCGCTGCACAATCCGGCAGAGGCGGCAGGGATCAAGGCGTTCATGAAGCTGCTGCCTGGGGTGCCGGAAGTCGGCGTGTTCGACACGTCGTTCCACACCTCGATGCCGAAGATGAACTACCTGTACTCCATCAAGCCGGAGTACTACGAGAAGTTCGGCGCCCGCAAGTACGGCGCGCACGGCACCAGCCACCGCTACGTCTCCCACCGCGCGGCCGAACTCTTGGGCAAGCCGCTGGAAGACCTGCGCATGGTCACCATGCACCTGGGCTCAGGCGTGTCGATCACGGCGGAGAAAGACGGCAAGTCCTTTGACACCTCGATGGGCTTCACACCGCTGGCCGGGGTGACGATGAGCACCCGCAGCGGGGACATCGACGCCTCGCTGGTGGCCTTCCTGATGCAAAAACTGCACATCACTGACCCGGAAAAGATGATCGACATCCTGAACAAGGAGTCCGGAATCTACGCGTTGTCCGGGCTGTCCCCTGACATGCGCGAGCTGGAAAAGACCCGCGGCACGCGGCCGCAGTCGCAGCTGGCGATCGACATCTTCGTCAACCGTATCATCAAGTACGTGGCCGGCTACGTGGCCGAGATGGGCGGCGTGGACGCGCTGGTCTTCACGGCCGGCATGGGCGAAGGCGACATCGTGATGCGCAAGCGGATCATCGACGGCCTGAGCGTCTTTGGCGCCAAGATCGACGACGAGCGCAACAACGTGATGGCCAAGGAGCGCCTGATCTCCAGCGACGATTCCAAGGTCAAGGTGCTGCTGGTGCCGACGAACGAAGAGCTGATGATCGCCCGCGACGTGGTGCGGCTCGGCAAGTAACGCAAAAGCGGCCGCTGGGGCCGCTTTTTGGCAGAAGGGGCGCGTATGTCACTATTTAGTTATCTCTACCTGGCCGTCTTCGCGGTGGCGTTGGCCATTCTGATCACCGTGCGGGTCCGGCTGGTGTTCACCGCGCGGCCGCACCGCTTCTGGCAGTGGTTCTACTGGGCGGCGGCCGCGATGATCGGCGTGTTCACCGTCATCACCAGCCGCAGCCTGGACGACGCCGTCAGCGGCTTTTTCATCACGGGGATGCTCGGGCTGTTTGGGTTCTGGCGCAACGGCCTCACGCGCCAGCAGCTGATCGCCCGCATCGGGGCGCCGCGCGGGCTGAACACGCTCACGGCGCTGCATTTGACCACCCTGCCGGACGGGCTGACCGAGCTTGCCGCGATGGTCGGCAGCGTGACGGTGGCGCGGCTGCGCTTCAAGGCGGCGCCGGCCACCCTCAAGGCCTTTTTGGTGAAGCAAACCGCTCCGGCACGGGTCATCATCGACCGATGAAATGATTTCATGCAAACTTTACTTAGGTGATTCAAACCGCGTCCTCATGGCATTGAGGGCGCGGTTTTTGGCTGGCCGCGGCGTTTGGCCCTTTGAACCCGCGCCGCTGCGCCGTTACAATGGAACCATTAGCTTGGAGGAAAATTCATGGCAGTCGAACCACAACCAAAACTCGCGCGCAGCCTCAAGGGGCGCCACGTGCAACTCATCGCCATCGGCGGCACCATCGGCACGGGCCTGTTTCTGGGCGCGGGCCAGTCCATTCACGTCGCCGGCCCGTCCATCCTGGTGGCGTACCTGATCGCCGGGCTGGTGTGCTTCTTAATGATGCGGGCGATGGGGGAGCTGTTGATGTCGGACCTGACCCAGCACTCCTTTGTCGATTTCATCAAGCGCTACCTGGGCGCGCGGGCCGGCTTTGTGGTGGGCTGGACCTACTGGCTGTGCTGGCTGGCCATCGCGATGGCCGAGGTCACGGCGATCGGGATGTACATTCGCTTCTGGCTGCCGAACCTGCCGCAGTGGCTGCCGGGGCTGGTGGCACTGGTGATCCTGCTGCTGCTGAACCTGATCTCGGTCGGCTTGTTCGGCGAGACCGAGTTCTGGTTCGCGCTGATCAAGGTCGGCGCGATCATCGGGCTGATCCTGATCGGCATTTGGATGATCGCGACGCACTACCCGACGGCCAGCGGCCACGCCAGCCTGGCCAACCTGACGGCGAACGGCGGTTTTTTCCCCAAGGGGCTGCGCGGGTTTCTGGCGTCGTTTCAGATGGTGACGTTCAGCTTCGCCGGCATCGAAATGGTCGGCATGACGGCGGGGGAAACCGCTGATCCGAAAAAGGTGATCCCCGAGGCCATCAACGAGCTGCCGCTGCGGGTGATCCTGTTCTACCTGGGCGCCTTGGCCGTCATCATGTGCATCTACCCGTGGTCGGCCGTGTCGCCGAATTCCAGCCCGTTCGTGCAAGTCTTCAGCAACGTCGGCATTCGGGCCGCGGCGGACATCATCAACTTCGTCGTCCTCACCGCGGCGGCGTCGGCCTGCAATTCCAGTCTGTTCACCACCGGGCGGATGCTGTTCTCACTCACGATCGACACGCCTAACCCGCTGCTCAAGCCGTTCGGCCGGCTGTCGCGGCGCCAGGTCCCGGCCAACGCGATCCTGGGGTCGACGCTGCTTATCGCCATTGCGGTGCTGCTGAACATGGTGCTGCCCAGCGCGGTGTTCACCCTGATCTCCAGTGTGGCGACCACGAGTTTTCTGTTTGTGTGGGGGATGATCATGTTGGCCCACCTGAAATACCGCCGGTTGCACCCCCACGCGACGGGCTACGTGGCCCCGTTTTACCCGGTGGGTGATTATTTGGTCTTGCTGTTCTTCGCTGGGGTTGCTATCATCATGCTTATGGCAAAAACGACGGCGATCCCGGCGCTGCTGGCTGCCGCGTGGCTGATCGCGCTCAGCCTCGGCCGCTGGTGGCACGATCGCCGCCTTCAGGAAGGAAGTTTGCATGACTGACCCCACCCCCCAAGATGAACTTGCCAGGAACCTGTCGGCAAGGCATATTCAGCTGCTGGCGATCGGCGGCACCATCGGCACCGGCCTGTTTCTCGGCGCCGGGCAATCGATCCACGTCGCCGGCCCGGCGTTGATTTTTGCGTACCTGCTGGCCGGGGTGATGTGCTTCTTCCTGCTGCGGGCGCTGGGTGAACTGCTGCTGGCCGACGACGGCGACCGCTCGTTTCTGGATCTGATCCGCCACCACCTCGGCCCGCGCGCGGCGTTTGTCACCGGCTGGACGTACTGGTTCTGCTGGGTGGCCATCGCCATGGCGCAGGTGACGGCGATCGGGGTGTACATCCGCTTCTGGTGGCCGAGCCTGCCGCAGTGGCTGCCGGCGCTGGTGGCGCTGGTGCTGCTGTTGGCCGTGAACCTGACGTCGGTCGCGTCGTTTGGCGAGCTGGAGTTCTGGTTTTCGATGATCAAGGTGGTCGCCATTGCGGCGCTGATCGTGATCGGCGCGGGGATGATCTTCGGCCACAGCGCGACCAGTGCCGGCGCGGCGAGCCTGGCCAACCTGACGGCCCACGGCGGGCTGCTCCCCAAAGGCTGGTGGGGCTTCATGCTGGCGTTTCAAATGGTGGCGTTCTCGTTCACTAGCATCGAGCAGGTCGGGCTCACCGCGGCCGAGGCCCACGACCCTCAGCGCACCCTGCCGCGCGTCTTGAACTCGCTGCCGGTGATGGTCATCGCGCTGTACGTCGGCGCGCTGGTCGTGCTCATGAGCATTTTTCCCTGGAACAAGGTGTCGGCCAGCGGCTCGCCGTTCGTGCAGGTGTTCGCCAGCCTGAACATTCCCGGCGCCGCCAGCATCGTCAACTTTGTCGTGCTGACCGCGGCGGCCTCGGCCTGCATGGCCTGCATCTACAGCGCCGGGCGCCTGCTGTTTGAGCTCAGCCTGCAGCAGCCGCGTTTGGCGAAGCTGGCCAAGCTGTCCCGCCGGCAGGTGCCGGTGCGCGGACTGACGCTCAGCAGCATCGTGATCGCCGTTGCCATCGCCCTGAACGTGGTGCTGCCGGCCTCTGTGTTCACGCTGGTGTCCAGCGTCGCGACTGTGTGCTTCCTGTTCGTCTGGACGATGATCATCGTTGCCCACCTGCGGTACAAGCGCCGCCACCCGGCACCGGGCTTGTTCGCCGCGCCGCTGTTCCCACTTGGCGACTGGTACGTGCTCGCGTTTTTGGCGTTCGTGTTCGTCGTCATGTTCTTCAGCCGCGACACGGCGATCGCCACTTCGGCGGCGCTGCTGCTGCTGGCCGCGCTGACCATTGCGGCCAGGCGGCAGGGGCCGCATCCAAGCGGAAAATAGGTTCTTGATTAGCGCGCGCTGCCCACACCTCGGGCGGCGCGCTTTTAGTGTAATTGGGTTTCGAGTTCGCAACGCCCGAGCAGCTTGATCAGCTTGTAGCGCACAGCGCGTACAAGCTGACATGCGGCAGCAGCTACGCCCACTGCCTCGCCGCCAAAGTTCGGCGGCAATGCCGCGAGCTAGGCTAGCCATCCCACTAAGTGAGCGAACTCTGCACACCTTACGCAATTGGGTTTCGAGTTCGCAACGCCCGAGCAGCTTGATCAGCTTGTAGCGCACAGCGCGTACAAGCTGACATGCGGCAGCAGCTACGCCCACTGCCTCGCCGCCAAAGTTCGGCGGCAATGCCGCGAGCTAGGCTAGCCATCCCACTAAGTGAGCGAACTCTGCACACCTTACGCAATTGGGTTTCGAGTTCGCAACGCCCGAGCAGCTTGATCAGCTTGTAGCGCACAGCGCGTACAAGCTGACATGCGGCAGCAGCTACGCTCAAGCCATCGTCGGCAAAAAGCGCCGACAATGACTAGAGCTAGGCTAGCTGTCGGGCTAAGTGCGCGAACTCTGCACACCTTACGCAATCGGGTTCCGAGTTCGCAACGGGGGAGCATCCAGCTACGCCACCAGCCTCGCCGCCAAAGTACGGCGGCAATGCTGGTGGCTAGGCTAGCTGTCCCCCTAAGTGCGCGAACTCTGCACACCTTATACAAAAAACCTCACCGGCAGCAGCCGGTGAGGCGGGGGAGTTTGAAACTAAATGATGTGGATTATTCTGGCGTGGCCAGGCTGAGCGGGAGGTTCTGGCGGTCCAGCAGCAGGACCTGGATGTCCTTGCCCGCGGCGGCGCTGAGGGCCCGCACGTTGGCCTGCGACTGGGCGATAAACGCGGTGCCAGTAAGCGGCGCAAACGCGGTGTGCTCGGCGGCGACGTACGGCAGCGCCTGGATGCCGGTGGCTTGGACCATCGCGCTGAAGTGGTCGTCGCCCAGGCTGCCGATCAGCCGGGCGTCGTCGGGGAAGTTCGTCTTCAGCCACCAGTTGCTGAGCGCTTCGGTGTCAGGGAAGGTCCGCTGCAGCAGGCCGGCCTCGTCAAACATTTCAATGGCCAGCTGTTTGCCCTGATCGTAGGTGACGCGCAGGACCATGATGCCGTCCTGGCGGAAGTACTCCTCGCTTTGGATCATCCCGTTGACGAAGTTGGCGTTCGCGGACAAAATGCCGTCCTGGTTGAAGAAGCTGCGCTTGGTCAGGGTGCCGTTTTGCACGTAGCCGATCTCCTGGATGGTGTCCTCGTCGGCCGGCTGGTACTTCACCTCAAGCGTCCAGCTGCCATCAGCCAGTTCGACGGTTTGCACCCAGGTCTCCTGGTCAAACGAGCTGGCCTTGATGTCCTTCGGCAGGGTGACCGGCTTGCCCGGCTTATCGGTGTTGCTCTGCAGGGCGTACAGCGCGTTGACGATCTCGATGCGGTCTTGCTCGATCCCGTTCTGGTAGGCCCAGGCTTCCATCTCGCCGGCTAAGTTAATGTCGAAAAAGCTGGAATAAACGCCCACACTCGGCACCCCGGCCGCCAGCAGCCGCTTGGTCACCGCGACCACGGTGTCGGCGTGCGCCGGCAGGAAGGAGTCCAGCGCGATCACGAACTTGCCGGCCTTGGTGGAAAGGGCGGCGACTTGGTGCGCGGTGCCCAGCCACTGCTGGATCTGCGCACCCAGCATTTCCAGCTGGTCCTCCAGCGCGGCAATGCGGGTCTGCGCCTTGGCGCGGTCCTCCGCGTTCGCCTTGAGTGCGGCCTCCAGGGCCTTGATCTGCTTGGTCTGGTCGGTTTTGGCGAGCTCGGCGTTGTGCTTTAGGCTGGCGATTTCGTCTTTGATCGCGCCCTGCTGGCTTTCCAGGTCCTCCAGCGCCGTTGTCTGGGTCTTTTGCGCCTGCTTCAAGTCGGTCAACTTCGCCTCGTGGTCCGCAGTCTGCTTGGCGATCTTCTCGCGCTGCAGCTGGATCTCCGACAGCTTCTGCCGGTTAGCATCGGCCAGGTCGACCAGCTTCATCGGGTCGGTTTCGGCGTGGAGCTTCTCGGAAATGGCCTGCTCGTTGTCGTCCAGGCGCGTGCTTTGCTGCTTGAGCTCAGCGACGGCCTGCTTGGTTTCGGCGATGCCGTCTTCCACCTGGCTCAGGGCCGCTTGCTGCTCCTTGATGCTGGCCGCCAGCTTGGCCGCCTTACCGTTTAGCGCCGTCATTTTATCGGTGAACGCACTGTCATCGCTTGCCTGGAGCTGCTTGAGCGCCTTTTCCTTGCCCGGCTTGGCGTCGTCGAGGGCCGCCAGTGCCTTCTGTTCCGCGGCGAGCTCGCTGTTCAGCTTGCTTTGCTTCGCGAACAGGTTGGTTTGCAGCCGGGTGCGCGCCTTGTTGTACTCCTTCGTCAACCGGGTGAGGGTGTTCTCGGCGGCGGTGATCTGCGCCTGCTCGGGATCGGCCGCCTTTTCGCCCTTCAGCACCACGACGTCATCGCTGGGGGTGGCGTCCGCGTTTGTGGCTGCGGATTCCGCAAGCGGGGTATCGGTGACCGCTGCGGCCGCAGACTCGGCCGCAGTTGACTTAGCCGCTGTCGCTTCAGTCGCCGTGGTTGCCGCCGCCGAGTCAGCTGGCGCAGTTGCTGCGCTGCTGGCACTTGCCGGCTGCTTCAAATCCGATTCCTCTTCCGGTTCGGCAAAAGCTGCCGGCGTTTTGTGTGATTTAAAGAATTTCATCATTCTACCTGCCTCCAAAGTTTTCCAGGGCTGCTGTGCGGCAGACCCGAAATGTTGCAATTAGCCAATACATCTCGCCCTTGTATGTTCGCCGCCAAAAACATGCTGGTGCTTATCAACTAACCCATCGTTGACAAGCCCAGCCGGTGACGCACATCACAAAGTTGGTTTATAACGCTTAATAAATATCAGAAACATGCGTGATAATCAATACTAAATCTGATTATAATTAACTATACCGTAAATTCTGAATGGTGGATGACCAAATTTTAAAAATTCGCTACAAAATTCATCGGGGCGGCGACGCAGTGAGGGGGAGTCATCATGGATGTACCAATGCTGCTGCATGGGGAAGGGTTATTAGCACTACCGGACCGCCAGTGGCTCGTAGCGTTTGATCTGCTAGCCGCGCAGCCGCAGCTGAGCGCAGCAGAGCTGGCGCAGGCAAGTGGACTGCTGCAAGGGGCTGCCGCGGAGCTGAAGGCGCAGTTTGCGGCGATGGAGCAAACTGCCCTGCTGCGGGCGCAGTACTTGCGCCAGGGGCTTCTGCGTGCCCCGGCAGTGCAGGCCATTCGCGTGGGCCAGTCGCTGCCGGCTGCGATTGGACTGCCGGCCGGACTATGGTTGGATCGGCATCAGCTCAGCGGCCAAAGTGAGTGTGCGGTGCGCGGTTTCTTGACTCAGGTGGCCTTGGCTGGCGGTGCCGAGCTGGATTTTGGTCACAGTACCGTTCAACCACTGGTGGCAGGAATCGTCGCGCACTTCGCCTTGACGCTTGCCCCGGCGCAGTTGCAGCTGCTGACCGCGTACGCTGGGGCGACGTTATTGCGGTCGCGCCAAGGCCATCCGCTAGCCGTTGACCTCAGCGCATCCACGCCGCCGCATGGCTCCAGCCGGTTTTTGGCTGACTTGGGGCAGCAGTGGTCAGCTTGGGGCGGCCACCAGGCCCAACGCGAGACGGCTGCCATTGTGCTGCTAGCATTAGTACTTGGCGAGCAGCTGCCTGAGGGGACGCTGCTTTTTGCCAGCACGGTCCTGGAACGGCTGGATCAGCCGGCGCGGCGACTAGGGGAGGCGGTCTATGCCGAACTGCCAGCGGCGGTGAAATCCGCGGCGCTGCTGCGGGCCTTTGGCCGGTCAAACCGGCGGCTTCATCGCTTTGAGTGGCTGATGGGGAGCATGACCGATCCGGCCGTGCCGGCGATGGCCAAGGAGCAGGCGCCCGCGCTGTGGCAGGCCGTGGTGCGCGGGGTCGACCCGCAGCGCTGGCAGGCGCTCGCCCAGCCGCTGGCGTGTGCCCACTGGCAAGCGGCCACGTTCGCCGCACTGATGCCATTGATCCCACTTGATCAGTTGCACGCCCCGCTGACGGTCGCGTTCGACCTGACCACACCGTATGGATTAGCGTCGGTGTTGGCCGAGCAGGTCGAACACTTCAGCCGGCTGCCGGTGGTCTGCACGCTGATGCCGACTGCCAAAACCCAGGTGCTTATCCGCGACCGCCCAGGCGTGCTTGCCCAGGGCCAGCGGGAGCTAGTGTGGCATTTACCGCCGCAGCCGGCTGACTGGGCGAATTTGGCGCAGGCCTTAGTGGTTCTTTGGGGAGGTGCAGGCAATGAGGAAAAGTAAGCTCGCCGCCGCAGTCGTGCTGGGGGTGGCCCTGAGCGCGCCGGGGGTGGTGCTTGCCGCCGGCCCGAAGTTGTCCGTTCCCGGGCAGACCGTGTACGTTGGCGACCCCGTTGACTTGCTTCAGGGGGCCTGGGCCCGCAGTGAGCAGGGCCAGAATTTAACTTCGCAAATTGGGGTCATGGACTATGGCGGCCTTGATCAGGATCGGCCGGGCACGTACTGGGTCTTATATCGGGTGGTGGACGCTGCCGGTCAGCAAACCGACCGGCGCGTCCGGTTTGTCCGGCTGCCCCTGGTTCAGCAGCAGCTTCACCTAGTGCGCGGCCATGCCGCGGTGAACCTGATCATCACCGGCAAGCCGTTTGCCGTCGCCGCGCGTAAGCAGTGGTTGATCACGCAGTACGCGCGTCAGGGTTATACCGTCAGCCCAGCGGGCCAGCAAGCGGCACAGCGCCACGTTCAAGACCGGGTAGGCGGGGCTATCGTTGAAGCGAGTGGCGCGCGTACCGCAGGCCAAGCCGCCGCGAATGCGTCCGCGCAGTCATCCGTTTCGCCAACGCAAGCTGAAGCGAACGCTGGGCGGCCGGCCGCGCCAGCGTCGACTCAAGCGCATGACCGGGTGAGCGCGGCGCGCCGGGCGCCCAACACCCCTCACACCGCATCCCCGCAGCCGCAGAAAAGGGCGGGCGCGGCGGCAGATTCAGCGAAATCGGGTCATCCTCAGGCGGTCGCCCGTCGCCGCACCAGAGAAGCGCGCACGCCCCTGCGTCGCCGGCTGCTCCCGCCACCAATCATCACCGGTACTGATTTAGTCACGGTCACCTCGTCACGGCCGCTACCACCAAATAAAAAGCACCGGTCAGCGCTTGCAGAAATTGCGGAAGCGGTTGCAGGAAAAATGCTTCTCGGAACGAAAATGTAACTATTTTTTTCTTCATCAATCATCTCTCAAAGTCAGTCATAGCAAGGCTTTTAAGGATAACCGCGGAAATAATTGGGTGATTAACAGAATATTCGGTGATTTCAATTTTTCAAACCCATTTTTACGAATGGTGAGTATGCACGGATTAAATGCTTACCAAGGGCGAAAATCTTTTCAACTCTAAATTAATAATTATTATGAATGTGGTTTACAACCGGATGGGGTTTGCTATAATTACAGACGAGCGCAATCTCTTATGACAAGATAGCCTTATGCTGTTAACAATGTTTTTCCTACTGTTAACGCGGACAGGCGACTCGCGTCAGAAGTGCTCATGTCGATTAACTTTCTTGGAGGAGGGTTATGTAATGAAGCAACAAAATAATTCAGATTCTCATAATCTAAGATTAAATGAGGATCGAAAAGAACGGTTTAAGATGTACAAGGATGGGAAAAGATGGGTATTCGCCGGCTTGGTGACAACCTTTTTCATGACCTTGTCGTTTGGCCAGCTGCACGCTGTTTCGGCGGATACGACAACTGAGCCAGTCACTTCCGGGGCTCAGGCGCCCGCTGACACTTCGAGTGAAACACCAAGCGAAGCGGCCACCCAGCCTGAAGCCGCAGCACCTGCTGCAGCCACAACGCAACGCGCAGTCACGGCCGCACCAACGATTTCCCAGCCGTCTGTGACGGAAAATGGCAGTGGCTATACTTTGACGGGTACGGCAACACCAGGCGCAACTATCACTGTGACGCAAAACGGTGTGGCCATCGCGACGACAACTGCAACGGGAACTGGCTCATACAGTGTTGCCGCACCAGCTGGCGCAAGGCTGAGTCTGACCGCAACCAATGCTGGTCAGTTTAGCGCACCGGTAACGGTTGCCACCCCGGCAGCCTCAGTGCAGAAGACCAACTTGGGTGATGCCACTGACGCGGAGGTTGCTGCCGCCAAGAAGACGGCTAGTGCAGCCTATGAAGCGACTGGCACGCCGCAAGAAGTTACTGCGGCTAAAGCCGACGTTGCACCTGCGGACACGACGCCTTCTGATCCTGCCGGCACGGAGGGGACAAAAGACACCGGCGCACCAATCGACGACAGCGGTCAAAAGGGCGAACAGACTCAGAATTTGTCGAATAATGCGGGCCTGCTGACTGGTGCGCTGTTCAACGATACGACCCAGGGTGCCGAGAACACTGCTACTCCAACATTAGGTTCTGTTGACCAGGCAAATCAGTCGGTTAAGAATGCGAACCAGCAGGAAGCAGACCTTCGTGATTCTGGATATGTGCAACCTGTAGGTCAGACCAAACAGAATCCTGCAAATAATGACAACTTCGATAACGGCATCACTTCTATCGATGGGTTGAAGAAGTTAGATGACAAGTCTTTGGCCAGCGCGCAAACCACTACAAGTGATATTTACAGTGATCAAGGCGCATTGGCATCAGACTATAAGCACACGGACACTGCCAATACAAGTAGCGACGCACTTCAGGCCACCACTCGTTATGTTGACTTGTACTCGATGGTAAAGAACACAGGGCTCGCTGGCTCATTTGTGAATGGCTCCGGTGAAAGTGCTTCTTCGGCCGTCTTCACGTTGCCAAAAGAACTCGAGAACGTGAAGGTCACCGACTGGACACCCGTGCTCACTTCTAACGTCGGGATCGCAGTTGTTAATAAGAACGTTGGTAACATCATGCCTTCTGCCGATACCGACGCAGATGGGATTACGGAACAGGGAGCTTTCAAAGATCCGCTTGATCAGCGGAACCAGGGCGAGTACTTTGTCATTACCGATAACGCCTACAACACTTCAACCGTTCCCGCAGTCGGTGATGGTCCTGACGTTAAGCCAATTTCTGGAAAAGCAGTCGTAAATACCGTTTATACGGGTGCTGCAATTGATCAATTGGCGGCAACGATTACTAAACCAATCGGTGACCTATTCACTATCCCTGGTCAAATCGCAGCTCAGGTTGGTAAGGGGGCTGGTACCGCTATCGGCACTCTCCTGGGATTGCTGGACGGTGATCTTAAGACATCTTACCAGGCTGGTATCGATGCCGCTCAGAACGCAGTTAACCGTGATGTTGCCATGGAACATTATTTGATGGACAACGGGGTCACCACGACTACTCTTGAAGACGCTACAGTCAAGACCACACCAGATAGTACTGCTGCTGATGGCACCGTTATCCCAGGCGGGACGACAATTACGGTTACAAGCAAAGCAAACGCGGCGGATGCTATTGGTAAGATGGTCACGGCGTTTGTTCAGGGTTGGGTTAACGATGTTGTACATTATGTCTTAGCAATCTTTGGCCTGAACCCGGCAGCAGATGGTTCAACTGTGGCAAGTCAGGCGGTCGAAAGCATTCCACTTGTTGGTGGCTTATTTAATCAATTTGGGGGAGATAAACTCGTCAGTGGTTTGGGTGACCAAGCCATTAGCGCGTTGACTCCTATTCTGACTAATACACTTGGAATGAGTACTGAAGGCGTCGCCAAGGGTGGCATTGATGGACTCACCGACGCCATTACTCAGCCGATTGAGAAGGTTATTACTGACGCTATCACCGCTGTTGGTAACATCAGTTGGGGTGCTCAGCAAAACGTTGTCGTCCCGGTCTCTTTCACCGATCCAGACCTTAAGAGCAGCTTGGTACAGGGTGAAACGGGCGCTGTCTCGAACGCTACTACTGATGGTAAGTTCAAGGCTGTGACAATTAGTGTTGCTGCGAATGTGTTTAAGCAGACCGCATCTGATGCTGACAAGACAACCTCTACGACGCTCGCATATCAGGTTGTCAATATGACAGCTCTGGACAACTTGGTAACCAAGGTTGAAGGCAGTCCAGATCTGACGACTAAGGCTGGGTCTGCACTTCAGGTGGCGAAGGATCGCTTGAACAACGTCGATCCTAAAGATCACAAGACCCCAATGACCTCTTCTCAAAAAGACGTTGATGAAGCATTTAGCGCATTGGCTGTCGCAATTGAGGAGACTCCGCAACTGAATAAGCCAACTGTTGCCAAAAACGAAGACGGTGGTTACACGATTACAGACACCGGTGTTACTCCGGATACCGATGTCACGGTAACTGATAAAGCTGGTCATTCTGCCAAAGGTAAAGCCGACAATGAGGGTAATCTGAACTTTACAATTCCAAAGGACGCTGGGTTTACGCCTGGTGACGAGATTACGTTGACTCCATCATTGACGGACTCCGAAACCGGAAAGACCCTGACTGGTACGCCTGTGAAATTGACGACTCCAGGCGGCGATGACACCACGACTCCAGGCGGCGATGACACCACGACCGATACCGATAGCGACGGTGTTCCTGATGCTCAGGAGAAGTCCGACGGTACTGATCCGAAGAACCCAGATACCGATGGTGATGGCGTCAATGACGGCGACGAGAAGTCCGACGGTACCGATCCAAAGAACCCAGATACCGATGGTGATGGTGTCAACGACGGCGACGAGAAGTCCGACGGCACTGATCCTAAGAACCCAGATACTGACGGTGATGGCGTCAACGACGGCGACGAGAAGTCCGATGGCACTGATCCGAAGAAGTCTGATACCGACGGTGACGGGCTCAATGATGGTGATGAGAAGACCAAGGGGACCGATCCGAAGAAGCCAGATACCGATGGCGACGGTCTGAACGATTCGGATGATCCGGATCCATTGCATGCTGCTAGCGAAGCAGGTAACGATGACGACAGCGATGGCGTGAACAATGACCAGGAGAAGTCCGACGGCACTGATCCTCACAAGTCCGACACCGATGGCGACGGGCTGAATGATGGTGAGGAGAAGTCTGAAGGAACTGATCCAAAGAACCCAGATACCGATGGTGATGGTGTCAACGATTCCGACGATCCGTACCCAACTGATCCTTCGATCTCCGATAAGACGACCGATACCGATAGCGACGGTGTTCCGGATGCTCAGGAAAAGTCCGACGGTACAGATCCGAAGAACCCAGATACCGACGGTGACGGGCTCAATGATGGTGATGAGAAGACCAAGGGGACCGATCCGAAGAAGCCAGATACCGATGGCGACGGTCTGAACGATTCGGATGATCCGGATCCATTGCATGCTGCTAGCGAAGCAGGTAACGATGACGACAGCGATGGCGTGAACAATGACCAGGAGAAGTCCGACGGCACTGATCCTCACAAGTCCGACACCGATGGCGACGGGCTGAATGATGGTGAGGAGAAGTCTGAAGGAACTGATCCAAAGAACCCAGATACCGATGGTGATGGTGTCAACGATTCCGACGATCCGTACCCAACTGATCCTTCGATCTCCGATAAGACGACCGATACCGATAGCGACGGTGTTCCGGATGCTCAGGAAAAGTCCGACGGTACAGATCCGAAGAACCCAGATACCGACGGTGACGGGCTCAATGATGGTGATGAGAAGACCAAGGGGACCGATCCGAAGAAGCCAGATACCGATGGCGACGGTCTGAACGATTCCGATGATCCGGATCCATTGCATGCTGCTAGCGAAGCAGGCAACGATGACGACAGCGATGGCGTCAACAATGACCAGGAGAAGTCCGACGGCACTGATCCTCACAAGTCCGACACCGATGGCGATGGGCTGAATGATGGTGAGGAGAAGTCTGAAGGCACTGATCCAAAGAACCCAGATACCGATGGCGATGGTGTCAACGATTCCGACGATCCGTACCCAACCGATCCGACAATCTCTGACAAGACGACCGATACCGATAGCGACGGTGTTCCGGATGCCCAGGAGAAGTCCGACGGCACAGATCCGAAGAACCCAGATACTGACGGTGATGGCGTCAACGACGGCGAGGAGAAGTCTGATGGCACAGATCCGAAGAACCCAGATACTGACGGTGATGGCGTCAATGACGGCGACGAGAAGTCCGATGGCACAGATCCGAAGAAGTCTGATACCGACGGTGACGGGCTCAATGATGGTGATGAGAAGACCAAGGGGACCGATCCGAAGAAGCCAGATACCGATGGCGACGGTCTGAACGATTC
>NZ_RHOJ01000017.1 GCF_003946485.1 Lacticaseibacillus jixianensis | reverse complement strand
AATTCGCTGCTGTACTTAGTCATAAGAAAAGCCCCACAATCATCAGACTTATCGTCTAACAATTGTAGGGCACTTCACTCACCGAGTTGGTCCTTTTTGATTTTAGGTGATTAGTCATCATCTGGTATGACGCGCATCTGCTTCTTTTCGTTTTGATAGGTCCCGAGGCCATAAATGATGCCACCTACGCCGCCCATGACCAGCGCGTAAATCCATTCCACGGGGTCGCCCGCGGTGGCGTCGAGGAGAATCTTCATACAGGCAAAGACGAAGCCGAAAATCAGGCCGTACTGAACCGCGTCCCGCTTCACTTGGCGCAAAGCCTGCGGTCGGTTGGCACGCGTCGTTTCAATCGCCGTGAGCCCGGCCTTCTTGATTGCGACGCTCACACCAACCATGGCGATCAGCAGGATGACCAGCGCCACAACGTTCAGCCAATCAATGCTGAAGACGGCCTGGATCATCAGAACTAGGAATTCTGACAGGACCAGCAACAACAGCGCGATGGTCGAGATGTGGCCAACCTCCGCGCGGGCGTGCTCGTCATAAGGTTGCTTAATGCCCCACCAGAAAATTACGAAGCGGTCCATCCACGATTTTTTCATTTTGATTCCTCCCAGAACAGGGTGTTCAGGTCCGTTTTGAGGGCCCAGGCAAGTTTCAGGCACAGATCCAGTGACGGATTGTACTTGTCGTTCTCGATGAGATTAATGGTTTGGCGCGCCACGTCGATTTTCTGCGCCAATGCCAACTGCGAAAGACCCTGCAGCTGACGATACTGCCGCACGCGATTCA
Organism: Lacticaseibacillus jixianensis; assembly: GCF_003946485.1. Classification (GTDB taxonomy): domain Bacteria; phylum Bacillota; class Bacilli; order Lactobacillales; family Lactobacillaceae; genus Lacticaseibacillus; species Lacticaseibacillus jixianensis. Next base: position 45,000 of record NZ_RHOJ01000017.1, on the reverse strand, counting down.
CGGCGCCACCTCCTGTCATTTATAATTGACTTTATGTCACGTATAATGTACTGCCTGATTCTCTCGGTGTCAACTATAAATGACAGAAAATTCGAAAAAACGGGCTACCACTTTGAGGTAGGAATGTCCCAAGTGGTAGTCCGATAAAGTAGGGAATGCTGTGTGGCTACGGCACTGTGACCCCAGTGACCCGGCCTTCTCTGAGGGTGATGATGTCATCGTAGCGAGAGAGGAGTGTTTCATCCAGGTGGTGCATGACCGAGATGATCAGGCACGGCAGACCCAGAACATAGGTTTCAAGCTTTTGACTAAGCCTTGCGTCCAGCGCCGAGTTGAATTCGTCCAGCAGCAGGACATCAGGCTTAGTCAGCAACGCGCGGCCGAGCGCCAGCCGCTGCTTTTCGCCGCCGGACAGGTCTTCCTCGACCAAATCGGCGTTTTCACCGCAGCGTTCCACCAGTTCGTCCAGTTCCAGCAGGTTGATCAGTTGCTGGCGCTTTGCGTCGTCGACCGGCTGGCCCATGAACAGATTGTCGGCTAGACTGGCGTTGAAAATGGCCGGCGCCTGCGTGACCAGCTTGATGTTGGCAAACCTGGCGGTGGGCTCGCCGTTGATCCGCAACTGGCCAGTTTGCTTGCCGATTTTGACGCGGGTGATTGCCCGAATCAGGGTGGACTTGCCGGCGCCGCTTTTGCCCATCAGCAGGTACTTCTTGCCGGCTTCAAACTGCAGGTTGAGATCCTGCAAAATGGGTCTATCCGGAGTGGTCAGGCTGAAGTGATCAAAAGTGATCGTCTCGACCTTGGCCGGATTCAGCGGCTGGGAGGCTGGCGCTTTCGGCTCTGTGTAGCCTTGCATACGCTCGGCGATCGGCGTGACTTCGCGGCGGTAATACAGCAGCATCGACAGCACTTCCATCGGCGCACCAACGTTGGTCGCGATTTGAATCGCCGCGAGCAGGCCCCCAATGGTCAGGGTGTGCTGGGTGATCAGGTAGGCGCCAAACGCAATAATCACGAAGGTCTTCACGACCTCGAGCAAAGAATTTACGCCGTAAGTGCTGGTTTCATAGCGCACAGCCTTGCCTTCAGTGGTGTAAAGTTTGACGTTGTCTTGCAGCGCCAGGCTTTGAAAGTAGCGCTGGGCCCCGAAGACGTTCAGCGTTTCAATGCCCTTGAGAAACGAGTTGACACTGTTATTCAGACGGTCCTGCGCCTCGGCCTTGGCCACGCGGTTGCGCTGGCTAGGCTTGGCCAGCAGCTTAGGAAACAGCACGATCAGCAGGCTGACAAAGATGATCACCGCAGAGAGCATCAGGTTGATTGCCAGGAGTCCGGCCGCAGATGCGATGATCATGACTAGGCAATTGGCGATGTCGATCTCGCCTTTGACGTACTGCTCGGCAATGGCCTCGGTGTTCACGTTGAGGTCGGTCGTGGCGGCCGAAAGCTGCTCCGCCTGATAGGTCTGACTTTTGAACAGGCGGGTCAGGATGTTTTGACGCAACTCGTTTTTGACGCGTTTGACGAGGTCGTTATTGAGAAACGTACCAGCCGTGGAAATGATAATCTCGAACGCCGACGCGCCGAGAAACAGCCAGAAGAACGGGCTCAAGAGATCAGGACCGCCGGCCATGGCGTGGTTGATGAACTGGCCGCTGGACATTGGCACTAAGACCGAGATGATGCCCCAAGCCAGCACGACGACTAGCGTTAGGGCATACCACGGCTTCACTTTGCTTGAGATGAGTTTCATGTTCCGCCTCCAATTGAGAAAACATGTGCGTGGGCACAAGGTGAAGCTGACAATTGGGCGGCTGATCGGCGGCCAAATGGGTGATGCGTACACCAAACCGAGCCCTGCCAAAAGTCGTTTCAGCGGCCGGGCGTGTGGTTTGAGTGACGTTCAGCGCCTGATCAGCTGCAGAAGACGGCAATCAGGCGCTGGCGGAGCTGGCTGTTCAGATAAATCCGCATCTTGGCCTCTTTCTGCCCAGGCGGGTGGGCGGTTCCGAAGGGTGGACGTTGTTAGCGCTTTGATTGAATTATATTCCCTCTGTTTAGCTGAAACAATCGCGGAACGTGATGCTTGTGAGAAGCAATACTCCAATACGCCGATAAAAATCAGACTTTGGAAGGACTTACATCTGCCCCTCACACACCTATAATCAACAGCGAATAGAAGAACACTGCGGTCGCGGCACTCATGGTTCGGCTAGCAGTGAATTCCGACAGTAGACACTCTAGGGAGGAAATAATATGAAACAAGTCAAAGAAGCACTGACACAACCGGCAATTCGCACGCTCCCGGAGGACGGAATTGCGGCGCTGAACGGCCGGACATTATTTACGACGCAGCTGATTAACGGTGAGGTGAGCCTGCCTGCGCGGGGCAGTTTTACGAGCATCATCGGCGCTTTGTCGACCGGGATCACGCTGACGGTGGCAGGTAACCAAGTCACGCTGAAGGGTGCCGGGAAAACTGAGATGACCATCACGCCCACCGCGGTGGATGTCTTTCTGGCTAGGATCAAGGCGCAGGAGTACAGCTTCTCGCAAACCGCACCGATCTACCTCACCTTCCTGCATCTGACTGGCGACAATTTCGACTTCTACGCTCGGGTCTCCGGCGGGCGCGCGGGTCAGTATCTGCTTGCACATCCGCAAGAACTGCCCGTTCACGATGTTTTGGGCATTAAGAAAATTGCTGCGGGGGAAACCGAACCTGAGCTTGCCAAGGCCATCAACGATTACGGCTATGAGAAGCTCGTTGAGGGAACCGAGGTCGCGTTCTTGGGCGAAGACAATATTGCCGGTGCCTACCAGCTGGCTTCTGTCACGCCGCACTAGCCTTATTTTGCCGATGCAAGGGGCGAAAGCCGCAACGCTAACCGGTTCGGTGGCGACTTAGTGAGCCGCAGATAGGCCTCCCCAGGGCCTGTGATTAGCCGAGCATATAAACTGCATAAAATCGAGCCCAAGTGGTTGGCAGGAATTGCGAAAGGCGTTATTCTGGTTGCGGATGATGGGAGGGCGAGGAAGGAACAACCTCACCAGAAACACCCGGAAACTACCTGGCTTGTCCGACCCGCACTGTGGGGTTGACCAGGCATGCTGAGCCTTCCGATCGGTTTGGCTAAGAAGACCACGTAGTCGAGGCGTGGGGTCCTTTCAGGACGCATGGCAGGATACCTGTTACCATTCCTAACTGAATACAGCGAACCTTGGCGGCGACGTCATGGCGGTAGCAGTCCCGGGAAACCGGGAAATACAAATCCCCCGGGGGCAACTCCGAGGGTCGGGACACCATTTCGAGAGGGATGGTGCCCTTTGCGTGCATTCGGCCTCGCCGGCAGCGAGGGGCGGCCGTCTTTCTTGGAAGTTTCAGGAAAGACGGCCGCTTTTTGCGATTCAGGTCGGGGACACCCAGGGCAGCGGGGCGCCAAGCCAAGCATGTTTAGCGTGGCGCCTTAGGTCAGGGGACACTTTCAAAGCAGTCATGCGGGGATGCGTTAGGCTCTGCGCGCGGGGGCTTGCCTGGTGATCTTTTTCATGGCTTGTTACGATTAAGCCTTGGCTTAATCGTAACAAACGCCGGTGCGCCAGGCTTGGAGGAACATTATGGCTTGACACATTTTGCCAAGTTCGCTAACATTAATCGTGTAAATCGTAGCAATTACGATTAAAGATAACGCAGGGGGAATTTTCTGATGAAGCTTAAGCACTGGTTCGCGGCGCTGGCAGTGACGATCATGGGCGCGGGACTGGCAGCCTGTTCAAGCGACCAAGGCCACGCTGGCGCGACCAAACTCACCGTCGTGGCCTCGGTCAACTTTTACGGTGAGGTCGCAAAGGCCGTCGTGGGCGATCACGGCACGGTGACGTCGGTGATCGATAATCCCGACGTCGATCCACACGACTACGACCCGACCACGGCCGTGGCGAAAAACGTCGCGAAGGCGCGCGTGATCGTCATGAACGGTGCCGGGTACGATGGCTGGATGGCGAAACTGGTCGCTGCCAACAATACCGACGCCAAGGTCGTGTCCGCGGCCAAGGTGGTTGGCGTGGCGGATGGTGAGAACGAGCACATCTGGTACAAGCCGAAGATGATGACCAAAATGGCCAACGCACTGGCCAAGCAGTACGGCAAGCTTGACCCAAAGCACAAGGCGGACTACCAGCGCAATGCCAAGGCCTACATAAAAAAGCTCGCACCACTGACCGCCCTGATCGATCAGGCGCGCCGCGGCGCGAAAGGCGAGCGCGTCGCCGTCAGCGAACCCGTTTTCGACAACGCCCTGAAGTACATGGGCTACCGAACCGTCGACAACCATTTCTCCCGCGCGAATGAGGACGGAACGGATCCCAGCCCGAAGGATATTCGCGACCTGCAGGCGGACATTAAGGGCAAGAAGATCGCGTTTTTCGTGCAGAACACGCAGGTTCAAAGTCAAACCGTCGCCAACATGGTGACGCTGGCCAAAAAGTCTGGGGTGCCGGTGCTCAAGGTGACCGAAACGATGCCGAGTGGCAAAACGTACATCAGCTGGATGACCGCGCAGTACAAAGCACTTGAAAAAATCCAGCGGGCGCGTTAAAGTATTCAAGATGATTCACTAACTAAAAATAAGAAGGAGAGTCTAACTTGGCTAAACAATCAAAAATTGAAAAAGCAAAGCGCCAGGCGCAATTGGTCGCGAAGTACGCGGCGCGCCGCAAGGAATTGAAGGCAAAGGGTGACTATGCCGGCTTGGCGAAGCTGCCGAAGGACTCCAGTCCCGTCCGGCTTCACAACCGCGATACGCTCGACGGCCGCCCGCACGCGTACATGCGTAAGTTCGGCCTGTCGCGCTTAAATTTCCGCGACCTGGCGCACAAGGGGCAGATCCCGGGTGTTCGCAAGGCCAGCTGGTAGGAGGTTGTCATGACCAAGAGTGATGCCGCCACCGCGCGGCGCCAAATGCGCAGTCCCAATATCAAGACCCGCAAGCGGGCCCTCCGGACGATCAAGACGCTGAAAAAACAAGGTAAGTAAAAACAGTCGCGATGGTGGGGCTTCATCCCCGCCCTCGCGACTGTTTTTATGCCAATGTGGAGAATGCTGGCCGGTATTGCCGGACAAGTGGGAGATGGACATGCATCACGTCCAATTGGGTTTTTCACGATTGATGGCGTAATACTGGCATTTCCCAGGGGGCGCTATGTTATACTGTAATCGTTATAAAATACCTCGACCCAGACGTTCATGCCATTATTGCTTTGCCCGGGCCGAACTTTTTGGAGGAATTTGCATTGAAAACTATCTGTGCAGAATTTATGGGGACGTTCTTACTGGTGTTCCTCGGCAGCGGTGCCGTCTTGTTCGCCAAGGGTGATGCCCTGACGATCGCCATCGGCTTCGGCCTCGCCATCACGATTTCCGCTTATGCGTTCGGCGGCATTTCTGGCGGCCACTTCAATCCAGCGGTCACCACGGCGTTCATGATCAACGGCCGCACGTCGGTCGGCGAAGGGCTGGTCTACATCGTGTCCCAGATCGTTGGGGCGATTGCCGCTTCCGCCTGCGTGCGCGTCATCGTTGACGCGCTGAAGCTGCCAGCCAACCAGATGGCCCAGACCGATTTTCCGAAGCTGTCGGTGGGTGCGGCGTTCTTCGTTGAGGCGCTGGCGACCTTCCTGTTCTTGGTGGTGATCCTGAACGTGACGTCCAATGATCACGGCAACGGGGACTTCGCCGGCCTGGCGATCGGCGTGACGCTGATGCTGCTGATCATCTTCTCCGTCAACCTGACCGGTGCGTCCTTGAACCCGGCCCGCTCGATCGGCCCGGCGATCTTTGCCGGCGGCTCCGCGCTTTCTCACCTCTGGCTGTACATCGTGGCACCAGAAGTCGGCGCGGTCTTGGCCGCGTTTGCGTCCCGATTCCTGATGGACACGGAAGACTAACGCTAATCAGATGAAGCCTCTGCCGATAACGATTCGGCAGAGGCTTTTTTGGAACGAAAGAAAAGAGGCGCCGCGATCTTGTGATTGCGGCGCCGCTTTGACTTTGTTCAGTCTGTATTTCGCTTAACTGTGCTCGGAAAAGAGCGGCTTGTCACTCTTGTACGGCGATGGCCCGGTGAGCAACGGCTTGTTGATGAACCATTGCAGGAGGGCGCCAAAGAGAATGAAGCCGGTGCCGATCATGATGCGGGCGATGACATTTTCATCGTACGGGCCAATCAGCGGTATGAGCGAACCCGCAGCAATGAACAGCGCCGACCAACCGGGCTGGCGGAGCTGCCGGCCGCTGTACAGGAAGATGGCCAGGCCCAAGACGATGCCAATCACTAAAAGCCCGATGACCCACCACTCGGTAATGCTGGCGAGGTTGCCGTGCAGGCGGTCCAGGCCGTACTTCGCGATTTTGTGCTTTTGCAGGTAGGAGGCTTTGGGGTAATACTCCAGCCGGTAGAACCGCAGCTTGAAGAACAGCGCCATGAGGGCGAGGTACAAGGCGGCATAGAGCCAGCCCCCGTGCTTATGCAGCATGACGAGCCGGCGGTAGCGTTGCGTCGCGTTCATGCAATCATCTCCTTAAAAAGATGGCCCGGATCAGGCAACTCGCCTTACTGGGTATCATCCGACCAGCCGCCGCGCAGTCTGACCGTTAGATTAAAACAAATCACATTGTTTTATCATCTTAATTGCAGAAATTATAAACCCGGCGATGTGTGGCGGTCAATCAAATATTAATTGAGACGTGGCTGTCGTGGGGGACTAGAAGCCTGAATTTCTATTCCACACCGGCGCCAAAAAAGACCGTCAGTAGACTTTTGGCGAAGTCTGACGGCCCTTACGCTTTAAAATAACACCGGCCGTTAACAACGGCTCTGCGCAGGTCTCATTCGTGAGGCCTGTTTTTGTGTTTTCATTATAGCATGGCCAGGATTTGCCTGTCACTCGTTTTGGTCAAAGTCCTGGCGCAAAGGGGTGCTTGTCGAGGATTCCGGCCCGCATCCGGTAATACTGCATCTCAATCTTGAAGTGTTGCCCTATGCTATAATCGGTACCAAATAAGGAGGAGGCGGGCTCATGCAGGTGGCGCTAATTGAAGACGACGAACAAACCAGAGCGCGCACAGAGCAGTTGTTTGAAGCTGCCTCGACGGATGGCGAGCCCATTCACGTGCTGCCGTTTGCGTCCGCCGAGGCGTTTGAGTTTGCGCAGGTGACCGCGGATGTGCTGGTTTTGGACATCAAGCTGCCAGGCGCCGATGGCATGACGTTAGCCAAGGCCGTGCGCAAAGCCGACGCCACCGTACCGCTGGTGTTCGTGTCCAACTACGATGAATACGTGTTTGAAGGCTATGACGTCAACGCGCTGGCCTACATCATGAAGCCGCTGACCGCCGCCAAGGTGGCCACCATTATCGCCAAAGTCCGCGCCCAAAAGCCGACCAAGCAGCTGCTGGTGACGACGGCGGCAGGGGCACAGCGCATTCCATTATACGAGCTGACGGCGATCGAAGTGACGGATCACGCGCTGGCGTTTCACTTGCAGGAGCAGACGTTGATGGCCGGTGGTCAGTTAAAAGATTACCTCTCCCTGGAGCAGGACGGGTTCATCCGCATCTACCGTTCCATTATGGTGAATCTGAACTTCGTGCGCCGCGTCACGACCGGCGAGGTGGAAATGGCAGACGGCACCCACTACCCAATTGCCCGCCAGCAGCGCAAGCGGACGCGGGACGCCTTTTTCGCGCATTACCGGAGGCTTGCCGATGATGACTGAGGGGATTGTTGCCGCCCTTGCTGGGGGCACCTTGGGCCTGATCCTGGGCGGGTCGGCGAAGCACGAAACGCTCCGGGGCATTGGCCTGGGCCTCGCTGCTTTTGCCCTTGCCTGGGGCCACTTCGCATGGGCGGGTGGCGTTTTGTTTGCGGTCGTGGGCTTCGCCGCGCAGTGGCACGCCGGGGAAAAAGTGACGGCCGCTGGTCTCACCGCGTTATTTGGCCTGACTGCAGTGGGCACGCTTTGGTTCGGCGCGGCCAGTCTCGCCCTGGGCGTGATTTTGGCCGCTGTCGTTGGCTTGTGGCAGACCCAGAACCACTGGGGGCTGCGGCTGATCGCGCTGGGGTTTGTGCTGTGCGGCGGCGCGGCCTTGGTCCTCACGACCGGCTGGGTGCAGGTGGTCGTGGCCGCGGCGCTGCTGCTGGCGGCCACCGGTTTCAGTGTGTTGGTCCGGCAGTTTTTCGCGCAGCAGGACGCGGTGTTTGCCAAGGGCCTGGACCAGATGATGGCCCAGTACAGCGGCGAAGTGCAGGGCCTGTACGAAGGCATGCGCGGGTGGCGCCACGATTACCATGACCATCTGCAGGCGCTGAAGGCCTATCTCGACAGCCAGGACACCGCGGCGGCCCGGGCCTACCTGGACGATTTGGAAGACAAGCTGGATACTGTTGACACCTTGGTGCACTCTGGCAACCCGATGCTGGACGCGATTTTGAATGCGAAGCTGACGCTGGCGGAGCGGGATAACATTCCGACCAACGTCAAGGCGTTCGTCGGGGCGACGCCGTTGATCGCAGACCTTGACCTAGTCGTCATTGTCGGCAACTTGATGGACAACGCGCTGGAGGCCATCGAGGCGCAGCCGGCGGGGGAGAAGCGGCGCCTGCGCGTGTACATCGCAATCCTCAAGCAGCAGCTGTACATTTCGATCACGAACACTCGGCCAGCGGACCAGCAGATCGACATTCACTACGCCTCGACCAAGAACGACAAGCGCGGCCTGGGGATTCGCCGTATTAACAAGCTGGTGGCCAAGTACGGCGGGATGATTAACCGCCAGTACGAAGAAGCGGTGTTCGTGACCGAGATTGCGATTCCGCTTAGCCATGACCATTCGCGCGCAAATTCAGACCATTAACGAAAAAGTGACCCGCGACGGCCGCTTTTTTTGTACAGTGAGGGCAGTAAGAATGGAGATGGCATCATGGCGAAGAACAAGCCGCAGTATTCACTGGTCAATAACCTGTGCTGGTACTTTAAGCAGGTGCAGCGCTATTATCCCGGTCTCAAGTGGGACATTCTCGGGACCGTCCTGGTCACGGCGCTGACGGGAGTGATCGGCGTGGTCGTCCCGGCCTGGCTGGTGGGCCTGCTGGCCAGCCGCGCGCACTTCAACTACTTTGTCGCAGTCGCGCTGGGCATGGCCGCTGCACTGGCGGCCGCGGGGGCCGCGAGCACCTTTCTCAAGTTTTACGCGGACGCCTGGGGGTCGAACCTGCGGGCCAAGCTAGCGGTGGCACTCCACCAGCTGACCTACCGGATGCCTTATCAGCAGCTGCAGACGCCGCACGTTCAGGAGCAGTTCCACCAGTCGTTTCAGAACGCCTTGTCCTGGACGCTGGCCGGCGCGGAGGCCATTTTTCGCAGCACTAAAAGCGTCCTGGCCGACGGCGTGACCCTGTTGATCTTCACGGTCACGTTATCCGCGTTCACGCCTTGGCTGTTTGTCCTGGTCCTGGTGGCCGCCGTGATTGGGTATTGGGGGCTGCAACGGTACCGGCAGTGGTACGAGGCCAACAAGGCCCACTGGGCCACCCAGCAGCGGCAGACCAGCTACCTGGGCCGCACCGCCTACGCCCTGGAGAACGGCAAGGATATGCGGCTTTACCACGTCGGCGACTGGTACCAAAGCCACTATGAGGCGCTGCTTCAGGCCCGGATGCGCTGGCAGCGGGCGGATTCGACGCGGACCGCGGTGGCGGAGCTGATCGGCGATATTGCCGGGTTCGTCCGCGATGGTGCGGCCTACACCATGCTGGTACTGGCCGCGGCAGGGCAGACGCTTTCCATCGCCCAGTTCACGCTGCTGTTCGGTGTAACCAACCAGTTCGTGGAATTGACCAACAGTCTGCTGATGGACTGGCATCAATTGCAAAAAGCCAGCTTGGACCTGCAGGAGCTGCGGGCGTTCACGGACACCCAAACCCCGGCGCCCACCACGCCGCTGCCGGCTGCGGCGGCGCAGCAGTTGGCGAAGCGGCCGGTGACCATTCAGTTTGATCATGTGAGCTACCTCTACCCAGAGGCGGAAACGCCGACGCTGCGGGACGTCAGCTTCACGCTGGCCGGCGGTGAGCGCCTGGCGTTAGTCGGCGTCAACGGGGCCGGCAAAAGTACCCTGAGCAAGTTGATGATGGGTTTGCTTGCCCCGACCAGCGGCACGATCCTGATCAACGGGGTCGATGCGGCCAAGCTGCCGCCGCAAACGCGGTACGCGTTGTTCGCCCCGGTGTTCCAGGAATCGACGCTGATCGCCGCGGACGTCGCGCAGAACGTGGCAATGACGGCGCAGCCGGACGAAAACCGGGTCCAAGCCGCATTAAACCAGGCCGCTTTGACGCAGACCGTGGCTGAGCTCAAGCAAGGGGTGCACACGCCGCTGACGCGCAACCTGACCGATGACGGCACGGACCTCTCCGGTGGCCAGGCGCAAAAGCTGATGCTGGCGCGGGCGCTGTACAAAGACGCGCCGGTGCTGATCCTGGACGAGCCCACGGCCGCGCTGGATGCCATCGCCGAAAGTGCGGTTTATCAGATGTACGCAACGCTGACCGCCGGCAAGACCTCGCTGTTTATCTCGCATCGCCTGGCGTCGACGCGGTTCTGCGACCAGATCATTTTTCTGGCGGCCGGACGGATCGCCGAGCAGGGGACGCATGAGGCGCTGCTGGCCGCGCACGGCCGGTACGCCGAGATGTACGCGATCCAGAGCAAGTACTACCAAAAGGAGGTGAAACGCGATGGATCAGAACAAGTCGTTTTGGACTAAGCTGCGCGGAATTGTGTGGCTGATTCACCAGGTCGACGCAGGGATGCTGCCGGTGCAGTTCTGCTATGTGCTGCTGGTCGGGATTCTGCCGTACCTGAACACCGGGTTTCTGGGGGTGCTGTTGATCCTGCTGCAGCGCCGCGCGCGTCCGGCGCAAATCGTGACGCTGCTCCTCGTCTTTTTGGCGGTGCGGCTGGGGCTGACGGTGCTGCAGCGGGTGGTGGAGAAGCTTCAGGCCGATCATCACCAACTGCTGGGGCAGCGGCTGGCGGCGCTGACGGCCGAGAAGCTGGTGCGGCTGGACTACCAGGACTTCGAGTCCAAGGACCTGCGCGCCGCCTACGACACGGCCCGCCGCGGCGCCAGCTTTTCCGGGGATCTGGGCGCGCTGGTGCAAACCGGGTTCTATCAGGTATTCAACCTGCTGATCGCCGCCGGGTTCGCCATTGGGATTCTGGTCACGCTGCTGCGCGGGCACGTGGCCGAAAGCAAATTCGCCTGGCTGTTCAACACGCCGTGGTACCTGGTGGTCATTTTGGCGGTGCTAGCGCTGCCGCTGCTGCTGAGCGTTTGGGGCATGCGGCGCGGAAGCGTGAAGCAGCGCGAGATGATCCAGAAGGTCGTCGCGCACAACGTCTCGTGGCAGTACTACAACGATTTTGCGGAGAATTTTAAAAATGGTGAGCTGACCCGGCTTTACGACGCCAGCGGCATGATGTCCCGCGCCGAGGAGCAGGCCTTGGATGCGGGCAACCAGGCCACCTGGCACGGCATGATGGGGATGTTCGGCGCAACGGCGGTGCCCAGCGGGGTGATTCAGCTGGCAGTCGGCGGCTTGTTCGTCCTCGTGGGGCTCCAGGCGTACGCCGGCGGCCTTGCTGTTGGGACCGTGCTGATCGCGGTGGGTTACCTGCAGCAGTTCATGCTCGCGTTTGATGGCTTCATCGGCGGGCTCGGCTACGCGGTGAACGAGGTCAATTACCTGCAGTACTACGTGACGCTGCTCAAGATGCCGACGTCGCACACCGGCGGCACCCTGCCGGTGGAGAAACGCACGGATAACGACTTTGCCATCGCGTTTCACGATGTCTCGTTCAAGTATCCGGACAGCGACGAGTGGGCGCTGCGCCACATCAACCTGACGCTGCACATCGGCGAGCGCCTGGCGATCGTCGGCAAGAACGGCTCGGGCAAAACGACGCTGGTCAAGCTCCTGTGCCGGCTGTTTACGCCGACCGAAGGCGAGATCACCCTCAACGACATCGACATTCAAAAATACGACCTGGCCGAGTACCAGAGCCTGCTCGGCGTCGTGTTCCAAGACTTCCGGCTGTTTGCCTATTCGATCGGGGAAAACGTCGCCGCTTCGACCCAGGTGGATGAGGCCCGCGTCTGGCAGGCGCTGGACGTGGCGGACATCACCGCGCGCGTCAAGGCCATGCCGAAGGGCCTGGCCACACCGATCACCAAGAGCCTGTTTGACGACGGCATCGACATTTCCGGCGGGGAAGCGCAGAAAATCGCGATCGCGCGGGCTTGGTACAAAGACGCGCCGATCATGATCCTGGACGAGCCGACCGCCGCCTTGGATCCCATTTCCGAGTACGAGATCTATCAGCGCTTCGACGCGCTGGTGGGCGACAAAACCGCCATCTACATTTCGCACCGCATGAGCTCGACCCGCTTTTCGCAGCGCATCGTGGTGTTTGATCAGGGCCGGATCGTGCAGGACGGCAATCACGAGACGCTCATGAAGCAGGCCGGGCGGTATCGCCAGCTGTTCAACGCCCAGGCCCAGTACTACACGGACGCCAAGATCAAGGAAGAACGTCAAAAGGGGCTGCAAAGCGCCGCCCCGGTCGTTCAATAAGTTTTTCCAGACCGTTCTGCCCGTTGGGGGAGGACGGTTTTTGCGGCGCGGCTTTTCAGCGAAAGCGGTTTACCATTTTTCCTTGGTGGTTTACGCTGAATAGGTAAAGGGAGGAATTACTCATGGCAAAATTACCTGATGGATTTCTGTGGGGCGGCGCGGTTGCGGCGCACCAGCTCGAAGGCGGCTGGCAGGAAGGCGGCAAGGGCGTCTCGATTGCCGACGTGATGACCGCCGGGGCCAACGGCGTGGAACGCAAGATCACCCCGGCCGGCGTGCAGCCGGGCCTGAACTATCCGAACCACGAGGCCATCGACTTTTACCACCACTATAAGGAAGACATTAAGCTCTTTGCGGAAATGGGCTTCAAGGCCTTCCGCACGTCGATCGCGTGGACGCGCATTTTTCCCAACGGCGACGAGACTGAGCCCAACGAGGCCGGGCTGAAGTTCTACGACGACGTGTTCGCCGAGTGCCACAAGTACGGCATCGAGCCCGTCATCACGCTGAGCCATTTTGAAATGCCGCTGCACCTGGTCAACGCGTACGGCGGCTGGCGCGACCGCCGGCTGATCGACTTTTTCGTGCGGTTCGCGACCACCTGCTTTAAGCGCTACAAGGGCGTGGTCAAGTACTGGATGACGTTCAACGAAATCGACAACCAGTGCGACTACAACCGCGAGTTCTCGATGGCGACCAACTCCGGCCTGCTGTTCCCCAAGGGCGCAACGGATGAGGACCGCGCCAGCGCGATGTTCCAGGCCTCCCACTACGAGCTGGTGGCGTCGGCGCTCGCCGTACGCCGCGGGCATGAGATCGACCCGACCAATCAGATCGGCTGCATGATCAACTTCACGCCGATGTTCCCGGCTTCCAGCAAGCCCGCGGACCTGTTCATGGCGGAAAAGGCGATGCAAAAGCGCACTTGGTGGAGCGACGTGCACGTGCGCGGCCACTACCCGGCCTTCATGGAGGCGTACTTCAAGCGCACCGGCTACCGGCCGGACATCACGGCCGCGGACCGCGCGGCACTGGCGGCCGGCACCGTCGATTACGTCGGCTTTTCCTACTACGCCTCCAGCACCGTGGCGCACCAGGCGGACAACCCGGCTTACGATTTTGTCGGCGATAAGGAAATCGTGCCGAACCCCTACCTGAAGACAACGGAATGGGGCTGGACGATCGATCCGCAGGGGCTGCGCTGGAGCCTGAACTGGCTTTACGAGCGCTACGAAAAGCCGCTGATGATCGTGGAAAACGACCTCGGCGCGGTGGACAAGGTCGAAACGGACGGCCGCATTCACGATCCGTACCGCATCGCTTACCTGCGCGCCCACATCGCCGAAATGGAAAAGGCCGTCGATGAAGACGGTGTTGACCTGCTTGGCTACATGCCATGGGGCTGCATCGACCTCGTGTCGGCCGGCACCGGCCAGATGGACAAGCGGTACGGCTTCATCTACGTCGACAAAAATGACGCAGGTGAGGGCACGCTGGCCCGCAGCCGCAAGGATTCCTTCTACTGGTACCAACACGTCATCCAAACCAACGGCGAAGATCTCAGTGACGTCAAGCCGCAGTAAGCTGAATAAAGTAATGCCCTGCTCACGTGCGTGGTGAGCAGGGCATTTTTGCGTGGCCACACGCTTTGCGGTTGGAGTTCGGTCGCGGCCGAAAAAATAGCAAACAAATACGCCGCTGAACCTTGACGGGAGACGCGGCGTAAAGTTTGCGTTAAAAGCCATCGTGCGAACAATTCTGCGGGGGACGTCTGGCAGGACGGCCCTTTTTGCTGTTTCTATGATATCATCTCCGCCAGGGCTGGGAAACCACCAATCGTTGATCACACGCCCAGCTCGCGGCGATCTGTGCTAGACTGGTAGCATTCTGAAATGTGAGATGACCGTTATGCCAAAGATTCGTGAGATTCAGCCCAAAGACGATGCCCAGATGAAGGCAATCCTGAAGTTCTGCCTTGAGGAGGCGGACCTCGCGCTGCCGGGGACCGCGTATTATGACCCGCAGATCGGCGAGCTGGCTGAGTACTACGCGCGCACCGCGGGCGGACGGTATTTCGTCGCGGTGGCGGACGATGACGATGATCGGGTGCTCGGCGGCTGCGGGATCGGCCCGGTGGCGGACTTTGCCGACATCTGCGAGCTGCAAAAACTGTACCTGACACCGGCCGCTCGCGGCCAGGGCCTGTCCAAGCGGCTGCTGGCGCAAAGTATTGCGGCCGCGCAGGCGTTTGGCTACCACCGGCTGTACGTGGTGACCGACACCAAGCTGCCGATCGCCAACAAGCTGTACCAGGCGCAAGGCTTTACGCGCCTGCCCCACGCGCTGGCAGACGACCCGCACGACGGCTGTGACACGTGGTACATCAAGGACATCTAGCGGCGTGAAAGCGCCACTGCTTGACCGTGCGGGTTGGCATTTAACCACCACAATTTAAGCATCGCTTCTGCGGGGACGTCTGGTCAGGCGCCCCTTTTTTGCTGTCATGGCTGATGGCGACCGGGTTGGTGGCAGGAGCTTTGAGCGGCGCAGCCATCACGGCAAAATGGTAGGGTGGCCCGCCAGCCAGGCATTCATAACCTGGGTTTGTTTTTTTACGTTGGCTTCAGGATTTTGACGTAACCCATACGCGAAGCGGCGTGAATGTTTACACGCGGCCGGTATGGTGAGGATGTGCCAAAAATACTGACAACAAAGGATGATCCTCACATGAAGCAATCCCTGAAACTGGTACTTGCCGCCAGCGCCCTGAGCGCGTTGACCCTTGCCGGCCTGACCGGCTGCGGCGCGAAGAACACCAAAGCGGACGCCCAGAAGAAGCCGCTGACCATGGTGTTTTACCCGAACGAGTCCGCCAAGTCGTTTGAAGGCTCCCGCGCGGCGCTGAAGGAGCAGCTGGAGAAAGCGACTGGCCGGCCCGTACGCTTGCAGACGACCACCGACTATAACGTGGCGATCCAGGCGCTGGCCTCGGGCAAGGCGCAGATCGCGAACATGGGCCCGGCCGGCTACATCAACGCCCACGCCCTCAACAATAAGGTGCTGCCGATCGCGACCATGTCCGGTCCGGACGGCACGCTCAAGGGCGCGTCCTACCGCTCGTACATCATGGTCCCGGCCGCCAAGGCGGACCAGTACAAGGTGGGCGATAAGTACAGCCTGACCAAGCTGAAGGGGCAGAGCTTCAGCTTCGTGTCCAACACCTCGACTTCGGGCTTCGTGGTCCCGACGGCCGCCTTGATGCGCCACTTCAAGCTGAAGGACACGCATTCTTTGGAAAAAAGCGGCGACTTTTTCCAAAAGGTGCTGTACGGCGGCTCGCACCAGGGCTCCGCGCTAAACGTCTTCAAGGGCGACGTGGCCGCGGCCGCGTTTGACGACACCGACCTGCGTCCGTACCTCGACGTGACCCACGGCGATTACGACACCCCAGGCGCCGTGTTCACCGTGAAGAAAAACGCGCCGGAACCGTTCACCGGCATGGCGGGCAAGGCGGTCGTGGCGATTGATGTGCTGCCGGTGCAGCGCGAGCCGTGGGTGCTGAACACCCAGGCCCTGGACAAGAAGACGCAGAAGGCGATCAAGCAGATGCTGCTGTCCAAGAAGTTCGGCGCGGATGACCGCATTTTCTCCAAGCCTGGCGCCAAGAAGGCCATGCTGATCCCAAAGGCCACCGACCAGACCAAGCTGCTGGAGGTCAACGACGCGTGGTACAAGCCGACTCACGAGCTGGTGGGGAAGTAAGATGCTGAGCGTCCGTCATTTAACCAAGACCTACCCGAACGGGAAAAAGGGCCTGCAGGACGTCAGCTTCACCGCCGCGCCCGGCACCGTGACGGCGGTCATCGGGCCGTCGGGGGCCGGCAAGACGACCCTGCTGCGCTCCTTGAACCGGCTGATCACGCCGGAGCAGGGGACGGTGACGCTGGGCGATCAAGAGCTGCGCGGGGCCGACGCCCAAGCGCTGCGGCAGGCCCGTCGGCAGATCGGGATGATTTTTCAGGACTACAACCTGATCGAACCGCTGAGTGCGCTGGAAAACGTGCTGCAGGGCTGCCTGGGGCAAAAGCGCCTGCTGCCCGGCGTGCTCGGGCTGTACACCAAGGCCGAGACGAGCCACGCGTTGGCGCTGCTGGACGAGGTGGGGCTGCGCGCGTACGCCGCCCAGAAGACCCGCGACCTGTCCGGCGGGCAAAAGCAGCGCGTTGGCATCGCCCGCGCCTTGATGCAAGACCCCAAGGTGCTGCTTTGCGACGAGCCGATCGCCTCGCTGGATCCGCAGTCGACCCGCACGGTGATGACTATCATTGCCGACCTGGCCAAGGCCCGCAACCTGATCGTGGTGATGAACCTGCACCAGGTCGGCATCGCCCGCGAGTTTGCCGACCACATCGTCGGCGTCAACGCCGGCCGGATCGTGTTTGACGATAACGCCGCGGCGCTGACCGAGCTGGCTGCGGCGGCGATCTACGAGAAGGAGGCGACGGCCCTTGCCTAATGCTGTCTCGGTGATGCTGCACCACCAGCGGCGCGTGCGCTGGGGGAGCCTGCTGGGGGTGGTGGCCCTGGTGCTGGCCAGCCAGGTTGTTCTGCGCGTCAACGTGCACCAAGCGCTGTTCGGCGTGGTGGCCGGATGGGCGTGGCTCGGGGCACACTTTGCCCCCAACGCGGCGGCCCTGGCGGATCTGCCAGAGATTCTTTACCAGCTGTGGCGCACGGTCCTGGTGGCGATTGCCGCGACCACGGTGGCCGGCGGCGTGGCGCTGGTGCTCGGGCTGGCCGGCGCGCTGCCGACCTCGCACTTGAAGGCGGTGCGCGGCCTCGTGCGGCTGTTTGCCTCACTGATGCGCAACGTGCCGTTTGTCGCCTGGGCGCTCATCTTGCTGTTCTCCTTTAAGCAAAACGACTTCACCGGTTTTCTGGCGCTACTGCTCATGACGATCGGCCAGCTGACCCGTGCGTTCATTGAAACGCTGGACGAGGTGGGCCCGGGGCCGATCGAGGCCCTGACGGCGACCGGCGCGACGTACTGGCAGGTGATTTTTCAGGGCGTCCTGCCCGCCGTGGCGGCGCCGATGCTGTCGTGGCTGCTGTACATGATCGAAAACAACATCCGCGACGCCACGCTGGTCGGAATGCTGACGGGGACGGGCATCGGGTTTATTTTCGACCTGTACTTCAAGGGCTTTCGGTACGCCTCCGCCGGGCTGGTGGTGCTGGCGATCATTGCTGTCACCATCGGCATTGAACTGACTTCCAATAAACTAAGGCAGGTGCTGAACGCATGATCTCCAATCCTGAATTAACTGCAGACTCCCTGCAGCCGGCCAAGCTGACGCCCACGCCGCGGCCGCGCCTGCGCGCCAAGCGGCCCGCCCGCGCCTTGCTTCTGGCGCTGGTGGCGATCACCGGCTACACACTGACCACGCTGGCGCCGCACGGGGTCGATTTAGGCGCGGCCAGTCTGACTTTTCTGCGTAATCTAAGGCTGATGTTCCTTCAGCCTCACCTCGGGCAGGAGACCTTCGCCCAGCTGAGTCAGGCGCTGCTGCTCACGGTCGCCCTGGCGCTGCTCACCACGCTGATCGGCGCGGGCCTGGCCTTCTTCTTGGCCCTGATCACGGCGCGCAACCTCGCGCCGCGCTCGCTGGGCGATGTGATGCGCAGCGTGATGGCGCTGATTCGCGCGGTGCCGACGATCCTGTGGGTGCTGGTCTACGCCACGGTGATCGGCCTGGGCACCGAGGCGGCGGTGGTGGGGCTGAGCTTTCACTCCGTCGCCTACCTGACCAAGGCCTTCGCGGAGGCCATCGAGGAGGTCCCCAAGGAGAAACTGGACGCCTTGCGCGCCAGCGGGGCGGGCTTTTGGCTGACCGTGCGCCACGCCGTGTGGCCGCTGGTGCGCCAGCGCCTGCTCGCCTGGACCTTCATCCGCTTTGAAATCAACTTCGCCAACGCGGTGGCGGTCGGCGCCGCGGCCGGCACCGGCGGGATCGGGTACTACCTGTTCATGGCCAGCGCCTTTTACTTCGACTTCCAGGAAGTCGGCCTGATCGTGCTGATGATCCTGGTGTTTGCCGCCGGGCTGGAAATGATCGCGGTGCGCATGCGCAAATCACTGTTGACCGGTAATTGATCGGTGGGCCAAGGCCTGATTGGCCCACCCAAGGAGGACTTTATGGCAATTGAGGCCGTTATTTTTGACTGGGCCGGCACGACCATCGACTACGGCAGCCGCGCGCCGCTGCTGGCGTTTCAGCAGACCTTCGCCAGCTTTGGCGTCGATCTGGCGGAGGCGACCATTCGCCGCGACATGGGCATGGACAAAATGGCCCACATTCACCAGCTGCTCAAAGACGAGCGGGTGCGCACGACCCTGGCCGGCCGCTTGAACCAAACCAGCGTTGACGACCTGGCGGTGAGCATTTTTGCCGCGTTCAAGCGCAACCTGCTGGCGGTCCTGCCCACCCGCGCGGCACTTAAGCCCGGCGTGCGCGACCTGATCGCGTACCTGGAGGCCAACAACATCGCGTACGGCACGACCAGCGGGTACGACGCGGACATGATCGCGGCCCTGCTGCCGCTGGTCGCCGCTCAGGGGTACCACCCGCAGGTCAACATCACGGCGGCGGACACCGGCATTGGCCGCCCGGACCCGGCGATGAACCGGCTGGCGATGGGCCGGTTGAACGTTCACGACCCGGCCCGCACCATTATCGTCGGCGACACCCTGAACGACATTCGCGCGGCCCAGGCGGCCGGCGCCAATGCCGTCGGGGTGATCGAAGGCGCCAACCTGCTGGCCCTGGGCCAGGATCAGTGGGCGGCCCTGCCGACCGCCGAGCGGCAAGCGCTCAGGCTGGCGGCCCGCCGCCAGTACGCGGCGGCCGGCGCGGACCTGATCGTTGACAACGCGCGGGACCTCATGAAATTGATGCAAAGCGAAGCCGCCGTGGAGGTGACCGAATGACCCAGCCATACCTACTGTTGACGCCGGGACCGCTGACCACCAGCGACACCGTGCGCGCCGCGATGGACCGCGACGTGTCGACTTGGGACGCCGACTACAACCAGATCACCCAGCAGCTGCGGGCGGACCTGGTGACCCTGGCGCAGGCCGATTGCCACGATTACGCTGCCGTTCTGCTGCAAGGGTCGGGCAGCTACGCGGTCGAGGCGACCATTCAAACCGCCCTGCCCCGCACCGGTGCTAAGCTGATGATCGCGGTGAACGGCGCGTACGGGCGGCGGATGGCCGAGATCGCCGATTACCTGGCCGTGCCGCACGTGGTGGTGGAAATCGATGAGACGAAGCCGTTCGCGCTGCCGCTGATCGAGGCGACGCTGACGCGGCACCCGGACGTGACCCATTTTGCCATCGTGCACTGCGAAACCACGACCGGGGTGCTGAATCCCATCGAGGCCATCATTCCCGCGCTGCACGCGCGCGGGCTGATCACGATCGTCGACGCGATGTCGAGCTTTGCCGGCGTGCCGATTCCGACGGCAGCGCTGGGGATCGATTACCTGATCTCAAGTGCCAACAAGTGCCTGCAGGGCGTGCCCGGCTTCGGCTTTGTGATTGCCCGTCGTGCGGTGATCGCGCAGACCGCCGGAAACGCGCGCAGCCTCGCGCTGGACCTGTACGACCAGCTGGCGACGATGGAGGCCCACGCCGGCAAGTGGCGCTTCACCTCGCCGACCCACGTGGTGCTGGCCGCCGCGCAGGCGATGAAGGAGCTGCAGGCAGAAGGCGACGTGCGCGCCCGCAACCAGCGCTACGCGGCCAACCAGCACCGCCTAGCCGCGGGGATGCAGGCCCTTGGCTTTGAGCTGATCGTGGCCCCAGCGGCCCAGTCGCCGATCATCACCAGCTTCAAGTACCCGACGCCGGACTTTGACTTCGCCGCGTTCTACGCCTTCACCAAGGCTCACAGGTTCGTGATCTACCCGGGCAAGGTGGCGCGGATCCCGAGCTTTCGGATCGGCAACATCGGCGCGGTGCAGCTGGCGGACATCGAGCGGCTGCTGACGGTAGTGGCCGAAGCGCAGGCGGCCCTGGCCCCGGCCGCCGGTTAGTGCTGATAGAATGACAGAAGACCCTTGTTTGCGCAAAGCAAGGGTCTTTTTCTGGTTAAAGATGACGTTAAGCGGGCGGCAAACTAAGGTATAATGACCAGTGCAATCGGATTCAATTGGTTGGCCGACCCGGCGTCGGCGAAAGGAGCCGCTGATGAACGCAAAAACGACACCGCAATCTCCAAAGATGGAAACGCGCCCGCGCGAGCGGATCACGTACTGGCTGTATTTTACCGGCCAGGCAATGGGGTACATGACCCTGACGGCCTTTTCGACCACGTACCTGATGATGAACGGCGTCAACGTCGGCGCCGTCGCCACCGCGATGTTCATCGCCAAGCTGTGGGACGTCTTCGCCGACGCGCTGTTCGGCGTGCTGTACGACAAGGTGCACTGGCGCAGCGGCAACAAGGCCCTGCCGTGGCTGCGGCTGGCCAGCTTCACTGTGCCGCTCACGACCATTGTGCTGTTCCTGATCCCCAGCGGGCTGACGCCGACGATGAAGCTGGTGTGGTTCGTGATCGCGTACATCATCTGGGACACGAGCTACACCATGAGTGACGTGCCGATTTACGCGATGGTCACCAGCATGACGACGCAGGTCAACGAGCGCAATTCGCTGCTGTCGATGGCGCGGCTGTTCGCCTTGGCCGGCAGCTTCCTGGTCACCGTGATCGGGCCGGTGCTGGTGTCCGAACGGGTGGGGATGAGTTTTCCCCAGATGGTGGCCATCATCGCCGTGATGACGCTGGTGCTGATGTTTCCGGTGTCGGTGTTCGGCAAGGAGCGCATCAAGCCCAAGGCCGGGGCGGAGAATCACTACCGGCTGCGCGACATCATTCACTATCTGCGCACCAACAAGTTTCTGGGCATCTATTACCTCGGCTACCTGTTTTGGGGGCTGACCCAAACCGACCAGGTGGTGGGGCTGTTCACGGCTTACTACCTCTTTGGGACCGCGCTGTTTGCGACCCTGACGACGGTGCTGGTGGCGGTGCCGACGATCATTTTCTCGCCGTTCATGGGCCGCATCCTTAAGCGCGTTGATAAGTTCAAGCTGTTCTACTACAGCATGATCGCCCTGGCGGTGCTGGCGTTTGCCATGTACTTTGTGGGTTACCACAACAAAATGCTGTACCTGGTCATGGTGGTGCTGCGCGCCATTCCGATCGGGTTGATCGGCGTGCTGGGGCTGACCTTCACGCCCGACATCGTCGAGTACGGCGAGTACAAAACGCAGATTGACGCGCGCGGCATTGCGTTTGCCGTGCAGTCCTTTGCCGCCAAGCTGGCCTCGATGAACGCGCCGCTGGGGCTGGCCGTGCTGAGCATCTTTGGCTGGAAGGCCATTTCCGCCAGTTCGTTTGCGGCGCTGGAAGCCGAGCACATCACCCAAAGTGCGAGTGCCTTGGGCGGGCTGTGGGCCGTGACCGCCCTGGTGCCGGCAATCGGCGCGGTGCTGGCCACGATCGCGCTGAGCTTCTACAAGCTCAACGACCACGACGTCCAGCTGATGGCGAAGGTCAACGCCGGCGAGGTTGACCGGGAGACGGCCGAAAAGCAGATGAAGAATCAGTACTGAGCGTGGCCGGAAAAAAGCGCAAACTAAAAAGCCGCGCTAACTTTTGGCAAGCATCGCGACTTTTTAGTTAACATGTCAACCACCGCTCTTTACGCGGTTCTGCGGGAGAGTTACCTTTGCGGAGGTGGCTCTCTTTATGTATCCAGTGTCGCATGATTTTTTCTGCCGGAGAACTAGAGGAAAAAGCAATCCTCGCAGAAATCAACTATAGCGCCTTGCTGGCCAAATCGCGCAGGACCTTGGCCTGCGGTGCGGGCAAGCTGCCATCGGCTTTGGGCCCGACGTTCAGTAGCAGGCGGCCGCGCTGCGGGCGCGCGGCTGCAATCATCTGGCGCACCTGCTTTGCGGCGATGAAGTCGCTGGGGCGGGCGGCGCGGTTGTAGCCAAACGACAGGTCCATGCCGCGGGTGATCTCGTAGTAGTCCGGCGCGCCGGTCCACACGGTGTGGTACTCCAGCGTGCGGTAGTCGTAAAATTGCGGCGCCGCGGTTTTGTGCGTCTTTTCCTGGCGCCAGTTGACAAAGGCTCCGCCCAGATTGAACAGCGGGTACAGTGCCTTATGCCGCATCCAGGCCGGGTAGTCGCCCCAGCGGTCGTTGACCATGCCGTCCGGTACCGCCTGGTAGTAATCGGCAAACAGCTGCGGCAGGCGCGGGTCCTGCGGGTAACCGATGTCGCTCCACAAAATATCTGGGTGGTAGCGGTCGATCAGCTCGTGCCACTGCGCCCAGACGTAATCGCGGTAGGCCTTGGAGTGGTCCGACGTCAGCAGGAAGGTGGCGGCGCTTTGAATACGCTGGTGGGCGAAGGTCCAGTCCAGCAGGCTGGAGTAGTACACGCCAAAGCGCATGCCGCGGGCCCGCACGGCCTTGGCTAGCGCGCCGACGAAATCGAAGCCGAGGTGGTAGCCGGGGCGGTGGGGATTTTCCACGGCCGTGTCGTACATCACGAAGCCGTCGTGATGCTTGGTGACGACCACGACGTACTTGGCGTGGGCCGCGGCAAACGCGTCCGCCCAGGCGTCGACGTCCACCTGGCGGGCGCTTGCCTTGAAGGTTTGGGCAAAATCTTCGTACGGCGCGTTGCCGTAATGCTCGCGGTGGTACTGACCCGTGGGCCCGGTTGGGAACAGCATCGAGTTGGCATACCATTCCGCGTACGGCTGGTGCTTCCAGACCTCATACAGCGTCGGGTGCTTGCCTGGCCCGGTCACGGGCTTGGGCGCGAAGGCCGGCACGCTGTACAGGCCCCAGTGAATGAAAATGCCGAAGTCGGCGGCCTCAAACCAGGCCGGGGCGTGGCGGCGATGAATATTGACTTCGTTCATGGTGATCCCTCCTGTGATGACGAGTGGGGGTGCAACGGTGCTCAGCCCCGCGGCGCTGTTTTGCCGTGATTGGCCAGGGCGACCAGGGCGTCGACCATCCAGAGCTTTAAGCTGCCGCCGCTTTGCTGCGCGAGGCGGACCAGCGGGGTGTCCCAGACGATGGTGGCGAGAAACTGGCCCTCCGGCGAGTCCTTCGGCGTCCCATCGTTTTTCTGCATGTTGGCGATGACGGCGGTGGCCACGAGGCGCGCGACCAGCGAGTACTTGGCCAAATCGCGCGGCACACTGAGGCGGGTGAACGCGCCGGGCTTGGGGGCGGACGCGGGTGCCGGGGTCAGACCGCTGAGCGCGGTGAAGGCCTTGACGCTTGGCAGGCCGCTCGGCTGGCGGTACCAGGCTGGTGCGGCGATGCGAAAGGCCGGCGCATCAACGGTTAGCGGCAGCGCTGCGCTCAGGTCGCGGCTGCTGGTGCCGACGAACACGTGCCAGGCTCCGCCGGCCAGGGTGAACTGCTGGTGCGCCTCGTCCCAGCGGCAAAACGCGCGCTGGGGCAGCGTCAGCGTCACGGTTTGCCGCTCGCCGGGCGCCAGCCAGACTTTTTGAAAAGCGGCGAGTGCCTGCTTGGGCACCAGCTGGTCCTGGTCATCCTCGCTGACGTAGGCTTGCACGACCTCGGCGCCGCGCACGGCCCCCGTGTTGGTCACGGCAACAGTGACGGTCAGCGCCGGATCGCTTTTGGCCAAGTGGGCAGCGGCGAGGCGGGCATCGCTCAACCGGAAGGTCGTGTAGCTCAGGCCAAAGCCGAACGGGTAGGCGACGGCCATCTTGGCCTTGTCGTAGTAGCGGTAGCCAACGTACAGGCTCTCGGCGTACGGCACTGACAGCGGACTTCTGCCATAAAGGGCGCTGGACGGCACGTCCGCGTAGCGCTTGGGATAGGTTTCGGCCAGCTTGCCGGACGGGGAAACGGCGCCGAACAGGAGGCGCTCGGCGGCGGCCCCGACGGCCTCACCGCCGAGAAACAAGTTGAGCACCGCCTTGGCGTCCTTGGCCCAGTCCGTGGTCACCACCGAGCCGGCGACCAGCAGGACCACGACGTTGGGGTTGGCGGCCGCGACGGTGTGCAGCAGTGCGACCTGAGCTTTCGGCAGCGCCAGCGAGGTGCGGTCGGTGCCTTCCGCCTCGGCGGTGGCCGGCAGACCGAGCACGACCACGACGTCTTCGGCCGCGTGCGCCTTGGCCACCGCTTCGGCGACCAAGGCGGCATCCGCGGCGCCGTCCAGCGGATAGCCTGGCGCGTAGGTGACCGCGTGGCCCGCCGCTTTAAGCCCCGCCAATATCGACATGCTTTGCGGGGTGGTGATGTGTGACGACCCCGCGCCTTGAATGCGCGTCTGGGCGGCTAAGGCACCAATCACGGCGAGCTTGCGGCCTGGCCGCAGCGGCAAGGCCCCGTCATTTTTCATCAAGACGGCAGCGTGCTCCTCAATCTGCTGCGCCAAGGCGACGTGCTTTTGGAGCAGGGCGGCCCGGTCGCCGGTGAACGCTGGCCGCTTGCGGTCGGCGATGGCGGCGATATTGGCCACCGCCCGGGTGAGCCGCGCGCGATCGAGCCGGCCAGTTTTCAACGCGGCCAAAGCCGACTGATCGAACAGGTGGCCTGAGCTTGGCATTTCCAGGTCGGTGCCGGCGTTCAGGCTGGCGACCTTGTCGTTCAAAGCACCCCAGTCGGTGACGACGGCGCCCTTGAAGCCCCACTGGCCGCGCAGCACGGTGTTGAGCAGGTACTCGTGGTCGCTCATGTACGTGCCGTTCAGCAGGTTGTAGGCGATCATCACCGTTTCGGGCTGACTCTGGGTGACGGCCAGGCGAAAAGCCTCGAGGTACAGCTCGTGCAGGGCGGTGGCGTCGATCAGCGAGTCCGACCGCAGCCGGTCAGTTTCCTGGCTGTTGCCGGCGAAATGCTTGAGCGACGCGCCGACGCCTTTGGACTGCAGGCCGGCGATCCATGCGGCGGCCAGCGCCCCGGTCAGCAGCGGGTCTTCGGAGAAAAATTCAAAGTTGCGCCCGCCCAGCGGGTTGCGCTTGATGTTCACACCCGGGCCGAGCACCACGTCGACGTTCAACGCGCGCGCCTCTTCGGCGATCGCCGCACCCATTTTGGCCAGCAAGCCGGGCTCCCAGCTGGAAGCCGAGGCGCTGGCGGTCGGAAAGGCGGTCGCCGGCACGGCCTCGTTGATGCCCAGGTGGTCTGACGCCTGCGCCTGGTAGCGCAGCCCGTGCGGCCCGTCGCTCATGCGAATGGCGGGGATGCCGGCCACGCTTTCACTGCTCCAGAAATCCCGCCCCGACGTGAGTTTGATCGCGTCCTGATCAGATAAGTCGCGGCGAGTGGCGCCGCTGCCGATGGTGATCGTCATTCTGATACCCCCAATTCTTACCTTGAGAATAACACGCCCCATGGGTTCTGTAACGCGATTTGGGTCGCTTATTTGCGGGAAAAAGCGGTGAGCCGTGGTAGGATTAAGCGGATCTAAACAGGGGAGGCCTGGGCTTTGAAAAAACATCGCGCACTGAAAATCGTTGGCGGCCTGCTTGGCGGCGTGGTGGTCGCGCTGGGCGGCTACATTGGCTACCTGTATGCGGCTTACTACCGCCTGCCTGATGACCTGAAGCTCACGCCGCAGCACAACCAGGCCGGCGTGGTGCAGGTGGGCAAAACTTACCGGGCCCAGTCGTACAACATCGGCTACGATTCGTACCCGCCGAGCTACTCGTTTTTCATGGACGGCGGCAAGTTCTCGCGCGCCTACAGTAAGCAGGCCGTGCAGGACTTGCTGGCCGGGGTGATCAAGACCACCCGCGAAGGGGCACCCGACTTCGCCTTTTTCCAGGAGGTGGACCAAGACGGCGACCGTTCGCGGCACGTCGATGAGGTGGCCGGCCTGCGCCAGGCGTTTGACACGTCCAGCAGTGTCTACGGGCAGAATTACGACTCGCCGTACCTGTTTTACCCCTTTAATCAGCCGATTGGTGCGGCCAAGTCCGGGCTGGTGACCCTGGCCAAGACGCGGGTGACCAGCGCGCGCCGGTATTCGCTGCCGGTCGCGACCAATCCGACCAAGTTCACCGATTTGGATCGCGCCTTTACGGTCACTAAGACGCCGACCAGCAACGGCAAGCACCTGCAGCTGATCAACATTCACATGTCTGCCTTTACCAAGGACCGGGCGATTCAGGCCGCGCAGTTCGCCAAGCTGTTTGAGTACATCGGCCGTGCCTACCAGCAGGGCGACTACGTGATCGTCGGCGGGGACTACAACCACCGGCTGCTGAAAGACGCCGCGGCGATTTTTCACACCAAGCCGCAGGATGAGACCTGGACGCACCTGTTTCCATACGCGCAGCTGCCCAAGGGCTTCCACGTGCCGACCATGGGGCTCGCCAAGGCGGCCCAGCCGTCCGTGCGGGCGCTGGACCAGCCTTGGCGGCCAGGCCAAAGCTTTGTGACCCTGATCGACGGCTTCATCCTCTCGCCGAACGTGCAAGCGAAGACGGTGAACATTGTGGATACTGGGTTCAAATATTCGGACCACACGCCAACGCGCCTGACCTTTGCGCTGAAACCTTGAGGTCAGTTCATCACCCTCCCCAGTCAGTTTTGGTCCAGGCAGTCGCATGCGTCCCTCAGCAAGCCACTCAAAAAGCGGTTCGCTGCCTTGCGGTCCGCTTTTTCGTTAGAGCATTGGCCGCTCCGGGTGGTACACCACAATCGACCCCTTGTCGTAGCGGTTGCGGGTGAACGAGTACTCAAACGGCGTGCCATCGGCCAGCGAGACGATCTGCTCGACTTCGAGCATCGGCGTCTCGGAGACCGCGTCGAGGTAACGCCGGTCGTAGGAGTTGGGCTGGGCGGCGCGGATAATCCGGTAGGCCGCGCCAATGGTCTCACCGAGGGTCTCGCGCATGTAGCGGTAGATCGAGCGCGCCAGGACGTCTTCGTTGAGGCCGGGCACGACCTTGACCGGCATGATCGAGTGCTCGATTTTCCATGGCGAATCGTCCACGATGCGCAGGCGAACGAAGTCGTAAACGGCGTCGGCGACGGCCAGGTTCAGGTCCTCACGCTCCTTGGCGTTGGGCAGCCGCACGTTGTACGCCAGCACCTTGCTGGTGACGAGGTGCCCGTGCATCAGCTCGGTGGTGCCAACGTATTGGTCCACCGTGGCATCAAAGCGAGAAAGCAGATTAATGTTCTGCTTCACATAAGTCCCTGAGCCCTGCTTGCTGTAAATCAGCCCCTCGTTGATCAGCAGTCCCAGGGCTTTTTGAATGGTCACGCGGCTGGTCTTGAATATTTTGGCCAAAGACACCTGATCAGGCAGCGGGACGTCACTGCTGTACGTGCCCTTCATGATCTGAGCCTTTAATTCCTTGCCGATTTCAACATATTTTGCCATTTGTCTACCCTCCAAAAAAGCGCTCTCAGCGAGACTATAACACCTTTCTGAAAATTTGGATAGCCAGCTGTACCAATTAACCTTTGCAAGCGGTGCCAGGCGCGGCCTATAGTGCACCGTGGAGGCAAGAGATGACAACGCTAAAAGACAATTTTCTGTGGGGCAATTCAACCTCAAGCATGCAAACAGAAGGCGCCTGGAATGCGGACGGCAAAGGCCCCTCGGTGTACGACATCAAGGACGCTGGTCCGGATTCTTCGGACTGGAAAGACGCCATCGATGAGTACCACCGCTACCCGGAAGACGTCGAGTGGATGGCAAAGATGAACATGAACTGCTACCGGTTCCAGATCTCCTGGAGCCGGGTCTGCCCGGAAGGGGACGGCGCGTTCAACGAGGCCGGCATCGCGTTTTACGACCGGCTGATCGATGCGCTGCTGGCCCACCACATCCAGCCGATGATCTGCCTATACCACTTCGACATGCCGCTGAGCCTGGCGAAGCGGTACAACGGCTTTGTTTCTCGCAAAGTTACGGACGCCTTTGTCCGGTACGCCGAGGAGATGGTACGCAGGTTCGCCGGCAAGGTCAAGTACTGGATCACGTTCAACGAGCACAACTGCTTCACCTACGATCCGGGCCTGGATAGCGGCGGGAACCTCACTGCCCCGCGTGATATTCGCACGTTGTACGCGATGAGTCACCACACCTTGCTGGCGCATGCCCGCATCACGAGTTTCATCCGGCAGCACTATCCGGACCTCAAGATTGGCGGCATGCTGGCGTACGCAGAGGTTTATCCAAGCACGTCGGATCCTAAAGACGTCGAGGCCACACGGCGGATTGATGAGTTCGTGAACAACAATTATTTGGACGTGTTCACGGCTGGTCATTACTCGCCAGAGGTCCTGCACTTCATGAGGGAGAACGGCCTCATGGATCTGATCCAGCCCGGCGACCTGGAGACGCTCGCCCAGACGACCAGCGACTTCATCGCGTTCAGTTATTATGCTTCCTCCGCCATCGATCACAAGAAGATCGACGAGAGTTCGCCGGTCAACTGGTGGTTCGTGCAAGGCACCGTGTCGAATCCGCACCTGCAGGCCAGCGAGTGGGGCTGGCAGATCGATCCGACCGGGTTCAAGAATGTTTTAGCCAAGGTCTGGAACCGTACTGGGCTGCCAGTCTTCCCAATTGAGAACGGCCTTGGGGTCCGTGAGCATTGGGACGGTGAACATCCGATCGATGATGGTTACCGCATTGACTATCACCGCGAGCACATTCAAGCGCTCAAGGATGCGGTGAGCGAATACGGCGTTAAGGTCTTGGGTTACTTAGGCTGGGGCCTGATCGATATCCCCAGCTCGAAAGGAGATGTCGCCAAGCGGTACGGTGCGGTCTACGTGAACCGCACGAATCACGAGCTCTTAGATATGCGCCGCGTACCGAAGCGCAGTTTTGCCTGGTTCCAGAAAGCTTATGGTTCCAACGGTGAGGATTTGGAATAAGCAATTTATTGAGAGATTGGAGGAAGAGTTATGGAAGCATCTAAGAGCCATAAATTCTTAGATAAATTTTCCGAGGTCGCCGGGCGCATTGGCAACCAGGTCCACCTCAGATCATTGCGTGATGCCTTCGCCACGATCATGCCCTTATTCATCTTGGCTGGCCTTGGCACCTTGATCAACAACGTCGTCTTCCCTTGGATCGCAACGGGGAAGACCTTGGCGAATCTGCAAACATGGGGCACGCTGATTGCCAACGGGACGCTGAACATTGCTGGGTTGATGCTGGCGCCAGTCGTCGGCTTCATCCTGGCCCGGAATAAGGGGTACCGCAGTCCGCTGACTGCGGCGGTCATTTCGCTGGCAAGTCTGGTCATCATGATGCCAATCACGACGCAGATGATGCCAGTCGGCAAGACCGCGGCCATCAACGTGACTGGCGGGTTGAGCTTTGCCAACCTGGGGACCACCGGCATGTTTGCCGGCATCATCATCGGGCTGGTCGCAACCGAGATCTTCATTCGGTTGAGCAACATCAAGCACCTGCAGATCCACCTGGGCGACCAGATTCCACCGGCCGTTGGGGATTCGTTCAACTCCCTGATCCCGGCGCTGATCACACTCAGTATCTTTGCTTTGATTGGGGCACTGCTCATCGTGCTTTGGAACAGTAACCTGATCGCGTTGATCACCACCATCATCCAGGAACCACTGCGCCGGCTGAACACTAGCCTGCCTGGCATGCTGGTCATCTACTCCTGTGGTAACTTCCTGTACACCTTGGGGATTCACCAGGCGGTTATCAACGGGACTTTGCTTGATCCAGTTCTGCTGGTCAACATGGCCAAGAACACCGCCGCTTATGCGGCACACAAGACGATCCCTTACATCATGACGAACACGTTCCGTGATACGTTCGGCATGATGGGCGGCACCGGGTCGACCATCGCGCTGCTGATTGCGGTGTTCATGTTCTCGCGGATCCGGGCGAACCGGGACGTTGCGGCATTGTCCGTTGTGCCTGGGCTGTTTAACATCAACGAGCCGGTCATCTTCGGGTTCCCAATCGTGTTCAACATTCCGATGATGATCCCGTTCGTGCTGAACCCAGTCATCGGTATTCTGATCGCGTACGCGGCCACTGCCATGAACCTGATGAACCGCGTCGTTGTCATGGTGCCATGGACGACACCACCGCTGATTAGTGGTTTTCTTGCCACTGCTGGGGACTGGCGAGCCGTGGTCGTTCAGATTCTGATTCTGGTTATCAACATCATTGTCTACATTCCGTTCTTGAAGGTCAGTGAGAAAGTCACGGCTAAGCAGGCGGAACAGGCCAAAGCTGCGGCAAAGTCATGACTTTGGGCTAAAGCAAAAAAGTTAAATTGAGGCGAGCATCGCTTAGGATGCCCGCTTTTTGCTTACATTAGCGAGGACGGTGGCGACTGCTGCCCGGCGACCTGCGTGCATTCTGGCAGCAGTTATTGCTTAATGGTAAGGTGCTTCACATCCCGTCTGAATCCCGTTGGGAGAGTCAGTATACCTGTGACGGTTGAAAGTGAATGGCAGAAAAAAGTCCTGAATGCGCGTGATGCGGGCATTCAGGACTTTAAATTGTGGTTAATTTGGTTAGTCGTGCAGCGTGAACTGCAGCTTCATCCGCGGGGCGGCCAGCTCGATCATTTGGCCCAGCAACTTGTTGGAGTTGGTGAACGAAACGTCGGCGAGCTTGGCGTTGACCTCGGTGAGGTAAGCCTTGGTGTCGGGCTTGCTTAGTGCGACCTTGTCGGCTTCCAGCTGGATGTGGCGGCATTCGCCCACCGTGTTCTGCTCGAAAATGTTCTCGAAGTCTTCAAACAGGTGGAAGTCGTAGTCCCCAAACGTGGCCAGCAGGTACGACAGCCAGTACTGACTGCCTTGGGTGTAGTGGGCGCCGGTGTTCTTGTACTGGACCGGGGTGTCGTCCACGTTGGCGTAAAACGGCACGACGGCGTTGAACGTGTTCGGGCCGTATGCCAGCCAGTGAATGCCGGCGATTTCCTTCGGCACGTCGTTGCGGATCTGCAGGATGTGCAGCTCCTGGTTGCGGTTGATGCCGATCGGCCGGTAGAGCTTCTTCTGGCCTTCCGTGTTGGTCGTGCCGTACGGGTCGAAGTCCGTGTTTTCGTAGTGGGAGCTTAGGACAAACTTGACGTCCTCCACGGCAATCTTCTTGCTGGTGCGGCAGATGAACGGCAGGTCCTGGTCAATCGGGCTCTGCTCGATTTCCGGGTTAAAGTACTTCTGGCCGTACCAGGCGCGCGGGTTGTTGTAGCGCGTGTCTTTGACGGTGGCGGAGCCGAAGATGTGGCGCAGGTTGTAACCTTCAGGATCCGGGTTCAGGTGGTGGTCGTCGACGAGCTGCTTCAGGTCCGGGGCGCACAGGGTGTCGTCGGAATCGAAGTCGAAGTGGTCGATGTTGAAGCGGTTAGGCGCGATGACGTACGCGTCGTCAGGGATGCGGACGGCGGCCCAGTGGTGGCCGGCGATGCTGTCAAAGTACCAGCACTCGTCCTTGTCGGAGAAGCAGATGCCGTTGGTTTCGTAGGTCCCGTACTCCTCGAGCAGCTTGCCGAGGCGCTGCACGCCTTCGCGGGCGCTGTGAATGTACGGCAGCACGATGGCGGTGATGTCTTCTTCGCCCAGACCGTCCGGATTCATCGGGTCAACGCCCAAAGCGCGGGAGTTGGTCGTGATTGTTTCGGTGGCGGTCATGGCCACGTTATCGCTGTTGATACCGGCAGCGGCCCAGATGCCGTGGCCGTCCACGGCGTCAGGCGTCGAGGTGTAGCCGAGTGGGTTGTCAGGCAACTCCACGTGGAACTTAGACAGCACCGCCTGGTAGTGGCGCGGCTGGTCTTCCGGCTTCACGTAAACGAACTTCTCGGGGTTGAGCGCCTCGGCGCCGTCCTCGTTGCGGGCAATCATGGTCGAGCCGTCAATGCTGGCCTTCTTGCCGACCAGAATGGTCGTGCAGGAGCCTTTGTAACGTTTGGTCAAAAGGATCATCTCTTTCTCAAAAGTTTGCCTCTTTATTGTAGGCTTTCGACGGGAAAAATGCGAAACGTCGTGCAACCCGGCTTTAGCCGGGGAGACACGGTTGTCCCAACCGAGCAGGCCACCCCATCACCGTGAAAAAAAGTTGGCTCAATGCCTTGCACTTTTCTGGCTGAGGCAGTACAGTAGCGGTGTAATAGCAAACTAGAACACTAGTTAGGAGGCGCGGCATGGAGTTCGACGATAAAGTCCCGATTTACTACCAAATCGAGCAGTACATTAACCGTGAAATCATCGTCGGCAATCTGGCCCCTGGCGATCAGGTGCCGGCGGTGCGACAACTGGCGCTCACGCTGACGGTCAACGTCAACACGATCCAGCGGGCGCTGGCGGAACTGATCCGCGACGGCATCCTGGTGTCCGAGCGCGGCAAGGGCAACTTTGTCACGACGGACACCGCGGTGCTGGCCCAGATGAAGCAGCGCGTGATCGAAGACGAGCTGGCCGAAACGTACGACCACCTGGCAGGATTGGGCATGGCGCCGGCGGAAATGGTCGCGGCGCTGGAAGGATACATCAAGGAGCGAAAGGAAGGTGGATCGCATGACTGAGGCGTTAGCGATTCAAGGATTGGGGTACCGGCGGAACCAGAAGCAGATTTTAAAAGATATCAACTTGACGCTGCCGACCGGCCAAATCGTCGGGCTGCTGGGCGCCAACGGGGCGGGCAAAACAACGCTGATGCGGCTGATTGCCGGCAGTGCGATCAACTTTCGCGGTGCGATCAGCGTCGCCGGCGTCACCACAGCGCCGCAGCGCAAGGCGCAAGTCAGTTTTTCCGCGCAGATGGACGGGTTTAACCCGAGCTGGCGCGTTGGCCAGGTGGCCGATGTGATGACCGCGCTGTTCCCGGATTTTCGCACGGCGGACTTCCTGCAGCTGGCGCAGCTGCTTGCCCTCGACCAAAAGCAGCGGATCAAGCGGCTGTCTAAAGGCAACCAGCGCAAGTTGCAGCTGGCGGTGACCCTGTCGCGGCGCGCCTCACTGTACCTGCTGGACGAGCCCTTCGACGGCATCGACGTGATGACGCGCAAGGCAATGCTCAGCAGCATCCTGCGCTGGACGCCGGAGCAGGCGACGCTGGTGATCTCCGACCACCACGTGTCCGACATTGACCAGCTGCTGGACCAGGTGGTCGTGATCAAGGACCAGACCGTGGTCGCCCAGGAGGCGGCGGATACGATCCGGACCCAGGGGCAAAGCATCGAGGCCTACTTTGAAAGCTTTTACGGAGGTGAGCAGCATGACTAGCACGAGTAAAGTATTCTGGCAGATGACAAAGGAACGGGTGCGGCAGGTCACGCAGCTGATTGAGATCGACCTGGGCGTGATCGCGGTGCTCGTGGTCATGCGGCTGATCGGCCGGCTGTCCTCAGAGGATGTGCTGGGCTTTTCGACGCTGTTTGGGCTGATCACGGTGATGGTCGGGTTCGTCGCCCAGGCGCAAAGCCAAGAGCAGGTCTGGGTGCAGAACCGCTGGCGGCTCGTGCCGCTCGCGGACTGGAAGCTTTACTGCGCCAGTACACTGGCGAACCTCGCAACCAGCGTGTACCTGTGGGCCGTCATCGCAGCGGTCACGACCGTGGAAGTGCTGGTGTCCGGCGTCAAAGGCTACTGGTCGAACACTAACCTGGTGGTGCTGGCGTCCGTACTGGTCCTGATTCTGGTCATGCTGATGCTGCTGTGGACCCTGATCAGTTTGGAACACATGCTGACCACGATGATCACCGATTTTCTGCCGGGCATGCAGGAGAAATGGCTCCGGCGCGTCATCATTTTGGTCAGCATTGTGGTTTCGCTTAAGCTGATCGACTGGTTCGTTGATGGCATCACCTGGCTGGTCAATCGGGCCGGCATTACTGGTGCCTCGTTTAATTCGTCCGTAACGATCAATGGCAGCGGGATGGTGATGCACGGTACCGTGCTCGCGGATCTCTGGCTCACCATCATCATGTTTGCCGGCGCAGTGCTGATTCTCAGCGTGCTGAACTGCTATCTGCTGAGCCACTGGGTGGAAACCAAGCAGACCCCAGCGGCGGTCTAGGAGGATTTACTGATGAAAAAATGGTTAATGATTGCGTCGGCGGTGTTTGTCTTGATCCTGGCCGGCTGTCAGAAACGCCAGGCCGACTACGCCGAGGTGTACAACGCGGCGGGCCAGCGCGTGGCGACGGTCAAGAAGGCGGCAGGAATTAAGAAGCTGTCCGCCATCGCCGGCCGTCTTGGTTCGGCCAAAAAGGCAACGCTTTCGGCCCACGCGAAGATCGCGTACCGCTACGTGCTGCACGAGGTGAAGAGTGGTCACCAGATCACCCTCAGCGTGTACCGCGGTGAAAACGCGGTTAAGGTCAAGAACATCCCCGTGCTTGGGGTCGGCCCGTGGCGCATCAGCCAAGCCGACGCGGCCACGCTCGATAGGCCTAGCAGTCTGAAGTAATCAGCCGGCTTGGGGCCGGTATTAGGGAAACATTGCGGTATGGGGCCGCAGGGGATTGGAGGAACCAAGATGGCAATTATTGCAACCCAGCATTTGATGCGCACTTATGGGAAGGGCGCGGCGCGGTTCACGGCGCTGCACGACGTGGACTTGCAGATCGAAGCCGGCGAGGCGCTGGCAATCGTGGGCAAAAGCGGCTCGGGCAAGTCGACGCTGTTGCACCTGCTGGCCCTGCTGGACCAGCCGACTGCGGGCACGGTGGTCTTGAACGGGCAGGACACCCATCAGCTCAAGACCCGCCAGCTCAACACACTGCGGTCGGCGACATTCGGCTTCGTGTTTCAGCAGTTTTTCCTGAACAGCAAGGACACCGTGTACGACAACGTGGTGCTGCCGCTGAAAATCGCCGGCGCGGTTGGCAAGGCGCGGCGTGAGCGCGGACTGGCGGCACTGCGCGAAGTGGGGCTGCTCGATAAAGCCAAGAACAAGGCGACCGACTTGTCCGGCGGTCAAAAGCAGCGCGTCTGCATTGCGCGGGCGCTGGTCAACCGGCCGAAGATCATTTTTGCCGACGAACCGACCGGCAACCTGGACTCGGTGACCGGGCAAATGATCGAGGACCTGCTGTTCAAGTTGAATCGCGAGCACGGGATCACCCTGATCATCGTCACGCACGATCCGGACCTGGCGGCCAAGTGCGACCGGCAGCTGCAGATCCGCGACGGCCAACTGGTGGGAGGTGAGCGCGATAAAATTGCCTGATTTGATCGGCACCGCGGCTTCAAGCCTGTGGCGCAACAAGGGCCGGACGCTTCTGACGGTGCTGGCCACGCTGATCGGCGCGTTCACCATCGCCCTGACCCTCGGCATCCGGGTTGGCGTCAACTCGTACATCAGCAAGCAGGTGGACAACGTCGGCGAAAAGGACCAGCTGATGGTGTACGCCGACACGCCGTCCGGCAGTGCCAGCGATAAGCCGGAGAAGTACGACCCTGCCGTCAGCAGCACCGCCAGCACGCAGATGCTGACGACCAAGCAGGTGCAGACGATCGCCAAGGTGAAAGGCGTCGCCAAGGTCACACCGAGGAAGAACTTCACCGCCGAGTACATTCAAGGTGCCAGTAAGCGGAAGTACGCGATCACTGGCGGCGATGGTCAGGGCAGGCACGTCGACATGGCGCAGGGCGTGCAGGCCAGCGGCCGCGCCTACACCGTTGATTTGAACAAGGCCTACGTTAAGGCGCTGGGCTACAAGAGCGCCAAGGCGGCACTGGGCCACACCGTGGCGATCGCCGCTGCCAATCAGGCGACCAACCGACGCCAGCTGCTGAAGGCCAAGATTGTCGGCGTCCGCAACGCCAGCATCGTCGACGGCGGCCAGGTGATCCTCAGCCCGGGGCTGATCGACGCGATCAACCGGATCAACAACGCCGGTCTGCCGAGCAACGTCAAAAACCAGTACTACAACGTGCTGGCCACGGTGAGCCACCCGACCAAGCGGAACATTTCGCGCATTCAAGATGCGCTGACGGCGAAGGGAATGGCTAGCTCGACCTTTGCCGACGAGGTGGGGTCGATTCACCAAACCATCAACGCCGTGACCGGCGGCCTGACGCTGTTCGGGGCAATCGCGCTGCTGGCGGCCGCATTTGGCATCATCAACACCTTGTACATGTCGGTGCGCGACCGCACGCGCGAGATCGGCCTGATGAAGGCACTGGGCCTCAGCCGCGGCAAGATATTCGCCTCGTTCAGCCTCGAGGCGGCCCTGATTGGCCTGCTCGGTGCCGGTGCCGGGTGCGGACTGGCGCTGCTGGCCAGCGGGTTTGTGAACCAAGCGGCGACCAGCTCGTTCTTAAAAGGCATGACGGGCTTCACGCTGATCCAGTTCAGCGCGGGCAACACGCTGAGCATTCTGGCCCTGATCACGGTGATCGCGGTGCTGGCCGGCACCTTGCCGGCGATCCGCGCGGCGCGGCTGGTGCCGATCTCCGCGCTGCGTTACGAATAATGTTAATTAAGTCAGGGGGCTGCGGCGATTGTTGCAGCTCTTTCGCTGCGTCACGACGCGCCTAAGCTTCGGCTAAGATAGCCAACAGAGACGCCTTCCATTATACTGAGCCTATCTCAACCATCTAAGGAGAACATGATGCGCAAATGGTCGCTTGCACTTGTTGCTTTCGGGGTCTTATTCCTTGCCGCCTGCCATTCCCAGACGCCGCCGGTGAGCCAGCAGGCCGCCCGCACCAAAACGGTGTTGAAGCAAAAAGATAATCTATGGGCGGAAGTCGCCACGGTTTCGGCGATGGTTTCGCCAAGCGGCCAATTGTCTGCTGAAAAGGCAAAGAAGGACACGACCTTGACCCCTTGGATCAGTGATCGCGGCGTTTTGTACCAAGTCGGGACGTATAAGCCAACCGCCAGTTATGCCGCCATCAAGCAGCACGCCAAAAAAGAGGTGGTGGTGCCGAAAGACTATCATGTCGCTTCAATCAAGCAGATCAATGCGACGCTGGCGGCCATGGGGGCGAAGACGACTATCAAGCATTATCGTGATCTGGTTTATCTAGCGCCCAGCGGTGGCACCACGACGACGCAGATCAAGGCGGGCTTCTTGATCGAAGGCAGCCATCTTTACGTCGTCAACATCGACTACACAAACGGCACGGCCGCCGCGCCGGTCGTCCGGGGCACCGTGTATTCAAACCATTATCAATACGCGGCCAGCAAGCGCCTGAAGCCTGACGCGGTCAGCGGCTTGTGGCAAAGCACCACTGGCCAGCTGGCGATGGTGCGTGATCAGCAAGTGGTCACAATCCAAGACGGGGCGTTTGTCCGTGGGCAACTTGAGGATCTCAGCAAGCAAAAGGTCCCTGCACTGTATCAAAACACGAGCTTCGTGCTTCGCCAGTCCCAAGCGGCCAAGCTGGCGGTGAAGATTGGTCGTAACTCCCTGGCTTCCGGGGACTTGTGGGGCAACTTGTACGTGTTCCTGTCGCCAACCAAGATGGTTCAGGTCACCAATGGCAGCGTCATCGTGTATACTAAGCAATCCACGCAGACGACCAGTTCGCAGTTTCCCGAGCAGGTCTTCACCGTTTTTGACAAGTTGGACGCGCAACAGGCCACCAACGTTGCGGCTTACATACTGCCCAAGGGCAACAATACTTATTCAGTCGGCATGGCAACGAGCAATGACTATATCACCGTCAACTATGCCGGTGGTCTGGCCGGGGCAGAAGCCGCCAATCTCAGCGGCGATACGCTGACCGTTGGGGCCGACATGAACCACAATTGATGTTGATTAGGTGAAAAAACGCCACGACCCGCAATTTGCTGCGGAGCGTGGCGCTATTTTTGCGGTCAGATCAGTTTTCCTGCAGCGGATCGAAACTGGCGACAAAATGGAATTCGCTGCCGTCGAAGCGCATTTCCAGGATCGCGCAATTGCCGGTGTGAATCTGGTACTCGGTCATCGGCCAGGCCAGGTAGTGCAGCAGGAAGGCGTGCATCGCGCCGCCGTGGCTGACCGCCAGGACCGTGTCGCCCTTGGACTGCTGCATGACCGCCGTCAGGGTCGCGAGCATGCGTTTCTGTACGGCCAACATCGCCTCGCCGCCGTAGCCGTGGTCGGCAAAAAAGGTGCCGTAGCTGGCCTCGCCGGGGTGCTTGGGGTTCAGGGTTTCGCTTTCGCCTTCGAAGACGCCGAAGTCCCACTCCTTGATGCCCTTCAGCCGCTGGTAGGGCTGGTCGGAGATCAATTCCAGCGTGTCAGAGGCCCGCTCCTGGGTGGAAGACACCGCATCGGTGAAGTGAATGCCGCGTTTTTCGAAAAACGCCTTGGCCGCCTTGGCCTGCGCGATGCCGCGCGCCGTC
Source organism: Lacticaseibacillus jixianensis (assembly GCF_003946485.1). Classification (GTDB taxonomy): domain Bacteria; phylum Bacillota; class Bacilli; order Lactobacillales; family Lactobacillaceae; genus Lacticaseibacillus; species Lacticaseibacillus jixianensis. The sequence goes on along the minus strand of NZ_RHOJ01000017.1, from coordinate 5,922 downwards.
AGCGGCGAATCCGAGGCGCCTTGGATGCGGTGGTAAACGTTAAATAAGGTCTCGCCGTGCCGCATAAGATAGAGAGTTTTCATTGGTGTTCCTTTCGTTCTGGTCAGTTTTCGCTTACGCTTGCTGCTCAGCGTTCAGCGCGTCCAGCTCCTGGATGATCTGCTGGCATTCGTCGAGGTTCTTGGCCACGGCGCCGGACGCCAGGGGATGACCGCCGCCACCGTGCGCCACGGCCAGCTGGTTGATCGGCCAGTTCTTGGCACGCAGCTCGACGCGCCACTGCCCGTCGGCGCGTTCGGTGAACATGGCCCACGATAACACCGTGGTGAGTTTGCCGACCGTTGACACGGCGGCTTGCGCCTGCCCCGGCTGCAGCCCCAGCTCTTCGATCACCTTTTGCGTGACGTATAGGCTGCCAGCACCGTGCGGGGAGACCTGCATATTGCCTAGGGCGTAAGCTTCGAGGTGGGCGATGGCCGGCGAGTAATCGGATTCAGCACGGCCAATCGCTGGCGCGTCAATGCCGGTGCGCATGAGCGCGGCGGCGACCTCATGGGTGTGCGGCGTCGTTAGGTCGTACAAGAAGCGGCCGGTGTCGCCGATGATGCCGGCGTACAGCATCGCCGCCACTGGCTGGGTCAGTTGCAGGTCCGGACTGGCGGCAATCAGGTCCGCCACGATTTCCGAACAGCTGGACGCGTTCGGCTTCACGAAGCTCAGGTCGCCGAACGGTTCGCGGTCTGGGTGGTGGTCGATCCTGATCAGCTGCTTGCCATCCTGCCAGTGGTCGCCAGCGATGCGCAGCGTGTTCGCCGTGTCGATCACGACCACGAGGGCGCCTGCGTATGCCTCAGCGGGGACGCGGTCTGGGGTCGTGATCCAGGCCAGGCCGGCATCGGGTTCGCCGGCCTTGAGCACGGTTTTATCTGGGTAGGCCGCCTGCAGGGCAGTCGCCAGCCCGCCTTGGGCGCCGAACGCGTCTGGGTCGGGGTTTTGATGCCGGTGAATGATAATCGTGTCTGCGGCTTTGAACGCCGCAAGAATTTGAGCAGTGGTTGCTTGCATAATCTGCCTCCTAAGGGCAGTTTAGCCTTTTGACGGGGAAAAGGGTACTGAATGTGCTATCATGGGAGGCAAAATCATTGACAAGACACGGAGGCAATTATGCGTAATTTAGCGATGTTGACGGACTTGTACGAGTTTTCAATGGCCGGGGGGTTCCACCGGGAGCTGCCCAAGACGCGCGGCGTGTTCGATATTTTCTACCGGAACGTGCCGGATCACGGCAGCTTTGTGGTGGCGGCCGGCCTTGCCCAAGTGGTAGACGTGCTGCGCGATTTTCATTTTGACGCGAGCGACATTGCCTACCTGCGCGGCCTGAAACTGTACGATGACGACTTTCTGGCCTACCTCGCTGACTTCAAGCTGGATTGCACCGTGACCGCCGTGGCCGAGGGGACGCCGGTGTTCCCCCGCGAGCCGCTGCTCACGGTGGAGGGGCCGCTGGATCAGGTGCAGCTGCTGGAAACGGTGCTGCTTAACATCGTTAACCACCAGTCGCTGATTGCCACCAAAGCGCGGCGCATCACGTTTGCCGCGGCGGGGCGGCCCGTTATGGAGTTCGGGGCGCGCCGGGCGCAGGGGCCGGATGCGGCCATTTACGGCACCCGCGCGGCCATCATTGGCGGGGCGGCTTCCACGTCTAACGTGCTGGCGGCCAAGGCGTTTGGCATCCCCGCAGCGGGGACTATGGCGCACAGCTGGGTCGAAGCGTTTCCGTCCGAGCTGGCCGCCTTTCGTTCCTGGGCCAAGCAGTACCCGGACAACGCCGCACTTTTGGTTGACACTTACGACGTCCTTGCGTCCGGCGTCCCCAACGCCATCATCGTGTTCAAGGAGCTGCTGGCGGCCGGCCACAAGCCGGTTGGCATCCGGATTGACTCCGGGGACATCACCAAGCTGGCCAAGCTGGCGCGCCGCCAGCTTGATGCGGCCGGGCTGCCCGACGTCAAAATCACGGCCAGCAACGCGCTGGATGAATACGTGATCCCGGCGCTGCTGGCCGAAGGGGCGCCGCTGGACAACTTTGGGATCGGCGAGAAGCTGATCACCAGCTCCTCATCGCCGGTGCTGTCGGGCGTCTACAAGCTGGCCGCCACGCGCACGAACGGCGTGCTCAAGCCGAAGATCAAGGTGTCGGCGTCCATTGAAAAAACGACCCTGCCCGGCATCAAGCAGACCTACCGCCTGTACCGGCCGGGCAGCTGCGAGGCGTTTGCGGACGTCATCGCGTTGGCCGACGAGCAGCTGACCGCGCCTTTGGCCGTGGTCAACAGCAATCCGCTGACCACGCACAAGCGCATCGTGCTGACGGCGTTTGACGCGCAGCCACTGAGTGCCCCGGTGCCGCTTGATCAGCCGGCCCCAAGCAAGGTCTTTGCCATCCAGCGGTTTGCCAAAACCAAGCTGGCAGAACTGCCGAGCGAAACGCAGCGCCTGGTCAACCCGGACACGTACACCGTGTACGTCACCCAGCAGCTGGCGGATCTTCAGCAGCAGCTCATGGATGAGGCCAAGCGGGACTGATTGCTCTCTGATACTCAAGCCAGAAAAGGTCGCAGCAGCCGCTGCGGCCTTTTTTGCGGCTTGCGAGCAGGCTAGGCCATGCGTCTGCCTAAGTGCGCGAGCCTCTCGCACCATAAAAACGGGCTCCGACTTGGCAACGGGGGAGCATCTAGCTACGCCACCCGCTTCACCTGCTGCGCAGGCAAAGCGAGTGGCTATGCTAGCTGTCCCCCTAAAACCGCCAAGTCTGCGCACCGTAAAACTTGGGCTGCCGGCTCGCAACGGCAGAGCGCATAGCTACGCCTGACCCTTCACTCGCTTTGCGAGCAAAGGGCCAGGCTAGGCTATGCGTCTGCCTAAGTGCGCGAGCCTCTCGCACCGTAAAAATGCCGTCAGCTGGGAGAGCTGGCGGCACGGGGTTGGGGTTGCGACTCGCTTGGGGGACGAGTCGCGAGGAGGAATATGTAATGAAGATTTGGAGTTTGGGGTAGAAACAAGAAGTTGGCTTGTTTCTATGCTGTTAATACTACCGGCGGACTGTGAAGAAATCGTGACAGAATCGGGCAGGGTTTGTAACGTTTCGAAGGGGAAAACGTGACGGACTGGCCGGTTTGGCGGTGGAGGGAGGACGGCGGAATAGGGTTTTGCGGGCAGTCCTAGGTGTCCTGCAGACGTGGCGTCGAGTGGCTCTCTCTAAGCGCTAAAGCGTAATCGTGGCGCTTCTCTAGTCTGGCTGCTTTGCAGCCAGCCGTCGAGTTGGCCGGCCCTCAACTACAGAAGTTGTCATTGTGCAGTGCTCTAGCCACGTCTGCAAGCAGACGTGGCGTCGAGTGGCTCTTTCTAAGCGCTAAAGCGTAATCGTGGCGCTTCTCTAGTCTGGCTGCTTTGCAGCCAGCCGTCGAGTGGCCGGCCCCAACTAGAAAAGTTACTATTATGCAGTGCTCTAGCCACGTCTGCAAGCAGACGTGTCGTCGAGTGGCTCTCTCTAAGCGCTAAAGCGCTAAGAGAGAGCGCAAAAAGCCGCCGGTTGGGGGCCGGCGGCTTGGTTGGGGTAGGGATGGCAGGACGGTTGGGGCACCGTCCTGCCTGATTTTTACTTTGGAGGGGTGAATTTGAGATGGCATTCAAGCCCTCCATATCAACGTTTTAAGATGGTGCACTACCGAGGTGGCACATAAATGGCACAACCCGGTTTTTAACGTTCTTTAGCTGTCACCTAAGCGACTGCTTCTTCCTTCACTTTCGGCTTGTAGGTCACTAGACCGTTGAGTCGTTGCGCCATTTCAGTATTGCTGTTCGGGTAGAGATGTCCATACACACCAAGCGTGGTCTGAACATCTGTATGACCCAAACGATCTTTAATCATCAACGGATTTTCTTTTAAGCTGATGAGCAAAGCTGCATGAGAGTGACGGAACCCATGAAGGGTAATAGCTTTGAGTTTCAATTCGTCGGTGTGGTCTTTCATCGGCTTATCCAACTTACCTCGTCCAATCGGCACACCATCTTGTGAAATCACGAAGTCGGAACTGACATGATCCTTCTGGCGCGCGTGCCATTCTTTGAGGTATTGAAGTGTAGTTGTGTCCAACGTAATCACACGCCGACTAGCTACCGTCTTAGGATCAGATAAATCGTAGTCGAACACTGATCGAAAATGCAACGTTCGCTCAACTTGAAGCGTTCCTTGCTCAAAGTCGATGTCGTCCCAGAACAGCCCAGTCGCTTCACCTAGCCGTAAGCCAGTGAAGAACATCAACCAATAGCTGATAAATAAGAAGTGTTGTTGATAGTCCGTGATGTCAAACGAGCTAATAAACGTTTCAAATTCCTGCAACGTCCAGAATGAAATCTGCTTCTTAATTTTTCGTACATTGCCGACGACCTTAGCCGGATTCTCTTTAGCATAGCCCATAATTACGGCTTGTTTAAAAATCTGCGATAGTAAGCAGTGATTTATTCGAGTGTAAGCATTGCTGGCGCGGGCATTCAACTCGTTCTGCCATTTCATCACATCAACCGAAGTAATCTTACTAACGAGCATGTCGTCAAAGTAGCTCAGGTTGAGTTTGCGACAATACTCTCGTGTCCGGAAAGTGTAATCCTTTACACGTCCTTTGTACCACGGCAAGAACAACGTATCCACAAATTCGCTGAATTGAATTTCTTTGAGGTTCGTCTCGTCTGGTGTTGCGCCAGCCGCCATAACTGTGTTGTATTCTTCACGAGCCTCTTTCTTGGTTCGGAAGCCACTACGACGAATTTGGACACGTTTGCCAGTCTTTTCGTTAAAGCCGACATTGGCTCGAAAATACCAAGTTTTATCGGTAGAACTTTGTTTAATTGGATCTGCAAGTTTAGGCATATTCGTTACTCCTCATTGCAGATGACCAACAAATGAGCCTGAATCTAACTCAATCCCTAGTATCTCCTCAACAGTAGTAATTGGAACTCTACCCAGCCGTTTTGACTTATAGTAAGGGTGTCCGCTTTTCACCAAAAGTAGTTTGGCTTGACGGATAATATCCTTCGAGAACGAAGGCCCATAGCCGAGCGCCATCAGCTCATGCTTGGTCAAAGTCGGGGTTACGATGCGGGTCATTGTGCCTCCTTCCCTAATAGTAGCTGGGTACTTCCAACTACAATTATACCTCCAGCAGATACATACGAATATACTGACACGTATACTTGTACGACTAGTGTTAAAATTCATGACAGGAAATTATCACTTCTAGCTCTACTTACGTTATGGCCTGTAAGTGGAGCGCTAATTCACCTCCAATTAACGATTTATAGCGGCGTTGTTCAGCCCGGTCCCGACCGGCTAACTGATCCACAGTGGGTCAGTTCTCCCGTTACGTGGGAGTGACGTGCAAGTATCTGGCCTTGGTGTTCGCTCACTCTGCGAGGTCATGGCGACGGCCGTTGTTACTGAACAACGCTATTCAATTGTCAAAGGACATCAGCGGTAACTAAAAACCCGCTTCGTTATATACAGACAACGAAAACTGGTAGAAATGAAAGAGGTTGGCGAAAAAAGTTTATATTTTTTTCTGACCAAGATTTTGTGAGCGCTGTGCCAGGTGCTTCTGAACATCAAAATGCTTAGTAATGTAGATCAGTTTGATTTGAAGTTCTTGCTTCAGGTCTGGGTCAATTCGCCGTTGCCCGTACTTGGCCTCGTAGTCAATATCCCTATCAAATAATTCGAGCATAAGCGAAACCGCGTCGTCGTTGTCCTCCTGAACCGCTAAAATAATCGGTACAAGAGTATCGATCTCCTCAATTTTCAAGTCAAGTGCAACGATGATAACGAATTCTTGATAGTGGTCTAGGCTGTTACGCCATGCATCGGTA
>NZ_RHOJ01000016.1 GCF_003946485.1 Lacticaseibacillus jixianensis | reverse complement strand
TCATATAATGAGTTATTTGAATAGCTCGATTTGTTGTTTGCGAATTGACTTCGCTCATGTACTTAATTCTTTTCAACCTTCATTGAAAAGCCCTATCACATTTACGAAACTTTGTTCAGTTTTCAAAGGACTACCTTGTCGTTAAGACAACTTTGATAGTATATCTTAGCGGCATATTGATGTCAAACAGAAAGTTGCGGGCTGAATAATTATTCGGCTTTCTCGAATAATTCCGAGAAGATTTAACGCGTCACCCTGTTTGACAACAACAAATATCTTACCAGCCAAACCGCCCTAGCGTCAACACTAAATTCCTTTTTCGGCAAAATAGTCTCCGCTTCGGGAAAAGCGGGGTGTTACCCGGGTTGCACCTCGGGAAAATTCAGCTATAACCGAACGAATAATTATGCGCGTTCAAAATCATTCGAAAAAAGCACTCGGTCAGTCGACTGAGTGCTTCTTCAGAAGCGCAGAGTATTCATCAACCCAGCCATTTAAATGCTCTGCAATCGGCTTGAATCCAACGTGCAGTTTACGATTCGTCCAATAATGTTTGCGATGCCGGTAAGTCGTCATCGCCGGGTCCGGCTGCAAAGCGCGAACCGAAAGGCTGATCTTACCCGAGAACTCATCAATGTCCAAAATCACAACGGAGAGGTGCTGCCCAACCGCGAACAACTCGTCTAGTGCTTTGACAAATCCGTGTTGACACTCAGAAATATGAATAAGCCCTTGGTGTTGGTCATCCAGCAGGACAAACACGCCGTACGGTTGGATTCCAGTGATCTTCCCCGTCACGATGTCGCCAATGCGATAGTTCATCTTGTCACTTCATTTCTATATAGAACTCACCTAACCAGTATACTTGAACGGTGAGTGGCACTCAAACTATGCAATAGTGATCGATTCAATCGTCACGGGGACCTTCGGCTTGTCAGCCGCAGTTTTGACCTTGCTAATCGCCGCTACCACATCCATGCCTTCAAGGACCTGGCCGAAGACCGTGTGGTGGCCGTCGAGCCACGGGGTCCCGCCCTGAGCATACGCATCGATGACGGCCTGCGGATACCCCGCCTGCGGCAGTTGGACTTTCATCTGCGGGTTAAGGTGCTCATTAGAGACGACGAAAAACTGGCTGCCGTTCGTATTCGGACCGGCATTGGCCATGGACAGTGCCCCCTTTAAGTTGAACAGGCGGTCGCTGAACTCGTCTTCAAAGGCCTGCCCCCAGATGCTTTCACCACCGGCACCAGTGCCCGTCGGATCACCGCCCTGGATCATGAAATCAGGGATCACCCGATGAAAGGTAATGCCATTATAGTAGCCTTGCTTGGCCAGCGTGCTAAAATTCTCCACCGCCTTGGGCGCTTGCTCCGGAAACAAAGCGAAGCTGATCGTACCCATGGTGGTTTTCATGACCGCCTTGGGCCCGTTAAAAGAAGCTAATTCGAGTTGGGGATACATAATTTCCTCCTAGTAAATGTTTTGGGGGTAGTATACCACAGCCTAGGCAAAGGCGTGGTTGCGCTCCGAAAAATATGATACGGTTAGCCTGTTAATTCATTTCAGGAAACGGGGAACGATAATGTCATCTCATACCTATGAAATCACCGTGATTGGCGGCGGCCCGGTCGGGATGTTTGCCGCCTTTTACGCCGGCTTACACAGTGCCGACGTGGCACTGGTCGAAAGCTTAGCAGATTTAGGGGGCCAGACCGGTAACCTCTATCCGGCCAAAATTTTGTACGACATCGGCGGCTTCCCCGGCATCAGTGGCGAAGACTTAGTAAAACAGCTGACGATCCAGGCGACCCATTTTCACCCCGCCATCATCACTGGCACCACGGTGCAAGCAATTGATCGCCAAGCGGACGGAACCTTTGTCCTTCAGACGAGTCAGGCCCCAATCCGAACCAAGACCGTGATCATCGCCACCGGCGGCGGGGCCTTTACGCCGCGGCGGCTGGCTGTCGATTACGATCCGGCACTCGATGATCAAAACGTGCTCTACTTTGTGCGCCGCTTGGCTGACTTTGACGGTCAAACCGTCGCCATCGCCGGGGGCGGTGATTCGGCCATCGATTGGGCCTTAGCCCTGGCGCCGCGGGCCAAACAGGTCTCCTTGATCCACCGCCGCGACCAGTTTCGCGGACTGGAAGCAAATGTGGCAGCGCTGAAAAACAGCTCGGTCGTTCTTCACACCCCGTTTCTCATTGACAGCGTGACCAAGGCTAATAACGAGCAGATCACCGTCAGCTTAAAAGAAGTCCGGGGCGAGCGCACCGAAACTCTCACCGTAGACAAGCTGCTGGTCAACTACGGGTTCATGAGCGAAAATAAGCAGCTGCGCGACTGGGCCGTGGCCCTCGACCGGGGCAAAATCAAAGTCAACTCCCAGATGGCCACCAGCCGCGAAGGCGTATTCGCCATTGGCGACGCGGCCAGTTATCCCGGCAAACTGGATTTGATTGCCAGCGGGTTCGGCGAGGCCCCGATCGCGGTCAACGAGGCGCTGGCCTATCTTTACCCGGACCGCCGGCGCGCCTTGCACAGTTCACAGCTTTATCATTAACAAAGAAGGTCATTTAATGGCAGACGAACAAAGCATTACCAACGAACAGAAATTGTACGAACATACCATTGCGCTGCTTCATGAACGCGGCGTGGACCCCCAGGCCATCGGCGAGCTAGTCATGTTTCTACAGGAAAAGTTCATCCCCAGCCTCACCCTGGAAGACGCGACGCAAAACGTCATGATCGTCCTGCGCAAACGCGAGGTCCAAAACGCCGTGATGACCGGTGTGCAACTAGACAAATTGGCCGAGGCTGGCAAGCTCGAACAACCGTTGCAACACATCATCGAAGAGGACGAGGGCCTTTACGGGGTCGATGAGATCCTGGCGTTCTCGATCGTGAACGTGTATGGCTCGATCGGCTTCACCAATTACGGCTACATTGACCGCGTCAAACCGGGGATTTTGGCCAAGTTGAACGCACATGAGCCAGGCATCATCCACACGTTCCTCGATGATATTGTCGGCGCGATTGCTGCCGCTGCCGCCAGCCGGCTCGCCCACTCGCACCCCGAACTGGAGGACGATAATTATTAAGCTTGCATTAAGCAACCAGTAAGCGCGGCTGCCAGCCAGTATAATAGCGACAACTAACTACTGCTCGGGAGGAAACCGATGACTCAACTGATCGACTTTATTTTGCACATCGACACGCACCTTGTCACCATTGTCAACAGCTTCGGCAACTGGACCTACCTCATTTTGTTCGCGATGGTCTTCATCGAGACCGGCCTGGTCGTCTTCCCGTTTCTGCCTGGCGACTCCTTGCTCTTTGCCGCGTGTGCGCTCGCCGCAAACGAAATTTATGGGCTGAACGTCTGGATCTTGTTTGCAGTCTTCCTGGCCGCGGCGGTGATCGGTGACACCGTGAACTACGAGATCGGGCGCCACCTCGGGCTGGCCGCCGCCAACAATTCCTTTTTCGGCCGCTTGATCAACCGGGAGAAGTTAAAGTCCGCCGAGGCGTTCTTCAACAAGCACGGCGGCAAGACCATCGCCATTGCCCGGTTCATGCCGCTGGTGCGGACCTTTGCCCCCTTCGTGGCGGGCGGCTCCAACATGCACTACGGCAAGTTCATCCACTACAACTTGCTCGGCGGCTTTCTCTGGGTGACCCTGTGCTGCGTCACCGGCTTCTTCTTTGGCAACCAGCCTTTCGTTAAAGCTCACTTCTCACTGGTGGTCATCGGCATCGTCATCATTTCACTGGTTCCAATGCTGATTACCGCATTGCGCAGCCGTAAAACCGCAGCCTAACGATCAACATCAAAAATAACGGGTCCGCCTCAATCAAGGCGGACCCGTTATTTTTGACTGTTCATCTTGCACATTCCGTCAGAAAAGCCCGAGCGTTGCTGGTGAAACTAGTGGCGGCGAGCATCCCGGCGACCACTAATGATTGCCCAGAGCATCGCGGCCTCAAACAGAATCAAGGCCAAAGCGAAGCACGCCGCAAAGAAGCCCTCAGGCAGGACGTTGATGATCGGATCGACCGCCGGATCGAACAACCAATCAGCATTGCGGAACAGCACATGGTGAAAGGTGATGAAGACTTCGTCAAAGTTGACCGCCATGAGTGCCCCCAGGATCAGGGGCACCACGGCGCCAACTGACGCCTGCCGCACCAAAAGCCAGCGGCGATGCGTCTTCGTCAGCCGCAGCAGCAGCCGCATCGCCGGAATGACCGTCACCAGAAAGACCACGATTGCCAGGATGAACAGCTGTTTGACGTCCGCGAAATGCTGCGCCCCGCTCGCCGACCAGTGAAAGTCTGGCAGGTCAAAAGAAAGCCCCGGCACCTGCAAATAGGCCATCAGGCGCAAGTAGTTGTGATAAAGGCGACCGGCACTCATGTTGGCGACCGTCCCCAAATGCGCCAGATGAATGAACACCGGGTACAGGGCATAGGTCAATAATACCGTGCCCCACACCGCCCCACTGATGACAAACAGCCACAGCAGGATGCTTTGCCCCAGCTTTTTCATCGCTCAGACCTCCCAGTCTGCCAGACTCGCCACCTGATGCGTTGGTTGAATCGGCTGCGTTGCCACTTGCGCGCGCGTCGAGATGCCCGTGTACACCAGCAGCGTGTCGATGCCGGCGTTGATCCCCGCCTTGATGTCCGTGTTGTAGTTATCACCCACCATGACCACCTGGTCGGCGGCCATCCCCATCTTGCGCAGCGCCTGGTCCATAATGATGCGCTCAGGCTTGCCAATGTAAAACGCCTGCTGCTGGGTGCTGCGCTCAACTAAGGCGATCACCGACCCAGCGCCAGGCACGTGGCCGCGCTCGTTAGGCAGGTTGGTGTCCGCATTTGTGCCAATGAACTTGGCCCCGCGCTGAATGGCCAGGGTCGCCAGCTCGAACTTGTGATAGGTAACATCGTAGTCCAAGCCTACCACCACGTAGTCTGGATCGACTTCATTAAAGCGTAGGCCGACGTCCAGCATGGCTTGCTTTAGCCCGAGTTCGCCGATCACATACACCGACTTACCGCGGCAGTCGCCGCCGTTGTCCTGCTGGATCCAGCTTGCGGTGGCAAGCGCCGGGGTGTAGACCTGGCTGGGAGCGGCTTCGATGTCATGGTTATGGGCGAGGTTCCAGCACACGTCGGCAGGCGCCTTCGTCGTGTTATTCGTCAAAAATAAAAACGGGATGTGCTTGGCTTGGAGCCGCTCCACAAAGGCTTTAGCCTCCGGAATGCGTTCCTTGCCGCGATACATCGTCCCGTCTAGATCGATCATGTAACCTTGATAAGTCAAAATAGTGTTCTACTCCTCATTAGTGGCGCGCGTACGAATGGTGAAATGACGCTTACGCGGTTTATTTTTGGCCACGGTCTCCGCTTTACCGCCGGCCGGCTTGGCCTGGCGGCTCGTCTTCTCCGTGTAGGGCGCGCGATTGCTGCGATGGTGCGGCGGCCGACTGCGCCGGCGCGGCTTGACCGCCGGCGCGTCGAGGCGTTCGAGGACAAAGTACGCACACCCGAAATTGCAGTACTCGTACAGGTAGTCCTGCAGCGTCGAGATCTGCTGATCTTTATTGGCGCGCCGGTCATCGTTTCGATAAAAGCCGCGCAGTCGCAACTGCTCGTAGCCCCAATCGCCGACAATATAGTCGTACTTCTCGAGGATGTCCATGTACCGCTCGGCAAACTTGTCGCGGGCAAACCCGTGCTTGTGATCCAAGACAAGCTGATAACGCCGCCCGCCGACGGTGATCATGTCGGGTGCCACCTGCAGGATCTCCACGATCGGTTCGGCCGGCTTATGCTCCGGCCGCTCTTTTACAGTGCGCTCTGCCATGACCATCCTCCTCTTTTTTGAACCGTCCTAGTATACCACGCCGCCGCACAACTAAAAAAGGCGCCCGAAAAGCGCCGCCTGCCCCCTATTGCTCCAACTTGGCAAACCCCGCCTTGAGGTTGCCTTGAACGGCCTCCGGCAAGAACTTGGCCAGCTGCGGCCAAAAGGAGAACTCGAGGTAGTCCTTAGTGAAATCGCCCTGCTCCAGCTTGCGAAAGCCCAGCGTCAACAGCGCGTTGGCCTGCGCGGCGGCCGTCTTTGGCGTTGCCTGGAGCACCGCTTTGCGCAGCGCCTGCAGCTCATTTTTGACCTGCTCATCCATTCCCTCGCCCCCCACTCTTTCAGTTTCATTTTACTAGGGAAACGATTAGAAATCAATGTGAGATTTTCTAATTATTGTTCAATGCTGGGGGTGCGCCTTTAGGAAGGCCTGCTTGGCGGTAAACAAGCGGTGGATCTCCGCTGCGTTCAGCGGACTCCCCCAAGGCAGGGCCGCCACCGCCGGGTCCAGGGCGCGCTCCGGGGCGTCAACGCCAACGTTGATATCCTCGGCGATCGGGACCATGCTGTGGTGAATGTGACCATGAAGGTTCAGCGTCTGTTTGGTGATCCCCAGCAGCAGCGGGTAATGGGTCATGATGAACTGCGTGTGGTCGTCTTTAATGATGGTCCCCACGTCGTGAAAGAGAAACTTCGGGCCGCCGTGCCACCCCGGATCCTGGCGGTGTAAATATTTAAACCGGGCCTGGTAATCATGGTTGCCTTTAATGAAGACGATCTGGCCGTGGAGCTGCGCAAGGATGGCCAGCACTGCGGCCTCAGTGGGCATCGCCCCTGGGTTCATTGCGATGTCGCCCAGGTGGTAGACCCGGTCGTTGTCATCATCCACGCGCGCGTTCCAAGCGGTGATCATCGCTTGGTCCATCGCCGCCGTCGTGGCGAACAGGCGCGGAGCGAAGGGATTATCGCCTAACAGCGCGGCATGAAAAAAGTGCGTATCCGCAATAAAATAATTCACGCTTGCGTTCCTTTCTCGCGGGTCGACACGACCCACATTGTCAGCGGCACCGTCAGGGTCACCGCGATCATCGAAAACAGGACCGCGATCAGTTCCCCGGCAAAGATCTTGTTGTTCAGCACCTCCCAGAAGGGGTACTTCAGCTGGGCGAACCAGATGAAGAGTCCAGCAAACCCGCCAAAAAAGCCAAAAAACAGGGTGTTCAGCGCCGTGCCGATGATCTCCGCCCCCATCTTCGTCAGCCCCGGCGGCGTGGCGGCACGGCCCAGCTCCTTCATGCCTGCTGCGACCGCAACTGCCGCCTCGGCAATCGCCCCGAGGGTGGAGAAGAGCGCCGTGGCCACCAGAATATTCTGAAACGAGACGCCGATGAGCAGATTATAGCCCTCCAGCTCCTCGGAGTCTTCGGGGCCAAACCCCTGGACATGGGCCAGCGAGGTCCCAATCAGAATAACGCCGAGCACCAGCAGCATCACCAGCAGCGACGCGACAAACGCCGTGGCGGCAACATCCCCATCGCTGGTCGATAGAAAGATGGTCGCGGCCAGCACGCTCAGCCCGATCACCACGGCGACCCCGATCGCGTTGAAGCCGCCGGCAATCAGCACGACGGCAACCACCATCAGCAGCAGATTGATGAGCAGCGCCAAGAAATTGCTGATCCCCTGCTTGCCGCCGACCAGCACCATCAAGATCAACAGCGCCAGCAGCAGCGCCTCAAATGTGTTCATGCGTCGGCCTCCTTTGGATCACCGTGGCCAGCCCGGCAGTCAGCGGCACCGCCAGGACGATCCCGAACGCTGACACCAAGGCCTGAGCAAACCCCAGCCCCATCACCCAGATGAAGGTCTGACTGAGCGCGTTGGCGTTGCGCAGCCAGAGCACTGCCTCGCTCAGCGTCTCGGCGATAAAGATCATGAACAAAACGGCGATCAGCGGCCCCATCACGTTCCGGCCGATCGCCATCCCCGCTTGAAACCGCCGCTTTTTGGCCGCCGGCAGCTGCATCACCGCCACGGCGATATCGTTGCTTTCATCAAGGACCGCCCCAAGCGAACCGATCATGATCTGCACAAAAAACAGCAGCTGCGGGACCTGGGTCACGTAGTTCATCGCCTCGATGTGCAGGCTGCGGTAGTGGGTCACCGTAAACAGCGCGTAGCCGAGCCCGACGGCCAAGGCGGTCGCCCCCAAGGTGGCCGCGGCAATGACCGCTGCTTGCCGCGAAAAGCCCGCAATAAACACCGTCGTCACGGCAGTGAACACGATCGCCATGCCTGCAAACAGAACGTAAGCCAGCTGCTGATTGGCAGGCGAAGTCTCCAGGTGCAAGGTGACCTGCAGCAAGGCCACGTTGGCCAGCAAGCTGCCAACCACCAGCCAGGCCCGGCGCCGAATCACGAGCACCATCAGGGTCAAGGTCGCTGCCAGCAGCCCGAGGACCACCCCGTCGCGCTTGACGTCCTGTAGCTGATAGCCGGCGTTTTGCCGCTGCACAAAGACCACCTGGCCGCGCCGCAGCTTGACGTCAAGGGCCCCCGAGGCGGAAAACGTGTTACTGAAGTGCACCACTTGCCCCCGGGACCGCGTGTTAAGCAGCCGCCCCGTGATTTTTTGGGCCGTCGTGTGGTCCACGTTACCAAAATTATCGACCTGCCGCTGCGGCCGCGCGCTGGTTGCCACCGTCACGCGGACCAGTGGCTGCGGGTAAAGCGGTGCGTCGAGCTCCGCCAGCCCGAACACCGCGGCAAAGACGAGCAGCGGCAGCAGCCACCGCCACTCTTTACCCGACGTGATTCTGCCGCAAAATTTCTTCATAGGCGTCCTTCACCGGCCCCGCTGGCTTGGCCCAAACTTCCCACTGCGTTAGATCAAACGGCGGAAACTGGTAGTGGTCATTGATATACTGCTCGTACACTCGCACCGCGTTGGAGTGCGGGATGTTGAGCTGCAGGATGCGTACCTGCTTAATGAGCCCCTTGATGGCCGCTTTTTCCGCCCGACCGTTCATCATCACGTTGCCGAGCTCAAGGTACGAGGTGCCATCGTTCAGGGTGATTTCTTGAATGAGATCAAAAATTTGACTGTCTTGCTGCTCCATGGTTGCCTCCCCAATCACACACAAAATGGTAAAGTGTGCTAAGGTTTTTTTATTAATACAGAGAAAGGACGGCGTGCTGATGACTAAATGGTTCCATGCAGTCCTACTTTGCCTGCTTTACCTCGGCTTAGCCGGCTTCGTGGTTGTCGGCCACCGCGGCGACCCGCTGAAGGCCCCCGAGCAGACCTTTCAAAGCGACGACTTGGCCTTTGCCGACGGAGCCGCCTACGTTGAGCTGGACGTTCACGAGTCCGCTGACGGCGTGGTCGTCATTCAGCACGACCCCACCACGCTGCGTATGACTGGCGTGAACGCAGTCATCGCCCAAACCCCGTTTCGGACTTTGCAGGGCTATCATACCAAAAATGGCGAACCGGTTCACAGCCTGCAGGAACTCTTTACCCATTATCAACACGGGCCGCAGAAGTTCCTGATCGAAACTAAGATCAAAAAAGACGAGCCGCACCCTCAGCTGGAGGAAAAAATTGCCGCCCTAGTCAACCGCTACGGAATGCAAAAGCGGGTCATGTTCCATTCCTTTTCGTTAGGCAGCCTCAAGCGGCTGCAAAAAGTGTTGCCCGCTTGCCCAAGACTATTTATCGCCGGCTCCCTCAAACGGATCAACTATTCGCTTTTTCAGTACGTGACCGGCATTGACCTTTCAACCGACCTGCTGACGCCGCAGCTGGTGGCCTCCCTGCACGCCGCGGGCCTGAAAGTCTACGCTTGGGACGAAATGACCGAGACCCCGACCAAATGGCAGTGGCTCGCCAACCTTAACATCGACGGCGTGGTCACAAACTATCCGGCCGTGGCCCACGAGTATGCCACCCTTAAAGCCGAGGCCACCACCGTGCACAAAGAGGGACTGGCCACCAACGTTTCCACTGCCGCTTTGCCCATCGTCAAGAATCCTTACACCCCGGTGCCGACTGGTAAGACGGTGCCGGCCCGGGCTGCTTTTGCAGTGCGCAAGCTCGTTGAAAGCGACGCCGGCACATTCTTTCAGCTGTCGCAAAACCAGTTTGTCCCCGCACTGACCGTCGTCCTCGCGCCGCAAGCCGGCACGCTGAATCAGCTGATCGGGCAAACGGCATGGATCCACACCTCTCGCCTGGCCGTGGCGCTGCATCCGGCCCCAAGGCAAAGCGCAGGGCGCGCCGGCTGGGCCGTCAACAATACCCAGGTGACCATCAACGCCGTGCACCAAAGCGGGGCGACCACCTGGATCCACGTCGCAGGCGGCTGGCTTAAATTGACCGCTTGCCAGCTCAAAACCCCAATTGCCAGCTTAGAGCTACCCGCCCATCCCACCGGCCTGTGGCCCAGTCAGGTCGCCCTGCGACTGACGCCGCACTCGGCGCTACTGAATCTCCCTGTCCTTGGATAGTTTAGGCTGGAGTCTGCGTCAGGCGGTATGATATGGTTTAATTAATCAACTAAAGAAAGCTGGGATAATTATGACCAACTGGCAAGCTGAAGCAGAAAAGATCCGCCCGCAACTGCTCTTAGACCTCAAGTCTCTACTGCAAATTGACTCTGCTCGCGACGTTGCGCACAAGACTGCCGAGTTTCCCTTGGGCCCAGGCCCGGCCAAGGCCTTGCAGGCGATGCTTGGCCTAGCCGAACGCGATGGCTTCAACACCCTGAACGTCGATAACGTTGCCGGCCGCATCGAGTATGGGGATGGCGACGAGATCTTCGGCCTGTTTGGCCACATGGATGTCGTGCCCGCCGGTCCTGGTTGGACCACTGATCCTTTTACCCCGGTGGAAAAGGATGGTCGCCTCTACGCGCGCGGCGCCTCCGACGACAAGGGCCCGAGTATCGCGGCTTATTACGCCCTCAAGCTGGTGCGCGACTTGGGGCTGCCGGTGAACAAGAAGATCCACTTCATTATTGGCACCGATGAGGAATCCGAATGGGTCGGGATCAACCGCTACCTTGAACAAGAGCCCGCGCCAGACTTCGGCTTCTCTCCCGACGCCGAATTTCCGATCATCAACGGTGAAAAGGGCATCGCCACTTTCGCCATCACCTTCAAGCCGCAGCCAGCCGCTTCCAGCGCGCTGACTTTGACCAAGTTTGAGGCGGGCATCCGGGTCAACATGGTGCCCCAAACGGCTACCGCGACCTTAACGGGCACTGCGCCAGAGGCGTTAACCGCGCTGATCGAGCAAAAAAACACCGAACCGGGGATCACGGTGGAAGAAGGCCGCACCGATGACGGGGTGATCATCACCCTCACTGGGAAGGGCGCTCATGCGCAGGAGCCGAAAGACGGGATCAATGCCGCCACCCACCTGGCCGCCCTGCTGACCGAACTGGACCTTGACCCCACCGGGCACCAGTACGTTGAAGCCATTGCGGCCCACATGCACGAGGACTCACGCGGGCACCTGCTGGGCATCGCCCACGAGGACGCCGTCATGGGTGAGCTCACCGCCAGTCCCGACCTGTTCAGCTACGACCCAGCCGGCGAGCAAACCGTCATGCTGAACGTGCGCTACCCGCAAGGCACCGATCCGGATACCATCATCGCGGCGATCACCAAGACGCTCGGTGCCGACCACGTCAGCGTCGCCGTGAACGGCCACGCCCAGCCGCCGCACTATGTGTCCGGCGATGACCCGCTGGTTAAGACCCTGCTCCGAGTTTACGAGCAGCACACCGGTCAGGCGGGCCACGAGCAAGTGATCGGTGGCGGGACATACGGCCGCATCATCACGCGCGGCGTCGCCTATGGGGCGCTGATGCCAGACGCAGAAAACGTGATGCATCAGGCGAATGAATACATGACCATCGACAGCTTGATCCAGGCGGTCGCGATTTACGCAGACGCGATCAGCCAGCTAGCAAAGTAAGTGAAAACGCCGTGGCCTTGGGCTACGGCGTTTTCAGTGGAGGCAGCCATGACTTTTGAAGACCAACTAAAGGCCGCTTTGCCGCCGGTCTGGCAGGACCGCGTAACCAGCTACGCCACGATCGACTCAACGAACCGGCAGGCCGCACGCCTGCTAAAAACCGGCGGTTTGCTGCCACTGCTGCTCACCGCCCGGCAGCAGACCGCCGGGGTCGGCCGCCAGGGCCATCACTTCAGTTCACCGGCTGACACCGGTCTTTACTGGTCGGCGGCGCTGACACTGCCGGCACAGGCGCCGCTTTGCCTGGTGACACCGGCCGCCGGCGTGGCTTTGCAACACGCCACTTTTGCGGTGTGGCAGCGCCAGACCACGATCAAATGGGTCAACGATCTGCTGCTTGCCGACCGCAAGGTGGCCGGGATTTTAACGGAAGTGATCCCCGGCCCTCACCCGCAGTTGATCGTCGGCATCGGCTTGAATCTGGCCCCTGACCCCCAGCGCCAAGTGAGCGGCGGCCAGAAGGTGGGGGCCCTGCTGGCCAGCGTTCCAGAGCTTGGGCCGCGCGCGGCGCTGATCAGTACCTGGCTCACCACCTTCATGTGCCTGCTCGCCCACCCTGACGAGATCATGCCAGCGTTTCGGCGGCACGCCGCCTGGCTTAACGTCCCAGTGACCATCAGCGCCCTCGGCCAGAGAGCGGCAGGCGTGCTGGTTGGGTTTGCCGCTGACGGGGCCGCCATTTTGCAGACCCCGAGCGGGCCCAAGCCTATTCAGGACGGCACAATGCGCCGCCGTTAAGCGCAAACCAAATGCCCTGCCCCGCCGATTCAGGACGAATCGCAGGGGCAGGGCATTTATCTGACTGGCGCGTGGTGCCTACGCGTGCTGGCATGCTTTCACCTTGTTCCTGCCACCAGGGTAGTCAGTGCCGCAAACTCACTGAGCTGATACACCGGCGTGATCGCCGTGCGGTTGGGCACCAGGTGCGGATTGAACCACACTGAATCAATCTTGGCATTGCGGCCACCTTGGATATCAGAGGTCAGGGAGTCGCCCACGATCAGCGTCCGGCGCGGGTCAAAGTGCGGGATCCGTTTGATCACGTAATCAAAAAACGCCATGGTTGGTTTCGGTGCGCCGATCACGTCCGAAACGAAAATGTCGGCAAAAAAATCGATCAGGCCCGCCTTGGTCAACCGCGCGTGCTGGACGGCCTCCACCCCGTTTGAGACCACGTACAGCCGGCAGTCGCGCAACGCCTCAAGTGTCGCTGCGACGTGCGGCAGCACAATGGCCTGCTGGTCGAGCAGGTGATGGTACCGTTTCTCGGCGGCGAGGCCGTCCGCGTCAATGTGAAATTCGCGAAACAGCTGGGTGAAGCGGCGCGTGAAAATCTGCTCACGCCGGATCTGGCCGGCCTCATACGCTTCCCATAAACCGGCGTTGATGGCCAAGTACCGGGCCTCGAGCACAGGCGTATAGGGCACTTTCAGGGCCGTGATCGTCTGCTTCAGACAAAGTAGTTCCCCAGCCTTGAAGTCCAGCAGCGTATCGTCGACATCAAACAGGATCGTGTTGTACATGGCGTGCCTCCAACAAGTGTTTACTGGTAGTCTATCACGCCGGCCAAAACACCGGGGTAAAATTTGGGGTATAATACCAGCAAGTATCCGTATCAAATAAAGGGAGAACATACCGTGACCAAAAACCGCCACACCGGTAGCCAGTCCAGCCGCAACCCATTACCAAAGCTGAGCCGCCAAACTTGGCCGCTATACCTAAGCACCGGACTGCGCACATTTAAATCACTTGCTTACTACCTCGTC
Source organism: Lacticaseibacillus jixianensis (assembly GCF_003946485.1). Classification (GTDB taxonomy): domain Bacteria; phylum Bacillota; class Bacilli; order Lactobacillales; family Lactobacillaceae; genus Lacticaseibacillus; species Lacticaseibacillus jixianensis. Next base: position 36,624 of record NZ_RHOJ01000016.1, on the reverse strand, counting down.
GGCTTCATCATCATTGCTGGCACGTTTGGGGTCGGCCTGCTGGGCGGCTACTTTGCTGCCATCATCGATAAGACTGAAGTCCCCACTAAGGCGGCGATGACGCGCACACTCAGCAACGTGGAGACCTCCACCCGCCTGTACTACGCCCACAACGTGGAGATCGGCCCAGTCAAAAGCGACCTGATCCGCGACACGGTCACGCTTGACGCTGTGTCGCCGTGGCTGCAAAAGGCCATCGTTAGCACCGAGGATGAGGACTTTTGGACGAACAGCGGCGTCATGCCCAAGGCCCTGGTCCGGGCCGTGCTCACTGAGCTCACCGGCGTCGGCGGGCAGACCGGCGGCTCGACTTTGACCCAGCAGGTCGTCAAGCTTCAGTTCCTGAATTCGCAGACCACATTCAAGCGCAAGGCCACCGAGATCATGATGGCCCTGCGGTTAAATAAGTATTACACCAAGCAGCAGCTGCTCGAGGAATACCTGAACATCATTACCCTGGGGCGCAACAACCGCGGCCAAAACATCGCGGGGGTTCAAACGGCCGCAAGAGGCCTATTCGGCAAGAACGTCAAGGACATCAACCTCGCCGAAAGCGCGTTTATCGCCGGCCTGCCGCAAAGTCCTTCCGCCTACACGCCTTACACCAACACCGGTGCCTTCAAGACTGATCTGAGCGCCGGCCTGAACCGGCAGAAAACCGTGCTTTTCCGCATGTACCGCGCCGGCACGATCACCAAGGCGCAGTACGACACGGCCAAGGCTTTCGACTTGAAAAAGGCCTTCCTCAAGCCTGGCAGCGCCACTGTTCAAACGGGCTCGTCCAGCTACGTCTACAACATGGTCGAATCCGAAGCCAAGGCGATCCTCGCCGATAAACTGGCCGCCGCCGACGGTCACACCAAGGCTGATCTGACGAGAAACAGCGCCCTTAAGGCCATGTACATGAAGACGGCCGGCGAGCAGCTCACCACCCGCGGCTACCAAGTCCACGCCACCATCAACAAACAGGTCTACGACGCGATGCAAAACGTCGTTGACCAGCACAAGGGCGGCTTTGGGGCCACCTACACCAGCTACGTCAAGAACACGACCACCGGCGGCTACTCGGCGGTGAAGCAACCGGTCCAAAACGGAACGGTGCTGCTCGACAACCAAACGGGCGCGATCCTTGGCTTTGTCGGCGGCACGGCCGGGGAGGTCAACCATATTTACACCAAGCGCAGCCCCGGTTCGTCAATTAAGCCAACCGCCGTTTACGGCCCCGCGATCGAAAACAAGATGATCGGCTCCAAGACGATGCTTGCCGACTTCAAGACCAACTTCTCCGGCTACTCCGTGACTGACTACGGCGGGGTGATCTTGAACAAGTTCGTTGACGCCACCACTGCGCTGAAGAATTCTTACAACATCCCTGCCGTGAACCTTTACGACCATGTCATGAAACAGGTCAACGTCAAATCCTACATGCAAAAGATGGGCGTGACCAGCCTGACCGACGACGACTACCAGAACCTCGGCCTCGCCCTCGGTGGTGCCAAGTACGGCGAAACTGTCCAGGAAGCCGCTGGCGCCTTTGCCACTTTTGCTCGCGGCGGGACCAACGTCACCCCTTACGTGATTGAGAAGATCGTCGACCCCACGGGAAAGATCGTGTATCAGCACAAGGAAACACCGCGCAAGGTCTTCTCTAAGGCCACTAGCTACATCATGGCGCAAATGTTGCATCAAACCATTCTGAGTGGGACCGGGATCACAGCCGGCAGTAGCGTCGCGTTTAACAGCGGCAACCTGATCGCCAAGACCGGGACCTCAAACGACTACAAGGACCTCTGGTTTATCGGCTCAACGCCGGGCATTACCATGGCCAGCTGGATGGGCTACGACAACGATAACGGTGCCAATCACGTCATGAGCTCTAACGGCTCTGCGATCAACCAGCAGTACTGGGCGGCCTTGGCCAATGCCGTGTACCGCTTGATCCCCCAACAGTTTGAAGTGAACAAGACCATGAGCCGGCCAAGCGGCGTGCGGACCACGGCCGTCAACAGTAAGACTGGCGAGCGCAACGGAACGGTCCACCTGGGTGATAGCACCATCACGCTCACCGGCGACACCACGGCCAACCTCTCCTACAACTACACCCCGGGGGTGACGCAGGCCCAGTTCGGCATTGGCGGCACCGCCGCCAATTACGCGGACTTCTGGGCTAACTTTACCAATCCCCAAAAGGCGGTCAAGCCTAAACCGGATGAGTCGAGCAGTACGAGTAGCAGTAGCGTTGCCAGTTCCACCAGTGAAGCGACCGCATCGAGCGAAGCGGCCAGCAGCACGGCCGCTCCGGCGCAGTGACAAGCCAGCACGCAAAAACCGCCCACCCAGAAGTTTTCTGGGTGGGCGGTTTGGCGTGTGCTTAGCGGGTTGACTTGCGGGTTGTGATATCAAAGCCAAGGCGGATGGTCTTTTCGTCGATGTCTTCCTTGTTCATCATCTTGGTGAGCAGACGCATCGCGACGGCACCGATATCATACAAAGGCTGATCGATCGAAGTCAGCTGCGGGCGGGCCATCTCGGTGAGCTTAGTGTTGTTGGACGTGATGATCTGGAAGTCCGCTGGCACCTTGACGCCGGCATCAAGCGCGCCGTCCAGGACCCCGAACGCCACTTCGTCGTCGCCGACGATCGCCGCATTGGCGCCGGCCTTTTGCAACTGATTAAACAGGGCCAAACCAGCGTGGTAACTGGTTTCGGTTTCAAAGACAAAGCTCTCGTCGTAGGCCAAGCCGGCCTTTTGCAGTGCCTGCTTGTAGCCCTTCAGCCGGTACTGACCGTTGATTGGCTGCGTCAATGGCCCGGTGACCAAAGCGACCTGTTTTGAGCCCGCGTTGATCAGCTGTGTGGTCGCGGCCTCGACCGCAGCGACGTAATCAATGTTGACGGAGCCAACCTGTTCGTCGGGGTCGACCGAACCGGCGAGAACAATGGGAGTCTTGCTCCGGGAGAACTCCTGGCGCACGTTATCGGAAATGTCGTTGCCCATGTAGATCAACCCGTCGACCTGCTTGGCCAGTAAAGTGTTCAGGACCTGGACCTCTTTTTGGCTGTTCTCATCCGAATTAGCCAAGATGATATTGTACTTGTACATGGTGGCCACGTCGTCGATCCCGCGCGCTAAGCTCGAGAAGAACATGTTGGTGACATCTGGAATGATGACCCCGACCGTTGTGGTCTTCTTAGACGCCAACCCACGCGCCACCGCGTTTGGCCGGTAATCCAGCTTATCGATGACTTCCAGCACCTTCTTACGGGTTGCCGGCTTAACATTCGGGTTCCCGTTAACCACCCGGGAAACCGTTGCCATGCTGACCCCGGCCTCACGCGCGACGTCGTAGATCGTAATTGTTTGCTTTTCCATATTGAATTCTCTCCTCACACAGGCAATGGGTCTGCGTTAATTTCCAATCTACTGTAGCAAAAGTAAATCAGCAATGCAAGCGGTTTACTGAATTTTTCAAAGGAATTTTCATAAGCACTTTTCAGAAAGCCGTCAGACCAAGGCTATGCTATACTGACAGGGCCAAAATACCTAAGGAGGCTACATTATGAACGAACATCTGAAGCAACTACAGACCTGGGTCGCGGACCAGAGCCTTGATGTGGCATACATCAGCAACTTCACTAACATCAATTATTTCACGGGCTTTTTCTCCGACCCTGAGGAACGCATCACGGGCCTGTTCGTCTTTCCAGACCAGGAGCCATTGCTGTTCGTCCCTGCCCTGTCGATTGAGGCGGTCAAAAAGGTCGGTTGGCCGTACGCCGTAGTCGGCTACCTTGACCACGAGGAGCCTTTCGCACTGATCGCCGATGCGCTGAAGCAGCGCGTTGCCAGCCCTTTGCGCTGGGGGATCGAAAAGGACGACCTGGCCGTCTTCAAGTTTGAGGCCATCATGCGTCAGTTTCCGCAGGCGACCTTCCCTGCCGATGCCAGCCGCTTCATCGAAGCGCAGCAGCTGATCAAAACGCCGAGTGAGATCGCCCAGATGGAAGAGGCCGGCCGGCAAGCCGACCGGGCCTTCGCTGCCGGATTCAAAGCCCTGCGCACCGGTATTACCGAGCAGGGCGTCGTGGCCGAAATTGAGTACGCCATGATGAAGGAAGGCGTCATGCACATGTCTTTTGACACCATCGTCCAGGCCGGAGAAGACGCCGCCGACCCCCACGGCGGCCCCGAGCAAGTCGCCATCAAGCCGGGTGAGTTGGTCCTTTTTGACCTCGGCACCGACAACCACGGCTACATGAGCGATGCCACCCGCACGGTCGCCTTTGGCCAGGGTGTCTCCGCCAAGGCGCAGGAGCTGCACAAGGTCTGCCTGGAGGCGCAGCTGACCGCTCAGGCCGCAGTTCGCCCCGGGATGCGCGCCGCGGCGCTGGACAAAATCGCCCGCGACATCATCACCAAGGCCGGCTATGGGGAGTACTTCAATCACCGGCTTGGCCACGGCATTGGCATGTCGACGCACGAATTTCCTTCCATCATGGCTGGCAACGACATGCTGCTGCAGCCGGGAATGTGCTTTTCGATCGAGCCGGGGATCTATGTGCCCGGCGTTGCCGGCGTGCGCATTGAGGATTGTGTTCACGTGACGGAAACCGGCTGCGAGCCATTCACGCACACCCCGAAGGAATACACGGTCATCGCCTAATGACCTGGCCCAGCAGCATTTGACGCTGGGCCATTTTGGTGATCAGCCTGGCGAAAATGATACAGCCAATTGTTATTGAAAGCTGGCCCGGCACCTGAAAAAGCGTCCAGTTTAGCCCGTCAATGAATGATGAGCCAAAAATGAGATTCTAAGCACCGCTGGTTTTCTCCCTTCTGCCGGTTCCTTGTGAATTACTTATAAAGGCCGTGTGCACGGCTTTCGTCAGCGTGAAACTGGACCCTTGTTCTTGCTTCGTAAACACATGAAAACTCATGTATTTATTATTTGCACATTTTCACCTAGGCCGTTATGGTTAGGATGAAAAGAAAGAACAAGGAGGACAGATGATTATGCCTGTATCTGATATCGAACGTGCCATGAGCCCACAAATGGGTTTGCCAAACGACCTAATGTTGAAACTGATGCACCAGCACATCGAACAAGTGGCAGAACATGCCCGCGTCCGCAAAGAAGCTAAGCAAGCTTCAAAATAATCAAACATTAAATCAATACTCGCACCTGTTGGCATCAGCCAGCAGGTGCTTTTTTCGCCGCAAATTACCAGCGGAAAACTAGCTCTCCTCAAGCGGCTAGCCGGCGGGCTATGTGCGTCGACTCTGCGCACCTTGATCTAACTGGGCGCCAAGTCGACAACGCCCGAGCAGCCAGCTACGCCTGAGTCCTCGCCGCCAAAGACCAGCGGCAATGCCTCTGGCTATGCTTAGCCTTTAGCCATTTATGGCGTACAGGCTGACATGCGTAGCGGCTGGCCGGCGGGCTAAGTGCGTCGACCCTGCGCACCTTGATCTAACTGGGCTCCGGGTCGACAACGCCCGAGCAGCCAGCTACGCCTGAGTCCTCGCCGCCAAAGACCAGCGGCAATGCCTCTGGCTAGGCTGGCCGTCGGGCTAAGTGCGTCGACTCTGCGCACCTTATACTTAATCGGGCGCCGGGCCGACAACGGGGGAGCAGTTAGCTACGCTGCCCACTTCACCTGCTGCGCAGGCAAAGTGGACCGCTAGGCTAACTGTCCCCCTAGGTTCGTCGCCCCTCTGCACCTTCAAAAAAGCCGCCCGGTTGCCCGGACGGCCTGCACTGGTTAAAAAAGGCTATGCTTGCGGCTGATCATCTTCCTGCGCCGGCAGGCCAGGATCTTCGTCGTCCACGTCAGCCGCGTGGTCCGCCGTCTGGCTCGCCGCCAGATCTGCATCTGCCTGGGCGGCCTCCGTTGCCTCACCGTTATCATCCGCCGCGTTGATCTCGGCGTCATCCTTGGCTTGGGCAAAAGCACTCTTCCCGTCGAGAACAATGTCGTCGAAGTCGTCATTATTGGCAGACTCAGGCGCGCCGGTCAGCTGGTCCTTGAGGGCCGTCGTCGCGTCATCGTAGCTGGCAACGTCGCCGGTATCGGCCTTGGCTGCCACCTTATCCTTCAGGTCCGAAACCACGCCTTGGGCAGACTCACGCCATTCGGCCGTGGCGTCCTTAGCGTAGTCATAATAATCTGCGGCCCGATCCGCCAAGTCGTCCTTGGTCTTCGCAAACTTTTCCTTCAGCTCATCGCTGGTCTGCGGTGTGAGCAGGTACGTTGCGGCCAATGAACTGGCTGCCCCTAAAACAAACCCCAGCAGAAAATGACTCTTTTTTGCCATATCAATGCCTCCTAATCTGATTAACGTTCAGTGTCTTTTGTCTTCGAAAATAAACTCATTGCTTTCTGGCCGACCTTAGCCGCGACGGCGACCTTGGTCCCGCTTTTCGCTCCGCCTTTGACCTTCGTTGCCAGATTACGCGTCGAGGTGTTCAAGTCAGACACACTTTCGCCCAGCTCGCCAATCGCGGTGAAGACCGGATCGATCGCCGCAACTTTGCCATTGACATCGTTCAACAACACGTTGGACTTAGTCAACAACGCCTCGATTTCATTCGTCAACGGCTTGATCTCACCATTGACCGTGTCCAGTGTGTGGTTCACCTCGGTCACGGTTTGCTTGATCTCCTTCGTGACCCCGGACAGCCGAATCGCGATAATGGCCACCGCCAAGGCGATGATCAGAAAGGCGACCGCGGCGATCACGCCGGCAACTTCTGCTCCTGACATGCAACACCCTCCTTTAGCATACAAAATTAATGCATGCGTATACAATTAGAATAGCATCATTGCCATAAGCCGGCAAACCTTTCCCTAAGTTTCGCCAACCGGGGCGCTTTGAGCGACACAGCGGTTACGGAATTTGGTACACTAGAAGGAACATTAAGGAGCGAAAAACGTGGATCACTTATTGCTAACTAGTTCTATCACCGCGCAGACCAACGGCTGGGTTCGCTATTTTCAGCGAATCAACTGGAGCCAGATCATGGACAAGGTCCTCGGCACCGGCCTAGAGATCGTGCTGTTTTCCCTTCTTTTTCTGGTGGTGAACAGCATCGGCAAGCGGCTTATCAACCGCGGCTTTCGGACCTACACCCAGCGGCCGGGCGTCTCCAGCACCCGGGCGAAGACCATGCACACCCTGAGCATCAACATTTTGAGCTACACGATCTTCTTCTTCTATCTGTACGCGGTCTTGAGCGTCCTCGGCGTCCCGGTGGGCAGCCTGCTGGCCGGTGCAGGCATCGTCGGCATCGCCTTGGGCCTAGGCGCGCAGGGCTTTGTTGCGGATGTGGTCACCGGCTTCTTCATCCTGCTTGAGGGCCAGATCGACGTTGGTGATGCGGTCCAGCTCGGTGAGGTCACCGGCACGGTCACCTCGGTGGGCCTGCGGACAACGATCGTCAAAAGCTACGACGGCACGGTGAACTTCATTCCTAACCGCAACATCACAATTGTGTCCAACCTGTCGCGCAGCAACATGCAAGCCCTGATCAGCCTGCCGATGCGCGCGGACGCCGACCTCAATCAAGTCCGCGAAGTGATCGGCGAAGTTAACGACGCCCTCGTCCCGAAGGTCAAGGCGATCCGCCAGGGCCCGGATATTCTCGGGTTAACCCCCGGCGCCAACGGCACGTTCAGTTACCAGGTTAAATTTCTGACCGAAAACGGCGAGCAGCTGGCCGTGCAGCGCAAGTTCCTGGCCGCCTACATTGAGGCTCTGAAAAAAGCTGGCATCGAGCTGCCCAGCGCCGCTTTGACCCTGACTAAGTAGCCCGCCGCAGTCCCGCGCGCTAACACCCTGACTTTGGAGGAGTTGCCTTGCTGAACATGATCAAAGGTGCCCTGATTGGCATCGCGCTTGTTATCCCCGGCCTGTCCGGCAGTATTTTTGCCGTCGTGGTCGGCCTTTACGACCGCCTGCTTACGGCGGTCAACCACTTCCGAGAGGCGCCTAAAGTCCACGCCAAGCTGCTGCTCCCGGTGGGCATCGGCGCCGTGATCGGGGTGCTGCTGTCCACCCGCGCCGTACTGGCCATGACGACGACTTGGCCACTCGCCAGCTACGGTTTTTTCATTGGGCTAGTGGTGGGCATCGGGCCGTTTGTGTGGCGCAAAATTCGCCAAGTCAGCTTTCGCGGCTGGTACTTAGTGCTGCCAGTTCTTGGATTCGCCCTCATCTACGGGCTCGCGCAGCTGGGCGGTGAACAGCCAGAGAACCTGATTACCCTCACCCGCCTGACCAGCGTCCAGGACGGCTTCACGATGGGGTTTGCCGGCGTGTTCGCGGTGGCGCTCATGGCGATCCCCGGGATCTCGGGATCGATCATGCTGATGGTGATCGATCAGTACGGCACCGTTTATAACGCAGTCGCGGCGCTCGGCCCGACCCTGCGCGCCGGGTTGGCCGGCAATTGGGCCGCGGCCGGCCACCACCTCCAGACGGTGGCCCTCCTGCTGCCGTTCATGATCGGCGCGGCCGGCGGTTTACTGGTGATCGCCAAGGTGATGGAGGCACTGCTCAAGCGGTTTGAGGCGCAGGTTTACTACGCCGTGATCGGAATCGTGCTGGCCGCGGTGGTGATCCTCATTCAAACTGGGTTGCAGCCGTACTGGCCGCAATCTGGCGGGCTTGCCGCAAGCGGTGTGGTGTTGATCAGTGTGGTCATCGGGACGCTGGCGACCCTCTTTTTGGACAAGCCAGCTGGCGAATGACCGCGGGTGACCGCGGGCCGCTTTTCTTTTGCCCCAGGGTTGGCTATAATCGAGCCAATTCGCAAAGAGGGTGGCTTTATTGACAATCAACTTCAGCCTGGCAACCGCGCAGGACCTCCCGCGCATCGTTGCCATCTATAACCAGATCATCCCCAGCCGCCTGGCAACGGCGGACCTCACGCCCGTCAGTGTGGCCTCAAGAAAAGCGTGGTTTGCCGCCTTTGATCCGGCCCGGCGGCCGCTTTGGGTCATGCAAAGCGCCGGGCGCTGCATCGGCTGGGTCGGCCTTGAGGACTTTTACGGCCGCCCCGCTTACCTGCACACCGCTGAGGTCAGCATCTACATCGATCAGGCGTTTCGCCACCAGCACGTCGGCCAGCAAGCGCTGGACTTTGTGTTCACGCAGCTGCCGCGGCTGGGCCTGAATGCCTTGGTCGCCTTTATCTTCGCCCACAATCAGCCCAGCCTCGCGCTGTTTGGGCACAACGGGTTTGAACGCTGGGGCCTGCTGCCGGACGTGGCCGAGCTGGATGGCTGCCGCCGCAGCCTCGCCATTATGGGGCGCCGCTTCAATTAAAAAGGGACTGCGACAATCAGTCACAGTCCCTTTTTGCTTTCTCGCGTCGCAGCGGGCGCTCAGCTCGACATTCCTTCTACTTGCGCGCTGCCGGCTGTTTAGCCGCAATGTCGTACTCCTTATCGATATTATGACCGATGTAATTGATGCCCTTCATGACCTCACGGCGCGTCACAATCCCAGTGAACGTCCCGTCGCTTTGAACGACCGGCAGAAAAGCACTGTCGACTAGGGCGTGCAGCACCTCTTCGATGTTGTATGGGTCATCGATCGTGGTGACCCCAGTTTCCATCACGTCGCGGACGCAGAACTCGTCCAGCGGCTGGGCGGTGATCTCGTCAAGCCCTAGCATCTTATCGGTAATCATCGACAAGGACAAAAGGCCCTTGAAGTGATCATCGTTATCCAGCACCGGGATCTTGGCGTAACGCACCTTGGTCAGCACAAGAAACGCGTGCCGCAGCGAATTATCTTCGTTCACACTGGCGATCATCTCACCTGGGATGAGAAAGTGGCTGCGGTTTTGGGTCATCATGTGGTCGATCACTTGATTGATCAAATTGAATCGCTCCTTTTTGGACTACGGCTCCATTCTACCGGAATCAAGGAGTGAAAGCACTATCACGGCCTGGCCTTTGCCGCATTTTAATCTGTGTGAAGAAATCAAGAACCCGGCGCCTGTGGGCAACAATCGCCACCGGCCAGCGTAGCGCTACTGATCCTCAACGACCAGATAGGTCATATCCAGTGGCCCATGGACCCCGACGATCAGCACCATTTCAATGTCCCCCGAGTTCGACGGCCCGGTGATGAAATTGATGTTAGAGGTCGTCAGGCGCCCCGCCTTGATCTCCTGGTCATACCAGGTGGCCGCCTGCCGCGAGCGAGCGACAATGCGACTGGCCGGAATGATCGCGAGGTAATGAGTGGGTAAAAAATGGAACGCGCGGCCTTGCCCCGGGGTGGTAGCGACGGTAATCGTGCCCGACTCAGCAAGCAGAAAGTCGGCAAAGCCGATCGCCGCGTCGGCCTCCGAAGCGGCCTTAAGGTTCGCCTCGCGGCCGGCGTCAGGCAGCCAGTACTGCGGCTTGGGCGAGACCGATGCACGCCAGTTCTCAAGCTGGTAGCGCGCAAACTGGGCGGAAGTCGGCAGCAGCAGCGCAGTTGCTGCCTTGGCCTGCAGGAACGCGTCCAGCGCGTGCGGAAGGGCCGCTGTGGTCGTCGTCTGGTAGGTCACATGCACCGCCTCGCTATTTTGCTTTGCCAGTGCGGCAAGCGCCTGAGGGGTTTGATCCGCAAGCGTGGTCTCAGGCAGATCATTCATGGGCTTGAATGGGTGTGCTTGCAGCTGATGGCGCGGCCTGCCTGCTTTTTCCGCCAGCGCATTCAAAAAATCTTCTCGCTCAGTCATGGTGCACCTCCCGCTCCTTTTGGTGCTTCTTGAACCAGCTCCGGAAGTTCTCGCCGTGCTTTGGCATTTCCGGCAGGTCGCGCACGTCCGTCCAGCCCTTGGCCATCGATGGTGCCTTTCTGATGATACCTTCCGGAAATTCGTTCTCAACGGTGATCGGCGCCTTCTTCGTGAGCGGCGCCATGGCGACGTGGTCGGCCGTTAGCGCCATGCGGAACAGCGCCGGCGTGCCGGTGGCCACGCCGATGCCTTTCATGATCACGTTGTTGAACGACTTGTCCGTGTGCAGCTTGTTCATCATCACGGTCCGGTGCTTGATCAAAAGCTCGTGCAGCGGGATGCGCACTGGACAGGTCTCGGTGCAGGCCCCGCAAAGACTGGACGCAAACGGCAGGTCCCCAAACTGCTCATAGCCGCGCAAGACTGGCGACAGCACCGCGCCGATCGGGCCGGGATAAATCGAGCCGTACCCGTGGCCGCCGATGTGCCGATAAACCGGGCAAACATTCAGGCACGCCCCGCAGCGAATGCACTGCAAGACTGGCTCGAACTCGGTACCCAAGGCGTTGCTGCGGCCATTGTCAACAATGACCACGTAAAAATTCTCGGGCCCATCGCTTTCGCCGCTGACCTGCCGGCTGGAAAAGCTGCAATACGAGGTCAGCTTTTGCCCCACCGCCGAGCGTGCCAGCATGTTGTCTAGCACCTCAGCTTCCTTGAGGCTCGGCACCAAACGCTCCATCCCCATCACGACGACCTGCGTCTTGGGGATCGCCATGACCAGGTCGGCATTGCCCTCATTGGTGACGAGGTTGATCAGCCCCGAGTCCGCGATGGCAAAGTTGCACCCCGTGATCCCCATATCAGCCTTCAAGAACGAGGCGCGCAGGTAGGCGCGGGCGAAGCGGGCCAAGTGCTGAGGATCATTGTCACCGGTGTAGCCCAGCTTCTGAAAAATCTGCTGCACCTGGTCGCGATTCTTATGGAGCGTTGGGAAAACAATGTGCGTCGGCTCGTCCCAGTCGTCCTCTTGCAGGATGAACTCGGCCAGATCAGTCTCCAACAGCGCCAGCCCAGGGATCTTGAGTAGTTCCTTATCCAAATCAATTTCGGTGGTGACCATCGACTTGGACTTCACCACGTGCTGCACGTGCTTCTCCTCGGCAATGTGCTTGATGTAGCTGCTGGCTTCCTGATCCGTCTTGGCGAAAAACACGTGGCCGCCGCGTTTTTCAATGTTATCGGCGAACTCCTCGAGGTAGTCCGGCAGGTAGCGGATCACGTGCTGGCGGATCTGCTCACCTAAGTCGCGCCACTGCTCCCAGTGGCCGAGCTCGGCGCGCGCCGCCGTGCGCTTATCCCACTGCGCGTCCTGCGCCTTGGCGACCGCTTTTTGCATGAAGGGATCTGCTTCCGATTCCTTAAGCCGCGTCAAAAACGGGGCGTTCGAAGTCTTGATGGTCATGCGCCCACCTCCTTTTGCACAGCACTTTGCGTGAATCCTTGGTTGTAGCCGCCGGCATACAAAGCGGCGCGCTCCGCCTGCGGAACATACTTAATGCGGGCCGGATCCACGTTGCTGTTCAGGACCTCGGCGATGTGCATGATCTTGATCTTCTCGCCGCGCCGGTTGAAGCGCCCGGCAATGTTCATCAGACAGGCCGGATCAGCGGAGATCAGCACACTCGCCCCAGTGGCAAGCACGTCATCGACTTTTTCGTCCACCATCTGCTTAGAGATCTCAGGTTCCTTCACCGAAAAAAGCCCACCAAACCCGCAGCAATTTTCTAGGTGCGGCAGCGGGACCATCTTGAGGTCCAACACGTGATCAAGCAGCACAAACGGGCTGGTCCGCTCACCAAGCAGCCGTGTCATGTGACAGGAGCGATGATACGTCGCCGTTGCGGCCAGCTCGGCGCCGGCATCCAGGACCCCCAGCACCCGGTAAAGAAACTGCGAGAACTCCCAGGTCTTGGCCGCGACCTGTTTGGCTTTCTCCGCATACTCGGGATCATCCTTCAGCTGCACTTGAAACTCGCGCAGCATGTTGACACACGACCCCGCCGGCCCGACGATGTAGTCCGCATCGATACTCAACAGGGCATCGATCTGATTGCGAAAGACTGGCTGGGTCTCCTTTGCGTATCCCGAATTGAACGTCGGCTGGCCGCAACATATCTGTTTCACCGGCATGTAGGTCTCACAGCCGAAGCGTTCAAGCACCTCCACCATCGCTTTGCCCACGTTGGGGAAAAACAAATCGACGATGCAGGTGGAAAAAATAACCACCTTCATGACATACCCCTCCCCGGCGCTGCTCCCCACTGCATCGCCTTTAATTAGACTGATTACAATTCTAGTATACGCCGTATTCTGCAGGTTGCGTATCAATGATCATGTTTTTCCGTTATTTGTTAGCGTTTTCCTTCTGGGGAAGGACGCCCGGTTAGCATAACGATGCTGCGCTTCCATTGCCGTTCTAAGCGTTATTCAATCTTTGTGAAATCGTTTACAGGTTCTCTCACTTTGTGCGTTATTTCATTAATTGCAAGCGCTTGCATTTTTCACAAACGTTGTTTACTATCTTCTTATCAGTTGATAAACTGAATAACATATAACTGCCCGGTTTCAGAAAACAGGCAGATGGAGGCGTAAAAAATGACGTACGATCTTTGGACCCGACTCTTCGCAGAGTTTATGGGGACGGCCATCATGGTCGCGCTGGGAAATGGCTCAGTCGCCAATGTGGACTTGAAAGGCACCAAAGGTAATGGCTCGGACTGGATGTTGATCGCGGTTGGGTACGGTGCCGGGGTCATGATCCCAGCCATGATGATTGGCGGGATCTCTGGCAATCACATCAACCCCGCCTTCACCCTCGGCCTGGCCGTGGCCGGAATGTTTCCATGGGCAGAAGTAGTGCCTTACCTCATCGCTCAGTTTGCAGGTGCGCTGTTCGGCCAGATGTGGGTCGTGGCCGCTTACAAGCCGCACTACGACTTGACCACCGACCCACGACATATTCTGGGGACTTTCTCCACCATTAACGCGACTTCAAGCAAGCTCAACGGCTTCATCAATGAATTTATTGGTTCTTTCATTCTTTTCTTTGGCGCCTTGGGCATCACAAAAGCCCCGTTCTTCCAGAATAACCTGGGCACCGCCCACATGGCCCTAGGCTTTTTAGTTGCTACTCTGGTCGCGTCGTTTGGCGGCCCCACCGGCCCGGCGCTTAACCCAGCGCGGGACCTCAGTCCGCGAATCTTGCACGCCCTGTTGCCGCTCAAACACAAGGGCACCTCGGACTGGGGCTACGCCTGGGTGCCGGTGGTGGCGCCGATCCTCGCTGCCATCACTGCGGTCCTGCTGTACAAGAGCGTGTTCCTGCGCTAATTCATGTTGATCACCACCAAGGAGGCGCCGGCGGGCGGCCTCCTTTTTTGTAGGGTGCGCAGGGCTGGCGAACTTAGGCCGATGACATGCCACTACGCATGTCACCCTGTATGCCATGAATGGCTACAGGGTGATCATCGCCCGGTGCTTTGCCTGCAGGGCAGGTGAAGCGCCGGGCGTAGCAGGGCATGCGGCCGTTGCCAGCCCGGAAGCCCAACTACAGGGTGCGTAGGCTTGGCGCTTTTAGCCCGACAGCTAGCCTAGCTCAAGTCATTGCCGGCGTCTTTTGCGGGCGAGGGCTTGAGCGTAGCTAGATGCTCGGGCGTTGCCGAGCCGAAGCCCAACTACAGAGTGCGCAGGGCCGGCGTAATCGGGCTCCAAGTTCGCAACGCGGGGACAGCTAAAAACGCGAACTCTGCGCACCTTGAAGAACAAAAAAGCCCCAAGCCACTACTGTGGTTTGGGGCATCGAACTGGTGACAATTAGCGCGTGAACGTCCTGGCCAAGCCCGGCGCCGGGCGGCCGTTGCGCAAGTAGTACGTGACGCGAAAGCGCGCTGCCGTGCTTTCAATCACCGCGTAGGTCCCGCCGAGGGGCGCAAACTCGCCGCGCGGCTGGCTGATACTGCCGGGGTTAAGGGTCAAGATCCCTTGGTGCATTTCCACGCCCAGCGCATGCGTGTGGCCAAAAATCGCCACCTGCGCCCCCGCCTTCTGGGCCGCCTCAAGCAGCATACTCAGCGAAAAGCCCACCATTAAGCGGTGCCCGTGCGCCAGAAAAACCGTCACGTCGCCCACCGTCAGCGTGCGCGTCAGCGGGAAGGCCGAATCGAAATCCATGTTGCCCCGCACGGCCTGATAGTGCGTGAAAATAGGATCGGCGGCCGCAAACTCTGAATCGCCAGCGTACAGGTACGCATCTGCATCCGGCTGCTGGGTCAAAATTGTCTCAAGGATCTTGTGGTCGCCGTGCGTGTCGCTGACTGCCACCAGCTTCATTCCGCTGCCTCCTTGTACCACTTCTGCCACTTGGCCTCAAGCGCCCGCATTGCGTTGCCACGGTGGCTGATCCGATTTTTCTCCTGTGGGCTAAGTTCAGCCATCGTCTTGTCAAGCTGAGGCAAGTAGAAGTACGGATCGTACCCAAAGCCGTTATCACCGCGCGGCACGCCTGTGATCCGGCCACTGACGCTGCCACTAACGACCAGGTCCTCGCCCGGTCGGTTGGGTTTGGCGAACACCAGCGTTGTATGGAACGTCGCGGTGCGTTTTTCGCTTGGGACCTCGGCCAGGTTCGCAATCAACTTCGCGTTATTAGCCGCATCGTTGTGGCCTTGGCCCGCATAGCGTGCGGAGAACACGCCGGGGGCGCCGTCCAACGCATCGACCATGAGCCCCGAATCGTCGGCCACCACCGGCAGCTCAAGCGCCCTGGCGTACCCGTCCGCCTTCAGCCGCGCATTCTCCTCGAACGTCTGACCGGTTTCCGGCACACTGGGCACGGCCGGAAAATCCGCCAGGCTCTTCACTGTCAGGCCATCAGCCTCAAACATGGCCGCCAGTTCCCTGACCTTACCCGCGTTTTTGGAAGCAATCACCACGGTGCGCGGTGGCTGCTTGGCCAGGGTTTTGGGCTCCTGATCGATGACCACCCGGCTGGCCTTCACGGTCAGGTTCAGCCAGTTGCCGGCGATGAGGTCGAACATCTCGGCGTTGCCAGTCGTGTAAAAGGTCTTAGTCGCCGGCGCTTTGCCATCCGCGGCAATATCAAAGTAATCCAGCAGCATCGAGACTTCACTGACCGCTTCGGCCCCCGAATCGATCAGGGTGACTTCATCCCCCATCACGTTTTGAATCAGCGGCCGCAGCAGCGGGTAGTGCGTGCAACCCATCACCAGCGTGTCGATGTCTTGATGCAGCAGCGGCTGCAGCGTTTCAGCCACGACCCGCTTGGCCACCGGCGAGGTCATTTCGTTCGACTCCACCAGCGGGACAAACTTCGGGGCGGCCAGTTCGGTGACGGTCACCTGCTTGGCCTTGCCGCGAATCGTATCGCCGTATGCATGGCTGCGCACCGTGCCTTCCGTGCCGATCACCCCGATGTGATTGGTCTTGGTGGCCTTGATCGCCGCCCGCGATCCTGGCACGATCACGCCGACGACCGGGATCTCAAGCTTTTTTCGCACCTCCGGCAGCGCCGCCGCAGTAGCGGTGTTGCAAGCGATCACGAGCATTTTAATGTGTTTCTGAAGCAGGAAGTTCACCATCTGCCAGGTGAAGTCGCGCACCTGCGCCGCCGGCCGCGGACCGTACGGCAGGCGCGCCTGGTCGCCTAAGAAGACGACACTTTCGTTGGGCAATTGGCGCAGCGCCTCTTTGACCACAGTCAGGCCGCCCACGCCGGAATCGATGAACCCAATTGGTTGGTTGTTCATTATTTCCCTCCGTCTGAAAAGTTCTGAACCTTCATTGTGCGGCACTCCCGAAAAAAATTCAAGACGGCAGGCCGGCGCTGTTTTTCCCCTCGAGATTTCGGTATACTGAGTAGGAATGCGGCAGATTGCCGCCTTGGGAGGTTGCTCATGGCGAATGGAACATACAAAGATCTACTGACCCTGCCGGCCAACGGGCCACTGTTCGGGCAGCTGATGCTGCGAGACTTGCTGATGCCAGCGCTACTCGGCTCAGAGACTTCAAACATCTCTTATTGGGCTGGCCGCGACCTGGCCCGTAAGCTACCGGTCACTGAAGACGACCTCACGAAGTTGTTCGAGCAGGTGGGTTTCGGGACCCTGACGGCAGTGAGCGCGAAGAAGCAGGAGCGCCACTACCTGCTCTCCGGGGCCGTGGTGGAAACTCGGATCGCCACCTTCAAGGAGCCGGATTTCCGGCTAGAGGCCGGGTTCCTGGCGCAAAGCCTTCAGCAGATCCTTGGCATCGTGGTCGAGGCCAACCCCGTGGTCGAAACCCGCAAGCAGCAGGTCGCCATCACGGTTGCTCTAGATCCAAAGGCGGCGCAACCAGTCGCCCCAGAACCCCTGCACCTGTAAGCACGCGTAATCAGGCGCAATACTGACCTTTGCTTCATACAGAAAAATCCCGGTAAACGCCGCATGCGTTTACCGGGATTTTGTGGTTTAGGCTGGTGTTTTAGTGTACTTATCCAATACGGCGTTCAACTGATCCTTGGTCTGGTAGCCGACGAGCTTCTCGACCACTTCGCCGTCCTTCTTCACGATCAACGTCGGGATCGCCATGATACCAAACGCACCGGGGGTCTCAGGGTTCTGATCAACGTCCATCTTGGTGAATTTGACGTCTCCCCGATCCTGCTCGAGGGCCTCGATTACCGGGCTTTGCATCTTGCAGGGGCCACACCACGTTGCCCAGAAGTCTGTCAGGGTCACCCCAGTGTCAGTTTCTTGCTTGAAATCCTGATCATTTACCACTTTAACCATACGAGTTCCTCCTTGCGCGTGACAGTAACTAACTATCTTACTATTCGTAACCATTGTAGCACGGTCGTCAATCCGTCGCCACTAAATTGTCCGCAATTAACTATTTGAACTGGACGATCGTCGCCCCAGAGCCACCGGCGTTTTGCGGCGCGAAGCCAAATTTTTTCACCTGCGAGTGACGCTTCAGGTACTCGGTAACGCCGTTTCTGATCGCGCCAGTGCCCAGGCCATGAACGATTGTGACCTGCGGGTAGCCGGCCAGCAAGGCGGCGTCGATATACCGATCCAGCCGCGCCATTGCGTCTTCGTAGCGCACTCCGCGCAGGTCCAAGGTCGTTTCCGGACCACTGGTCGCGCCGCCCTTGACGATGGCCATTTGGCGCTTCGGCTCAGGCTTGGGCTCGGCCACCTTTTCCAGATCTGCGGTTTTGATCTTCATCCGTAAAATACCAAGCTGCACGTTCCAGTGGTTTTTGTCCACCTGGTCCAGCAGATCGCCCGTTTGATCGTAAGACAAAACCCGGACCCGGTCGCCGGGGTGCAGCGCCTGTTTTTGTTTCTCGCGGCGCAGCACGCGGTTTTGCGGCTGTGGCTGCTCGCGGTGGAGCTGCTTCAGTGCGGTCGTCGCCTCGATCAGCTGGTTTTCCTTCACGTTGCCGCCTGCTTTTTGCATCTGGCGCAGGTTCGCAATGATCTTGTCCGCCTTTTGCTGGGCCTTATCGACCATGGCGTTGGCCTGCTCGCGGGCTTTATTCAGCTGACCGCTGCGTTCCTGCTCGAAGTCCGCATAGGCCGCCTGCAGATCCGCCAGCAGCTGCTGTGCGGCATCCGTGTCGGCGCGGGCGGCCTTGTACTCGGTCTCCGCGGCCTTCCGCTGGCTTTCCAGATCGGCGATCATGTTGTTCAGATCGTGGCTGTCGTCGGCGATCAAGGCCTTGGCACGGTCGACGATCGCGTCGCTCAGGCCGAGGCGCCGGGAGATGTCAAAAGCGTTGGAGCGCCCAGGCACCCCGATGAGTAGCCGGTAGGTCGGCTGCAAGGTGGCCGCGTCGAATTCCATCGAGGCGTTGATCGTCCCGGGGGTGTTGTAGCCGTATAGTTTCAGCTCCGGGTAGTGCGTGGTCGCGACCACGTCTGCCCCGATGACGCCAACTTCGTCAAGAATCGAGATGGCAAGCGCCGCCCCTTCCTGCGGGTCGGTGCCGGCACCCAACTCGTCAAAGAGCACCAGCGCCTGATCGTCCAGGTGCGCCAGGATGTCAACGATATTGGCCATGTGCCCGGAAAAAGTACTGAGGCTCTGCTCGATGCTTTGCTCATCGCCGATATCGGCGAAGACTTCCGAGAACACGCCGATGGTACTTTCCTCGGCCGCCGGAATGAATAAGCCGGCCTGACCCATCAGCTGCAACAGGCCCAACGTCTTCAGCGTGATGGTCTTCCCGCCGGTGTTGGGACCGGTGACCACGATGGCCTGGTAATCTTTCCCAAGCACAATGTCGTTTGGCACCACCTTATGGGGATCCAGCAGCGGATGGCGCGCCTGCAACAAGTCGACCTCATTGTGCGGCGCCACCAGCGGCTCCGTTGCTTTGAGCTCGCGGGCATAGCGGGCCTTCGCATTAATGAAATCAAAATGGCCCAGCACCGCCGCATTACGGGCGATCTGCTTAGTGTAAGGGGCCACTTCTTCAGACAGGGCCGCCAGCACCCGCGCGATCTCCTGCTGTTCTTCGATTTGCGCCTCACGCAGCCGGTTGTTCATGTCCACAATGGCTTGCGGCTCGATGAACAGTGTTGCCCCGGAGGCACTTTGATCGTGCACGACCCCAGGGACCTGGCCGCGTGAGTCGGAGCGTACCGGGAGCACAAAGCGGTCGTCGCGCAGCGTGATGATCGGATCCGACAGGTACTTGGCCAGTTTGCCGTGAACGTAGGAATCCATCCGGCTACGGATATTGGCCTCCAGCTGGCGGATCTGATTGCGTACGGCGCGCAGGGTGTCGCTGGCCTCATCGGTCAGGTTACCCTCTTCGTCGACCGCCGTGTACAGCCGGCGCGCCAAGGCGGGCAGCACCGTCAGCTGTTCCTGCAGTTGGTAAACGCGGCGCAGCTCGATCTTGTCCGTCATCTCGGTCAAAAAATCGTCGACGGCACTGACACTGCGCAAGACCCGGGTCAACTGCGCCAGCTCCTTGCCGTTCAGCGTCGCCCCGATCGCCACCCGCTTCAGCGCCGGGCCAACGTCGGTCAGCTCTGGTAGCGGAATACCGCCCTTCAGCCGCAGCAGCGCGGCGCCGTCTGCGGTTTCATCCAGGGCTTCTTGGACCTGGTCGCGGTCAGCCGTCGGCATCAGCGCCTGAACGCGCGCCTGACCGGCCGCTGTAACCACCAGCTTGCCAAGGGCGGCCCTGATCTGGTCAAACCCCAAGGTGGTGAGAATTTTTTTATTCATGATAATACTCCTTAGAAATGCTAAAACCAGCACCCATAAAGTGCTGGTTCATTTACAAGCGGTCGCAGTGCCGGGCAACCCCGCACACGCTCAGAGCCACATGGCAGTGACCCAGTTGGTGAGGCCAATGGAATAACGCACGATGGTTCGTGCCATGAATGAATTAGCGAGCATGTCCTGCAGTCCGGCCAGCGGGATCAAGGCGACGACGTACAACATCATAAAAATGAATATGTAGCCCATCACCAGGTTCAACACCCCACCAGTGATCAAGCTGGCTTGGTCGGCGCCGCGGTACTTTAGGTCATGGACCCAAAGCGCAGCGAACCGCGTGAGCAGCCAGCCCGCCGCCAGCACCAGCAAAAAGCCGATTCCGCGGTAAAAGGCACTGTCCAGAGTCAGTCCCACCTGATTAGAGAAGAAGACAAAGCGGCTGGACTGGGTGGCCGACGGGTACGGGACCCAAAGCGACAACGCCTGGCCCACCGGCCGGTACAGCAGCGTGGCCACCACCAGTGAAAGCAGGTAACCACCCACGTGGACCAGCTGAAGCCACAGCCCGCGCTCGGCGCCCGCGTAAAAGAAATACGCCAACACGGCGATGATCGCAAGGCTAAGCATCCGTTTCCTCCGTTTTCTGCTTGGCGGCCTCAGCCGTGACCTGATCAGACATGACGTTGAACGCCAGCAGCACCGCCGCGTCCTCCTTCGTCAGCTTGGGCGCCGCCTCGCGGAGCGCAGCGAGCCGCTGGTTGAGCAGGGCCGTGACTGCTTGAAAGTGCGCAGTCGACCCCGGCCCGATGATCGTGTATTCTTTTCCGTCAATCTCAGCCTTAAATCGCCGTTTGCGCTCAGTCATTGCCGCTTTCCCTCCAAAAAAATACCGCGCCTGATCTCGGCGCGGCCTGCCGGTTATTCGCCGTCTTCGTCCTCATCAGCCAAGAAGGTGTTGAGCACCTCTTCGACCATGTCCCATTCGTCGTCGTCTTCGATCGGGTAAAGATCACCCGAGCTGGCGTCGCCGTTCTCGTCCGGGGTGAACGCGAAGGCCTGGATGTCGACTTCTTCGTCATCACTGGCGCTTTCCGGGTAAAGCAACACGTAACTCTTGCCGTAGTCCTCTGAGTCAAAGGTGAACAAGACCTGGTAAAGTTCTTCGTTGCCATTAACGTCCACCAGCGTGATCAGCTGCTGATCGTCGCCTTCGTGCACGTGATTGTTTTCTTCTGCCATGATGGCCTCCTTGTCAGCGGCTGTGCAGATCCAGGTAATTCTGCAGGATCAGCTGGGCCGCCAGTTTGTCGATGACTTGTTTTTGACGTTTGCGCGAGGCGTCTGCCTCTTCGATCAGCATCCGGCTCGCTTCGACGGTAGTCAGACGCTCGTCGGTGTACGCGACAGGCAGACTAAACCGGTCCGCCAGCATCTGGCCGTACGCCTTGGCCTTTTCCACCCGCGGGCCTTCAGTATTATTCATATTCTTGGGGAGCCCCACAACAAAGTTAGTCACCTCATATTGGGTGACTAATTCGCCGACGCGCGCCAACCCGAAATCTTCCTTATCCTCGTTGATCCGGATGATCTCAAGTCCTTGCGCCGTCCACCCCAACGGATCGGAGACTGCCACCCCCACCGTACGGGATCCAACATCCAGCCCCATGTAGCGCACTAGCCTTTCTCCTTACCGAGGTAGTTGCGAACAAGCTCCTCGATGATCACGTCGCGTTCGAACTTGCGAATCAGGTTCCGCGAGTCATTGTACCGCGGGATGTAGGCCGGATCGCCTGAAATCAGGTAACCGACGATCTGGTTGATCGGGTTGTAGCCCTTTTCCTCAAGGGACTTGTAAACCGTTGCCAGCGTCTCGTGGACATTTTTCGGATTATTCTCCGGAAAATCAAAATGAACGGTTTGATCTAATGTGCTCATTCCAAACACCTCTATTCCTTCCAGCTATCCCTATTTTACTTGAAAGCCCGCTAAAGTACAACGACCGCACCGGCGAGCGGGCCCCGTGCCACTGCGCTTTCTTGACGATAAGGGGGGTCTAGTGCGCATTACATTTTCATTGCAAAGGAAAAGCCGCAGGCCTGAGCCTGCGACTTCTCCACCGGAGGTAAAGGCGCATCACTTCGCCGCCAGCACCTCGTGGGCCTGCTTCAAAGCGGTTGGAATCCCAGCCGCCTGCTTGCCGCCGGCCTGCGCCATGTCGGGCCGGCCGCCGCCGCCGCCGCCAATGGCCGGGGCAATGGCTTTGATCACGTCGCCCGCCTTGACGCCTTGGGCGATCGCGTCCTGGCTGGCCGCGACCAGCAAGCTGACCTTCTCACCGCTGGCGGTGGCCAGGACCAGAATGTCAGACGCGTTCTTTGCACGCCACTGATCAGCGAGGTCCCGCAGTTCTTTCATCCCCGCCACGTTCAGCTGCTTGGCAATCAGCGTGTACTGGCCTGCCTGCTCGGCGTGGTCGAAAATACCGGCAGCGGCCTGGTTGGCCAGTTTAGCCTGCAAGCCCTCGACAGTCTTCTGACTGGCTTTCAGCTCCTGCTGGAGGCTTTCGACCTTCGCCGGCACGCCGGCCACCTGGTCAAGCTTCAAGACTGCAGCGGTATGCGCCAGCTCGTCTTGCTGCTTGGTCAAGTACTCGTAGGCTTCCTTAGACGTCACGGCCTCAATGCGCCGAATGCCCGCACCGATCCCGGACTCGCCGGTGATCTTGAACAGCCCCAGCGCCGCGGTATTCTGCGGGTGGGTGCCGCCGTCAAACTCGCGGTTGAAATCACCGATCGTTACGACCCGGACCGTCTCGCCGTACTTATCGCCGAACATCGCAATGGCGCCTTGCTTTTTGGCCTCTTCGATCGGCATCTCTTTCCACGTGATCGGCAGCTGCCGCCAGATCTGCTGGTTGACGACCGTTTCAACCGCGCGCAGCTGCGCATCCGTGACCTGGCCAAAGTTCGTGAAGTCAAAACGCAAATAGGTCGGCTCGACCAACGAGCCAGCCTGGTGCGTGTGCTCGCCCAGAACCTGCCGCAGGGCCTGATCCAGCAGGTGAGTCGCGGTGTGGTTCATCGAGACCTTCTTGCGCCGCTCAACGTCGACCTTCAAGGTGTAGGTCTCACCCTTTTTCAAGGTGTTTTCGACCTCAACCGTGTGCAGGTTCTGACCATTTGGCGCGTGCTGGACGTCGGTGACCTTGGCCACCAGCGCCCCGCCTGCGTCCAGGATCTCGCCGTGGTCGGCGACCTGGCCGCCCATTTCGGCGTAAAACGGCGTCTGATCAAAGATCAGCTGCGCCACACCGCCGGTGACCCGGTCTTGCTCCTGATCATCCTGAATCAGGTCGGTCAACTTCGCATCGTCCTGCAGGTCAGTCCAACCCGTGAACTTGCTGGCGGTCTTAATGGCCATCAACGTTTTGTCCTGACTGCCCATTGACTGGGCATCGCCGCGAGCGGCGCGCGCCCGGGTCCGCTGGGCTTCCATGTTTTCTTCGTAGCCCTTCATGTCGACATCGATGCCCTGATCTGACGCGATTTCCTTGGTCAGCTCAACAGGGAACCCGAACGTGTCAAACAGCTTGAAGGCCGTCGCCCCTGGCACCACTGTTTCGCCTTTAGCCTTGAGGCCGGTAATGGTTTGGTTCAGCAGACTTAGCCCGGCGTCCAGCGTCTCGGCAAAGCGATCTTCTTCAGACCGGATCACCTTTTGGATAAACGCCTTATTGCGGTTGATCTCCGGATAGTAGCTGGCCATGATATCGCCAACGACCGGCACAAGCTTGTACAGGAACGCCTCCTTGATGCCAAGCCGGCGGCCGTTGACCGCGGCCCGCCGAATCAGGCGCCGCAGCACGTAGCCGCGGCCTTCGTTGCTTGGCAAAGCCCCGTCGCCGATGGCGAACGTGACGGTCCGGGCGTGGTCGGCAATGATCTTGAAGGCCACATCGTCGCGGCCGCCTTGGCCATAGGTCTTGCCGGCCGAGAGCTGTTCGGTCGCCTTGATGATCGGCAAGAACAGGTCAGTTTCAAAGTTGGTCTTAGTGCCCTGAATGACCGAAACAAGGCGTTCGAGGCCCATCCCAGTATCGATGTTCTTGTGCGGCTGGTCGACGTAGCGGCCGTCCGGCAGGTGATTGTACTGCGAAAAGACGATGTTCCAGATCTCCTCGTAGCGCTCGTTTTCGCCGCCTGGATAGTTCTCTGGGTCGTCTTCCGCCAGGTTGTTAAAGCTTTGCCCGCGATCGTAGAAGATCTCAGTATCCGGACCCGATGGGCCTTCGCCGATGTCCCAGAAGTTGTCTTCAACTTCATAAATGTGAGAAGCCGGCACCCCGGTCTTCTCCCACAGCGCCTTGGCATCCTTGTCCTTGGGATAAACCGTGACGTAGAGCTTATCCTTATCCAGCCCCAGCCACTGGTCCGACGTCAAAAATTCCCACGCCCAGGGAATGACCTCTTTTTTGAAGTAATCACCAACACTAAAGTTGCCGAGCATTTCAAAGAAGGTCAGATGCCGCGCCGTTTTACCGACGTTTTCAATATCGTTGGTCCGAATCGACTTCTGCGCGTTCGTGATCCGCGGGTTCTTCGGGACCACCGTGCCATCAAAGTACTTCTTCAGGGTGGCGACCCCGGAGTTGATCCACAGCAGGGTCGGATCATCGACTGGGATCAGGCTGGCGCTGGGTTCGACCGCGTGGCCCTTGGACTTAAAGAAGTCGAGAAACATCTGGCGGATCTCGCCGCTTGAAAGTTTTTTCATGCTATCCTCCTTGGCAAAAGAAAAAACACCACTGCATTCCAAGGACGCTTGCGCGCGGTACCACCTTGGTTGCAACGATGTTGGTCGTTTACCACTTCATTGATTGATTATCTTAGTCAGATCAGGGAGCACAGGAGCCGGTCCGCTATCGCCTCACACCGCCCGGCGACTTTCTGAAAACGGCGACGACCCTGCATGTCCTAACAAAGTTTCATTATACGAACCGGGCTGCGGCGTGTCAATATCGCAGCGGGCCTCGGCTAAAAAGCCAGCGGCCGCACCCACGCAGCGGGCCATCAAGTGGCCGCCGCGGCGAATACCCGCCGCAGTCAGTTCAGCTCGACCTTGGCGATCTTGCGGTAACGCATGGTGGCAAAATCGCCCAGCCGCGTACGGTAAAATGGCGACAGCGGCAAGAGCGCTTGGCCGGTCGCCCCTGACGCCACCGGGGCGCTTTTGGCAAAGGCGCTGCGCACGAGCTCTGCCCCGCTGCGCAGAACCGGCACCGTGAGGCCAAAGCGGTTGGGGACGTAACGCAAACCCGGTTCAGGCAGCCGATTGCCCCAGCCAAACAGGGAATCAAGTCCTCCGCTCATCAGGTACTCGTACTCGCGCTCATCCGGCAAGCCGAAGCCAAACCGGGACAGGTGCTTGACGAGCCCGGCCTGGTCCCAGTCACGCTTGACGGCGATTTGGTAAACATGTTCTCCGGCCAGTCGCAGCACCACCGCATCGTCGGCTAGCCGCGGCGCAAACGCCGACTTGCCTTGCGGCGCTAGACTGGCGCTCTTAGGGCGCAGCAGGGTCAACACGCGATTTTTGACCGGCATGTACGCCAGGTGATCGCCGGCAAAGACCTGAGTGGTCAGATCGATCGTGCCGATGACGGCCTCGTCGGTGCGCACACTGGCCCTGGCGACCAGCATCGGCGGCATGTCGCGGACCGCGGCCGGACTGAGGTGGGCCGCCGCGCTGGGCGCAGCGACGCCCAAGGCGGCCAGTGCGTCTTGCATCTGCGTCGGCACCGGATCCTGGATCCCCAGCGCGACGTTTGGCATGCCGGGCACAAAGCGCATCCATTCCCCACCAATCAAGATGTCGAAGGTGCTCAGGTGATTGCCGAAGTAGTCCACGGCCACCGGCACGATCGCATCAAGCGCCAGCAAGGGACTGAGAAAATAGCGACCAAGCTGCGTGACAATGAAGCGCCGCCGGTCTTCCGTCAGTGCATTCCACTCCGAAAGCATCAGTTCCACTTTTGCCATGATTCACCTCACCAGCGCCGGTTACTGTTGACCCTTTTTCGCCTTGCGCGCAGAACGGGCGGCGTTGCGCTTTTCCACCCGGTTATTGAACCACGCTTCTTTTTCGGCGGCCTTGCGGATCTTCTTCTTGTAGCCAGGCATCTTCTTCTTGGCTTCCTTAGCGGCCATTCCGGCGATCTTGCCGGAAACTGGGGCGGCCTTCTTCTGGCGCCGAATGCGGCGGTTGCGGTCGTATGAATCGACCAGCTCGCCGGCCTTTAGTGCCTTAGGGGTAAAGTGCACGCCCATGTGCTCAAGCTCGGCGATCTGCGCCTCCTGCCCGGGCTCGTAAAGCGTGACGGCCACCCCAGGCTGGCCATTGCGGCCCGTCCGCCCGACGCGGTGGATGAAGAACTCGTTATCCTTCGGCAGCTCAGCATTGATCACCAAAGACACGCCGTCGATGTCGATCCCGCGCGCCGCCAGGTCGGTGGCGACCACGTACTGGTACTTGAGTTCGCCGATTTGCTTCATCACCTGCCGGCGCCGCCGAGGCTCCACGCCGCCGTGGATCTTGGCGACCTTCAG
Organism: Lacticaseibacillus jixianensis; assembly: GCF_003946485.1. Taxonomy (GTDB): domain Bacteria; phylum Bacillota; class Bacilli; order Lactobacillales; family Lactobacillaceae; genus Lacticaseibacillus; species Lacticaseibacillus jixianensis. Next base: position 9,941 of record NZ_RHOJ01000016.1, on the reverse strand, counting down.
GCCCTGATCGGTCAGGTACTTGTGCAACCCGTCAACGGCCGTCTTCGTGTTGGCAAAAATCAGGACCAAGAAGGGCTCCCCCATCGTGGCCAGCTTGTAGATCAGTGCGTTGCGGTCGCGGGCAGGGACCTGCATCAGGTCATTTTCGACGGTGTCGGCGATGACGGTTTGCGGCTTCAGTTCAATGATGGTCGGATTGGCCATGTATTTTTTCAAAAACGGTTGGAGTTTCTGCGGAATGGTGGCCGAAAAGACTGCCATCTGCAGGTCTTCACCAAACTGGCCAGCGATTTGATCCACGGTGGCTAAAAAGCCCATGTCCAGCGTCATGTCCGCTTCGTCGACCACGAACATCTTCGCGGTGTATGCAGCCAGCGCGTGGTCCGAGATCAGATCCAGCAGGCGGCCTGGCGTCCCGATGGCGACATGCGGCTGCTTGCTCGCCAGTTTCTCTTCCTGACGGCCCTTGTCCGTTCCGCCGACGTAGCGTTGCACGCGCAGCGTCGGGGCAAACTGCACCAAGCTTTCTGCCACTTCGTAAAGCTGATCAGCTAACTCCCGCGACGGGGCGGTGATCACCAGTTGCACCTCGTCTTTGTCCGGATCGACCCGGGTCAACAGCGGTAAGAGAAACGCGTGCGTCTTCCCTGAGCCAGTTTGGCTCTGACCCACCACGCTTTCACCGCGCAGCAACGCCGGGATCACCTTTTCCTGGATGGGAGTCGGCGCCGTGATGTGATCGGCGTCCAGCGCCGAAATCAAAAACGGCGCAAGTTGGTATTGTTTGAATTGATTGGTCATGGGATCCTACTTTCTGAATGCTGCGGTCAAAGCGTCTAATTCCTGGGTGATCTGCGCAATTTCGGTCTCGTCTGCGGCCTTGGCCCCGCTGGCCAGCGGATGGCCGCCGCCGCGGTGCGCCTTGGCCAGCCCGTTAATGACCGGGCCCTTGGAGCGCAGGTTGACCCGGTATGGTTCGCCGGCCTGCTCCACAAACAGCGCCCAAGCGATCACTTCACCCAGCCGGCCCGGTGTGCCCACCGCCGCGTGCACCTCGTCTGGCGCGAGCCCCAGGTCTTCGGTGACCACCAGCGGAACAGTGACGGTGGCGGCCCCTGCCGGTGAAATCGTCAGGTGATCGAAGATGTAACTTTGCAGCTTGGCCTGCGGGAAGGTCAGCGCGTTCATCTGATTGTTCAAGCCGGCCGGGTCAAAGTCCTCCTGCACCAGCCGTGCAGCCGCCGCCAGGGTGTGAGGCGTCGTGTTGTTGAAGCGAAAGCGCCCCGTGTCGCCAACAAGGCCCGCGTAAAGCAGGCGGGCACTGGCCGCCGTCAAAAACAGGCGGCGGTCGGAGGCTTGAATCAAGTCGTAGATCATTTCGGACACCGAGCTGGCGTCTTCGTCGACCCACTGCAGGTCGCCAAAGGCATCATCGTTGGGGTGATGATCGATCTTGATCAGCATGGCCCCGCGGTCAAAGCGGTCATCCGCGATCCGCGGCCGATCCGCCGTGTCACACACGATGACCAAGGCGCCGGCGTATGCGTCATCGGGGACTTCCTGCATTGTGCTCAGCCACGCCAGGTCCCCGACACTGCCGCCGACCTGGTACACCGTTTTGCTCGGGTAAGCGGCCCGAATGGCTTCGGCCAGCCCGCCCTGAGAGCCCAGTGCGTCAGGGTCAGGCTTGACGTGCCGGTGAATAATGATCGTGTCGTAACTTTGAATGGCATCAAGAATTTTGGTTTGAATCATCGTGTTGTCCTTTCGAGTAACTGACAGGTCACCAGTGCCAAGGCGGCCATCATGCCGTCCGCGGCCAGTGAAACTTCAAAGACCCCGGTGTGGGAGTTCAGATCCAGCGTCTTGACTTCGATGTGCACCGTCGCTTCCAGTTGAAGCGGCCGAAACGCGTGCAGAGCAAGCTGCTCGATCAAGACGTTGCGGCGACCCTGGGCGTTGAGAAAGTGGGTGACCGCGTAGTTGATGATCTCGTTCAACACCCCAAAGCTCAGGGTGCCGAGTTTGTTCATCATCATCGGGGTCGTGACCAGCGTGTACGCCGCGCCCACCGGTGGGGCCGCGGCCGCCGGCGTGACTGCCCCGGCGACCGAATCGGCAATGGTGGTGCCTTGCGAATTGGTGCCCAGCTCGGCCAAAGCGGAGTAGACCGCCCCGCGAGTGACGATGCCCAGCAGCTGCCAGGAATCATCGACCACGGGCAACACTGAGAGGCCGTTGCCTTGCATCATGTGCCCCACCGCGGTGACGCCGAGGTAAGGCCGCACGGTGATGGCGTCTTTCACCATGATCCGCTCAAGCACCGTTCCCGGCTTTTTGCCGGTAGTCTGCTTCTTGCTGACCATGCCGACCAGGCGGTTTGCCGGCGTCACGATGGGGAGGGCGAAGTCGTTGCGCCCGGCGCGCAGCCGGTTGAAATCGGCCACGGTTTGCTCGGGCTGACCCACTTGGACCTCTGCATCCAGTGGCGTGTAGATTGAGGCGATCGTCAAAATGTCCTGCTTGATCGCCTGATCGGACAGGGCACGGTTGATCATGGTCGCCACGGTAAAGGTATCGTGCGTGGTCTGCATGACCGGCAGCTCCATCTCGTTGGCCAGCCGGATCACCCGGTCGGTGGTCGCAAAGCCCCCGGTGATGAGGACCGCCGCGCCATTTTGAAGCGCCAGCATCTGGGCGTCTTCACGGTTCCCGACGATCACCAGTGAGTTTTTGGTGATGTAGCGCAGCATTTCGTCAGGCGTCATGGCGCCGATGACAAATTTGTCCAGGTGCTTGGCCAGCCCGGCCGAGCCGCCCAGCACCTTGGCGTCGGTCAGGGCGAGCAGTCCGCGGAAGGTCAAGGAGTCGATGTTGTTAAGCGGCTTTTGCTCAATGCGAATCGTGCCGACCCGCTCGATCGTCGAGACGAGACCGGACGTCTCCGCCTCCTTAATGGCGCGGTATGCTGTGCCTTCCGAAACGCGCTGGTCCTTGGCCACTGCGCGGACGGAAATCTTGGTGCCCACCGGCAGGCCGCCGATGTAGGCCAGGATCTGTTCATGTTTGGTTGCCAAGTCCTTCGCCTCACTTTTGTGTTTTCTGTAGTATAACACATGTCAAGCTGTTATATTGGTAGGTCGAGATTCTCGTACTGCTGGGGGTCAAGCCCAGTCACCGTGATCCCGAGCAGCCGGATCTGTTGGGGATGGGTCGTCTCCTGTTCCCACAGCTGCCAGGCTGCCGTCAGGATCGACGCGGCGGAGCGGAAGTAGTGGTCGGCGGTTTGCCGCCGGGTCTGGGTGTTGAAGTCCCCATCGCGCACCTTCAGCACCACCGTCTTGCCGTGCATCTGCTTGCGGGCCAACGCCTCAGCGACCAAGGCGGCCAGCTTCTCCAACTGGGCGCGCACCGCGGCTTCGGACGTCAATAACGCGCGGTAGGTCCGCTCCTTCCCGATCGACTTGGCCGAACGAACCAGGACCGGCCGGTTGTCGACACCGAGCGCATGGCGGTAAAGCTCGTAGCCCATTTTGCCCAGCTTGGCGATCAGCCGCTCCTGGCCGTAAGTCCGCAGCGTCAGGCCGTCCACAATGCCCAGCTCCTGAAGCAGCGGCGCGGTTTTTTTGCCCACGCCGCGAAACTCCTCGATCGGCAGGCGGTCAAGAAACAGCTGCGCCTGCTCCGGCAGAATGACTGTCCGCCCGCGCGGCTTGTTGTACTCGGACGCCTCCTTGGCCAAGAATTTGTTGTACGACAGGCCGATCGAACTGCTCAGGCGGGTCTGCTGATAAATCTGATCTTGGAGCCACAGGGCCAGCTGGATCGTATTCTTAAAGTCGCGGTTGGCCGTGACGTCAAGGTACGCCTCATCGAGCGCCACCGGTTCGATCAAGTCAGTGACCTGGTGAAACAGCTGGTGGATCTGGTGGGAGACTGCCCGGTACTTGTCAAAATCTGGCGTTTTGAACGTCAGCAGCCGCTTGGGTACCAGCTTCAGCGCCTCGTTGGCCAGCATCGCCGAGTGCACCCCAAACTGCCGGGCGACGTAATTAGCCGTGGTCACAACACCCTTGCCGCCGGTTTGGCGCGGATCGTGCGCCATCACCAGCGCCCGCGGCTTCAAGCTGGGATCGTCGCGCTCCTCGATCGAGGCGTAAAAAGCATCCATGTCCACGTGCACGATCTTGCGCGAGGTGTCATTTTGCATTGGGATCTCAAGCATCAAGTCACCCCTTTCGCGGGCAAAAGGGCCGGCACCAAGCCGACCCTCCCTCAAGCACCCGCCGTCAGGCTCACCACCAGCGAACCTGACGCCTTCTTATTAATCGGCTAGCTGCGTGTGCCGCGGCTGCCAGTACCAATCGTGGTCGCCGGCCTTCAGCAGGTCAAACGCGGCCTTGGGGCCCATCGATCCCGCTTCGTAAGTCGGCATGGTCTGGTCCTTGGCCCACGCCTTGGAGATCACATCGACGTAGCGCCACGTCTGCGCCAGCTCGTTCCAGTGGTTAAAGTTGGTCTGATCGCCCGCCAGCACGTCGCCAATCAGCCGTTCATAGGCTTCTGGTGCATCCTTGACCGCCTGGGGCTCGTGGCGCATGTTCAGCCACTCGCGCTCCAGCGTGGTCGTCTCGCCCAGCTTTTTGGCGTTGATCTCCAGGGTGTAACCTTCGTTTGGCTCGATGTAGATGGTCAGCTGATTGCCCTTGACCTGGCCGAACGGGCTGGCGCCGCCCTTCAGCGTCACAGTGACCTGCGTCGACTTGCGCGTCAGGCGCTTGCCGGTGCGAATGAAGATCGGCACGCCGGCCAAGTTGGGATTGTCGGTCAGGATCTTGCCCGCAACGAACGTGTCGGTCATGGAATCTTTGGCCACGCCATCTTCTTCACGGTAGCCAGGGACCGCTTGGCCATCAATGGTGGCCGCCGTGTACTGGGCCCGCACAAAGTTCTGCTTGGCCTCGGCTTCCGTGTAGCGGTGCAGGTCATCGAAGGCCTTCGCCTTGACCTGGTGAATGGCTTCAGGCGTCAGGCTCTTGGGCTCATCCATCGTCAGGTACGCGACCAGCTGCATGACGTGGTTTTGCACCATGTCGCGCAGGGCACCGGCAGTTTCGTAGTAGCCGGCGCGCTCCTCCACGCCCACGGCCTCCGCCAGCGTGATCTGGATATCCTTGATGTAATCCTTGTTCCACACGCCCTTAAGCCATGGGTTGGCAAACCGCAACGCTAAAATTGCCTGCGCCATATCCTTGCCCAGATAATGATCGATCCGGTAGATCTGGTCCTCCTTGAACGTCCCGGTGATCGCATCGTTCAGTGCCTTGGCGCTGGCGTAATCGTGGCCGAACGGTTTCTCAATGATGAGGCGGTTGAAGCCCTGCTCCGTCAGCAACTCTTCAGACTTCAGGTGCGTGGCAATGGTGCTAAAGAAGGTCGGCGCCATGGCCATGTAGTACAGGCGGTTGCCGCCCACCTCGTACTGATCATCGAGTTTGGCTGCCAGCTGCTTCAACGTCACATAGTGGTCAGCGTCTGTCACGTCGTGCGACTGGTAGCAAAAATGCGCGGCAAAGGCGGCGATGGCTTGGTCATCGGTGGCGCCTGCCTCGCGCACCGAGTCCGCCACGATCTGCTGGTAATGATCATCGCTCCAGGGCCGGCGAGCGGTCCCAATCACGGCAAAGTGGTCCTTTAACACGCCGTGCTGAAAAAGCCCAAACAGCGCGGGGTACAGTTTGCGGTGGGCGAGGTCGCCCGAGCCGCCGAACATGATAATGACTGCATTAACTTCTTTACTCATAGTGAAACTGCCACCGCTTTCAATAATCGCTACAATTCAACAAAAATGTGCTCGGCCCGCACTGGATCGATGTCCAGTTCTTTACCGGTTTCCCGCTGCCGGACCCGGATCGCAGCCGCAGTTTTGGCGATCACCTCAAAGTGATCCTCAATCGCCAGCCCCAGCCCAAAAACGTAATCGATCAGTCCCGGCTCGTCCACGATGCGCTCGATGTGACCTTGTGTGCCGACTTGACACTGGCTCAGCGTGACGCGGCTTTGGTCCAAATAATGGCCGTCCTCGTCGGGGATCACACCGCCGTGGGGGCAGTATTTCGGGTTGCCGAGGAACTTGGCCATGCGGGCCGCCATTTCGGGCGTCATTGCGTGCTCCAGCATCTCCGCTTCGGTGTGAACATTGTCGACTGGGTAGCCCAAGTCATTGGTCAAAAAGACCTCCCACAGGCGGTGATTGCGCACCAAAGCAGCCGCGCGCCGCTGGCCACTGGCCGTCAGCTTGATCCCCTGATACGGCGTGTGGGTCACGTACTTCTGCTCCACTAACTTGGTGATCATCTCGCTGACCGACGCGGCCGACACGCTCAGCCCGGCAACGATCTGCTTATTGGAGATCAAGGCGGTGTCGCCGCCCAGCTCGAAAATCATTTTGAGATAATCCTCTTTATTTGGTGTCATACTCATCCTTACTTTCAGTTTATACACACTCTCCATTATGCATGAGTTACACAAAAAAAACACGCCTTTCGACGTGTTCTTCCGGTTCTCAAGACTTGTGAAGAAGAAATGGTTACTTAGTGCCAACGCTTGAAGCAGTGCCTTCGTACTCGTCTAGCACGATTTGCCGCATGTCCGCGATCAACGGCTCGATCGGGTTGGTGACCGTGCAGTTGTCTTCGTAGGCCAGCTCGGCGATGCGATCCACGTTGTCCAGCACGGCTTGCTTCTCGATGCCCTGATCTTTCAGGCTCATCTTGACGCCCACGCGGTGTGCAAGGTCGATGTAGGCCTGGGCGAACGCCTCGACCAACTCGGCCGTGGTGTTGCCCTTGAGGCCCAGGTAACGGGCGATTTCAGCGTAGTCTTCGTCAGCGCGGAAGTAGTTGTACTTGGACCATACGGCGCGTTTCTTCGGCCGGGCCGCGTTGTAGCGAACAATGTGCGGGAAGGTGATCGCGATGCAGCGTCCGTGAGGCAGGTGGAACGTCTGGCCCAGCTTGTGCGCGATACTGTGGTTGATCCCCAGCAGGGCGTTGGCGAAGGCCATCCCGGCGATGGTTGACGCGTCGTGCATCTTCGCCTTGGCTTCCAGGTCGCCGTTGTACGATGCCTCCAGGTTTTCAAAAGCAATCTTCAGTGCTTGCAGTGAAAGGCCGCGGGTGTAGTCACTGGCCATGGTCGAAACAAAGCTTTCGGTAGCGTGGCAGATCACGTCCAGCCCAGTGTCGGCAACGACCTTCGGGGGCACAGTCTCGATAAACTGAGAATCGACCAGTGCGACATCCGGAGTCAACGCGTAGTCAGCCAGCGGGTATTTGATGCCGGTGTCCGAGTCGGTGATGACTGCAAACGGGGTCACTTCAGAGCCAGTTCCTGAGGTAGTCGGAATGCAGACCAGCTTGGATTTAGTCGGCTTAGGGAACTTGTACGTGCGCTTGCGGATATCCAAGAACTTCTGCTTGGCGCCGAAGAAGTCACCATCGCCATCGTAAAACAACCAGATCCCCTTGGCCGCATCCATGACGGAGCCGCCGCCGACCGCGACGATCGCGTCGGGCTTAAAGTCCTTCGCAATCGCGGTGCCTTTGTAAACTGTGTTCGTGGAAGGATCCGGTTCAACGTCCAGGAAGGTCTGGACGTCCACGTTGTTCGTGCGGTTCTTCAACACGTCTTCAACGATGCGGACGTAGCCAAGCTTTTCCATTCCCCGGTCGCCGACGATCAGGACGCGGTCGAGCCCGTCCATCTTTTCCAGGTAGCGGACCGAGTTGCGCTCGAAGTAGATCTTCGGCGGCAGCTTGACCCATTGCATGTTGTTGCGGCGCTTTGCCAGCGTTTTGATGTTAAGCAAGTCGATCGTCCCCACGTTGTGTGAAATTGAGTTGCCACCATAGGAGCCGCAGCCAAGCGTCAGGCTCGGGATCATCTCGTTGTACAGATCCCCAATGCCCCCGAACGTCGATGGGCTGTTGACCAGCACGCGGCAGGCCTGCATTTTATCCGCGTAGTCCAGCGCGAGGTCCTGATCTGCCGTGTGAATGATTGCCGTGTGCCCAAGGCCACCAATGTCGAGCATGGTTTCTGCCAGCTTAAAGGCTTCTTCGTGGTCCTGCGCCTTCATCATCGCCAAAACGGGACTGAGCTTTTCATGGGACAGCGGGTAAGCATCCCCGACCCCCTTGAGCTCGGCGATCAAAATCGTGGTGTCCTGTGGGATCTCAATGCCAGCCCATTCGGCGATCTGCTGAACGCTTTGGCCGACGATCCGCGGGTTAACAGCCATCTTTTCGGTATTGATGACGGTCTCGGTGAACTTCTTCAAGTCCTTTTGCTTGATGAAGTAAGCCCCTTGCGCCTGGAACTCGTTTTTGACCTTATCGTAGATCGGCGCGTCAACGATCACCCCTTGCTCGGATGCGCAGACCATGCCGTTGTCAAAGCTCTTGGACAGGACGATGTCGTTGACCGCCTGCTTGATGTTCGCTGTCGCCTCGATGTAGGCTGGCGCGTTGCCGGCACCAACACCCAGCGCTGGCTTGCCGCTGGAGTACGCGGACTTCACCATGCCAGGACCGCCAGTGGCCAGGATCGTCGCGATGCCTGGGTGATGCATCAACGCCTGGCAAGCCTCAATGCTTGGCTCGGCGATGAACTGCAAGGCACCTTCTGGCAGCCCCACCTTCATCGCTTCGTCGCGGATCACTTCCAGGGCTTTGGCCGAGGATTTCTGGGCGCCGGGGTGGAAGGAGAAGATGATCGGGTTGCGGGTCTTGATGGCAATTTCAGACTTGAACATCACAGTCGAAGTCGGGTTAGTGACCGGAGTGACACCGGCAATGACCCCAATTGGTTCGGCGATCATCGTCAGGCCCTTCTGCTTGTCCTCAGAAATAACACCAACGGTCTTGTTGTCCTTGATCGAGTGCCAGATTTCTTCAGTGGCGAACATGTTCTTGATCGCCTTGTCTTCGTAAACCCCGCGGCCGGTTTCTTCAACCGCCATCTTGGCGAGCTCCATGTGGTGATCCAGGCCAGCGATGGCCATGCGGTGCACGATCTTGTCGATTTTTTCTTGGTCATATGTCTTCAGGACCGCAAGCGCTTCTTGCCCCTTCTTCACGAGCGCATCGATCGTCGTTTCGATGTCGGTTTGCGTTTCTGGCTTCTGTTTGAGCATTGATATCCCTCCACAAGTCTGTCAATTTTTTCGTTAACCATTTCACAAACAATAATATACAGGAGGTATGTGAATTTGTAAACAAATTTGAGTGAAAAATTTCACGGAATTGTTGATAGGCCTTCCCAACGCCCTTAGCATCAGCCTTTTCATTGAAATTTTCTTTAGTGACCGGATGAGCGTAACCGGCTTCATCTAAGTCGATTTTGGCGAAATCATCCACCTAAAGCGATCTGACTTGCGCGCATGAACCCTGCACAGCCAAAATTAGGCTGGCTGTCCCGCTAAAACCGCGAATTCTGCGCACCTTGGCCTAACTGGGCTACGGGTCGACAACGCCCGAGCAGCTAGCTACGCACCAGCCCTCGCCGCCAAAAAACGGCGGCAATGACTGGTGCTATGATCAGCCTGTAGCCGCTCGCGGCGTACAGGCTGACATGCGTAGCGGCTACCCATCCCGCTAAGTGCGCGAACTCTGCGCACCTTGCTCTAATTGGGCTTCGAGTTCGCAACGCGGGAGTGGCTAGCTACGCACCAGCCCTCGCCGCCAAAAAACGGCGGCAATGACTGGTGCTATGATCAGCCTGTAGCCGCTCGCGGCGTACAGGCTGACATGCGTAGCGGCTACCCATCCCGCTAAGTGCGCGAACTCTGCGCACCTTGAACGTGACGAATTGTCAAATCAAGTGCAACTTTTTACCTAGGTAGACTTCAGCTGGTGTCTTCCAGCCCAAGACCTTGCGTG
>NZ_RHOJ01000015.1 GCF_003946485.1 Lacticaseibacillus jixianensis | reverse complement strand
TGAAGCTTGTTGGTGCCAGCGATGATATCGAAAATTGAAAGTTGGAGTTGACACGGGTCACTTCATAACAGGCTACCCATCCCGCTAAGTGCGCGAAGCCACCGCACCTTGCATAATCGGGCTTTGGGTTCGCAACGCGGGAGTGGCTAGCTACGGTCGCAGCTTCACTCGCTTTGCGAGTAAAGCCGCAACCTAGGCTACCCATCCCGCTAAATGCGCGAACCCGCCGCACCTTCGTAATCGGGCTTTGGGTTCGCAACGGGGGAGCATCCAGCTACGGTCAAGGCCTCGCCGGCAAAAAACGCCGGCAATGCCTTGACCTAGGCTGGCTGTCCCCCTAAATGCGCGAACCCGCCGCACCTTGAAAAGGAGGACTTACATGACCAAGTTGATTGACCCCCGCGCCCTGTACCACGACGCCGATTTTCCCGCGCAAGACCAGGACCCACCGGCGCTGCAAACGCAGATGACGCCCGTGCCTGACTGCGGTGAAAGCAGCTACGTCGGCCATGGCCGGCTGGCTGGGCGGCACGCCCTGGTGACCGGCGGCGACTCCGGCATCGGCCGCGCCGCCGCCATTGCCTACGCGCGCGAAGGCGCCGACGTGGCGATCCACTTTTTCCCTGGCGAAGAGGCCGACGCTGAGGAAGTCCGTCAGCTGATTGAAGCCGAGGGCCAAAAAGCGGTGCTGCTGCCGGCCGACTTTCGCATTGCCGAAGCGCCCGCTAAAGTGGTCGAAGAGGCGGCCCTGCAGCTCGGTGGGCTCGACCTGCTGGTGCTCAACGCCGCCCAGCAGATCCAGCACGCCACGCTGGCCGAACTTCCGCAAGCGCAGGTCAAAGACACCTTCACCGTCAACATCGAGGCGATGTTCGCCGCGGTGCGCGCCGCCCTGCCGCACCTGGCACCAGGCAGCGCCATCGTGACCACCACCTCGATTCAGGCCTTTGCCCCCAGTTCGAACCTGCTCGACTACGCGGCGACCAAGGCGGCGATCGCCAACTTCACGATCGGGCTGGCCAAGCAGCTGACTCCCCAAGGCATTCGGGTCAACGGCGTGGCACCGGGGCCGATCTGGACCGCGCTGCAACTGGACCACGGCCAGCCAAGTGAGGCCATTCCCAAGTTCGGCCAGGACACCCCGCTTGGACGGGCGGGGATGCCCGTTGAACTGGCACCGGTGTACGTGCTGCTGGGATCGGATGAGGCCAGCTACATCTCCGGCCAGATCTACGGCGTGACCGGCGGCGACGCGATCAATCCGTGACTTTTACCAAAAAATGGCCCCTGGCCGATCGCCCTAATGCGATCAGTCAGGGGCCATTTTGCGTTGTGCTAGGCGTTGACCACCGTGAAGCGCTGGCGCAGATGCGTCCGGTGCTCCAGCTCCGCGATCGCCGCCGCGGCCAGGTTGGCCACCGTCACCTCGGACTTGCCGCTGGGCGCCTGCATCACCTCGTCTGTGCCCAGGCGGTAGTCGCCAAGCGGCCCGTCGATCAGGTTGGCCTGCGGGGAGATCGCGGTCCAGGCCACGTTGTCGATCCACTGCAGGAAGTCATGCTCGTGGACCTGCTGCTGCGGGGTCTTGACCCACGGTGCCCCTTGCGCCTGCGCCTCGACCTGGCTGAGCAGCAGCTCCCCGGACGGCTGGCGCAGCGAGCTTGCCCCCAGCACGAACATCAAGTACGGCGTGTCAGTGCCGCGGAAAAGACTGATCAAGTGCGTCGCCAGGTCGAGGTGGCGATAGGCCGCGGGCGATGCGAAGGCGTCAATGACGGCGTCCAGCCCCGCAAAGTCGGCCCGCGTGAGCGCCAGCGCGTCCTTTTCCACCACCGCGACCCGGCCTTCGAAAAGCCGCTCGGCCTTGGCGCGGCTGCGCACCAGGGCCACGACACTGTGGCCGTTGGCCAACGCCGCGTTTACCATCTGCTGGCCGACCCGGCCAGTGGCGCCAATGATCCCAATTTTCACGTGATTGCCCCCTTGATCGCCGCGGGGCAGGCCGCGCGGCGGATGATTGTTGTGATCATTTTACGCGCTGGAAGGAAAACGGACAACCTACTCTTGCCACACCCGGCTCAAAATATCCTTGAGCACCAGCATGGCGTCCTGCGCGCTGTAGCCGTAGTCGCGGCGCAGCGCGGCCAGCTGCGTCCGCAGTTGTGCCGCGTACCGATCGGCGTCCACTTTGCCTTGGTAGCTCGCCAGCACTGGGTACTTTTTGGCCCACATGGCGGTCCAGTCGACTTTCGCAACCGCCGAATCCGGCGTGTGCGTGATGGCATGCTCGATGGTCGCCAAGTCCGCGTCGAAGCTGACCAACTTGTCTAAGGACAGCTCGTAAAGCGTCGCCAGCTTCTTAGACTGAAAAATGTCCGGCAGGGTCTCGTCGGTCTCCCACTTGGAAATCGTCTGCCGACTGACGCCCAGCCGCTGGGCGACCGCCTCCTGAGAAAGCCCCCGGTGGCGCCGCGCGTCAGCTAAATTTTGCCCTAAGCTCATGAGTTAACCTCCCTTTTCTGTATCGGTTCATCATCAGTTTAGTGGTTTAAGTTGGCGCCGCCCACCGCTGTGGCGCGGCAATTGTGCCCGGATTGTTGACACGGAATAACCCAATACATTGCACTCGAATTTTCTGTCTCAACTGGCGGCAAGGGAAACATATATTTCGCGGAAATAACACGGCGCATAGTGTAATATCAGTGATAAGAAAAACAATTGGAGGAATCACGATGTCAAAGCAAGAGCAGATGGCGCACTTAGCTGAGCAGGCTTTTGAACAGGTTAAAGCACAATTTGGAAATCTTGAAAAAGTGAATATTGTCGTTGCAGGCAAGAGTGGCGTCGGTAAGTCGACCCTGATTAATGCGACCTTCGGCGAACGCCTCGCCGAGACCGGGATGGGAAAGCCTGTCACCGACCACATCAAGCTGATCGAAAAGCCAGATTTTCCAGTTCGCATTTACGACACTGTCGGCTTTGAACTCGGCCAATTTGCCCAGTGGAAAAGTGTCAACACCATCCACAAGTTGATCAAGCGGGCGAAGAAGACTGACACCGTGGCCGATGATATCCACTGCCTGTGGTACTGTATCGCGGCCACTGGAGGCCGAATCGATGGTAAAGAGCAAAAGTTCATTAAGTTCTTCCTAGATCAAAAAATTCCGGTCATTTTAGTCCTGACCAAGGCTATTGCCCCAGATATGGCCGATGCCTTGAGCGCTAGTTTGCACAAGATCCCCGTCTTCAAAGACTTGCCAACCGTCAACGTGCTCGCGGAGGAAACAGCAGGGATGGCGGCATTTGGAATCGATCAGCTCGTTACCCTCACCGCGGATATCCTGCCAGAGGCACTCCAACAATCATTTGCCTACTCCCAGCGGCCTGACTTTCAAATGAAACGCAAGCTGGCCGGTAAGATCATCGCCGGCACTACATTGGCCAACTTTGGAACTGGTTTTATTCCCCTTGATTTCGCTGACGCCCCGGTGATGATGGCCGCTGAAAGCAACATGCTCTACCAGATTACAGGAATCTATCAAGTTGCGCTCGATAAGCATCAAATCGAGACGGTTCTAGCCAGCATCGGCGGAATCTTCGGTGCGCAATATCTGGGCGTCACAACCGCCAAAACGCTACTTAAGCTAATTCCTGGAGTGGGCATTGCCACCTCCGCAATCTCTGGAACTGTGGCAGGAACAGTCACGGTTGCTTTGGGTTATGCCTACGTCGAATTAATGGAGATGGTCGTGACCGGAAAACTCGATGTAAGCGGGATGATGCCTGAGGAGATCCGCGATCAACTGATTCTCTTGATGCAGAAGATCCTGCCAAACGCCAAAACAATCTTGAAGAGTTTCAACAACGATCCGGCGAATACCTCTGCGGATTAACCTATATCGCTGCGCGCAATACGCGATATCACTAATGATGGTCCCATATTGATGGGGCCTTTTACTTACCGGTCGCGCCAGTCGTCCTCCCCTTTGCGCGGCCGCCGTTTGCGCTCACTGTCCAGCGGCAGAAACGGCCGGTTCAAGTTGCTGGCCAGGACGGTGAAGAAACTGGCAATGCCTTTGGCCAGCGCGTGCAAGATGTTTTTCATGGTGACCCCTCCCTGCGGCCCGCCTCGCACAAGTCGCTTTGCTTTGCATTATCCCCCCTCCGGTTTAGAATGCAACCGTATTCAAACTAATAGGAGGCGTTATCTGATGACAAGTTATCCTCGCCGCAACCCCGTCGAAGACCTGCTGCTTACGCCGGAGAACTCCGCGCTGCTGGTGATCGATTACCAGCCGACCCAGGTGTCTTCGATCCAGTCGATGAGCCACCCGCAGTTGATCCACAATGTCACCTTCACCATTAAACTGGCCAACCTGTACCAGGTGCCGATCATCCTGAGCACGGTGAACGTCGCCAGCGGCCAGAACGCGGACACGCTGAAGGTCCTGCGCGACTTGATGCCAGACAAAAAGCCGCTCGACCGCACCGCCATCAACGCCTGGGAGGACCAGGACTTCAACGAGGCGGTGCACGCGACCGGCCGCAAGAACCTCGTGATCTGCGCGCTGTGGACGGAAGCCTGCATGGCCTTTCCTGCGCTTGACGCTTTGCGCGAAGGCTTCCACGTCTTCCCGGTCGTTGACGCGATCGGCGGCACTTCCCTGATCGCGCACGAAACGGCGCTGCGCCGCGTGGCGCACGCCGGCGCGGAACTGATCACCAACGCCCAGCTGGCCTGCGAGTGGCAGCGCGACTGGAACCGCACCGACTACGCCCATGACTTCGTGAAGCTGATGTTTGAAAACGACGACTTCTTCCATAATGCCTAACGCCTTGTTACGCCGCGCTCAGAAGACTCTGGGCCCGGCGTTTTTTGCAATTTTATTCACTAAGCGGCCGGCCTCACGATTTCACCAGGCGAAACCGGCCTCGAGCAAGTAGTTTACCAAGTTTCACTTGACTGTGCGGGAAATAGTTTTAAAGTAGGGGACAATTGATTTTCTGAAAGGAAGGATTCTCTTGCGCCCGATTATTGCCATGACCGCCGACACCCTCGAGGAGCCGAGCACTTCGTTAAACGTCAATCAGGCCGACTACGCCCCGCGTGACGTGAAAAATGCCGTCATCGCGGCCGGCGGAGTGCCGGTGATCTTACCGTTCCCCGACGACATCAGCCTGGCCACCGAGCTGGCACAGGCGGCGGTGACCACGTTTGACGGCCTGCTTTTGCCAGGCGGCCCCGACGTCGACCCGACCCTGTACGGCGAGGAGCCGAGCTTCGCCATCGGCGCCACGCTGTACCCCAAAGACCGCCTCGAGCAGGCGCTGATCCGTGCCACCCTCGCGGCGGGCAAGCCGATCATGGCCATCTGCCGCGGCATGCAGATCCTGAACGTCACGCTGGGCGGCACGCTGTACCAGGACCTGGCGAGCCAAGATCCAGACGCAACGATCCGCCACGCCCAGGCGGCCCCCGGGCAGTTCCCCACCCACCACGTGACCGTCAAGGCCACTTCACAGCTTGCCAAGCTGATCGGCGAGCAAGCCTACGTTAACTCTCGCCACCACGAGGCCGTCAAGCGCGTGGCCCCAGGGCTGCAGGTTGTGGCCACGGCCCCAGACGGCGTCATCGAGGCGCTGGCGGACCAAGCCGACCGCCAGATCATGGCCGTGCAGTGGCACCCGGAGAACCTGTTTGCCGCCGACGCCGCCCAGCTGCGCCCCTTTACCCTGCTGGTGAAGCGCGCGGCGGCCGCCCGCACCACCGCGACGTTCGCCGCGCAGCCCAAAGTTAGCTGAACCCAGTTGCCAGCCCCCGCGGCTGGCTTTTTGGTTGCCGTTCGGCGTACAATGCCGGTGGCACAAACTAAAGGAGATGGCAGCGATGCATGAGATTCCGGAGAACATGGCACAGGTGGCCGCACTGGTGGCCAAAAGTGAGCAAAACCACACCCCGCTGAGTGAGGACGCGGTCATTCAAGGTGGGCTACAGAACTGGATCCAGGAGCTGCTCGACGAGGGCATCGAAGGCGGCTATCTGACCGCCAAACTTAGCGCCGCTGAACTGACAATCACGGACATTGGCGGCAAGCAACTGCTGCAAACGCCGCAGCTGAACGCCACCGCGCTGGTCCCGGCGTTCAAGGCGGACCCGCACATGACGCTGATGAAGGTGCAAACCACGATGCGCAGCCTCATCGATCAGGGGCAATTCTGATTGATCCGTCCTTGGCCGCCGATTAAATATGAGGCAAGTGAAAGCCGCGCAATTAGCTTGGATTTTTATTTAAAAAAATGCTGATGCCATAAGCAGGTACAAAATTTCCAGTGGATTTTTAAAAAAATTGGTTATCACTTCTTTAGGGGTGTGATATTATTGACTTGTCCAATGGCAGAGAAAAACATAACTGCCATCGGAATTGAAACACTCCTAAAAAGTTCCCCCAAACTTTTCCACCAGTAATGGTGGTTTTTTCTTTTGCTGAAAACACAATAATCCGGGGCGCTCATTCGCTGAGCGCCCCTTTAATCACGGCTTTTGGCCTGTTATCATTGCGCGGCCAGCGCTTTCACCCGGCGGCCGATCTCGTCTCTGACCTGCCGAAACACCGCCAGCTGCTCAGCCGGCGTGCCGGTGGCCTGCGCCGGATCGATCAAAGGCCAATGAATTTTGCTCACCGTGGGTGGCACCACCGGGCAGCGGTCGCGGGCATCCCCGCACAGCGTGACGACCACGTCGCTGGTGCGCAAGAAGTCTTGGTCGATCAGTTTAGAACGCTGGCGGCTGATGTCGATGCCCACTTCCGCCATGACAGCCACCGCCCGCGGATTAAGCCCGTCCACGCGCAGGCCGGCGCTGGCGATGCGCCAATCAGGGCCCAGGAACTGGTGGGCAAACCCCTCGGCCATCTGACTGCGGCACGAATTACCGGTGCAGAGAAAATAGATTTGCGGCATCATGGGCCCTCCTTTGCTGGTTAACCGAATTATACGCGCCTGGCCGGCGAGTTGGCTCCCCCCCGACACACCGGCCACGAGAGAATTATATATCGATTTCGGCGAATTTTGCCATTTTTCTTTTTTAATTGGCTATTGTTTTCTCCGCTTAATGGGGATATATTAACTATTGTATACGGGCACATTAATAATTAGGTTGGCCAACCTTCACAAACCTGTCATTTCTTCATTCATATTGCATATTCGTAATAGACTTTGGAAGAAAGACAGTGTTTGATCGAGGGTCGGCCTTTTTCGTGTGTGCCGCGGCTCACCGGCGAAGCACCCTGGCCCTCAGCAAGCTACTACTACCTTTGGAGGGGTAACAATGAAAAAACAAAATCCTGTGATGCTGGCCATCATTGTGGTGGTCGTCGCCATTATCGGGTTCGGGGGCTATCACCTGTACCAGAACCGGACGCTGAATCTTGCCAATGACATCGAGGTCAAGTTCTCAGGTTACAACGAGATGGGCAGCGCCCAGCAGACCAAAGCGTCAATGAAGACGTTCGCGAGTGACATCGTCGAGCGCGTCGGCCGCAAGGAGGGCCTGTCCGGACCCCAGCGTGCCGGCATGATCAAGGTGTTCAGCATGGACGAATCGACAGATCAAAACGAGGTCGAGGCGTTGTTCAAGTCCGATGCCGACCAGGCCAAAGCCTCAAAAACCGCCGATGTGCTGGACGACATCACGCTCGAAACCGGAGATCTTGACGGCGACGGCGACCTCAGCAACGGCGATAAATTCCAAGTGATCGTGAAGGTGGGCGAAGACGCCGCCAAGTATGGCCTGAAAGGTGGGACCAAGACCTTCACCGTCAGCGGCCTCAAGGAGGACTAACGCAGGCTACACGCCTTCAGTCTCACTTGCCCCGCCGCCGAGGCAAAACGCATCCAGAACCCAAAAAGCTGCCGGCTGGGCTAACCCCCTGCCGGCAGCTTTAGCTTCTCGCCAATTACCTGTGGCCGTTGCTGCGCAGTTTGCGCGCCTGCTTGAGCGAGATGACCTTCCCGCCGTGCTTGGGCGTCGCTTCGGTGATGACCTTCAGCATGGCCGCAGCGGTTTCAGGCCGCACCTGGCCAGCCTGGGTCAGCGCCTCCAGCAGCGCGCCCAGGGCAAGCAGCGCCTGCGTAAGCGCCGCCCCCTGCCGCCGCTTTTTGAGCTTGGCGACCGCCTCGGCAAAGTCGGCCGGCTGCCAGTGCTTGGGCGTCAGCAGCTTCTCCGCGTACAGATCATCGTACACGTCCACGATGGTCTGCACCGCGATGGCTTGCGGCACCGCCCGCCGCAGGGCGTCGCTGGCCGGATCACTCCACAGCCGGCGAGCTAACTCGAGCCCCTCCGCGTGCAGTCGCGTCGCCCAGGCCTTCACCCATTTGCGTCCGGCAAACCGTTCGACGTGCTTGCCGCCCGCCGGCAGGGCCGGCGGGAAGTACACGTCGGCCGCCGCATAGTCTTGATCCGCCAGCAGCCGCTGCAGTGCGGTGGTCTGGTTGTAAAGGGGCATAAAGGCAGCCACGGCCTTTTCATCGGTCACATCCACGTTCGCTTGTTGCATGGCCAAGGCGACGTTCTTCATCGGCCGGCGATGTTCCGGGGTGGCAGCGGCGCGGATCAGCACCGGGGCGCTTGCCGCGATCCACTTGGCGTAACGGTCGGCCACCTCTGGCCGCAGGTAGTGCCGGCGCTTGAGAAAGACCATAAAGGCCTGGAAGCTCGGGGCAACCCAGCGGGCGCTTTGCTCATCCAGGTCGGCCGGCGCCACAAACGCCGCGTCAAGGATGGCCGTGAGCACGGCCTTGGACCAAGTCTTTGGCGTCTTGCGGTAATCATTGTAGGCCTGCTCGGTCAGGGTCAGGGCAAAGCGCGCCATGACCACCTCATCGACGGGCTGGGGCACCTGAGCCCATTCCGGGCTGGCCCGGAATTCGTGCACCCACTCCCGCATGTAGTCGGTGATGTCGTCAAGCGTGCGCTCCTGCCAGTACGCGAGCCCCGGCCGATCGTACGGCGACTCCCCTTCGTAGTAGTAGTCATCGTCGTCTGCATCGACGGGGTCATCCGCCCACTCGCCGTTCGGGTCGTCCTCGGTGCTGGTGATGGCAGCCAGCATGTCAAACATCGCCGCCATCTGATTCACGTTGTCCTTGGTCGCCCCGCGCTTGGCGAGGTCGAGGACCAGCAAACTGCTGACAATGAAGAGGTCCTCAAACGCCTGGGCCTGCGCCTTCGTGTTGGCGTTTTCCCACACGTCTTCAAGGGTCTGCTCCACCGCCTTGGCCGTCCACTGCTGAGGGGTCACCTGCTGGTGCCGGGTGGCCTGCAGCATGCCAAACAGGTCGATCAGCTTCGCAATGGCCCCGGCCGTGAGCACGCGGGTCAGATCGCGATAATCTGCGCTGCGGTAGAACGGCTGCACTTCTGGCCGCTGGGAGGTGGGAACTGTTTGTGCCATGATCAATCACCTCTGGAAAATGAGTTGGCTGACTGCGCCGCCACTAGCCGCTTCAGCACCGGGGCCAGCCGCACCGTCCGCTCCTGAAGGTCGGCCCACAGTTCGTCTGGCGCAGCGAAAAGCGGATCGGAGCGCAGGTAGGTCTTCCCCACCAGAAATTCGCCGGCCTTGGTGGTGCGATAACGCCGACTGACGCGATCAAAATTGCCCAGCGTCAGCGGCAGCACTTCTTTTCTGGTGTGGTCGGCGGCGAGCTCCATGTCGGTGGGCAGCAGCATCATCTGCGGCCGCAGCGAGTCAAACGGCACGCGGACGCTCGCCGCCTTGGCTTCCTGGAGCAGCGCGACCCACAGAAACAGGCGGTCGTCCCACAGCCCCAGCTCGAGGTGCGGCATCATCTTGTAGCCGCGCTGGCTGGTGGAAAGCGCCAGCCAGGTGTCCGGCGGCGGATTTTTGTGGCGGCGCAGGTGCTTAGCCACGTGCAGGTAAAGCTTTGGCACCCCGGCCTCCTCGAGCAGGTCGGCGAGCTCCCCGCCGGCCTGGTCAAACTTGGGATCCAGCACGCGGCGGATCAGCCCCAGGCGGCCGGCCAGCGTCGGGTCGTCGAACACAGTAAAGTCCTGATCGGTGAACATCGCGCACCTCCTTCTGCTATACTTAATTTTGAACACGCGCTGCAAGCGCCACCAAGGAGGAACAGACGTGGCTGACGACGACATGCAACAACACCTTAATAATAGCATTTATGGGCCGCCGCAGACGAACCCAGATGAGCGCCGCCAGTATCTCGGCTCCCTGCGCGAGCGCGTGGCGGTGCGCGTGAAGAACCAGGACGTCGAAGAACCCGCAGCCTTGGCGGCGGTGAAAGCCGCCCTGGCCAAGCACCAGGGCCAAACCGACTACAAGCTGCTGATCAATGGCAAGCTTGACCCGCAGATGACGGCGCCGTTCATGCAGGCGGCAGGCAGTGCCAACGTGGCCTTCACCCTGGTCAACGACGCCACGGCGAACCTCACGCCGCAGGGCTCAGGGATCCTGCTGGTCGCCAAGGCCGCGATCAACGTCAAAGACATCGACGTTCCGCAGGCAAACGCACCAGCCGCTGCGCAGCCGGCAAAAAAGCGCGGCCTGTTCGGGCGGCTTTTTCAATAATGCGTGCTGACCTCACTGCAGTTTGGGTGAGGTTTTTGCATGCGCGGTTGCATTGCCTGGCGATCAATCATAGAATACGGGCAACACTGCAAAGGAGCTAGTCACATGGAAAAACTCAAAAGCCGCCTGGACGCCTTCGCCGACGCGATCATGGCCGTGATCATCACCATCATGGTCTTAGACATTGCGCCGATCATGAAGGACAGTTGGCCGCGCTACCTGGCGATGGGCAAGCACATCGGCATCTACCTGATCACCTTCGTGTTTATTTTTAATATGTGGTACCAGCACAGCACCGCGTTCGCCGAGATCGCCACGATGACGTACCGGATCCTGGTGTGGGAAGTGCTGTTCCTCGCGGTGCTGTCGCTCATGCCGCTGTTCACCAGCATGATGGCCGAAAACACGACGCGGATCACCGTGATGCTGTACGGGCTCATGCAGGCCGTGATCAACTTCATCTTCCGCCTCCTGGCCAAGGCCATCATTCACCAGCAGTACACGGCAAAAGCGGACATGCAGCAGGTCTACCAGAAGATCTACGGCAACGCGAATCATCCCCTGGCCATCCTGTCCGTGATCGCCATTGTCGTGGCCTACTTCCTGCCGCACCTCGCCGTGCTGTTCTACCTCGCCTACCCGATCCTCAACTTCCTGCTCAATGCGGACGCCCGCCAGCAGATGTTCGACGCTGAGGCGCTGCCTGACGACCAGCAAAAAGACCTGGCCGCCCTGCCCGCCTCCGCCTACGTCGACTGGCGCAAGGCCGCCCGCCAGATCCTGGCGAAGGGTGAGGACCCAGTTGCCCCCGCTGCCGGCGAACCGCAGGCCGATGAGCAGCCGGGGCCGGCCGCACCGCAAAACGCCGCACCAATGCTGCCAGAAAAGTGGGCCGACTGGCTCGACCAGAACGTCGACGCGCGGCGCCGCCAGGTCCTTGTCAAGCGCTACGAGCAGGCCAATAGCGCCCAGCAGCAGCGCATGGCGCAGTGGTTTGACCAGCGCCGCAAGGGCCGTCCGCACGGCCACACCTCGCATCACGACCACCACTGATTAATAACTCGGCTGCCCGACTGTGGCGGCCGTTTTTTTCTTCTCCCCATAATTTGGTTTCGCGCTTTGGGACTGCTAAACTTAAAAGTTAAAGAAAGAAGGTGCCCTGATGCAGCAACCACTCGCATACCGCATGCGCCCACGGAACTTGGACGAAGTCGTCGGCCAGCAGCACCTGGTCGGCGAGGGCCAGATCATCCGCCGCATGGTCGTGGCCAAGCGGCTGAGCTCGATGATCCTCTACGGCCCGCCCGGCACCGGCAAGACCAGCATTGCCTCGGCGATCGCCGGTGCGACCAAGTACGCCTTTCGCATGCTGAACGCCGCGACCGACACCAAAAAGGACCTGCAGATCGTCGCCGAGGAAGCCAAGATGAGCGGCACCGTGATCCTGCTGCTGGACGAGATCCACCGCCTCGACAAGACCAAGCAGGATTTTCTCCTGCCGCTGCTCGAATCCGGCCGCATCGTCATGATCGGGGCGACCACCGAGAACCCCTACATGAGCATCCAGCCCGCCATTCGCAGCCGGACGCAGATTTTCCAGGTTCACCCCCTCACCCCTGAGGACATCGGTCAAGCCATCGACCGCGCGCTGAAGGACGAGGAACGGGGCCTGGGCAAGTACCCGGTCAAGTTAGATGAAAAGGCGCGGGCGTACCTGACGACGGCCACCAACGGCGACCTGCGCGCGGCGCTGAACGCGCTGGAGCTCGCCACCCTATCCACCCCGGAAAAGGCCGGCGCGATCCACCTCACCGAAGCGGTCATGCACCAGTCCCTCCAGCAGCGCGCACTGGATGGCGACGCAGACGGCGACGCGCACTACGACCTGATCTCCGCCTTTCAAAAAGCGATCCGCGGCTCTGACGTCGACGCCGCCCTGCACTACCTCGCCCGCCTGATCGTCATCGGTGATCTGCCCAGCATCCTGCGCCGCCTGTTGGTGATTGCTTACGAAGACGTCGGCCTCGCCAACCCGCAAACCGCCTCGCGCACCCTGACTGCGATCCAGTCCGCCGAGCGGCTCGGTCTGCCGGAAGGCCGCATTCCCTTGGCCAACGCCGTGATCGACCTGTGCCTGGCGCCCAAGTCGAACTCCGCCATCAGCGCCATCGACGCCGCCATTGCCGACGTCCAGGCGGGCAAGGCGGGCCCGATCCCTGACGACCTGCGCGACGCTCACTACAAGGGCGCCAAAGCCCTGGGCCACGGGGTCGGCTACAAGCTGCCGCACAACTACCCCGGCGGCTGGGTCCAGCAGACCTACATGCCGGCGAACCTGAAGCACACGCATTACTACACGCCCAAGGCCACCGGCAAGTACGAGCAGGCGCTCGGCCAGCAGCTGACGCGGCTGCGCCACCTGGAGCAGCAGTAGGACGTGAAATCGGTGTCAATGCTTATCTGGCAAGCATTACAGCGGTTTTTGCCGGCCGTTTTCTTGCATGTTTTGGCCGGCAGTGCTAGAGTAAAAGTATGGAAGTACCTAAGGTGTTCGCGGTCCCCATCTATTAGTTGACCGAACAGTCTCAATACCTTGGGACCAGAAGTGGCAGGTGCCGTGCTGTTCTCTCACTGAACAGCTAACGTGCTTGTCGTCCGGGCCCACTTGCTTAAATGCGGGTTTCAACAATTCGGGTACTCGACGGCACCATTAGCCTTTCACAAAAGTCTTCGGACTTTGGCCGACACAAATGTCGGTCTTTTTTTGTTTCAAGGTGCAGAGAGCTCGCGCACTTAGCGGGATGGGTAGCCGCTCCGCATGTCAGCCTGTACGCCATAAATGGCTACAGGCTATGCATAGCCTGAGGCATTGCCGGCGATTTTTGCCGGCGAGGCCTCAGGCGTAGCTGACCACTCCCGCGTTGCGAGCTCGCCGCCCGATTAGGCAAGGTGCGTAGGGTTCGCGCACTTAGCGGGACAGCTAGCCTAGCTCAAGGCATTGTCAGCGAACTTTGCCGACGAGGCCTTGAGGGTAGCTAGATGCTCCCGCGTTGATCAGCCTGTGCGAGCGAAGCGAGTTACAGGGTGACATGCGTTAGCTGCGAACCCGGAGCCCGATTAGGTGCAGAGAGGTCGCGCACTTAGGGGGACACCCGCTGTTATCCACCTGCCTTCCACCCCGGTTTTTCCACCACCAAGCCTTCGGGTATGCTACGATAAACTCAACTCAATCCAAAGGAGACTAGTCATGTTTCGACTCATCTTTATCCTTTTCGCCTTGGTCTTATTCGCACTTGCTGCCTACGTGGCCGCACACCGCCGCGCGAACTTTCTTGGCATCACCCAGCTCACTGAAGCGGCGCAGAAAGAGCTGACCCGCTTTGCGGCGCTGTTCGTGATCGCCGGCGTGCTGGCGCTGCTCGCCGCGTTCTTCCTGACCAGCTGGCTGGAGGCCCTGGCGCTCATCGTCGGCGCGCTTTCAGCCGGGGTCCTCGGGTTGCGGGTACCAGCCTACCTGAATCACTAGCCCTTGGATGATTGGTAAGATTGAAATCGTTTCACTTTGGTCCGCCATTCGGCTACAATGAAAGTAGAGGTGATGGGCATGTTACAACAATACAAGCACATTCTAGTTGCGATCGATGGCTCTTACGAATCGGAACTCGCTTTTCAAAAAGCGGTCGCGGTGGCCAAGCGCAATCAGGCGGAATTATTCCTGATCCACACCGTCGACACCCGCGCGTTCAACAACGTCTCTAGCTTCGACTCCGCGATGGTCCAGCAAGTCGCCGACACCGCCAAGGAAACCATGGACGGCTACCTTGACCAGGCCCACAAAGCGGGACTGGATAAGGTCTCCTACTCCATCGAGTACGGCGCGCCCAAGACGATCATCGCCCGCGACATCCCGAAGCAGAAAAACATCGACTTGATCATGATCGGCGCGACCGGGCTTAATGCGGTCGAGCGGCTCCTCATCGGCAGCGTGACCGAGTACGTCACCCGCAACGCTAAGTGCGACGTGCTCGTCGTGCGGACGGACCTCAACAACCAGCCGGCGTTGTCTTCAACCAAGAAGCCGAACCCGAAACCAGCAAAATAGGCACCACCTAATAACGCCCCGCGGGATCCCGCGGGGCGTTGCTTGTGGTTAGGCTGAAACAGAATCGGCAGTGCCTGGATCCTCAAGCTCGGCGATCAGCTTCGGCCGGTGCGTGACCTGGGCCAACGCCAGCGCGATCGCGCGCTGGGCACCGGCCTGGTCATCCCCCAGCTTGGCCAGCGTCTGCGCCTTGAGCGTGTATAGCTCGGGCAGCCGGAACAGACTGTCGTTGCGGACCGCCAGCTCGATCCCCGTTTGCAGGTGGCCAAGGGCCTGGCGGTACTCGCCGATCTCAAAGTAGATCCGGCCAATGTGCCAGTACATGGTCAGTTCAACGTCTTGGTAGCGGCTTTCGTTCAGCGGCACTTCCTTCAGCAGCTTCACGGTCTCGTCAATGTAGACCCGGGCACGGTCGGTCGTGCCCTTTTCGGCGTACGCCAGACCGAGGCCCAGGGTCGCCATGATGCCGGCGACGTCGCGGTAGCTGATCGGGCTGCCGTTGAGCACGCGGCCGAAATCGTAAATGGCCTCGTCAACGTCTTTGTGCTCAAACAACTCGACCATGCCAGCGTAATAATAGTAGCGCTTCTCGTCTTCTTCACGGGTCAGCTTGCCCTGCTTGATCTTGGCCAGCAGAGGCGCCGCTTCTTGGTAGTCGCCGTGGCGAATCTTGCCCTCGACGGCGCTGAGGGCCTGCTGAATGTGGTCCTGGTTTTCCACCACGACATCGTCGAGCGTCACGCCCAGGCGATTCACGATGCGGATCAGGATGTTCATACTTGGGACTTTGTTGTGCTTCTCGATCAGACTGATGGTGGCCTGTGTGCAGATGCCTTCCGCCAGCTCCGCTTGACTTAACCCGCGCAGTTTGCGAAAATGCCGGACGTTTTCCCCCTTGATGCGTAATGCCGGCTGCAGCTTATTCATGTCTCCACTCCCTTTTGAGTTACCAGTGAGCGGCCCACGCCGCTCCCGCAATGACCCAATTATACTTGATATTATGATTTTTGACTACTTTTCACTGTTTGTGACGATTAACACTTTCAAATGTATCTAATGTAATGATTAAAACAGTCTGAATAAGTTCTAAACATACATATTATAATAATAACGGCGGCCCAGCTAAAAGTGCGCTAGGTCGCCGTTAATCATCAAATATTTACTAATGAGAGAGTACTTATTATCACTAATTTTATTAGTACGCGTCGATGATTTGTTTCAAATAATCGACGACCACTTTCGGTAAATCACCGCGCATGAGCAGCGCTTCCAGCAAACGTGAACGATTGTACCAGCGCGTCCAAAACGCGAGGTCCTCCTTCGGCTTGAGGTGCTGCAGGCGCTTCTGCCAGGCCGTCAGGCACATGACCAGCGCGTCGGCGTAGAACTGGTTCTTCGTGGCCAGGTTCACCAGATACGAGGACACGCGCTGATCCTCGCCAAACACCAGCGAGTCGGTCATCCGCTGCCAACCCTCGATCACGGTCGCCATGAGCAATAGCTTGTCGCCGCGCGTGAGACTCGGCACCTGGCTGAGCTCCTCGGCCAGGTTGCCAATGTGGGTGTAGGCGTGCGCCCAGCCCTTGCCGGCCACGTAGCCGCGCCCGTCGCGTTCCAGCGCGATGTACGCGCACAGGTTGACC
Organism: Lacticaseibacillus jixianensis; assembly: GCF_003946485.1. GTDB lineage: Bacteria > Bacillota > Bacilli > Lactobacillales > Lactobacillaceae > Lacticaseibacillus > Lacticaseibacillus jixianensis. Next base: position 47,915 of record NZ_RHOJ01000015.1, on the reverse strand, counting down.
AGCAGGCGCTCGAACTGCGTCGCGGTGATGAGGTGATAACGGTTGAGGTCGGCGTACACCAGCCCCGACAGCAGCATCACCGCAAAACTGCGCAGGAAGACGGCGTCGTTCGCCGGCTCGGTGATGTGCGCAAACAAAATGTCTTTGCGCTGCAGCGTCTTGAACAGCCAGCTCACCTGCTTGGCCGTGAACGCGTCGGCCTGAAACAGGTCCGACAGCAGGAAAAAGACCCCCTTGTCGCGCACGGCCGGCGCGGTGGCCGCCAGATGCACGATCAGATACTTCAGCTCCGCATCGCTGACCTGCGGCGCTTTTTCGTCCTTGACGCGCTTTTCAATGGCGGCGATCTTGGCGAGCGCCGCCTCGTCGTCGTCCGGCAGGCCCACCGGGGTCGCCGGCGCCACTTCGACGCCTTCAATCAGCGCGTGCAAATCGTCCGGCAGGCCGTGGAACAGCTTGCCGCGATGCAGTTGCTTGCGCATGTCTTCAATGCTTTTAATCGTTGTTGTAACTTGAGAATCCACTTATCGTCCTCCTCAAAGCAGGATCGGCCGCTCAATTTGATGGTGCGGGTCGGCAAGCACCCAACCAAAATCGTCGGCGCTGGGCGTCTTTTTCACGCGCACCCCGGGCTGGGCCATGATGGTGAACGGCACGTCATGCGCCAGGGCCTGCTTCATGTAAAACGCCACCAGGTCCTGCGGCATCCGGCCGTTAATGTAGACGCGGTACTGCGGGTAGCGGGTCAGTACCTGGTCCAGTAAGGTCTGGATCCGCTCGTCGTGCAGCTGACGGATGGTGACCGCCATGGCGACGCGCTCGCGGAAGTTGCCCAAAAACGCCCGCTTCTCGTCTGGTTTGATCGTCGCCAGGCCCAGTGACTTGGCCTTGATGAAAGCGTTCAGGTCCTCATGCATCACGCCGCCTCCTTGCAGCCATTATACCATTGCCGCCGCGGTCGTTGGCAGAATGGGGCAATCTAACTGGGGGCCGAGTCGACAACGCCCGCTTGATGAGCTACGCCCAAGGCCTTACCGCCAAAAAACAGCGGTAAGGCCTTGGGCGATGAGCAGCCTGTTGCTATTTGTGGCGTACAGGCTGACGTGCGGAGCGGCTAGCTGTCGGGCTAAGTGCGCGAACTCTGCGCACCTTGGCCTAACTGGGCTCCGAGTTCGCAACGGGGGAGCAGCTAGCTACGGCCCAGGCCTCGCTGGCACAGAACGCCGGCAAAGCCTGGGGCTATGCTTAGCCTGTAGCCATTTATGGCGTACAGGCTGACATGCGTAGCGGCTAGCTGTCCCCCTACGTCCGTCGTCCTGCACATCCTGGCCTAACTGGGCTTCGGGTCGACAACGCCCGAGCGATTAGCTACGCTCCGGGCCTCGCCGTCAAAGTTCGACGGCAATGCCCGAAGCTAGGCTAATCGTCGGGCTAAGTGCGTCGACCCTGCGCACCTTGGCCTGCTCACCCAACTGACCCGTCCATTTCCATTGAGATGAGCCGGTTGAGCTCCACGGCGTACTCCATTGGCAGCTCCTTGGTGAACGGCTCAACGAAGCCCATGATGATCATTTCGGTGGCCTTGGCCTCGGGGATGCCGCGGCTTTCCAGGTAGTAAAGCTGCTCTTCGGAAACCTTGGAGACCTTCGCCTCGTGTTCCATCGAGACGCTTGAGTTCTTGATCTCGGTGAACGGAATGGTGTCTGACGTTGACTGCTCGTCCATCAGGATTGTGTCGCACTCCACGTGGCAAAAGGCGTTGTCGGCCTTCTTGGTGAAGCGCACGGTGCCGCGGTAGTCCACGGCCCCACCGTCCTTGGCGATCGACTTGGAGACGATGTTCGAGGAGGTGTTCGGCGCGTTGTGGATCATCCGCGCCCCGTTGTCCTGATCGACGCCGGCGCCGGCCACGGCGATCGACAGCATCGTCCCGCGCGCCCCTTCCCCGTCCAGGTAAACGGACGGGTACTTCATCGTCGTCTTGCTGCCGAGGTTGCCGTCGACCCACTCCATGGTCGCGTTTTTCATCGCCTGGGCGCGCTTGGTCTCCAGCGAAAAGACGTTCTTGGACCAATTCTGGATCGTGGTGTAGCGGCAGTAAGCGTCGTCTTGGACGAACACCTCAACCACCGCGGCGTGCAGCGAGTCGCTGGAGTAGTTCGGCGCTGTGCAGCCCTCCACGTAGTTGATGTGGGCACCAGGGGCGACGATGATCAGCGTGCGCTCAAATTGGCCGGAATTCTCCGCATTGAGGCGGAAGTAGGCCTGGATCGGCACGTCGGTCTGCACGCCCTTAGGCACGTAGATGAACGAGCCGCCCGACCACACCGCCCCGTTCAGCGCGGCGAACTTGTTGTCCGACGGGTGGACCAGGGTGCCGAAGTACTGGTGCACCAGGTCCGGGTACTGCTTGAGGGCGGAGTCCATGTCCATGAAGATGATGCCGAGCTTGTCGAACTCCTTTTTGATGTTGTGGTACACGACCTCGGACTCGTACTGCGCCGACGCTCCGGCCAAGTACTTGCGCTCGGCCTGGGGCACGCCAAGGCGGTCGAAGGTGCGCTTCAAGTCGTCAGGCACGTCATCCCAGTCGCGGTACGTCCGGTCGGTCGCCTTTTGAAAATACAGCATTTGGTCCAGATCCAGGTCCGACAGGTCGGGCCCGTAGTCTGGAAACGGCAGCTTCTGGTACGTCTTGTAGGCGTCCAGGCGGTAGTCCAGCATCCACTGCGGCTCGCCTTTTTCCGCGGAGATCTCCCGCACCTTGGCCTCGGTCAGCCCGCGGCCGGTCGAGTAGACCAGCTTGATGTCGTCCTTGAAGTCGCCGGGATTGTCGTCCTGCAAAAAGTCGACCTGGGAGGCGACGGTTTCGTTATTCTTCGTGTTCTTCGTTTCAGTCATGTTGATCACCTTCCGTAAGTGCCTGCGCTGCGGCCTTCCAAGCGAGCGTGGCGCACTTGATGCGCGCCGGGAACTGGTGGACCCCCTTAAGGATGGCCGCCGATCCCAGAATTTGTTCATCAGGCACGCTGCCGTTGATCACGAGGTCGGAAAAAGCCGTGACCATCGCCGCCACCTGCGCGGGCGTTTTGCCGATGATCTGGTCCGTCATCAAACTGCCGGACGCCTGCGAGATCGTGCAGCCGCTGCCGGCAAAAGCCGCGTCTTGGATCTTGCCATCCTTCACCTGCAGCTGCAGCGTGAGCACGTCCCCGCAGCTGGGGTTGCGCAGCGTCACCGCGTGGGTCGGCGCCTTCAGCACCCCGTGATGCCGGGGGTGGTTCGCTTCGTCCAGGATAACCTGGCGATACAGCTGATCCAGTTTAGTCAAACTCATGGAAAAGCCTCCTTGCCTCGGCCACGCCCGCCACTAGCTTGTCGACGTCCGCGGCCGTGTTGTAGACCCCAAAGCTGGCCCGCACCGTCGCCGGCACGCCCAGGCGCGCCATCAGGGGCTGGGCGCAGTGGTGCCCCGCCCGCACGGCAATGTGCGCCTCGTCCAGCACGGTGGCCACATCATGCGGATGCACGCCCTGCAGGTTGAACGAGACGATGCCGGCGCTGTGGGCGTCGCCGTACACCGTCACGCCGGGAATGGCCAGCAGCCCCGCACGTAGTCGTAAGACCAGCGCGTGGTCCTGCGCGGCGACGGCCTTCATGTCCAGCCCCGCCATGAAGGCAAGGGCGGCACGCAGGCCGAAGACGCCAGCGATGTTCGGCGTGCCGGCCTCGAACTTCAGCGGCACCGGCGCCCAGGTCGACTGGGCGTCCAGCACCTCATCGATCATCTCGCCGCCAAACTGCACCGGCGGCATTTCGGCCAGCAGCGCCTGCCGGCCGTACAGGACCCCGATGCCGGTCGGCCCGTACAGCTTGTGCCCCGAGAAGGCGTAAAAGTCCGCCCCGAGCGCCTGCACGTCCACCTTCATGTGCGCGACCGCCTGCGCGCCGTCGACGACCAGGTAGCCGCCGACCGCGTGCACCTGGTCCGCCAGCGGTGCGAGCGGCACCACCCCCCCGGCCACGTTGGTCACCTGGGCCAGCGCCACAATCTTGGTGCGCTTGGTGATCAGCTGCGCGACGGCGGCCGGATCGGTGTTGCCGGCCTTGGTGACCGGCGCGACGACAAACTTCGCCCCAGTGCGCTTGGCCAGCTGCTGCCAGGGGATGAAATTGCTGTGGTGCTCGGCCCCGGACACCAAGATCTCGTCGCCGGCGTGCACGACCAGCGGGCCAAAGCTGGCCGCCACCAAGTTCAGCCCGTCAGTGGTGCTGCGGGTGAACACGATCTGTGAAGGTGTTTTAGCGTTGATGAACTGTGCGACTTGCCCCCGCACCGCCTCGTAGGCCTCGGTGGTGTTGTAAGCGAGCGTGTACAGCCCGCGGTGAACATTGGCGTTGTCGTTCACGTAGTAGTGGACGAGCGCGTCGATCACCGCCTGCGGCTTTTGCGCGGTCGCCGCCGAGTCCAGGTAGGTCAGCTCGGGATGCGCCGCAAAGAATGGAAACTCATTTGCCATCGGGATTCACCAGGGTTTCATCGATCTGCTTAAACAGGTCTGCTTTCAGGTCCTTATCCGTGATCTCCAGCAGGCCGGCTTCCAGGAAGCCGCGAATGACCAGGCGCTGCGCTAGCGCCTTGGGCAGGCCGCGGCTCATCAGGTAATAAAGCTGAGTCTGGTCCACGCGCGTCACCGAAGCCGCGTGGCCGGCAGTGACGTCATTTTCGTCGATCAAAAGGATCGGGTCGGCGTCGCCGCGCGAGTCTTGGCCCAGCATCAGCACGCGGTTTTCCTGCTGGTTGTCGCTGCCGCGCGCGCCCTTGATGATATGGCCGATACCGTTGAAGATCAGGTGCGCCTTGCCGACGATCACGCCGCGCTGGTTGATGTGGCCCTTGGACTTGCGCCCATAGTTGGTCATCGCGGTGGTGTAGCCGACGTGCTGCGTCCCGGAAGCCAGGACCCCGACGTTCACGGTGGCCTGCGCCCCCGTGCCGCGGAGGTTGACATTGATCAGCGTGGCCCCGGAGTTCTGGGCAAAGCCGGCCAAGGTCCAGTTCAGCGTCGCCCGATCCGCCAGCGCGGCCGTGCGGGACACCAGGACCATTTTGGCCTGAAAACTGTCGTAAGTCAGCCAGTCGACGTGCGCGTCTTCGGCGACGTCGACCTGCACCCCGACGCCCAGCGTCTGGCCGCCGCTCGGCCAACGCTCTTGCAGCGCCACCTGGGCGCCTGCGCCGACGTGGATCAGCAGCAGGCCGCCGCCGTTAGCCGGGCCGGTCACCAGCACCGGCTCAGCACTGTGGTAGCCGGCCGGAATGGTCAGCTCGGTGATCTGCTGCGGCGCTGCCGCCAGCCAGTCGTCCAGGCTGATGCGGCGCGGAAAGCCCGCCGCCGCACTGGGATGGCGCACGCTGATGCCGGCCGCGGCACTCACGGCCATCGGCGGCACCTTAGCGCTGTCCTTGACTTCCTTCATGTACCGGGCCAGCGGGATCTTCGGCGTGTTGGCCATGGGGAGCCGTTTAATCATGCCCGTCACCCGCCTTGAGGTGCTCGTAGCCGGTCTGCTCAAGCGTGTGCGCGAGCTCCGGGCCGCCGGTTTCAATGATGCGGCCGTCCTTCATCACGTGCACCACGTCCGGCGTGATGTAGTCGAGCAGGCGCTCATAGTGCGTGATGATTAGCGAGGCAAAAGCCGCCCCGCGCATCGAATTGACCCCGTCGGCCACGATGCGCAGCGCGTCGATGTCCAGCCCGGAGTCGATCTCATCCAGCAGCGCCCAGTGCGGGCGGATCATCATCAGCTGCAGGATCTCGTTGCGCTTCTTCTCGCCGCCGGAAAAGCCCTGGTTGAGGTAGCGGTCCGCCATGTCCTCGGGCATCTTCAGCTGCGCCATCGTGGCGTCCAGCTGGTTCAGAAAGGTCATGATAGGGATCTGATCGTCGTCCGGCCGCCGCGCGTTGATCGCCGCGCGAATGAACTCCGCGTTGGTCACACCGTTGATCTCGGCGGGATACTGCATCCCCAAAAAGAACCCGAGCCGGGCCCGCTCATCGACGGGCATGCTGACAATGCTTTGACCGTCGACCAAGATGTCGCCCTGGCTGACCACGTAGCGGGGATTGCCCATCAGCGTCTCCGCCAGGGTGGACTTCCCGTTCCCATTTGGCCCCATCAGCGCGTGGATCTCGCCGGAGTTAATGGTCAGGTTGACCCCCTTGAGGATCTCGGGGTGTTCCGGTTCTGCCTTCACTTTGACGTGCAGGTCTTTGATCTCTAATGTACTCAAGATTCTACCTCCCAGCCTATTTAGTCTTATTGTACGGCACGAATCGGTCCCCTGCAAACCGCTTTCATACGAGCTAATTGTGCCGTGGCCTTTACCGGATCAGCCGCGCCAAGCCGGCGCAGCGGCCTGGCCCGATGGCAACGCCGGACTTGCCCACCACAATCCGGCTCCGGGTCGACAACGCCCGAGCGCTCAGCTACGCCTAAGGCCTCGCCGCTAAAAAACAGCGGCAATGCCTTAGGCTATGATCACCCTGTAGCCATTCATGGCGTACAGGGTGACATGCGGCGCGGCTGATCGTCGGGCTAAAACCGTCGACCCTGCGCACTATAAAATCCGGCTCCGGGTCGACAACGCCCGAGCGCTCAGCTACGCCTAAGGCCTCGCCGCTAAAAAGCAGCGGCAATGCCTTAGGCTATGATCACCCTGTAGCCATTCATGGCGTACAGGGTGACATGCGTAGCGGCTGATCGTCGGGCTAAAACCGTCGACCCTGCGCACTATAAAAAAATCACGTCCGCCGTTAAAGTAACCGGCGGGCGTGCGTGATTGCGAAGTGGATCAGCTTTATTCCATTCAGCGCGGAACCCCTCGCCGCAGCGCCAGGCCGATTATCGGCGCTGCAAGTAGGCGATCGCACCGCGCAAGGTCTTCACCGGCACGATTTTCATCGCCGTGTGAATGGCCTTGGCCGTGCGCCGCGCCACCACATAGTTATTCTCAAACCCCGGGGAGCGCTTTAGCAGCTGCTGGGAAGGCGCAATGTCCGGGGCAAAGAACACCTTCATCCCGGCGCGGCTGGCCGCATAGACTTTCTTATCAATGCCGCCGATCAGCCCGACGTTGCCCTGTGGATCAATGGTCCCCGTGCCCGCGATCTTCTGACCCTGGCGCAGGTGCCGACCGGTGATCTGCGTGTAGAGCTGGACGGCGTACATCAAGCCATAACTGGGACCGATCGCCCGCGGCGTGACCGCGGCCGCAGGCACTGTTCCAGTGCTGGTATTGTCCCCGTAGGTCAGGCCAAGCCCGCTGCCAGCGAGCGAGCGCGTGATCTTCACCGCACCGCTAAAGGGCGGGCGAGTGCCCCTTTGCCCGCCAATCGTCATCGTGGTGCCCGGCCGGTGCGCGCGAATCGCCTTCAAATACTGCTGGGCGCTGGCGTAATGCTTACCGTCGACCAAAGTGATGGTGTCGCCCACTTTCAGGAGCGGCGCAAACGGCGAGCCCTTGGCAATGGTCAGGACATACAGCCCCACGTAATCCACGGTATACCGCCGCTTCGCCAGCTTTAATGCAGCCTGAAGCGCACTGTCCGCCGCCATTTTGACCGCAGCGTAATCCCGCTGCTGCTGATCACCAAACCGCGCCGCGGACTGCGCATAAACCGTGGTGTAAGGGCGCAGGCGCGCCGCGAGCACCTGACCCACCGTCAGCGGCCCCTGGACCCGAACACTGGTCAAATAGTAACCGCCAGGCTCGTGATCCGCCTTGCCGGCCACCAGCACGGACCGCTTGGCTGGCGCCACCGGACCAGGCCCTTCCGCGTACTGGTTGGTCTGGTGCGTCACCACCGCGGCCGCCGCCACCCCTGCAAGCAAGAGCCCTGCTAAACCAAAGAGATATTTGCGCCAGCGACCGGGTCGGCGTACTTGTTTTTGCACCAGTTTCACTTCCATCGCTGGATGATTGCCCCATCGGCTTCCCTGCACACGTCAGTGCAGCGTGTCGGCATCTGCCATTATAAAATGATCCTAATCATCGGCTAATCTACAATTCATTCAAAGCATATGCTTTTATAATAAATTGTCAACGGTTTCAAGACCGGGTAATGACTACAAGGTTAACCGCCAGCTGGGTGCACTGGTTTCCCGATTCGTTCTTCTTCCTTCGTTTCCACTGGTTAACCATCAAAAAAGAGCTCGCCGCAGCGAGCTCTTCTGTTTGCCAATCAGTGCTGCAGCCGCCGGGCGATCAGGTCGCCGACGAACTGCACGATGAAGACCAGGATCAGGATGAAGATCATGGCGATCCAGATCACGTCGTTTTCGAAGCGCTGGTACCCAACGGCGATGGCCAAGTTCCCCAGGCCGCCGCCCCCAACGGCGCCGGCCATGGCGGTCAGGCCGATGATGGAGATGATGGTCAAGACGCCGACGCGGACCAGCTCGCCGAGGCCCTCACGCAGGTAAACGCGAAAGACGATGGCCAGCGGCGACAGGCCCATGGCCTCGGCCGCCTCGATCACCCCGGGGTCGACGGTGAGCAGCGCGTTTTGCACCTGGCGCGCGAAGAACGGCGTGGTGCCCAGGATCAGGGGCACCAGCGCGGCCCGCGGCCCGATCCCGGTGCCGACGATGAGCCGCGTCACCGGGCTCAGGACGGCCAGCAGGATGATGAACGGGATCGCCCGGAAGATGTTGACCAGCTTGTCGACGACCCAGTACGTCGGGTGATTCTCCAGCAGGCCGTGCTCGTCGGTCAGGACCAGGACGATGCCGATCAGGATGCCGAAGAAAAAGGCGATCACCGTGGTCCACAGCGTCATGTACAGGGTCTGGCCGATGGCCTCCGTCACCCCGCCGTCGCCGGTCCAGATCGGGCCGACGTGCGGGAAGAATTTATTGAAAAGGTCCATCATTTCGCGTCCTCCTTCGCCATCGCGGCTAAGTGCTGCACGGTCACGTCGCTGCGCTTCAGGTAGTTAAACGCCTGCGCAAGCGCGTCCGCAGTCCCCGAAAGGACCACCAGCAGGTTGCCGAACGGCGTGCCCTGCAGGATCTGGATGTCGCCGAACAGGATGTTGGCCGTCACGTTGTATTCCTTGAACAGCGTGGCCACCAGCGGCTGATCAGTCGAAGCGCCGACGTAGGTCAGCCGCACCAGCTCGTCCGGGGCGGTCAGGTTGCGCACCGCCGGCTGGTCGCGCACGGCCGCAATGGCCTCGTCGATCTGAATGGTGGTGTCGATGAAGTCCTTGGTCAGCTGCTGCTGCGGCTCGGCAAAGATGTGAAGCAGGTCGCCCCGCTCGATGATCCGCCCGTCGTCCATCACGGCGACCTTATTGCAGATCTGCTTGACGGCTTCCATTTCGTGCGTGATCAAGACGATGGTCAGCCCGAGCCGCTGGTTCAAACTCGCCAGCAGCGCCAGGATCGAACTGGTGGTCTTCGGGTCCAGCGCCGAGGTCGCCTCGTCGGAGATCAGGATCTCCGGATCGGACGCCAGCGCGCGGGCGATGCCGACGCGCTGCTTTTGGCCGCCGGACAGCTCAGTGGGGTAAGCCGTGGCCCGCTCACGCAGGCCGACCAGGTCCAGCAGATCGTTGACCTTTTTGGCGATCTCCTGCTTGGTGATCTTACGGGAGAACACCTTGCCGTCCTGGTCGTGATCCTTGACCAACGTCCCCTTCAGCGGAAACGCCACGTTGGCAGCGATGGTCAGTGAATTCATCAGGTTGAAGTGCTGAAAGATCATGCCGATGCGGCGCCGCTCGCCGCGCAGATCAGCGGCGCTCAGCTTGAGCATATCCTGCCCGAGCACCGTCACCTTCCCGCTGGTCGGCCGCTGCAGCAGGTTAATGGTCCGCACCAGCGTGGATTTGCCCGCGCCGGAGTAGCCCACGATCCCGTAGATGTCGCCGCGCTCAACCGTCAAGTCGACGTGATCGACCGCGTGCACGCTCTTATTCTTCTCGCTAAAATTCACATCGACCTTGTCTAAGGTGATCACCGGTTCTGCCATGACCAACCGCCTTTCTCATTTATCAGAATTAGTACTTACCCGTCCAGGCCGGCAGGACCGCACCCTTGTAGACCTTCTTCAGGAGCTTCTCGGTTGCCGCGCTCTGGTAAGCCTTCACGATCTTCTTGTACGTCTTGTTGCTCTTGTCCGCCTTGGACTTCGCGGCGATGATGTTGATCCACGGGTGTGACTTCTTGCCGATCTTCTCCACCGCGATCGCCTTGGCCGGCTTGAGGTTGGCCGCCGCCGCAATGTCGTTGTTCACGACCGCCGCGTCCACGTCGTTCAGCGAGCGTGCGGTTTGGGCCGCGTCGAGCTCGGTGAACTTCAAGTCAAGCTTGTTGGCCGTGATGTCCCGGATGGTCGGGGTGGCCACGTCCTTGACTTTAATAATGCCATTTGCCGCCAGCAGGTCAAGTGCCCGGCCCTCATTTGACGCGTCGTTCGGGAGCGAAACGCTGTCGCCCTTCTTCAGGTCCTTCAGCGACTTGATCTTGTTGGAGTAAGCGCGCATTGGGCCGATATAGGTGTCACCCACGGAGACGATGTGGTTGCCGTGCTTCTTGTTCCAAGTGCCCAGAAATTCGTAGTGCTGGAACGAGTTGAGCTGGATGTCGCCGTCTTCCAAGGCCCGGTTCGGGGTGTTGTAATCCGTGAACTGAACCAGCTTGATGTTGACGTCCTGCTTCTTCAGCCGTTTTTGGATGTCCTTCCAGATGTCAACGTCAGTGCTCATGATGCCGACCTTGACCGGCTTGCTGGCAGAACTGCTGCTACTGTTGCCGCACGCCGCCAACGCCAGAACGGGCAGCGCCAGGGCTGCTGTTAATGCCAATCGCTTAAACCACTTCATTTGAATCCCTCCATTTTTTGTTAGAACAAACAAAAACCGCTCCTAACCAAAGTTAGAAGCGGTCATCCCGCGGTACCATTCTAATTCGCCAGCGTCAGAAACGTTGGCCTCACTAACGGGCAATCACCCGCGTGCAAGATAATGGATGCCAGCCATTGACCCCTTGCCGAAGCTCAGCGTCACCGATCCGTGAGCCATTCTCGATCGTCGCTGCTACCCCGCTCTCATCCACCCGGGTTTTCTGTGCAGTCCGCAACGGTCTCTCTCTCACATCGTTCGTTTGCTCAATTAAATTATCTCGAGTCTACCGAGTTTGGCAGGGCCTGTCAACCCTCTGCGTTAAAAAAGCATGAGAGTTTGCTTTGATTCTGACCGCCTGCTACTTACGGTTGAATTCCTCGCCGTCCTGGCTGAACATGTAGGACTGGTGATGGTACCGCATCGAGAGGATCATCCCCACCGACAGCATGTCCGCCAGCAAGAACGACCCGCCTTGCGAGATGAACGGCAACGGGATCCCGGTCAGCGGCAGCAGGCCGATGTTCATGCCGATGTTTTCGAACACGTGGAACAGGATCATCATGATGACCCCGGTCGCGATGTAAGCGTAGAACTCGTTTTGCGTGTCGAAGATGACCCGGATCATCTGCCAGATCAACAGGAAGTACAGCAGGATCACGACCGCACAGCCGATGAACCCGAACGCCTCGCCGATGGTGGAAAAGGCCATGTCGGACTCCCGCACGGGGACGGTGACCTGCAGGTTATTAAAGCCGCGGCCGCCCATCTCCCCTGAGCCGATCGCCTTCATCGACTGCCAGAGCTGATACGAGTCCGTCGTGGCCGCGCCGCTAGGGTTCAGCCACGAGTCGATGCGCTTGAACTGGTAGGCCGCAAACCCGAACTTGGCCAGAATGTCGCGGCCCCAGGTCTGGGTCACCAGCAGGATCGCGCCGCCGCCCAGGGTGCCGGCCGCCGCGCCGATCGGGACGATGATCTTCCACGTGATCCCGGAAACGAGCACGACGCCCGCAAAAATGGCCAGGAAGACCAGCATGGTCCCGAAGTCGTTTTGCAACTTCAAAAGCACGATGATGGGCAACGTCCACAGCAGCATTTCGAAGATCAGGCGCCAGTCATTGGCGGTCGAGTGCTTGAACTGAATGTTGTGGTTGGTCACCACCCGCCCCAGCATCAGGATGTAGGCCGGCTTCATCACCTCTGACGGCTGGAAGGTAAACGAGCCAAAGCCCAGCCAGCTGCGCGCCCCGGTATGGACGAACACCGCCCGGTCGTACGCGACCAGCACCAGCACCAGCAGGAAGATCCCCAGCCCGTACAGCAGCGGTGCGACGCGCCACAGCTGCTCGGCGTCAAACTGCATCACGAAAAAGATGCCGATCCCGCCGATGACGTACCACACCCCTTGCATGATCAAGGCGCGGGTCGTGCTGCCGATCGACGGGTTGGTGTCGTGGGACACCGCCATATAAATGGCCGCCATGCCGATCAAAGCCAGCAGCATGACGGACAAAATAATGCCGTAGTCGATGCGGTCCTCACTGCGGCGCCGCGTCGAAACGTCTTTTGCCATAACCTTCTCCTCACTGGGGCTGGCCGAAAAAACCGGCTTCCCGCTTCACTTGCCGGCGGCAAATAAAAGTCTGGCTCCGAATGCTTGCCTCAGCGTGACCCTGCCAGAAACGCCCGGCAGGCCCCTAAGCGAGCATCGAAGCCATCAGCGACTTTTCGCCTTGTTTGGTTAACCTTGGTGCAAATGATACTCGGCCAGCAGGAATTCAACGGCCGCGTCCATCGTCTTTTGGCGGTGGGCCTGCGCGTCGCCGGCGAGGTAGGCATTGAAGTGCTTGCCGTCTTCTTCCGGCTCCACGTAGCCGATTTCGTTTTTACCCAAAGTCAACACCGAAACCGTGTGCCCGTTGCGGGTCACGTCTTCTTGGGTGACGTTGATCTTCTGTTCTTTTGGCATATTGTCTCCTTATCGGTGAAAGTCGAAGTGCGCGCTTTCGGCCAGGTTCTTCTGCGGATCGGGATTGCGGCGCACGGTAAAGAAGTCCGGGACCGGATCGAGGCCGCCCTTGATGAACGGATTGCAGCGCAGCACTCGCGCCACGCCCATGATCAGGCCCTTGACGAAGCCGTGCTTGGCCAAGGCCTGGATCATGTACGTCGAGCAGGTCGGGTAGTACCGACAGCTGGCCGGCAAGAGCGGCGAAATGAACCGCTGGTAGCCCTTGACCAGCTGCATGGCTAATTTGCGCAAACACTCACCTTATTTCAAAAAGTCCAGGATGTGGGTCCAGGTCGAGGGCAGAAAAATGCGAAACGGATTGCCGCCTTCAATCGCGTAGCCGACCATCGCACCGATGATCAGCGCCAGCACCACCAGAAGCAGCCCGATGAGAAGCTTGCGGACAACGCGCTGTGCGTACTCAGAGCTCATGGCACCCGCCCCCTAATTAATACTGCTTGTGGTGGGCGATGTTATCCAGCAGGACTCCGGTACCCAGTGCCACAGCGTCCAGCGGCTGCTCGGCCAGCAGGACCGGCACGCGCAGCTCGTGGGCGAACAGCTGACTGATGCCCTTGAGCAGGGCGCCGCCGCCCGTAAGCATCACGCCGCGGTCAATAATGTCCGCGGACAGCTCAGGCGGGGTCTTCTCCAGCACCTCTTTGGCGCCGGCGACGATCTGGATCATCGTGTCGTGCAAGGCCTCTTCGACCTCGACGGACGTGACTTCGACCTCGCGCGGCAGACCGGTCGCGATGTCCCGGCCGCGTACTTCCATGGTGACCTTGGGATCGGCTTCGTAAACCGCGCCGATCTGGATCTTCAGCTGCTCGGCGGTGTGCTCACCAATCAGCAGCTTGTGCTTGTTCTTGACGTAGGCCACGATGGACGCATCCATCTTGTCGCCGGCCAGCCGCAGCGAGCGGCTGGTGACGACTTCGCCCATCGACAGGACAGCGACGTCAGACGTGCCCCCGCCGATGTCGATGACCATGTTGCCCTGCGGCTGGAAAATGTCCAGGCCAGCGCCCACGGCCGCCACCTTGGGCTCGAACTCGAGGTAGACCTTGCCGCCGCCGGACTTTTCCGCGGCCTCAATGATCGCTTTTTGCTCGATCGAGGTAATGTTGGTCGGCGCGCAGATCAGGATGTTCGGCTTGGACATGAAGCCCTTGACGTTCAGCTTATTGATGAAGTACTCCAGCATCGCTTCGGTGATGTCAAAGTCGGCGATCACACCATCCTTCAGCGGCCGGATCGACTTGATGTTGCCAGGCGTGCGCCCGACCATCTTGTACGCTTCGGTCCCGACGGCCAAGACCTTGCCGGTGGTGGTATCGATCGCCACGACGGACGGCTCGTTTAGAACGATGCCCTTTCCTTTCACGTTGATCAGGACGTTGGCGGTCCCGAGGTCGATCCCAATATCTTTAGCCATGTATTTCTCTCCTCAATTGATTACTAACGATTGATTATACCACAGGGCACGCCCCGCTTACAGAAGGTAGGTCAGGCTGTGCGCCGCGGTGAGCAGCGACAGGAAGAATTCGCTGACGTTGTAGCCGATCGCGATCGCCAAGAAGATCATGAGCAGCTGGCTGTCGCGCACGTGGTTCGGCTTCAAAAGCTTGTCGAACCGCAGCGCAAACAGCAGCCGAAACGTGATCATGATAAACACAAAATGCGACACCAGCGTCACTGCGCCGGTGATTCCTAAGTCTGTCATCGCTGCCTCCTTATGCCCTTCAAATTATACCGGCTTTTGCAGAAAGCGGCGAGGGCCTTAACCGCAAATTAACAGTTTTATGGTCAGTGGCCAAAGCCGCCCGCGCAAGCATCAAAAAAGCACCGTCGAAACGGTGCTTAAATGCCCTACTTACCGAAGCGCCCTTGGCGGACGTTGATTCGGTTGATCGCACGCTGCAAGGCGACCTGCGCGCGCTGGAGTTCGTCTTGGTCACGTTTGGCCTTGGCTTCCTCGATGCGCCGCTCGGCCCGCTTGCGGGCGGCTTCGGCCCGGGTGAGGTCGATGTCGCGGGCGCGTTCAGCGGAATCGGCGACGATCGAACACGTATTGTCCGACATCTCCATGAACCCGCCGTTGACCGCGATCATGTTCTCGTGACCGGGGTTATCGGCGCGGCGAACGCGCACTTCCCCGATCACCAAAGGTGCGACCACTGGTTCGTGGTTGGCCATGAGGCCCATGTCACCCGTCGTGGTTTTGACCACGACCAGCGTGGCGTGGTGATCATACACCAGCCCGTCGGGGGTCACGATGTTGACCGTCAGAACGTTGTCTGCCACGGTAATCGCTCCCTTCTGTTAGTTCGCAGCGGCTTGTGCCGGCGCAGCGTCGTCTTCGGCGTCATCTGCCGGAGCAAAGCCCATCTTCTTGGCTTTTGCCGCCACTTCTTCGATCCGGCCAACAGAACGGAACGCATCTTCTGGATACTGATCCATCTTGCCGTCCAAGATCATCTTGAAGCCCTTGACCGTTTCGGCCACAGGGACGTAGGACCCAGGCTGGCCAGTGAAGCGTTCCGCCACACTGAAGTTCTGGGACAAGAAGAACTGGATGCGGCGAGCACGCGCAACGGTGATCTTTTCGTCGTCGGACAGTTCGTCCATCCCCAAAATGGAGATGATGTCCTGGAGTTCACGGTACCGCTGCAGCACTTGCTGCACGTGGGTGGCCACTTCGTAGTGCTCTTCGCCAACGATCTCGGGCGTCAGAGCACTGGAGGAAGACTCCAGCGGGTCAACGGCCGGGTAGATCCCTTGCTCAGTCAGGCTGCGTTCCAGGTTAGTGGTGGCATCAAGGTGAGCGAAGGTCGTGGCCGGCGCCGGGTCGGTGTAGTCATCGGCAGGCACGTAAACGGCCTGGATCGAGGTGACAGAACCCTTCTTCGTGGACGTGATCCGCTCCTGCAGCTGGCCCATTTCGGTCGCCAGCGTTGGCTGATAACCAACGGCTGACGGGATCCGGCCAAGCAGCGCGGACACTTCTGAGCCCGCCTGCGTGAAGCGGAAAATATTATCGATAAACAGCAGCACGTCCTGGCCTTCGACGTCGCGGAAGTACTCCGCGATCGTCAGTCCGGTCAGCGCAACGCGCATCCGGGCACCAGGCGGCTCGTTCATCTGACCAAACACCATGGCGGTATTCTTCAGAACGCCGCTTTCCTTCATTTCGAAGTAAAGATCGTTCCCTTCACGGGTGCGTTCGCCGACCCCGGTGAAGACGGAAATACCACCGTGCTCTTCGGCGATGTTGTGGATCAGTTCCTGGATCAGCACTGTTTTGCCGACCCCGGCACCACCGAACAACCCAACTTTCCCCCCACGCAGGTAGGGTTCGAGCAGGTCGATGACTTTGATCCCAGTTTCGAGGATCTCTGAGCTGGTGCTCAGGTCCTCGAACTTAGGCGCATCGCGGTGGATGCTGTCGCGCCGATGATCGGGTCCAAAGGCTGGACCGTCGTCGATCGGATCGCCTAAAACGTTAAACACGCGTCCCAATGTGTCTTTTCCGACAGGCACGGAGATGGAGCCGCCAGTATCCTTGGCTTCCATTCCCCGCGTGAGCCCATCAGTGGAGTCCATCGCGATGGTGCGCAGCACGCCGTCGCCAAGTTCAAGGGTGACTTCGAGCACCAGTGCCCGTTGCCCCTCGCCCTTGTCAACTGTTAGCGCGTTGTTGATTTCAGGTAGATCCTCGTCGAGTGGAAACTCGACATCGACAACAGGGCCGATCACTTGCACGATTTTACCAGTAGAATTACTCAATGAAATCGTCCTCCCTGTTGATTACTACTCAAGTGCGTTGGCCCCGCCGACGATTTCGGTAATTTCCGTCGTGATCGCCGACTGCCGCGCCCGGTTATAGGTCGTGGACAGCCGACTGATCAAATCGTTGGCGTTGTCGGTCGCACTCTTCATCGCCGTTGTGGAAGCGGCGTGTTCCGCGGTTTTCGCGTCCATGATCGCCCCGAAGATCAGACTTTCGGCGTACTGGGGCAAGATGGCCTCCAGCACGGCGTCTGGATCTGGCTCGGTCAAGTACTCGATCGGGTGATCCTCGACTTCGCTTGCGTCAAGGTCTGAGAT
Organism: Lacticaseibacillus jixianensis; assembly: GCF_003946485.1. GTDB lineage: Bacteria > Bacillota > Bacilli > Lactobacillales > Lactobacillaceae > Lacticaseibacillus > Lacticaseibacillus jixianensis. The sequence continues at coordinate 30,881 of NZ_RHOJ01000015.1, read as the reverse complement.
CGGCAGCATTTTCTCTGCGCGGAACGCAGACGTCAGTGAGTTGACGTGGTGGTTGTAGCATACGTACAGCTCATCGAAAACGTTGTTGTCGAACATTGTGACCGCCGTCCGGACGATCTCCCGCACCTCGTTAAAGGTCGGGATGTCCGAGACGCCGCGGTACTCGTAGGCCAGGTTGATGCCGCGATTCTTGAAGAAGTCGGCACCGACCCCGCCCACGGCCATGATCACGTAGTCAGAAGCGGTCTTGTGGTCCTGCTGGATCATTTGCATCATGGCTTTTAACACCGTGCTGTTGTATGCCCCAACGAGTCCGCGGTCCCCAGTGATCACCAGGTACCCGGTCTTCTTGACCGGCCGCTGCTGCAGCAAGGTCGCCACTTGGAGCTGCTTCTTATCTGCATTCGCCGCGTTGGTGATCTGCTCCATCTGCTGCCGCTCAAGTTCCAGCAGCTGGGCCGCCGCCAGGTGAGTGACGATCTGGCGCACCCGGTCCGCGTAGATCTGATAGGCGGTTGCCCGCTTTTCGATCTGCGTGAGCTTCGCGCCGGAGACCATTTGCATGGCCTGCGTGATCTGCCCGGTCTTTTTGGTCGAGCTGATCTGGCGCTTGATATCCATCAATGATTCAGCCATGCGGCACCTCCTTATTTCTTGGCGCTGCTGGTGAACCCATCGGCAAAGCCTTTGATGAGTGCATCAAGCTTATCAGTATCTGGCAGGTTCCCAGTGTCCTTGATAGTCTTCAGCAGGTCGGCGCCGTTGGAGTCCGCGTAGTCGAACAGCTCTTGCTGGAACTGCGCGATGTCGTCAATGGCGATCGCGTCCAGGAAGCCGTGGGTCAGCGCGTACAGGATCAGCACTTGGTACTGAACCGCAAGCGGCTTGTGAACCGGCTGCTTCAGGACTTCAACGGTCCGGCGGCCCCGGTTCAACTTCGCCTGCGTGGCGGCATCCAAGTCGGAGCCGAACTGCGTGAAGGCTTCCAGCTCACGGAAGGACGCCAGGTCCAAACGCAAGGTGCCGGCAACCTTCTTCATGGCCTTGATCTGCGCATCGCCGCCGACTCGGGACACGGAAGCGCCGGCGTCGATCGCCGGGCGCGTGCCGGAGTAGAACAGGTCGCTTTGCAGGAAGATCTGGCCGTCGGTGATGGAGATCACGTTGGTCGGAATGTAGGCGGAGATGTCCCCGGCCTGCGTTTCGATGATCGGCAGCGCCGTCATGGAGCCACCGCCAAGCTTATCAGAAAGCTTAGCCGCCCGTTCGAGCAGGCGTGAGTGGGTGTAGAAAATATCCCCAGGGTAGGCTTCACGGCCAGGCGCACGCCGCAGCAGCAGGGAAAGTTCACGGTAAGCCGTCGCCTGCTTGGACAGGTCATCGTAAATGATGAGGACGTGCTTGCCGTTGTACATGAACTCTTCACCCATGGCCGCCCCGGCATAAGGCGCGATGTACAGCATTGGCGCAGGCTCCGACGGGCCGGCGGTCAAGACGATGGTGTAAGCCATCGCGCCGTACTGCTTGAGGGTCTCGACCTGGGCACGCACCGTCGACTCTTTTTGGCCGATGGCAACGTACACACAGATCATGTCCTGATCCTTCTGGTTAATGATCGTGTCGATCGCGATCGAGGTCTTCCCGGTCTTCCGGTCGCCAATAATCAACTCACGCTGACCACGCCCGATCGGGACCAAGGCGTCGACCGCCTTGAGCCCGGTCTGGAGCGGCTGGGTAACCGACTGACGCTGCATGACGCCAGGGGCCTTCACTTCAATGGGACGGGTGTGGTCGGTCTTGATGGGACCATTACCGTCCACGGGCTGCCCTAAGGCATTGACCACGCGGCCGATCATGTCCTCACCGACTGGCACTTCCATGATGCGACCGGTCCGCTTGACCGTGTCGCCTTCACGAATACCATCAAAATCCCCTAAAATAATGATACCAACATCATTACTTTCGAGGTTTTGCGCCATCCCGTATGAGCCGTTGCTGAACTGGAGCAATTCGCTCGCCATCGCATTTTTCAGTCCGGTAGCGCGGGCGATCCCGTCACCGACGTAAGTCACGGTGCCGACCTCATCCACGTTCAAATCATCTTTGTAATTCTCAAGTTGCTTCTTGATCAGAGTACTAATTTCCTCTGTCTTGGTGCTCATCCGGTTCACCTCTATTCGCTAATTGGTGAGCAGTTGCTGCCGCAATTGCGCCAGGCGCGTCTTGACGGTCCCGTCAATGATCAGATCATTGGACTGGACCTTGACGCCGCCGATGACCGCCGGGTCCACCACTGCGGTGACCCCCACGGTCTTCACGTTGAATTGCTTAGCAAGTGCTTGATTCATTGCCTGAACTTGGGCCTCGGTCAGCGGCACGGCGGTCGTGACCGTCGCCTCCACGTGTTGCGTTGCCGCATTAAAGCGGGCGTCGAAGTCGTCAATAACTGCTGACAGGCCGAGGATCCGGCCATTGGCAAGCAAAATGTTGACCAGGTGGGCCACCAGCTCGGAGGCATCCTGCGTGAGCAGGGCCACCAGCTGGTCCTTGGCCGCCTTGGTCAGATTTTTGCTTGCCAAAGCCGGCATTAGTTCTGGCGTTGCGTTGATCACAGCGTTCACCTGCGCCAGTTCGTCGCGCACTGCCGGCAAGTGGCCTTGTTCTTGGGCGACCTCGAACAAAGCCTTGCCGTAGCGCGGTGCTGCATCACGATCAGTGACTGCCATTGGCGTCACCCAATTCGTTAATGTACTGGTCGATCAAGTGCTGCTGAGCGTTGGGATCGAGTTCTTTGGCGATCAGCTTCTCAGCGATCGCAAGGGACAAGTCAGCGACGTCATTCTTGGCGGCAGCCAAGGCATCGGCGCGTTGCTGTTCGATGTCTTTGGCCGCGTTCGCCTTCAGGGTCGCGACTTCGCCTTGGGCCTGCTCAACGAGCGTGGCCCGCTGCTTTTCGCCGTTTTCCTTGGCGGAGGTCACGATCTTGACCGCGTCTTCCTTAGAACTCTTCAGCTCGGCTTCGCGCTGGTCCGCCATCTTTTGCGCCTCTTGGCGTTTGCTATCGGCGTAATCCAGGTCGGAGTCGATCTTGTCTTGGCGGTCGGCCATGATCTTCGTGACCGGCTTCCAGGCAAAAATCCCAACGAGCACCAATAAAACAGCGAAGGCGGCGAGAAGAAAGAGCGTATCACCAAAAGTAGCCATTCAAGCCACTCCCTTCTTTAATTAATTGGTGCTGATTACTTCAGGACAAGCATGAAGGCAACAACGATCGACATGATCGGGACCGCTTCAATTAAGCCGACACCGATAAACATGGTGGAACGCAGGGTGCCTGAAGCTTCAGGCTGGCGCGCCATCCCTTCGAGGGCCTTGGAGATAACTTGACCGTTACCGTATGAGGCAGCCAGTGCGGCCAGCCCTGCGGCGATAGATGCAGCGATGTATTGCATGATATTTCCTCCTATTAATCAGATATGACCTTTTCCGACATGTAAACTGTGGACAAGGTAACAAAAATGTACGCTTGGATCGCACCAATGAAGACTGAGAACCCTTGCCAAACGACTTCAACCACGAAGCCCCCAACGAAGGAGACTCCGCCGAGCAGTCCGTGGCCGGAGAACGCGAGCTGCCTGATCAAAAGCAGCAGCACCTCACCGGCGTATATGTTCCCGTAAAGCCGCAGTGCCAGCGTGACGAAGTTCGTGATGTTCTCGATCAGGTTGATCGGGAGCAAGAACGAGACTGGTGACACATATTCCTTCATGTAACCTTTGAAGCCGTTGAACACGACCCCGAAGAAGTGTGAAAGGACCAGCACGATCATCGCCAGGCTCATCGTGATGATCGGATCGGCAGTCGCCGACCGGAACCACGTCTTGCCGCCAACGTCGAGCTGAAAGAACAAGCCGAGCTGGTTGTTGACGAAAACGAACAGGAACAAGGTGAAGGCGAACAACCCGAACCGTTTACCTTCCTTGCCAGGCATCGCAGATTTAACGATACCGTTCGTGAAATCGATCAGGTACTCCAGTGCATTTTGCCGACCGTTGGGCCGAATTGACGGCTTACGGGCTAACCAAAACACTAAGCAAAAGATGATCACGCAGGAAGCTAAAATGGCCAAGTCATTCGCCAGATTAAAGCGTAGCCCCATGAAACTCACAATGGGATAGCTTTCGTTCACAGAATTCACCTCCTTACAACTCGCAAAAAGACGTATGTCTCAAGGCATGCGGATTAGGCGGGTCTAATATGTGGAATTGCCGGATACTCATCCTTCAAAACACACCCATTACTCTATCACCTTTACACCCAAAAAACAAAACGTCAGGCGCGCTTTTCATGATTTTTCACACCCGTTTTTCATAATTTTTTTCAAACGGTAAGCGCCGTCATGTCCCATGTTTGACAGTGTTCGCGATGTGTCAACGGTCAGCGCCAGCGGCGGCAAGGAAAGTTTTCAAAGCGGCCTAGACCGTCTTGACAGGCGACGCCTAGGCTGGCTGTCCCCCTAAGCCCGCGACCTCTACGCATCTTAATATAAAAAAGTGACCCCCTAATTGGGAGCCACCTAATTGCGATTATTTAGTGCCGAACAAGCGGTCGCCGGCGTCGCCCAAGCCGGGCACGATGTAGCCGTCCTCGTTGAGGTGGTCGTCCAGCGCTGCCGCGTAGATGTCAACGTCTGGGTTCGCTTCCTGGACCGCCTTGACGCCCTCGGGAGCCGCCACGAGGACCACCAGGCGAATGCTCTGGGCCCCGCGACGCTTGAGTGCGTCGATCGCCATGTTGGCAGAGCCACCCGTCGCCAGCATGGGATCCACGATGATCATGTCGCGCTGATCGATCCCGTCTGGCATTTTAACAAAGTATTCGTGGGGCTTCAGGGTCTTTTCATCGCGGTACATGCCCACGTGACCGACCTTGGCCGCCGGGATCAGGCGCAAGACGCCGTCGACCATGCCCAGTCCCGCACGCAGGATCGGCACCACGACCAGCTTCTTGCCGGCGAGTTCCTTTTGTGTCGTCTTGCCCATCGGCGTCTCGATTTCAACGTCCTTAAGTGGCAAGTCGCGGGTGATCTCGTAAACCATCAACTCAGCGATTTCGTTTGCGATTTCCCGGAACTCCTTGGTCCCCGCGTTCTTGTCGCGGATCAAGGTCAGCTTGTGTTGAATCAACGGGTGATTCAAAACGGTAAATTTGCCCATGCAGAAAGGCCCTCCTTTAGATGTGGCGCATACGGCGCACTGCCTAAAAAAATCACGACTCACAGAGTCGTGATTACAGCGTGTCCGCTTGCTTTCCGGCTTTCGCCGTAACCTTTCCTATGATAAAGGATGACGCCCGGTCAGCGCAAGGGTAGATTGACGAATCTCATCAAGTTTTTCCTGATTATCGCGATTGGCGATCGCCGCGGAGATGAGGTGCGCGACTTCGCGGCAGTCGTCTTCGTTGAAGCCGCGGGTCGTGATCGCCGCCGTGCCCACGCGCAGGCCCGACGTCTTGAACGGCCCGTTTTGCTCGCCCGGCACCTGGTTCTTGTTCGCGGTGATCATGACGGTGTCCAGCAGGTCCTGGACTTTCCGGCCGGTGAGCCCATAACCCGTGACATCAAGCAGCACCATGTGGTTATCCGAACCGCCCGAGATCATTTTCAGGCGCGGATCTTCGGCGAAGCCCTCGCACATCGCCTGCATGTTCTTGACGATCTGCGCGGCGTAGTGCTTGAAGTCCGGCTGCAGCGCCTCCCCCAGCGCGACGGCCTTGGCCGCGATCACGTGGTCCAGCGGGCCGCCTTGGATCCCTGGGAAGACGGCGGAGTTGATGGCCTTGCCGTACTGCTCGCGGGCCAGGATCATGCCGCCGCGCGGCCCGCGCAGCGTTTTGTGTGTCGTGGTGGTGACCACATCCGCGTACGGGACGGGATTCATGTGCGCCCCGCCGGCGACGAGCCCGGCGATGTGCGCCATGTCGACCATCAGGAAGGCCCCGACGTGATCGGCAATGTCGCGGAACTTCGCGAAGTCGATCGCCCGGCTGTACGCGCTGGCGCCGGCCACGATCAGGCGCGGCTGCACGGCCTCGGCCTGCGCGAGGATCTGATCGTAGTTGAGGCGGCCGGTTTCCGGATCAAGCCCATAGTGGAAGAAGTGGTAGGTCTGGCCGGAGAAGCTGACCGGGCTGCCGTGCGTCAGGTGCCCGCCGTCGGTCAGGTCCATCGCCAGCACCTTGTCCCCGTCCTTCAAAAAGGCGCGGTAAGCGGCCATGTTGGCCCCGGAGCCTGAGTGCGGCTGCACGTTGGCGTACTCGGCGCCGAACAGCTTCTTCGCCCGGTCGATCGCCAGCTGCTCGATGACGTCGATGTACTGGTTGCCGCCGTAATAGCGGTGCTTCGGGTAGCCTTCTGAGTACTTGTTGGTCAGGACACTGCCCTGGGCGGCGCGCACCGCAGGGCTGACGATGTTTTCCGAGGCGATCAGTTCAATGTTCTGCTGCTGACGGCGTTCCTCGTTTTCAATGGCGGTGAAAACGGCCGGGTCGTATTGCTTAAAATCCATACGGGACTCCTCCTTATGACGGGTGCGGTAGCGTTGAGTTCAGTATATCAGCCGCAAACCTAGGCGTAAACATTCGGAACCCAAGTCCTCATGGAGCTTTCTGAAAATTTTCAGCCAATTCTCTTATTAAAAGACGAACGATCCCGTGCTTCCGGTCATTGATCGGCAGCTAGTCCTGGTCCGGGGTGAAGTGGTCGTTGCCCGCCGACTTGTTCAGCCGGTTCATGTAGGCGGCCCCCAGCCCCTCGGCCCCGAAGGCCTCCGCCAGGATCGTGGTGACCGTCGGGTGCAGGTCGAACCACCGCAGGCCGGCAAACAGGTTGTGCGTCGCCGACGTCACATCACGGCCCAGGCTGTAAGTCGGGACCGCCGATGGCACCGCCGTCAGCAGGTCATCGGTCGCCAGCACGCCAAAGGGCTGGCCTGCGCGCTCCGCCCACGCAAGGGCCGCCGGAAAGTCCGCCGGGTGGTCGATAATGACTACTTGGGCCTTGGGCGCGTAATGCTTGTACTTCATGCCCGGCGCTTTGGGCGTCTCCTTGGCGCCGACCTTGTGATGATCAGACTGGACCTCCCCGATGACCGGCGCCAGCAGGGCCGGGGTGACCTTGCCTGGCCGCAGGATCGCCGGCGGGGTCACGGTCATGTCGATGACGGTCGACTCGACCCCCACCTTCGTCGGCCCATCGGCCAAGATCCCGGCGATGGTGCCGTCAAAGTCGTGCAGCACGTGCTCCGGCCGGGTGCCGCTCGGCTTGCCCGAGAGGTTGGCGGACGGGCCGACGATCGGCCGGCCGGCCAGTTCGATCATCCGACGGGTCAAGGGGTTTGCCGGCATCCGAAAGGCCGCCGTCTGCAGCCCGCCGGTCACGACCATGGACAACTTGCCTGGCAGAATGTTCAAGATAATGGTCAACGGCCCCGGCCAGAAGGCGTCCATCAGCTTCTGGGCCGCCGGCGTGATAGTGGCAAACTGTGCGACCATTGCCGGCCCCGTGACCGTCACGATCAGCGGGTTGTCGGCCGGCCGGTGCTTGGCCTGAAAAACCTTCTCCGCCGCCTTGGGATCGGTCGCGTCCGCGCCGAGCCCGTATACGGTCTCGGTGGGAAACGCGACGACCTCCCCGGCCTTGATCAGCGCCGCGGCGTCGGCGACTTCATCTTTATTGAATACTTTGGTTTCCATTTCAGAACCGCTCCTTTGCGTCCATGTTCTCAAAACTGCAGTTTCACCATCCGCGGGTGATCCGCCATGTCGCGGCGAAACGTCACCTGCGCCTGGGGCAAGGCGGCCGCAAACAGCTGCGCAAGGGCCGGCTGCTGGCGGTAACCAAACTCCAGATAGGCCGCCCCGCCTGGCGTCAGGTGCGCGGCCACGCCGGCGGCGAACCGCTTGAACAGCGCCAGCCCGTCGTCTTCGGCAAACAGCGCCAACGCCGGCTCATAGGTCAGCGTGCTTTGATCCATCACCGGCGTTTCCGCGCGGCTGATGTACGGCAAATTGGTGATGATGAAGTCAAACCGGCCAGGCAGCGCCGCAAACAGATCGCTAGCGGTCAGCTGCACGCGGCGCTTCAGGCGCGCCGCGTTGGCCTGCGCCACCGCCAAAGCGGCCGGCGACACGTCGCTGAGCGTCATGGCGACGTTCGGCAGCAGCTTGGCCAGCGTGAGCCCGATCGCCCCCGACCCCGTGCCCAGGTCCAGCCCGGTTCGGGCGGCCGCCTGCTCGCCGGCCGCCCACGCGACCAGCTCCTCGGTTTCAAACCGCGGGATCAGGACCGCCGGGGTCACCGCGAACAAGTCACCGTAAAACGGCGCGACGCCCACGATGTACTGGGCCGGTTCACTGTTGGCCAAGCGCGCAACGTCCTGTTCGAACTGCGCCAGCGCAGCGGCCGGCACTGCATCCCGGTCGTGCAGCCGCAGCTGGCTGGGCGTGAAGCCCGCCCGCATCTCCAGCACGTAGCGTGCGCCGTCGGGATCAACGCCTTTTGGTGAAAGCACAGAAGACGCCCACCTGAGCGCCTCCTCGTAAGTCTTAGCCATCGATTTGTTCCATCTTGTTGGTCTGGTCCTGGACGATCAGCGCGTCGATGATCTCATCGAGCTCCCCGTTCATGATCCGATCCAGCTTGTTGAGCGTGAGGCCGATGCGGTGATCCGTCACCCGGTTTTGCGGGTAATTGTACGTCCGAATGCGCTCGGAGCGGTCCCCTGAACCAATGGCGGTCTTGCGCTTTTCGGCGTACTCGCTTTCGTTTTGGCTTTCGTAGTAGTCGTACACCCGGCTGCGCAGGATCTGCATCGCCTTGGCGCGGTTCTGCTGCTGACTGCGCTGATCCTGCATGGTGACCACGATGCCCGTCGGCAAGTGGGTCATGCGCACGGCCGAGCTGGTCTTGTTGATGTGCTGGCCGCCGGCACCGCTAGAGCGGTACACGTCGGTGCGAATGTCCTTGGGATCGATCTCCAGGTCCACCTCGTCGTACTCGGGCATGACGCCCACGGTGGCCGTCGAGGTGTGCACCCGGCCGGCGCTTTCGGTGACCGGCACACGCTGCACGCGGTGCGCACCGTTTTCGTACTTCAACTTGGAGTACACGCTTTGGCCCTGGATCAGCACGGAGACTTCCTTGTAGCCGCCGACTTCGGTGGGGTTCTCATCGATGATCTCGGTGGTCCAGCCCTGCTTTTCGGCGTACTTCATGTACATAGAGAGCAGGTCGCCGGCAAACAGGCTCGCCTCGTCGCCGCCGGCCGCGCCGCGGATCTCCATGATGATGTTCTTGTCATCGTTGGGGTCCTTCGGCAACATTAGCCGCTTGATCTCGTCTTCCAGCGCGGTCACTTGCGGCTCCAAGTCGTTCAGGTCTTCCTTGGCCAGCGCGGTCAGGTCGTCGTCCTTGCTGTCGCGAAGTACTTCCTGGCTTTCGGCCACGTCCTTTTTCAGCTGCTTGTACTTCTTGTAGGCCGCGACCACGTCCCGCATGCCGCCCTCTTCTTTGGACAACTCGAGGTAGCGCTTGGTATCGTTGATCACCGCGGGGTCGGAGAGCAGTTCCTCCAGTTCCTCGTAGCGGCCGATCAGCCCGTCTAATTGGGCAAAAATCTTATCCATATAGTCCTCCATTAATTCTTGAACGAACCCGCTCGCTTAGGCCTTCAGCCGCTTCGGGGGAAAGTAGTAGTGGTGCCGGCACACGGGGAAGTACGCCTCGTTGCCGCCGATCAGGATCTGCTCACCCTCGTACACCGGCTTGCCGTCGTGCACGCGCAGGTTCATCGTGGCCTTCTTGGCGCAGAACCAGCAGATCGTCTTCATCTCTTCGATCTTGTCCGCGTAGGTCAGCAGGTACTTCGACCCCTCGAACAGTTCGTTGCGAAAATCATTTTTGAGCCCGAACGCCATCACCGGGATGCGCAGCTCATCGACCACCCGGGCGCACTCGAAGACGTGGTGCTTTTTCAGAAACTGAGCCTCGTCGATCAGCACGCAGTAGGCATGCGGGTCGGTCTGTTTCACCAGGTCGAAAATGTTCGTGTCGTCATCGATGGCCGTGGCCGGTCGCTCCAGGCCGATGCGGCTGGCGATCATGCCGACGCCGGAGCGGTCGTCTACGGCGCTGGTCAGGATGATCACGTTCTTGTGCTGCTCCTCGTAGTTATGGGCGACTTTCAGGATCTCGATACTCTTGCCTGAATTCATCGCGCCGTAACGGAAAAACAATTGTGCCATAAGGCCCTCCCTCGGCAAGGGTCCCTTGCCTTAAATTCACCTATCCAGTATAACGGAATCTTAACGAGATTAACATGGTCCAGGTCAGAATCGCGCCGCGGCTATGCTATGATAGTAGCTGCAAATCAAACAGAAAGAGGCCTCAACATGCCATCTTTAAAAAGTCAACTCGCCATCACGGCCGGTCGCCTCAGCTACTGGTACCTGCATAAGTTCCGCCACGGCGGCTCCGCGTACCCCGGTCAGCTGGCGGCCAAGATCGACCCGGACGTCCTCGGGGCGCTGGGCCAAGACCGCGACACCATCATTGTGACCGGCACGAACGGCAAGACGCTGACCACCGCCTTAATCGTCAAGGTCCTGGCGCAGCAGTACGATGACATCCTGACCAACCCCACCGGCTCCAACATGCTGCAGGGCATCATCGGCGCGTACTTCGCCCACAAACCCAAGTCAAACGCCAAGCGCAAGATCGCCGTGCTCGAAGTCGACGAGGCCAACGTCGCACCGGTCGCGCACTACCTGCATCCCAAGGCCTTTGTCATGACCAACATTTTCCGCGACCAGATGGACCGCTACGGGGAGTTCTACACGACCTACAACAAGATCCTGCGCGGCGTCAAGGCGAACCCCGAAGCGGTGGTCATCGCTAACGGGGACGCGCCGATCTTCTCGTCGCGCGAGCTGGCCAATCCGCTGCGCTACTACGGCTTTGCCCTCAAGGAGGACGAAGACCAGGACGTGAAGGCCCCGGCAAACACCGATGGCGTCCTGTGCCCCGTCTGCGAGCACATCCTGCACTACCACGGCATCACCTACTCGAACCTCGGCAGCTTTTTCTGCCCAAACTGCGGCTTCAAGCGGCCGGCGCTGAAGAATCAAGTCACCGCGGTCACCGCCCAGACCCCCACCAGCTCGCAGTTTGAAATCGACGGCCACCCCTTCAGCATTTCCGTCGGCGGCACCTACAACATCTATAACGCTCTGGCTGCCTACGCGGTCGGCGAGCAGTTCGGCATCACGCCGGCGCAGACCGCCCAGGCCTTCAGCCAGGACGAGAAGGTCTTCGGCCGCCAGGAGCAGATCAGCATCGCCGGCAAGAACGTCACGCTGATCTTGGTCAAAAACCCGGTGGGGCTCAACGAAGTCCTCGCCATGCTCCAGCGCCAGCAGCAGCCCTTCGCCTTTGCGATGCTGCTGAACGCCAACTACGCCGACGGCACCGACACGTCCTGGATCTGGGATGGCAACCTGGAGCAGCTGGTCGAAAGCAAGCTGGCCACCTCTTACATGGTCGGCGGCGAGCGCTACAAGGACATCGCCTTTCGGATGCAGGTGGCCGGGGTGCCGGCGCAGGCCTTGGCCACCAAGCCGGACCTCAATACCGTCATTCCGTACCTCAAGCAGGTCAAGGAAGACCAGATCTACCTGCTGGCGACCTACACCGCAGTCCTGCAGATGCGGGAGAAATTCAGCCAGGCCGGCTTCATCAAGGCCGGGTTTTAGCCAAGAGCGAGTGCCGGCCTACTGGCTGCCATGCGCAGCAGCTGCCCATCCCGCTAAGTACGCGAACCTTGCGCACCATGTATTTAGGCTCCAGGTTCGCAACGCGGGAGTGGCTAGCTACGCCCAGCGCCTCGAAGCCAAAGAGCGGCTTCAATGCGCTGGACTAGGCTACCCATCCCGCTAAGTGCGCGAACCTTGCGCACCATGTAAAAAAGCCATCACCGGCGACCCTCTTAGGGCCTGCGGTGATGGTTTTTTCAGTGACGTTATTCTTCTTGACCTGGGGTCGAGGTGATCATCATCATCTTGCCCGTGAAGGTCCAGGACTTGATCTGGTTGGGGATGATGAAGTGCGTGCCCTTCTTGAGCGGGTAGGACGCGCCGTCCGCCTCGATCGTCCCTTCGCCGGCCAGCACTGAGACCAAGGTGTACGGTGCGGTCGGCGTCTGGGTCAGCTTGCCGTCCAGGTCGATCTTGTAGACGGAGAAGAACTTGGAGATCGGCGCGGTGACGAAGGTCGTGATCGTCGCGTCGTCCTTCTTTTCGCTGGTGATGTTGAGCTTAGGATCCTGGCTCGGCACGGTCGTGGTGTCAATGCTTTGCTGCAGGTGCAGCTCACGCTTCTTGCCGTCCTTGCCCACCCGGTCGTAATCGTACAGCCGGTAGGTGGTGTCGGAGCTTTGCTGCGTCTCAAGGACCATGATGCCCTTGTTCAGCGCGTGAATGGTGCCGCTTGGTACGTAAACGAAGTCGCCCGTCTTAACGGGCACCTTCCGCAGCAGCTTATCCCACTCACCCTTATGGATCATGTCGGCGAGCTCTTCGCGCGTCTTGGCGTGGTGGCCGTAGATCAGGTAGGAACCAGGCTCCGCGGAGATGACGTACCAGCACTCGGTCTTGCCGAGCTCGCCGGGACGCTCATGGGCCGCGGCGTACGCGTCATCGGGGTGCACCTGCACGGACAGGCTGTCATTGGCATCCAAGATCTTGGTCAGCAGAGGGAAAACCTTCGCCTGCTGGTGGCCGAAGTACTCCTGGTCTTCCTTCCAGGCCACATCCAGGGTCTTCCCCTTCAGCGGACCGTTAGCGATCACGTCCGGGCCGTTCGGATGCGCCGAAATGGCCCACAGTTCGCCGATCTTGCCATCAGGGATCTTGTAGCCAAACTCGGTTTCAAGCTTGCGGCCACCCCAGATTTTTTCGTGAAAAACGGGTTCAAGAAAAATTGGTTCCGTCAATGAAATTGCCTCCCTAATATTTGTCTACACATTCATTTCTCCCATCCAGTTTACCACAGCGACCCGCACCGTGAATGCCCGCCAATATTTATCTGACCGCGGCGCATAATCACACCAAAGGGGGGGAGGGCGGCCTCCGCAGGGAGGGGGCTGGCGACGCGAAGCTAGAGTGGTGGCCGTCGCTTCGAGCCTCGCTTTGCGAGTCTCTCAGTCGGGGCTTGTTCTAAGCCGACAAGTCGGCTAAGAACAATTTCACCACTTGCTCAGCCAGTAGGCGGGACGCCGTACTGGCTGACATGCGAAGCGAGCCCCCTCCCTGCTCCGGCCACCCTGCCCCGAAGCCAGATGACCCTTGCGGCAGTTCAGTTTTGCGACTGAGCTGCCGTTTTTTGGTGGATGAGACTTCCCTCTTTCGCGACACAAGAGGGCTTTAGCCTAGTCGCTGATGCCTTAGAAGATTGGTGCGACCAAACACGCTTCTGTCACACGAGGACCGAAGCCTCAGTCCGTAGTCAGACGGATAACACCAGCCCTGCGGAATGCTGGCGAGCTAAAGCGCTCATACTGAGTTTCTAGATATTGAACTTTCCCTATTCTAGTCATTCCGTTTGCAGCACAGCGGCCAGGGGATATGTGTTCTTCTTCGATACCAATGAAGCTCAGGTCGCTACTGGTATTAAGATCACCAGCTCACATTTTAGATTGTAGTACCGTGCCCAGTCTATCTTCATCCGATAGGCCGGGCTCTTTGCTCTTGCCGTCAGCCAATTTTAGCTCAGGGTTAGCCTGTCCAAGCCACCTCAGCCCGCCCGCCAAGGAGCGCGTTCATGGTGTTGCCAAGGGCCGGGCGGCCGGAGCAGGGAGGGGGCTCAGTGGTGAAATTGTTCTTAGCCGACTTGTCGGCTTAGAACAAGCCCCGACTGAGAGACTCGCTTGCGAGGCTCGAAGCGGCGGCCACCACTCTAGCTTCGCGTCGCCAGCCCCCTCCCTGCGGAGGCCGCCCTGCCCTATCCCTGGGCCAGAAAGGCCGCGATCAGTTTGTCGCGGGCCGTGAGGAAAGCCATGTTCGGGGTCGGGTGGACGCGGTTGGTCAGCACGATCAGCGCCTGCTTGAGGGCCGGCTGGATCAGCCAGAAGGTGCCGGTGTAGCCGGTGTGGTACAGCCACAGCCGGCCGGCGGCATCGCGCCGCAGGTCCCAGCCGAGGCTGCGGCCCAGCCCCCCGGTGGTCTCATCCCTGAGGATCCCGGCAAACGCACTTGGCCACGCCGGACTGCGGCGCCGGCCAAAGGCGTACTCGCTGAATACGATCAGGTCGGCCAGGCTGGCAAACAGGCCGGCCGAGCCGCTGTGCACGCCGAGGATCGCCGCTTTGGGGTCGTGGACCACCCCGCGCCGGAGGCCGGCCGCTTTTGAATAGCTGGTCGGTACGCACCGCGCTGGGTCCGGGGCGAACGTCGCCGCCGGCAGGCCCAGCGGGGCCAAGACGCGGCGCTGGATCAGCGCCTGGATCGGGGCGCCGTAGACTGCTTCCAGCGCCCAGCCGGTGAGCAGGAGGTTGACGTCGCGGTAGACGACCTCGTGATCACACTCGGCGGTCACCTTCAGCTGGGTGATCAGCGCCTGCCGCAGGGCCGCGGGCGCCAAGTCGTCGCGGTGCGGGATGTAGCCCTCCAGCCCGGAGGTGTGCGTCAGGGCCTGGCGAAAGGTCGTGGCGTGCGGGAAGTCCGGCAGGAACGTTTGGATGCGATCGTCAATGCGCACAAGCCCTTCGCTGACCGCCTGCAAGAAGACCGTGGTGGTCCCGATCACCTTGGTCAAGGAGGCCACGTCGTACAGCATCCCCGCGTGCAGCGGCGTGACTGTCGGCTGCCAAGTGGCATCCCCGTAAACTTCCACTTCGAACGCCCCATCGTGCAGCCACGCCGCCGTCACCCCTGGGGCCAGCCTGTCTTTCACCATCTGCTTTGCTGCCGCCATGACGTCCATCTGCCTCGCCTCCTAGGCTTTAGTATACCGCAAGCAAAAAGCCGACCCGCAGCAGGTCGGCATTTTTAGGCCAGGGAGAACCAAACGGTCAGCCCGTTTGGCCCCTCGATCATCAGGTAGTCGTTTTGCGCGTCGAACTCGAACTGCTTCCAGGCGTGCGTGGTCAGGTTCATCCGCAGCAGGTTGAGCATGCTGAGGTTAGGGACCACCATGCTGAGGTAGTGGGCACCAGCGGCGTTGTCCGGACGCGGGCCCAGCTTTTGGGCCTGCACCTCGATGCCGATGTGCCGGGTGTTGTCGCCCACCGTTAAATACGCCCAGTCCTTCGTCTTCTGCTGGCGAATGAAGCCCAGCAGCTGCTGGATGTGAGTCACCGTCTGATCCAGGCGCGGGGTGGCCACCACCAGCCGGCCAATGAACGTCGGTGGCGGCAAAACCGGCAGGCGCGCCGCGGGCTTGGGCAAGCGCGGCGCAGTCAGCGGCTGGGCCACGGCGTTCGTAAAGTTGTAGCCGCGCCCGGCCACCAGCCGCGGGCCCTCATCGTACTCCAGGATCACCTCGGTGCCCTCGGGGTCCTTCAGGCGCACGCCGCGGCTGAAGCCGGTTTTGAACCAGGGGCTGAGGGTGGCGTCATGGGCCTTGAGCCAGGCCACGTGCTGCAGCACCTCCGACCAGGTCGGCACCGCCAGGGCAAAGGCGCTCAGCCCGGCGGTGGGGGTTTTGGTCACGACGCCCCCGGCCTCCAGCACGACCAGCACCCGGTGGTTGGCCTTGAGCCCCAGCAGGACCCGCCCGGGCTCCTCCTGCAGGATCTCCAGCCCCAGCATCGTCGTGTACCAGTCCCGCATCTGCGGCAAGTCCTGCACCAGCAGCGCGACAAAGCCGATGCGCGACGCGGGATTCAACATCATCTGAACCACATGCTCACCTCCTGCCTTTTTGCCCTCAAGCATAGCCGGTGAAGCAAAAAAGCGCACGTATTTTGCCTCCGGCTGACCAGCGGCTTGAAAACGCAAGCGAGGGCTGACCGCCGCTGGACGCAAAAAAAGGACCACCAGCCAACGGCAAAATGCCGCCAGCGAGTGGTCCTCAGGGTGCGCTTAAATCGTGGTACTACCGCTGAACTGACTGTTGTACAGGTCAGCGTAAAAGCCATTTTTCGCCATCAAATTATCGTGATTCCCGGTTTCAACGATCGCGCCGTGATTCATCACAATGATGTTGTCGGCGTCGCGGATCGTGGACAGCCGGTGGGCCACCACGAAGCTCGTGCGGCCTTCCAGCAGGCGCGCCATCGCGTGCTGAATATGGACCTCAGTGCGCGTATCAACCGAGCTGGTCGCCTCATCCAGGATCAGGATCTCAGGATCGGCCACAAAGGCGCGGGCGATCGTGATCAGCTGCCGCTGGCCCTGGGAAATGTTGGAGGCCGATTCGTTCAGCACGGTGTCGTAGCCCTTCGGCAGCTGGCGGACAAAATTATCCACGTGGGCCGCCTTGGCCGCGTTCAGGATCTGCTCGTCGGTCGCGTCTTCGCGGCCGTACTTCAGGTTATCCCAAATCGTGCCGGTGAACAGCCAGGTGTCCTGCAGCACCATCGCGTAGTGGCTGCGCACGTCCTCGCGGCTCATGTCGCGAATGTCTTTGCCCCACATGCGGATCGAGCCGCCGGAAACGTCGTAGAAGCGCTCCAGCATGTTGATGACCGTGGTCTTCCCGGCCCCGGTCGGCCCGACGATGGCGATCATCTGCCCCGGCTCAACGGTCAGGTTGTAGTCCTTCATGAGCAGCGGACTGCCCTGGTAGCCGAACTGAACGTGATCCATGACCAGCGGGTGCTTGTCGCCTTCGATCGGGGTGACGCCGGATTCAATGTCTTCCATCTCGGGCTCGTCAAGCACCTCGAAGACCCGCTCGGCGGACGCGATGGTGTTTTGAATCGTGTTGGCCAAGTTGGCCAGCTGCGAGATCGGCTGGGAGAACTGCTGGGTGTACTGCAGAAAGGCCTGCACGTTCCCCAGGGTGACCGTCCCGTTTGAGACAGCGATCCCCCCGAAGATGGCGACGAACACGTACCCCAAGTTATTCAGGAAGGTCATCAGCGGCATGATGATGCCGGAGACGAACTGCGCCTTCCACGCGGAGTCATAAAACGCCTGGTTCTCGACTTCAAACGCCGTCATCGCGTCTTCTTCGCGGTTAAAGGACTTGACGATGACCTGCCCGGCGTAATTCTCTTCAACATAGTTGTTGAGCAGCCCCAGGGCCTTCTGCTGGCCTGCAAAGTACTTCTGCGAGCGCGGCGCCACGATGCCGACGATCACCAGGCTCAGCGGAATGGTGACCAGTGCGATCAGCGTCAGCTTCCAGGAGATCGTCAGCATCATCCACAGCGTGCCAATGAAGGTGAAGGTACTGGTGACCAGCTGCGTCAGACTCTGCTGCAGGGTCGAGGCGATGTTGTCCATGTCGTTGATCGCTCGGGACATGATATCGCCGTTGCTGTGGGTGTCGTAGTAGTTGATCGGCAGCCGCTGCATCTTGGCCTTGAGCTCCTTGCGCAGGTCGTACACGGTGCGCTGGGAGATCCGGGTCATGATGAACTGCTGCATGAACGAGAACGCCGCCGAAGCCAGGTACATGAAGATGACGAGGATCATGATGTCCTTGATCTTGTCAAAATTGATCGGGAACTGGCTCATCGGGATGCCGGCTTTTTGCTGCGCGACGCCCTTCATGTAGCCCTTAAAGATTTCCGTGGTCGCTTCCCCTAAGATCTTCGGGGTGCGGATCTGAAAAATCGTGGAGGCGATGGCAAAGGCGACGACGATGGCAATGCCCACCAGGCGCGACTTCATGTAGCCAAATAGGCGGAAGGTCGTGCCCCAGAAGTTCTTGGGCTTTTCGACGAGGCCGCCGCGGGCGCCTGGCCCGTGGCCACCGGCTGGCCGCGGCGTCGTAGTGCTTTTCGATTCAGCCATTATTTTTCATCCCCTTCGCGAATTTGTGAATTGACGATTTCCCGGTACGTCTCGTTGTTGGCCTTCAGCTCGGCGTGCTTGCCGCGGCCGACCATCACGCCATTATCCAGCACGATGATGGTATCCGCGTCCGCAACCGTCGACACACGCTGGCCGACAATGACGACCACACGCTGCGAGATCTTCTCGTCGTCCTTCAGGGCCTGGCGCAGTTCGGCGTCGGTCTTAAAGTCCAGCGCGGAGAACGAATCATCGAACACGTAAACCGCGGCGTCCTTGATCAGCGCGCGGGCGATGGCCAGCCGCTGCTTTTGGCCGCCGGAGAAGTTGTCCCCGCCTTGCTCGACCCGGTAGTCCAGCCCTTCCGGATTGGCCGCGATGAAGTCCTTGGCCTGGGCGATCTCCAGCGCGTGCCAGATCTCGTCGTCCGTGGCGTCATCGTTGCCGTACTGCATGTTCGAGCGCACCGTCCCAGCAAACAGGTTCGCCTTCTGCGGCACAAACGCGATCTGGCGGTGCAGTTCATCGAGGTCAACGTCCTTCACGTTCAGGCCGTTGACCTTGACCGCTCCTTCCTCCACGTCGTAGAACCGCGGGATCAGGTTGACCAGCGTACTTTTACCGGACCCGGTGCCGCCGATGATGGCCAGGGTCTGCCCGGCCGTCATGTCAAAATCGACCCCTTGCAATGCGGGCTCTTCGGCGCCGTGGTAACGGAACTGCACGTGGTCAAACTGCAGCTGCGGCGTGGTGCCGGCGATCGGCCGCGGCTTAGCGGGCGTCTTGATGGTCGTGGTCTGATCCAGCACTTCGTTGATCCGGACGGCCGAAGCCTGCGCCCGGGGAATGAAGACGAAGATCATCGACAGCATCATGAAGCTCATGAGGATCTGCATGGCGTAAGTGATGAACGCGATCAAGTTCCCGGTTTCCATCGCTTGGGCGGCGATCAAATGACCGCCCCACCAGTCGATCGCGATGTTGGTCCCAGACATGATCAGCGTCATGACTGGCATCATCATCGCCATGATGGAGAAAACCTTGACCGCATTGTTGGTGTAGTCCTGGTTGACCCCTTCGAAGCGCTCCTGCTCAAATTTATCCTGCCGGAACGCCCGGATGACCCGGACCCCGGTCAGGCCTTCACGAAAGACCAGGTTGATGTTATCGGTTTTTTGCTGCATGCCGCGAAACAGCGGCACCGCAAACTTCATGACGATCCCAATGAAGATCGCCATGATGGGCAGCACGACCAGAAAGATCAGCGTCAGCGTGTGGTTCTTCTGGTAAGCCAGAAAGCTTGCCCCGATCAGCATGATCGGCGCCATGATCATCATACGCAGGATCATGACCCAGACGTTTTGGATCTGCGTGACGTCGTTGGTGGTCCGGGTGATCAAACTGCTGGTGCCGATCTGGTCCATTTCATCGTGCGAGTAATTGATGACCTTCCGGTACACGTCGCTGCGGATGCGCTGGCCCAGCTTTTGGGACACGCGCGCCGCCAAGAAGACGTTGCCGACCGCAGCAACGGCACTGATGACCGCAAACGCGATCATCTTGAAGCCCTCCTGCCAGATGTAGTTGATGTTCCCGGTGGCGACCCCGTTGTTCACGATGTCGGCGGTCAGGTTGGGTAAATAAAGGCTGGTGATGACCTGGACGATCATGAACAGCACGGCCCCCAGGATCTGGGGCAGCGAGACCCGCCCTTTGGCTAATTTAATCATGGCTTTCCTCCTTCGCGTCCACAGCCCCGTACTCAAGCCAGTTGAGCATTTTGGCCATGCGCGCTTTCAAACTTGCCGGCGAGACGTTCTCCCCGGCCTTGAGCCGGCTGTAATAATAGCCGATCGACTGCATGAATACCCACATCACCTGCCGAAACAGCATGCTGACTTCCTCGTCAGACTGGGCCCGCAGCCGCGAGCGGTCGACGTGCTCCAGCGTGTATGACAGAAAGGCCTTCTTATGGTGCGGCTCCTGGCTTTTAGCGGCTTTGCTTGAGAAATGCGCCGCGTGGTGGAAGTCCATGTACAAAAAGACGTTGGCATAGAATTCCCGGTGTGTGCCCACTAGCAGCTTATCGATCGCCGCGTCAAAAAAGTCGCCCATCATGCCGAAGAGGTCCCCGTCATGCGCGGTCATGGCCTGCTCAAACAGTGCTTCGGTCTGCGAGCGGGTGCGGTCTAGTAAATAGAAGAAGATGTCGCTTTTATCGTCGAAGTACTGATAAAAACTACCGCGCGGGATCCCAGCATCCTTAATGATGTTCGAAATGCTGGCATCCGGAAACGGTGCGCGCGAGAACTCATCATAAGCGGCCTTGATCAGGCGGGCCCGCTTGGCTTCCGCCAGGCGGAAGAAGGTTGGTTTTGGCATACGTGCTCCTTTCGTGCAAGATGACATATCGTCATGTGACAAGATGTCATTATACGCGCATTGACCTGAAAAACAACCCGTTTTCCACCCCGTTTCAGAAAATTTTTGCGTAAAAAAAGGGCTGGGCCATCGCCGCTCGATGACCCAGACCGCTTTACTTCTGATCGTGCACCGGCGCTTTTGGCGCCTTGCCGGCCAAGGCCAGAATGTCCTTGGTGGCAGTCAGATCCACCCCGCGTACCTGCCAGTCGCTGCCGGTCACATCGACCCGGGTGACGCTCGTGTTTTTCAGCATCGTCACCGGCAGGGTTTGCGGTGCCAGCTGGTAGATCAAGGCGCTCAGGCTGATGCCGTGCGCCACGACCAGCACGTCGGCGTCCGGCTGGTTGGCCGCCACAATGGTGGTGAACACCCGCCGCACCCGGCCAGTCAGCTCTTCAAGGGTCTCGGCCTGGCCCGTGTCGTCCATGGCGTGGAAGTTGCGGACCAGGGTGCGAAACTGCGGTGCGTCCAGCCACATCTTGGCAAAGGCGCGCAGCCCGAAGCGCTGGGTGGTTTTGCGCATCAAGGCGGTATTCTTCATCCCTTCATTGCCGCCAAAATAATACTCGCGCAGCCCGGCCTTCTCCTGCAGGCGCGGGGCGTCCGGATGCACGGCCAGGATCGCCTGGGCCGTGGTGATGGCCCGCTTTCGATCCGAGCTGTAGGCGGCATCGAAGTGGATCGGGGCCAGCAGCGCGCCGAGTTTCTCGGCCGCCTCTTGGCCCTTGGCCGTCAGCGGAGCGTCCGTGACCCCCTGGAGCTTCTGGGCCCGGTTCATTTCGGTTTCGCCGTGGCGAACTAAGTACAACCGCACTGTCATCGCAAGGCCTCCAATCTATACTTTCCCTTGGTTCCATGGTATCATATTCCGCAGTAATTCTACTCGGACCCAAGACGGAGGTGGCTGATTTGGACCTGGCAACGCAAGTGCTCACATACATTAAGGACCATCCGCAGCAGACCACTGTGATCCGCCGCGGCTACCAAAATACGATCAGCTTTCGCCTCAAGGACACGTTGATTTTTCCCGGCCTGCACGAGTGGTTTCCTGAAAATCGGCTGAACGCGTTCAAGCTGGCCGATTCCTTCATCTCCCATCACCGGCGCCTCGTGCGCTGGCTGGGCGAGGTGATCGACCCGGACGACCCCCCGGAGCCGACCGAGCTGTGGCTGACCTTCAGCCACGTCACCGACGCCAACTTCCTGTACGTCGAGGTGTCCTTTGAATAAGCAGCTCGCCGAACTGGAAATGCGCGCGGTGCAGGCCGCGATCCTCGCCGCCCTGCTCTGGGCGATGCGGGCGGCCTTCAACTGGCCTTGGCTGCTGTTTGCGGCCCTCGCGACCATCATCTACGGCCTGGGGTGCCTCGGCTACGCGCTGTTCATCTGGCACCTGCGCAAATAATCGTCATGACTGCCCAATTTGGCAGTCATGACGATTATTTTTTACGCCGGGCCTTGCGCCCCAGGATCGCGTAATCGGCCAGCGAGATCACCAGCGCCACGATGATCAGCGTCTTCGTCCAGGTCGGCCCCAAGGCGGCGCGGTTCAGCCACACGACGATCAGCAGGACCAAGGCAATGACTTGATCGATCATCTGCTGGAATAAGTGCTTTGATTGCTGTGGATCGGACATGACGATTCCCCCTCGTTGATGCTCATAGTTTAGCACGTCTGGCTGGCGTTTGTCTGCGGCCGGCGTATACTGCAAGTAAACGGAGGTGGCCTCATGGACATGGCAATTACTCATGACCAGTTTAAGCTGATCCAAGCCGGGACGAAGACGATCGAAGTGCGCCTCAACGACGCCAAACGCCGCGCCCTTCGCCCGGGCAATCACATCACGTTTAACGACCTGGAAGACGGCAGCCGGCTGCGGGTGGCGGTCGCGGCCATCGACCATTTTCCGAGCTTCGCGGCGCTGTACACCGCCTACCCCGGCCTGCAGGTCGGCGCCGCGGCGCATGACTCGGTCGCCAAAATGACCAAAGACACGTACCAGCACTACACCCCGGCCCAGGAACAGGCGAACGGCGTGTTGGCCATTCACCTCGCCCTATAGCAGGAGGCTGAGCCACAAAGCGGTTTTTGCCCAAAACGCAAGCGTCCCTGCATCACGATTCGCGCATTTCGAATCGCGGTGCAGGGGCGTTTGCGTGTCTGGGCGTTGCTTTGTGAAACGCGACTAGGGCAATGATGGCTCATCCTGTTTTTTGTGGTCACACTGCCAAGGTTGCGCCGCCCTACGCCTTGAAGTTGCCGGCGCGGTACTTGGTGCCACCGAGCAGCTTAAAGTCAGCCTTCAGACCGTTGGTGATGTAGACCTTGTTGTCGTTGGTGACGAAAATCGCCTCGATGTTCTGGCTGCGCTTGTGGTTCATGTAGGCGAGCCCGCCCTGCAGGCCCTTATCAAAGGCCGCGTTGGACAGCGCATCCCCGTCGACGCTTTCCTTGGACACGATGGTCACCGAGGCCAAGTTGTTCTCGTACGGGTAACCCGTCTTGGCGTCGAACAGGTAGATGTACTTGTGACCGTGCGACATCAGGTACTGCTCATAGGTCCCGGCCGTGACGACCGACATGTTCGCCGCGTGGATGGTGCCCAGCGGCGTGCCGCGACTGGCCTTGGGATCCTGAATGCCCACCGTCCACTTGCGGCCCGGGGCCTTGGGCGAGTGGCCCATGACGATGACATTGCCGCCCAGGTCGATGATAGCCGTGGTCACGCCGTCATGCTTGAGCGTGTTGCGCACCTGATCGGCGACCCAGCCCTTGGCGATGCCGCCAAAATCTAGCCGCATCCCCTTTTTGGTCAGGTAGACGGTGCGCTTTTGGGCGTTGAACTGCACGTCGCGCCAGTTCACCAGTGGCAGGGCCTTGGTGATCTCGGCGGGCTTGGGGACGCGGGCACCGGGCAAGCCGATCTTCCACAGGTTCGTCACCGCCCCGATGGCCATGTCGAAGCTGCCGTTAGAGTTTTCCGAGAAGTACTGCGCCTTTTTGAGCAGCGGCCAGAAGTCCTTCGGCACGCGGACCGGCTTGATCCCGGCGTTGGCGTTGATCGCGTCGAGCACCGACCCGCCGCGGGTCAAGGTCGCCTCGCTGTCGATGTGGCGGATCGTCTTGAGCCCGTCGGCCACGGCACGCTTCTTGCCGCTGTCGTAAACCGTGACCTTGCAGATGGTGCCCAGCGAAAACTCGCTGTCGGTGTATGGATTGTTGGGCCGCAGCTTGGGTGCCGCCTGCTTGTGGCCGCAGCCGGCCAGGGCGAGGGCCACCACGCCGACGCTCAGCACTTGGAGAATCCGTTTGCCTTTCAACATGTTCGATCCCTTCCAGAAAAAATACATTTTCCAGTATAGGCTTTCTCGATCGGCTTGCCACCCCTAATAGCGCCGCGGCGCTCACGGCAAGGCGGATCTCGGGGCTGGCCCGGGGGCAAAGCGCCGGCCGGGCCAAAGTCCCGAAAAAAAGCCGGTCTTCACAAGGCGCTTGTGAAGGCCGGCTTTTATATCTGATTGGGTAGATAGGGATCGAACCTATGATTATGGATTCAGAGTCCACTGCGTTACCACTTCGCTACTACCCAATAATCTCAGGCACGAGTACTAGTTTAGAAAACGCAGCGGGGCTTGTCAACTGTTCACGCCAAAAACCCGCAAAGAAGATGGTCCGGCGGCCATTTGCGCCTTAACTGGGCGCTAGTTCACTGCTCACACCCGTCACTTTGTCACTCGCGCCAAGCAAACAGGCTGACCTGCGGCGTACCCGTCCCCTAGGTACGCCAGCCCTGCACAGCTCAATTTTAGGGCGTGGTAATTAGTTCGACCCCGTTTGGCAGGCCATTCCGCGAGTTGCCGACTGCCCACAGTTATCCAAAAAACTAGAAAAGCCGCGCCTCACAAGGGCTGAACGCGCTTGTGAAGTACGGCCTTTATTATCTGATTGGGTAGATAGGGATCGAACCTATGATTATGGATTCAGAGTCCACTGCGTTACCACTTCGCTACTACCCAATAACTTAACAACGAGTAATATCTTACGAAAAATTGCCCCGCCTGTCAATTGATTCCGGTAAATATTTTTGCCGGGCGCAGTTTGCCGCCGCGCCTTACTGCAAAGCCCGGCAGAATGGCGTACACTGATTGTACAGTCTTTGGAAATGAGGGGTAAGAATGAAAATCGAATCTGCCTGCACGTCCATTCTGGTGGGGAAAAAAGCCAGCATCGACGGCAGCACCATGATCTCCCGCAACGACGACACGTTCCACGTGCTTGCGCCGCACCGCTTCTACATGCACCCGGCCTGGTCTGGGCAAAAGGGGCTGCACGTCAAGTCCCCGCTCAACGGCTTTGAAGCCGATCTGCCGGAAAACGGCTACCGGTACAACGCGGTGCCAAACGTCGACACCGAACACGGCGGCGACTACGAGGAATCGGGCATCAACGAGAAGAACGTCGCGATGTCCGCCACCGAATCGACGTACGGCAACGAGCGCGCCTTGGCCTTCGATCCGCTGGTCAAGGACGGCCTGGATGAGGACCTCATCGTTAACATGACCCTGCCGTTTGTCGAAAGCGCCCGCCACGCCGTTGAGTACCTCGGTCAGCTGATCAAGCAGTACGGCTCACCGGCCGGCAACTCCGTCCTGTTTTCCGATAAGGACAACGTCTGGTACATGGAGATCGTCACCGGACACCACTGGGTCGCTCAGCGCATCCCCGACGACGCGTACGCCGTGGCCGCCAACGAGGTCGCCATTCAGCAGGTCGACTTCACGGACAGCGACAACTTCATCTGGAGCCCCGGCATCCAGGAATTCGTCGCGCAGCACCACCTGAACCCGGACAAGGAAGGCTGGAACTTCCGCCACATCTTCGGGACGTTCAACGAAAAAGACCGCCACTACAACACGCCGCGCGTCTGGTACGCCCACCACATCCTGAACCCGGAAGTCAGCGAGACGCCGGAATCCGGCGAGCTGCCGTTCATCATGCGGACCAGCCACAAGATCACCCGCGAGGACATCGCGCAGATCCTGGGCTCTCACTACAACGAGACGCCGTTTGACCCGTTCGCGAAGGATTCGACCGACGCCGACCGCCTGCGTTACCGCCCAATCGGCCTCAACCGCACTCAGAACTCCCACATTTTGCAGCTGAGAAACGACGTCGACTTCGGCCACGCGGCGATCATGTGGCTGAACATCGGCATGCCGACATACAGCCCGTATGTCCCGTTCTACTGCAACGCCGACGACACCGACCCGTCGTACTCACAGACGCCGATGACGCTGGACCTGGATCAGGACTCTGCCTACTGGCTCCACCGCAGCTTGGGGATGCTGGTGGAAAGCCACTACAGCAAGTTCATCCAGCAAAACCGCGACTACCTGACCGAGCAGTACCGCCTGTACCGGATCCACATTGCGGAAACCGACGCCGCCACCAAGGATTTGGCCGGCCAGGCGCTGACCGACGCGCTGACCCAGGCCAACTACAAGCTGGTCGCCGCGGTCAAGGCCGAGGCCAAGCGTCAGATCGCCAGCATGCTGATGCAAGGCATGGAGCTTTCCAAGCTGACCTTCAACATGGACAAGAATCTGTAAAATTGACTTGATTCGCACCCGCCAACGACTGGCGGGTGTTTTTTTGGCCAGATTGCGGCATACTAGCACCAAAGGAGGTGGCAAGATGACCGCGACCCTCATTCTGCTGCGCGGCAATTCCGCCAGCGGCAAAACCACCCTAGCAAACAAGCTGGCCGCCCGGCTGCCCCAGGCCCAGACGCTAGTCCTGCATCAGGACATGCTCCGGCGCGACCTGCTGCACGCCAGGACCACGAAGACACGCCTGCGGTCCCCCTGATCGCGACGCTGGCCGCGTTCGGCAAGGCCCACTACCACTACACAATCGTTGAGGGCATCCTGCGCCGGGACGTGTACGGCGCCATGCTGGCCCGCGTGCAGGCGACGTTCGCCCCGCGCGCGTTCAGCTACTACCTGGACCTGGCGTTTGAAGAGACGGTGGCCAGGGACGCCGCAAAGCCCCAGCCGTTCGGCCCTGACCGGCTGCGCCGCTGGTGGCGACACCAGGACTGGCTGCCGCAAGACCAGGTGCTCACGGCCCCTTCGACCACCGCGTTGGCCGAGCAAATTTTTCTCGAGGTGACCCGCAATGAGTAAATCACGGATCGACGCGCTCAGCGATGGCGTGTTTGCCATCCTGCTGACCATCCTGATCTTGGAGTTTCAACCGGAAACCATTAAGCCGGGGTCGCTTTCCCAGCTGGTCAGCCACCAGGCGCCGTTATTTTTGATGTACGTGCTCTCCTACTTCTACGTGGGCACCAACTGGCTGTTTCACCACGACTACTTCCAGTACGTCAAGCGCACCAACCGCACCTTGAACGTGCTCAACTTGTTCGTGCTGTTCACCGTCACGCTGGTCAACTACGCGATGGTGCTGCTGATCGAAGCCCTGCTGGACGGCAACAAGGGTGACATTCGCCTGGCCTTCATCGTGTACGACGGCGTGGCGCTCTTGATCTCCTTCTCCTTCCTGCTGCTGTACCGCTACCTGGAGCATCATCCGGAGCTGCAGACCATCGAGCGCAGCGGCATCACCAGCCACTACGAGCGGATTCGCCTGGATCCGGCCCGCAGCGTCAGCATCTACCTGCTGTCCATGATCGCGACCAGCTTCTCGAACCTGGTCGCAGGGGTCCTGCTGGTCGCCGGCGTGGTCTTCCACTTCATCGCGTATCTGCGGTTCTCGCGGGTCGTTCACATCGCGACCAAAGAAAAATCAGAGAATCTTACCAAATAACGGCTACAAATCAATCACGCCAGAGATTCTAGATTTCTCTGGCGCGGGGCAGTGCGTGAGCCAATAGTTTAAGGCGTTATACTCCGACCACTAAGCACGACGGCAACATAGGCGCTTACGATCGATCGACGCATGCTTACAAAACAAGGGATAATTCACCAGCCACAAAATAGTAAAAGACCCTCTCAAAAACGAGGGCCCTCCAGCAAGATGATTAATCAGCACTAATTGACACAGCCCCCGACTTTAACAGTACGGACCCACGAGCGATCTCTAAAACCAAGGCTGTCGCTCCGCCGTGGAATCAGGCAGACAACTTGGACTCAGCAACAGCTATCTATTGCTGACGATTGTCAACTAATCGATACGCGGCGATGAAGTCACGGTGGCGAACGATCACGCAAAGCGAGCGGCTTGGATTAGGAAAGGTCGCGCTACCGTCAGGTCCAGAGTAACGCAACGTTTTGGCGCGCGTGGGGCCAACTACTACAATCCCTTCGCTCGGAATTTTAGTGCTCTGTGGCCAAAAATGTACGGCCAAAACACCAATGGCGATGCCGAGAAGCAGGGTAATTCCAAACTGAATGACGCTCTTGATGATTTTCTTTCTCTTCATTATCCGATGCCGAAAACCCTGATCCATTTCAGGGCCTTCCCGCCCTCCTTATTTTTACGAGTCACCGTAAGTAAAAACTTCTTCAAAAAGAATACTCACCCCAACTAGACAAATCCGGTAGTTTAACGCCGGACTTGTAATCGTTTACATGTTAAACGTACGATTATTTGGGCAAATGTCAATCGGACAAAGCCACTGTTTGTCATTGGGATTTAGAACATGGCGATGGTGCTGGCTAAGCCCTTTAGCCAAATCACCACAAAAATATCACACTTTTGGTCCATGCTTGCTATTGTTAGTGAGTACCTAATAGCGCCCATTCAAAATGCCGAACCTACTAACTTTGTACTAAATGCAATCGTAATGACCAATAGCGCGGCGTGAACGCTCTATAATGGTAAACACATTCTATAATGGTAAACACATAAGGAGGCACTTAACAGTAACCAATAATGTCCTACAATGTGTTCATTTGTCGTACTTTGTCAACCTGCAGTAATCAAGTGGAAGGCAGAATGACTAGTGCGACAAGATGATAAACTCGTGAAAAATTACTGACTGATGCATGGAGACGGGATGACGTCTTTCATCTTGTCTTGACAATGCGCTTTCATCTTCATTTGCTATGATTTTCATCGGTGAAATGGAGGTGAAAGCATGTTGAGAACGCACAAGATTCGTTGTTACCCGAATGCGACCATGCGCCGGGCACTAGCGCAGGCATGCGATTACCGCCGCTATTGTTACAATCAAGCCCTTGCCACGTGGAATGAGATGTATGACGCGTCAGTGGTGCTGGCGGATAAGACGGCACGGCCCAACGAACGAAAGGTCCGTGACGAATTGGTCGCCAACAAGGCGGACTGGCAATATGCCCGTTCAGCACGGATCTTGCAACTGGCCGTGCATGACCTAGCCCAGGCGTGGGAGAATTTCTTTAACCCCACGATGCCGGACCATCGCAAGCCGCGGTTCAAGTCGAAGAAGCGCAATCGCCAAGCCTTCAAAACGGACAGGGCGACCATCGTGAATGGTAAGCTGCGGCTGGATAAGCCGCAGAACTATCATGATCGGTGGTATGACATTCGCTTGGCCGAGGCGCCGCGCTGGCAAGGCGTGATTAAACTGACTGCGATCGTTAAAGAGGCGGATGGTTACTACGCTTGTCTAAGCATGGAGGAGACCAAACCAGAACCGTTGCCTGAAAATGAACGGATTTGTGGCGTTGATGCCAACATTGGTAAATTCGTTTATAACAACGGTGCGGCCATGTCAGCCATTCGCGTCTTGACCGAGCAACTCACCAGTTTGTATCATCGGGTATCGCTGTATCAGCGCCGGCTTGCCCGCAAGCGTCAGACAAATCCAAATCACTTCCGTTCTAACAATTACCGCGCAACGAAAACCAAGTTGCAGCGGACCTACCAGAAAGTGACGAGGATTCAAAGTGACTTCATGCAGAAGCTGACGACCATGCTGGTGAAGGCCAACGGCACGATTGCCATTGAAGACTTGGATGCCTTGCATATGAAGATGAATAAACGACTAGCGAAGAACTTACACCGCTCGTTGTTCGGTCGCTTCAAAGTGCTGATGAATTACAAGACGCAATGGTACGGACGTCAGTTAGTGATGGTCGATCGGTTCTATCCGAGCACACAGCGATGCAGTCGGTGCGGATTGGTGAAGGCCGGCGATGACAAGCTGACCTTAGCTGGTAACGCCCTTCACGGCACCAAACATCACGAGTTTCATTGTTACGGCTGTGGCGCTCAACTTGAGCGCGACGAGAATGCCGTCCAGAATTTGATTCAATACGCTCAGGGGCAGGCTATGTCCTGAAGGTTCAAGAGCCAGTCAATGTTGCGAGGTGCATACCGACGTAAGAATACTGGTGTTGACGGGACCAAATAAAATAATGAATGTAAAATTAGGAAAGGAAAAATATAATCCTTTACTAGTGTCATTAGACATTCTTCCACATTTTATATAGCAGTGATCGAATGCGTAAAGCAAACCGGCGTCATCAGAGAACAATGAAAAAGGCCCGCAAACGCCGCTGGCCGCGGGTGCTGGCCCTCCTGCTGGGGCTGATCGTCCTGCTGGGCGTTCTGCTGGTGGTATTCTTCACCCCGCTGAACAACACCTACCGCAGCACCACCGGCAACGACACGCCGGCCGACACCGCGGTCAAGTCCGCGGTGGTCAAGCAGATCCAGGCCCGCAAGACCGGCAATCCGACCGTGGATGCCGCCATCGACCAAGCGGCAACCACGTTGCAAAACACCCCGATGAAAAGCATCATCCAGGCCGCCGGGGACCAAAGCAAGCTGGCCGGCCTCCTGCAGACCAAGGCCGGCGTGCCAGCTGCTCAGGCCAACGTGGCCGCCTCGGCAGTGTTCGCCAGCCCTGAGCTGACACCGCTGCGCCAGGCGATCGCGGCCGGCGATTACGTCAAGGCGTACCAGGAGTACCAATCCTTAAGCGCCACCGCCAAAACCCAGGCGGCGAGCTTGCTGGGGTCTTATTAGCCAAGTGGCAAAGTGAGTGTCGAGTGAATGGAGGAATGCATGGTGGCAGCACATTTTCATAGCGCAGACGGCCGGCTGTTTCGCGAGCCGCGCTTGAACGCCCTCATGGCTGAGCACGGCGGGCGCCCCACGATCGAACGCAAGCAGGGCAAGTACCTCGCCCTGCTCATTGCGGCCACCGTCGCCTTGATTGCGATGCACCTGTACTACCCGACGCTGGACATGGTGCCGCTGCTGTTCGTCTTCACGTTCGGCGGGCTCTACCTGCTGCGCGATGAGTACATCGTCCACCCTGGCGGGGAGACCATGACGCTTTCCTACCATGACGTCGCCATCATCCTGGGTAAGCAGCATCAACGCCCGATTGTCTTCGTGCCAGACGAGGACTAGCAAGTGGCTGAGACATAAATCGAAGCTGCAAAAAAAGGCCGACCGTTCTACCAGAATATTTCTGGATAGTTCGGTC